>NZ_CP026101.1:1844072-2458763 GCF_002902945.1 Paraburkholderia caribensis
TGTCGATTGCCGTGACGACGCCGCGCGCGCGGGCCACGGCCGTGATGGCGGGAATGTCGGACACTTCCATCGTCACCGAGCCGGGCGCTTCGAGCCAGATCAGCTTCGTGTTCGGCTGGATCAGGTCGGCGATGCCCGCGCCGATCATCGGATCGTAGTAGCGCGCGGTGATGCCGAAGTCCTTCGCGAGCCACTCGGCGTGATCGCGATTCGGCGAATAGACGTTGTCGGGGATCAGCACGTCGTCGCCCGATTTCACGAGCCCGAAATACACGTTCGAGATCGACGACAGGCCGGATGGCTGCAACAGCGCGTGGTTGCCGCCTTCGAGCGCGGCAAGGCGCTGCGCGAGCGCGATCGAGGTCGGCGTTGCGTGCAGGCCGTAGCGCCATTGCGCGTCGTTGCGCCAGTCGAGCGCGCGCATCGCCGCGAGGTCCGGGAAAACGACCGTCGAGGCGCGCGCCACGGGCACCGAGAACGATTCCCAGCCGGGCGTGAGCTGATCGTTCGGCTGGACGATGCGGGTCTGCAAACCGTGCTTTGGAGTCTTTTGAGTCATGGTCAAGGAAAGTTGGATTCGTCTGTGATGCGCGCGGCGCTTATTCGCCGATCGTCAGATTGCTCACGCCGTTGACGGGCTGGCCGCCGGTGCGCGGCTGCGGCGCGGACTGTTGCGTGGACTGTTGCGCCGGTTTCTGAGCCTGAACGGGCGCGGCCGACGGCGCTTTCTGCCCCGCTGCGAGCGGCCGCAACGAAAATTCCAGCGGATTGGAATCGTCGACGTTCATGCGCTCGCCTTCGATCGAGCCATCCGCGGCGAACTTGCCGACCCAGTTGCCCGTGATATGCGTGCCGTCGTTGGATTCTTCGACTTCGAGCGTGTCGCCGTCGCGGTCGCCCGCGATCAGGATGACCTCGCCCGTGTCGGCGAACTGATACTCGCCGTGTACGCCGGACGGGTCGTCGGTTTTCGCACCCAGCCGCAGCACGATCTGACGCTTGCCGAGCGTGCCCGCGTACTGCGGAAACTTCGCGAACTCGGGGCTCGGCTTGAGCGGCAACTGGATCGGCGGCGGCGCCGCGAGTTGCTTGACGGCGTCGCTTTCCGCGTGAGTCGCGACGGGCATCGCCGCCGCGACGGCTAATGCCGCCGCCGCGATCATCGCGGGCCACGACGCCTTGTGTTTCGAGCTGGTTTCCTGCATCCGTTATTTCCTTTCAACCGGCATGACGGCGTTCTGCGCACGCCTGACAACGCCCGATACCTCGAGAACCCGCTGCGACGGGTTATACCGCAAGTTCGTTCAGCGACGGAGCGGCGCGACGCCAGGTCATCGCCGCCCCGTCCCGTCTCGCGAACGGATCAGATCCGTTCGAAGATCGCTGCAATGCCCTGCCCGCCGCCGATGCACATCGTCACGAGCGCATAACGGCCGCCGATACGCTGCAACTCGTACAGCGCCTTGACGGTGATCAGCGCGCCCGTCGCGCCGATCGGATGACCGAGCGAAATACCCGAGCCGTTCGGGTTCACCCGGGCGGGATCGAGGCCCAGTTCCTTGCTGACGGCGCAGGCTTGTGCCGCAAACGCTTCGTTCGCTTCGATCACGTCGAGATCGCCGACCTTCAGGCCGGCGCGCTCCAGCGCCTTCTGCGTCGCGGGCACGGGGCCGATGCCCATGTAATTCGGATCGACGCCCGCATGCGCGTATGCAACCAGCCGGCCAAGCGGCTTTGCGCCGCGCTTCTCGGCGACGCTGCGCTCCATCAGCACGACGGCCGCCGCCGCGTCGTTGATGCCCGACGCATTGCCCGCCGTGACCGTGCCGTTTTCCTTGGCGAACACGGCCTTCAGTTTCGCGAAGTCGTCGGCCGTCGCGTTCATGCGGACGTGCTCGTCCGTGTCGAAGACGGTGTCGCCTTTCTTCGACGCAATCGTGATGGGGAGAATCTGTTCCTTGAAGTAGCCGCTCTCGATCGCCTTCGCGGCGCGGCGGTGCGATTCGAGCGCGAGCGCGTCCTGTGCGTCGCGCGAGATGTCGTATTTCTTCGCGACGTTTTCGGCCGTCACGCCCATGTGGATCGACTGAAACGGGTCGTGCAGCGCGCCGAGCATCATGTCGACGATGCTGGCGTTGCCCATGCGCTGGCCGAAGCGCGCCGACGGCATGATGTACGGCGCGCGGCTCATGCTTTCCGCGCCGCCGCCGATCGCGATATCCGCGTCGCCGAGCAGCACCGATTGCGCCGCCGATACGATTGCCTGCAAGCCCGAGCCGCACAACCGGTTCACGGTGAGCGCAGGCGCATGCTGCGCGACGCCACCGTTGAGCGCTGCGACGCGCGCAAGGTACATGTCTTTCGGCTCGGTATGGATGACGTTGCCGAACACGACATGGCCGACTTCGTCGCCGGCGACGCTCGCACGCGATAACGCCTCGCGCACGACGCGCGCGCCGAGATCCGTCGGCGCGAAGTCTTTGAGGCTGCCGCCGAAGTCGCCGATTGCCGTGCGCACGCCGCTCACTACCACCACTTCACGTTGCATCGCTTGCTCCTCTCTCTCGTCTCAGATGAATGTCATGCGCCCCGTTGAAGACGCGCGTGACCTTGCCTTGCTGACCATACCCGAGTGCCGGATTTCCGCGTTGAATCCGACGCCATTGCGCGGCGGTGCTGGCGACGCGCGCGCATGAGCATGCGCTCAGGCGCCGAGAAGCTTTTCGACCGTCGCGCGATCGGGAATCGGCGCGACGGCGCCGAAGCCTTGCGTCGACAGCGCGGCCGCGACATTCGCGTAGCGCGCCGCCTGGAAAGGATCGTCGCCCGCAGCGATGCGCGCGATGAACGCGCCGCCGAAGCAGTCGCCCGCGCCAGTCGCATCGACGGCATGGACGACGTGGCCGGGCACGACACGCCGCTCGTCGGGCGTCGCGATATAGGAGCCTTCCTTGCCGAGTTTCAGCGCGACGACGCGCGGCCCTTGCGCGAGCAGAAAATCGACGATGTCGTCGCGCTCCGTCAAACTCGTCAGTTCAGTGACGTCGTCCCAACTGGGCAGGCAGATGTCCGTCTGACGGATCGCTTCGAGCATCACGGCGCGCGCCCGCGCGAGCGGCCACAGCTTGAGGCGCAGATTGGTGTCGAAGCTCACCAGCACGTCGTTCGCGCGCGCGTGCGCGATCGCGGCGAGCGCGGCGTCACACGCGCTCACGCTGATCGCGAGACTGATGCCCGACAGATGGATGACCTTCGCGGCGGCGATTGCGTCGAGCGGCAGATCGCGCGGCGCGTAGCGGCTCGCCGCCGAACCCGCGCGCAGATAGTCGAACTGATGGCCGGACGGACCGTGCGACACGAAATACACGCCCGTCGGCGCCTGATCGTCGACGCGCACGAACGCGGTATCCACCTGCTCGCGCTGCCACAGATCGAGCAGCAAACGCCCGAACGGATCACTGCCGACAGCCGATACGAAACCCGTCGACGCCCCTTGTCGCGCGGCCGCGATGCAGAAGTTCGACGTGTCGCCGCCGAAGCCCTGCAAATAAGTAGGCTGGTTGATTCCGGACTGGTTGAATTCGACCATGGCCTCGCCGAGCGCGAGGATGGACGGTGTGTTCGAGGGCATGGCCTAGACCTCGCCCCACAGGTCGTGGCCGTCGGCACCCGTGATCTTCACCGACACGAAATCGCCGACCTTGTAACGCTTCGACGCCTTGGTCGCCGGCGCGATATAGACGACGCCGTCGATTTCCGGCGCATCCGCCGCCGTGCGGCCGACGCCGCCATCGGCATTGATCTCGTCGACCAGCACCTTCAGCGTCTTGCCGACCTTGCGCGCGATGCGCTTCGCCGAGACTTCTTCCGCGACTTCCATGAAGCGCGCGCGACGCGCCTCGCGGACTTCATCGGGCAACGCGCCGTCGAGTTCATTGGCACCCGCGCCTTCGACGGGCGAATACGCGAAGCAGCCGACGCGATCGAGTTCCGCCTCGCGGATGAAGTCGAGCAGCGTTTCGAACTGCTCTTCTGTTTCGCCGGGGAAGCCCGCAATAAAGGTGCTGCGAATGGTCAGGTCCGGACAGATTTCGCGCCACGCGCGCACGCGCTCGAGCACTTTTTCCGCGTTTGCGGGACGCTTCATGCGCTTGAGCACTTCGGGGTGCGCATGCTGGAACGGCACGTCGAGATACGGCAGCACATGCCCCTTGAGCGGGCCTTCCGCCATCATCGGAATCACTTCGTCGACGCTCGGATACGGATAGACGTAATGCAGACGCACCCACGCGCCGTACCGCGCGGCGAGTTCGCCGAGCGCGCCGACCAGGTCCGTCATGCGCGTCTTGATCGGCTTGCCGTTCCAGAAGCCGGTGCGGTACTTGACGTCGACGCCGTAGGCGCTCGTGTCCTGCGAGATGACGAGCAGTTCCTTCACGCCCGACTTGAAGAGGTTCTCCGCTTCCAGCATGACTTCCGCGACGGGGCGCGACACGAGGTCGCCGCGCATCGACGGGATGATGCAGAACGTGCAGCGGTGATTGCAACCTTCGGAAATCTTCAGGTACGCATAATGGCGCGGCGTGAGCTTGACGCCGGCGGCGGGCACGAGATCGACGAACGGATCGTGCGGTTTCGGCAGATGGCTGTGCACGGCCTGCATCACTTCGCCGAGCGCGTGCGGCCCCGTCACGGCGAGCACCTTCGGATGCACTTCTTCGATCAGGTTCGAGCCGCTCGCGCTCTGCTTGGCGCCGAGGCAGCCGGTGACGATCACCTTGCCGTTTTCCGTGAGCGCTTCGCCGATGGCGTCGAGGCTTTCCTGGACGGCTTCGTCGATGAAGCCGCAGGTGTTCACGACGACGAGATCCGCGCCGTCATAGGTGCCGGAGATTTCGTAGCCCTCGGCGCGCAGCTGCGTGATGATCTGTTCGGAGTCGACGAGGGCTTTCGGGCATCCGAGGGAAACGAACCCGACCTTCGGAATCGAAGCGGTCGGCGCGGCGGGGGTCGAAGTCTGCGACATAGAGAATGGTCCGGCGAGAGCGATGAGTGACGCGATAGTTGAGGGCTTGGGCGTGCAGCCCGGGCGCCGGAATCGCGGCAAACGTGGGTGCACCGTGCGACGGTGCCCTCGTGGCGAGGACCGTCGCGAAATGGGGCCATGTGGATCTTGTGGGAAGTCGATTAGGCCCGCGCAAGCAACCTCGGATTATACCGTGAGAGGGGTCAAGCGGCGTACGGCGCGGCGGTTAGCGCACATCGCCGCCAAAACGCGCATGGAGAAAGTCACGTGGACATCCGGCGCCCGTCTCACGAAGCAAGTTCGAACCTGAACTTCTTGCCGAGCGCATTCGCGGCGCTTGCCAGCGTTGTCAGCGTGAGGCTCGTATCGTTCTGATCCAGCAAGCGGTTCAACGCCGCACGGCTCGTATTCATCTTTGCAGCCATTCGGGTTTTGGTCAGATTCTGCGCTTTCATTTCCTGCTCGATCTGCCAGGCGATCACGCGCTTCATCGCCGTAGCCGTGACTTCCTCAAGCAGCGATTCCTCGGCAAGGAAATCGTCGATATTTCCACCTACGTGCTTGCTTGTCATCACTCACCTCAAGAGACCTGACGCCCGCACAAAACGCCCGAACGCGGACACGCTCCAGGAGAAACATCGAGACGTGATTTAATCCGTTGGCGACAAAATGCCAACGGAAAATTGAATCGACCCATTCACCGAATAAAACCCGCTTTTCGTTTTACTGATAGTGAACTTCCATGACAAATGCTTGATCTCCGTAAAATACAAAACAGCCGCGCCGGTTTTTTATGCGGCCGCTTCTTGATGGGACTCAGGCTTGTCGAGCTAGTCAGCGATATTCAATGACAGACTCGAGTCACGGTTGAGGTCCGGACTAGTATTATTTTTTTTGATCAGCAGCCCATGTCAACACTAGCGGTTCTGATTTTATCTAGCTAAAAATCAGCAAATTCGAAATATCAAAAAAATTAATCTCAATCAGATATTTCATACTGGTCAACATTTTGGGACTGCATGCCGCAACGTGCAGAAAATGACCAGGCTTAGCCAGACATCGACGAGAAACAGACGACCCTCTGCCCGGCGCGCGCCGCCGGGCAGATTCGAGTATTCAGCCCGCTCGCGCAGCCTTACTTCTTCTCCGGCTCCGGATTTCCTTGCGGCGTCGGCTGCGTAAACGGGAACGTGCTGAACATCGTCTTCGCCTGGTTCTGCATCTGCTCCTGCATCTGCACGAACATGTTCTTCGATTGCTCGATGTAACTCGTCATCATCCCCTGCATCATCGGGGCTTGCATGTTCATGAACTGCGACCAGACCTCCGGATTCATCGTCTTGCCCTCGTACAGGCCCTTCGACTGATCCGCGAGTTTGCTCTGAATGTCGATGAACGCCTGGATGTTCTTTTCCAGGTACGTGCCCATCATGCCCTGCATCGCATGCCCGTAGAAACGGATGATCTGCGACAGCATGATCGACGAGAACATCGGCAGGCCGCCACTCTCCTCCTCGAGAATGATCTGAAGCAGGATGCTGCGCGTCAGGTCTTCGTTGCTCTTGGCATCGATGACCTTGAAATCCTCCTGATCCAGCACGAGCTGCTTCACATCGGTCAACGTGATGTAAGTGCTGGTCTCTGTATCGTACAGTCGACGGTTCGGATATTTCTTAATGAGTCGTTCGGCTGTTTTCTTTGTAGTAGTGGTCATGTAACGCCTTTGAGCGCGAATGAAGCGCAGAAACGGCGTCCTGCCGAACGCACAGCAAAACGCTGCGCGTACAAGACGCCGCCGGAAACATCTGAACCATGCAACATCCTGCTTCGTTCGAGCCACCACGAACCAGGACGTCCACGGATCAGCCCATATGCAGGCCGCCGTTCAGCGAGAAGTCGGCCCCCGTCGAGAAGCCCGACTCGTCCGACGCCAGCCATGCAACGATCGACCCGATTTCATCCGGCGTGCCCAGACGGCGCACCGGAATCGTCGCGACGATCTTTTCCAGCACATCGGCGCGAATCGATTTCACCATGTCCGTGCCGATGTAGCCCGGCGAAACGGTATTGACCGTCACGCCCTTGGTGGCCACTTCCTGCGCGAGCGCCATCGTGAAACCGTGAATCCCTGCCTTCGCGGTCGAATAGTTTGTTTGACCGAACTGGCCCTTCTGGCCGTTCACCGACGAGATATTGATCACGCGGCCCCAGCCACGCTCGACCATGCCGTCGATCACCTGTTTCGTCACGTTGAACAGGCTGGTCAGGTTCGTGTCGATCACGGCCGTCCAGTCTTCATGCGTCATCTTGCGGAATACGACGTCGCGCGTGATGCCCGCATTGTTGACCAGCACGTCGATTTCGCCGACTTCGGCCTTCACCTTGTCGAACGCGGCCTTGGTCGACTCCCAGTCGCCCACGTTGCCTTCCGACGCAATGAAGTCGAAGCCCAGAGCCTTCTGATCTTCGAGCCATTTCACGCGACGCGGGGAATTCGGGCCGCAACCTGCGATCACCTTGAAGCCATCCTTGAGCAGACGCTGGCAAATGCTCGTGCCGATGCCACCCATGCCGCCCGTTACGTACGCAATTCGTTGTGACATAACACACACTCCATTATCGTTTTACGAGGCGCCAGCCGCCTCGTGCTTCGCCTTCCAATGTCCGATGCGCCCGCCGCGCCCGATGCGGCCAGGCGCGCGAAAGCATCGGACCACGCCGCGCCGCCAGTCGCCGTCGGGCGACACCGGCAGGCGCGGCGGCCTCCTTGTGAAACGACTGCTTACGGACGCTCGACCGCGAGCGCCACGCCCATGCCGCCGCCGATGCACAGCGACGCCAGGCCTTTCTTGGCATCGCGCTTCTGCATTTCGTGCAGCAGCGTGACGAGAATCCGGGCGCCGGATGCGCCGATCGGGTGGCCGATCGCGATCGCGCCGCCGTTCACGTTCACCTTCGACGTATCCCAGCCCATCTGCTTGTGCACGGCCAGCGCCTGCGCCGCGAATGCCTCGTTGATTTCCATCAGGTCGAGGTCGTTCACGCTCCATCCCGCGCGCTCCAGGCAACGGCGCGATGCCGGCACCGGGCCCATGCCCATCACCTTAGGATCGACGCCCGCGTTCGCGTACGCCTTGATGCGCGCGAGCGGCGTGAGACCCAGCGCCTCGGCCTTCTTCGCCGACATCACGACCACGGCTGCCGCGCCGTCGTTCAGGCCCGACGCATTCGCCGCCGTCACCGTGCCTTCCTTCGAGAAAGCCGGCTTCAGGCCCGCCAGCGACTCGGCCGTGACGCCGTGGCGCACGAATTCATCCGTTGCGAACGACAGCGGATCGCCCTTTCGCTGCGGAATCTGGATCGGCACGATTTCATCATCGAAGCGGCCGGCCTTCTGTGCGGCTTCCGCCTTATTCTGCGAGAGCGCCGCGAACTTGTCCTGGTCTTCGCGCGAAATGCCGTATTCCTTCGCGACGTTCTCAGCCGTCACGCCCATGTGGTACTGGTTGTACACGTCCCACAGGCCGTCGACGATCATGCTGTCGATCAGCTTCGCGTCGCCCATGCGGAAGCCGTCGCGCGAGCCCGGCAGCACGTGCGGCGCCGCGCTCATGTTTTCCTGGCCGCCCGCGATGACGATGTCCGCGTCGCCCGCGATGATCGCGTTGGCGGCCAGCATCACGGCCTTCAGGCCCGAGCCGCACACCTTGTTGATGGTCATGCCGGGCACTGCCATGGGCAGGCCGGCCTTGATCAGCGACTGACGCGCCGGGTTCTGTCCCGAGCCCGCCGTCAGCACCTGACCGAGGATGACTTCGCTTATTTGCTCAGGCTTGAGGCCCGAGCGCTCCAGCACGGCGCGGATCACCGTGGCGCCCAGTTCCGGCGCCGCAATCTTCGCCAGCGACCCACCGAATTTGCCGACAGCCGTGCGGGCCGCCGATACGATCACTACGTCAGTCATTTTCGTTTCCTCCGGAGGCTGCGGCGACATGCTCCACAGTACCCCGTCAAGTTGATAATCCGGTCAAGTCAGCGTTACTGCGATACAGCGTCTGTCTCACTCCATCCGTCGTCAGTCGTTTTCCGTCAGGGGGTGGTCGCTCTTTTCACATCGACGGCGACCCTATCCGAATGATTCGGCCCCCGAACGATTATTCGCGCTGCTGCACGTAGCGGCCAGGCGCAGGCTCGATCACCGGAAACTCCGCCGAGCCAGCTTGCGCCGCGGGCTTCACCTTCTTGCCGCCGAACTGGGCGAGCCAGCCCGTCCATTCGGGCCACCAGCTCCCGGGCGTTTCCGTCGCGCTTGCGAGCCAGTCGGCGGGATTGTCGGGCAGCGTTTTATCGTCGCCCGCCACCGACCAGAAGCTGCGCTTTTTCTTCGCCGGCGGATTGATCACACCGGCAATATGGCCCGACGCGCCGAGCACGAACTTGCGTGGGCCGGTCAGCAGCGGCACCGACGCATACGCCGTTTCCCACGGCACGATGTGGTCTTCGCGCGAGCCGTAGATGAACGTCGGCACGTCGATGCGCGTCAGGTCCACCTTCTCGCCGCACGTGGTGAGCGCGCCCGGTTCGCGCAGCTTGTTTTCCAGATACGTGTTGCGCAGGTACCAGCAGTACATCGGGCCCGGCAGGCTCGTCGAATCGCTGTTCCAGTACAGCAGGTCGAACGGCATCGGCGTGCGGCCCTTCAGGTAGTTGTCGACGACGTAGTTCCATACGAGGTCGTTCGGGCGCAGGAACGAGAACGTGTTCGCGAACTCGAGGCCGCGCATCAGGCCAGGCGGCGTGCCGTTCTTGCCGCCGATGGTCTGCTCGCGCATCTGCACATGCGCTTCGTCGACGAAGATGTCGAGAATGCCCGTGTCGGCGAAGTCGAGCATCGCCGTGAGCAAGGTCATCGATGCCGCGGGATGCTCGCCGCGCGCCGACGCCACGGCTAGCGCCGTCGCGAGCAGCGTGCCGCCGATGCAGAAGCCGAGCGTGTTGATCTGCTCGCGGCCGCTGATCTGGCGCGTAGTTTCGATCGCGGCCAGCACGCCGTCGCCGATGTAGTCGTCCCAACCCTTGTCGGCGATCGATTGATCCGCGTTGCGCCACGAAATCAGATACACCTGATGGCCCGACTCGACCGCGTGCGCGACCAGCGAGTTCTCGGGCTGGAGATCGAGGATGTAGTACTTGTTGATGCAAGGCGGCACGATCAGCAGCGGCCGCTCGTACACGGTCGCCGTGCGCGGCTTGTACTGGATCAGTTGCATCAGCTCGTTCTCGAACACGACGGAACCTTCCGACATCGCGAGATTCTTGCCGACCACGAAACGCGATTCGTCCGTCTGCGAGATCTTGCCGCGCTGCATGTCGTTGAGCAGGTTCATCACGCCCTGACGCAGGCTTTCGCCGTTGCTTTCGAGCAGTGTTTTTTGCGCTTCTGGATTCAGCGCGAAGAAGTTGCTCGGCGAGGCGGCCGCGGTCCATTGCTGCACGGCGAAGCGGATGCGCTCGCGGGTTTTCTGGTCGGTTTCGAGCGCGTCTACCAGTTCCTGCAGATAGCGCGCGTTCAGCAGATACCATGCTGCCGTGTACGCGTAGACGGGCGTCGTCTTCCATGCATCCGAACTGAAGCGCCGGTCCTTGAGCTCGATAGCCGAGGAGCTTGTCTGCGTCGACTGTTGCAGCAACTGCATCGCTTCACGCGAATAGTCTGACTGCAACTGCTGCAGACGCCCGGACGGGATGGATGCGCTCGGCACCTTCAACCCGGCAAGCTGCTGCGTGAACTGTTGCGCAATCTGCGGATTGAATGCCTGTCCGAAGAATGCGTTGAACGGTTGAGCTTCGGCCGGACCGTTCGGTTGAGCTTGCGTTTGCGCAAACTGTTTGGCCAGTTGCTCGAAGAAAGGATTCGCGAATGGCAGCGAACCAGCCTGCGCCGTCGCCGCTTTGGCGAAGTCGGGCATGGCGGGGACACTAAATGGATTGCCGTTCGCTGCAGCCTGCGCGCCTATCGAACGCCATGCGTTCATCCAGGCATCGAACCATTGATGCACCCCTGCCGCATCCGCCTGCTGCTGCGTGCGGTCCGACGAGGTGTCCGTGCGAGAAGAAGTCGAGGAAGTTTGAGATGCAGCCATGCCTGCTTTTAACCGAAAGGTCCTCGCGGACGGGTTGAGAGGCAGGTACTCGCGCGGGAGCAGCGAATGGTTCACGACCGCGTTACGTCCTTGCCCAGTGGAGAACATTCTTGCGCCCCATCGCAAGGCATGTCAATGCTTGTTCCCGATTTTGCCGCACTGCGATATTTTTTTCATCATCGTTTTCCCGATGTATATGAAACCGAATTGCCGATGGAACAAACGCTCGCGCTGTGCAATGCAAAACGAGCCCGCTACTACGGGCTCGTCTGGCTGATGGAGGAACGCGCGGAACGCTTATGCACTGCGCAACCGCGTAGGTCTTCTTATTTTCGCGCAGTGCAACATAAGACCGTATAGGACCCCGCTTAACGTCGGGTCAGGCGCAGCAAAATTGCCTTTGTGCAGCGGGAGTTAGACGCGCCTGTCATTGATCCGCGAGCCAGATCAGCGCGGCCATCCGGCCTGTTTCGCGATCGCGTCGATAGGAGTAGAAGCGCTCGCGTTCGGTGACCGTGCAGTGATCGCCGCCTGTTACGTTCGTCACGCCAATCTGCGCGAGACGCCAACGCGCGAGCCGCGGCAGATCCGCGAGGAACTTGCCGGCGTTCAACGGGTGTTCGACGAAGGCGCTGGCGACGGCCTCGCGTTGTGTGCCGCCGACACCGTTCATGAAGGCGTCACGCACGTCTGGTCCGACCTCGAAGGCCTGCGGGCCGATGCATGGGCCCAGGTAAGCATGCAACGCTGACATGTCAGTGCCCGCGAGCGACGCGACATGCTGCGCCGTATGCTCCACGACACCCGACGCGAGACCGCGCCAGCCCGCATGCGCAGCGCCCACCGCGCGGCCCTGCGGATCGCATAGCAGGACGGGCATGCAATCGGCGATCATCACCACGCATACCGTGCCCGTCCGGTCGGTCACGCTGGCATCGGCTTGCATCAGCGGTTCGCCGCGCCGTGTGGCGGCCAGCACGTCACCGGCATTCACGACGGTCGCGCCATGAACCTGCGCGAGCCATGCGGCCTCATCGCGCGCCGTCAGCCGCATCAGACGCGCACGGTTGGCTTCGACATGCGCGGGATCGTCGCCCGACTTTCTGCCGAGATTCAGCCCGCCCGCTCCATCGACGCCATCGCGCCATGTGCCGAACGGCGGCAGGCTGACGCCGCCGTTGCGCGTCGTGACGAGCGCCCGCACGCGCGGCGACACGGACCACTCGGGGCGCAACACGTCGTTGGTGGTCAGCTCAGGCAGCGTCATGCGCGGTCGTCCTTGTCGGGTGATGGTTCGTCGTCTTCACCGTCGTAATCGTCTTCGATCGATGCTTCGGCTTCATCGTCGTAGTCGTCATACTCGTCGAAATCTTCCTGGTACGCAGCGTCGTGCTCGCGGCCGAGGCCCAACGCTTCGGACAGTTCAGCGATATCGTCGGGCACGTCGGCGCGCCATTGCATCGTGCGGCCCGTGCGCGGATGAACCAGCGCGAGCCGCCAAGCATGCAGCGCCTGGCGCGCGAAGCCGCCCGGCAGCGGCGTCACCGAGCGCTGGCCGCGCGCA
This sequence comes from Paraburkholderia caribensis, assembly GCF_002902945.1. NCBI lineage: Bacteria > Pseudomonadati > Pseudomonadota > Betaproteobacteria > Burkholderiales > Burkholderiaceae > Paraburkholderia > Paraburkholderia caribensis. The sequence goes on from NZ_CP026101.1 coordinate 1,856,806, forward strand.
CGTCCGTACACGGGGTCGCCTAGCAGCGGATGGCCGACATGGGCGCAATGCACGCGAATCTGATGGGTGCGCCCGGTTTCCAGATCGCAGTGAATCGCCGAGACGGGCTGACGCTCCCATATGGCCGAATCGATGCGCCGGAAGTGCGTGCGCGCCGGCTTGCCCGCGGCGCCCGTCACCACGGCCATGCGGGTGCGCTCGCGCGGATCGCGGCCGATCGGCGCGTCGATCGTGCCTTCGTCGCGCATGTTGCCCCACACGAGCGCGAGATAGCGGCGTTTCACGGTGCGCGCCTGCAGCTGGCGCACGAGGTCGGTTTGCGCTTCGAGCGTGCGCGCGACGACCATCAGTCCCGAGGTCTCCTTGTCCAGCCGATGCACGATGCCCGCGCGCGGCAGGCCCGCGGCCGCGTCGCCATAGCGATGCAGCAGGCCGTTGAGCACCGTGCCGCTCCAGTTCCCCGCAGCGGGATGCACCACGAGGCCGGCCGGCTTGTTGATCACGACGAGCGTGTCGTCTTCATAGACGATGTCGAGCGGCACGGGTTCGGGCGTGAACGCAAGCTGCTCGGGCAGCAGATCGGGCACCAGCTCGATCGATGCGCCAAGCGGCACCGGCTGGCGGATTTTCGCGGGCTGTCCGTCGACGCGCACACGCTGCGCCTCGATCCAGCTTTGCAGCCGGCTGCGTGAAAACTCCGGAAAGACTTTGGCGAGCACCTTGTCGAGGCGCTCCCCGGCGAGCTCGGACGGCACCGTGACGACTCGCGGCGCTTCGTCTGCGCGCCGCGCGGAGCCTTGCTCCGCGCCGGATGCAGACGATGGGGCGAGCGCGTCGCCGACCAGATCGTCGTCAAGGGCATCGGTGCCCGGGTCACCTGCCGATACGTTGGCGGGGTCGGCGCTTGGGCTATAATCTTTGTTGCTCTTCCGCGCGCCCTGACCGGGATGCTGAGCGGGACGCGGAGTATTGGAACGGGTCATCGAGACTGGGTCACCTGGACGTAAAGCTAGACTGGAAAATGCGAGCCTTGAACATCATTACTCAAACTGTTCGAAAGACGGTGGCCCAAAAGCTGGCCAGGAAAGCAGCCCTCTATGGCGCTTCCATGGCAGCCGTTACGCTGGTGGCGGCCTGTCACGGCCTGCCGGAAAAGACCGACGAAACGGCCACGTGGACCAACAATAAATTATATACGGAGGCGCAAGACGCCTTGAGCGGTGGCGACTTCGGCAAGTGCGCGAAATACTTCGAAGCACTCGAAGGCCGCGACCCGTTCGGCCACTTCGCGCAGCAGGCGCAGATCAACGTCGCGTACTGCAACTGGAAGGACAGCGAAACGGACGCCGCCGACCAGGCCGTCAACCGCTTCATCCAGCTTCACCCGGATCACCCGGACATTCCCTACGCGTACTACCTGAAGGGCATGATCCACTTCAACGACGATCTGGGCCTGTTCGGCCGCTTCTCGGGCCAGGACATGAGCGAGCGCGATCCGAAGTCGCTGCGCGAGTCGTATGACGCGTTCAAGGTCGTCGTCGACAAGTACCCGCAGAGCAAGTACGCGCCGGATGCGGCCCAGCGCATGCGCTATATCGTGAACGCGCTCGCGTCGCACGAAGTGCACGCAGCGGACTACTACTACCGCCGTGGCGCGTATGTGGCCGCCATCAACCGTGCGCAGCTCGCGATCAAGGAATACAAGAACGCGCCCGCGATCGAAGACGCGCTGCACATCATGATGCTGTCGTATCAGAAGCTGGATCAGCCCCAGCTTGCGGACGACACGAAGCGCATCCTGGCGGGCACGTTCCCGGACAGCCCGTACATCACGGGTCATGCACGTCCGGGCAAGGAAAAGTCCTGGTGGCAGTTCTGAGGGCAGTTCTGACCCGCCTGACCGGATAAAAAAACGCCACGGTTGCATACCGTGGCGTTTCTGTTTCTGGCGTCCGCGTTTGCGTGTCTCCGCGTTGATGCAATAGGCGCACGCTTCAGTCCGTCACATTCAGTCGCGCTCGAAGAGTGCGATCGACTCCACGTGCGAGGTGTGCGGGAACATGTTCACGACACCCGCGCCCTTCAGCCGGTAGCCCGCTTCGTGCACGAGCAGGCCCGCGTCGCGCGCGAGCGTCGCCGGGTTGCACGACACGTAGACAATGCGCTTCGGCAACGGCCCTTCGCCGCTCTGCGCAATGTCCGCGAGCGCCTTCGACACCGCGAGCGCGCCTTCGCGCGGCGGATCGATCAGGTATTTGTCGAAATGACCGAGCGCGCGGATGTCGTCGGCGGTGACTTCGAACAGATTGCGGCACGCGAACGACGTATGGCTGTCGACGCCGTTTTCCTTCGCGTTGTCGAGCGCGCGCGAGGTCAGCACCTCGCTGCCTTCGATACCCACCACTTCCCGCGAGATCCGCGCGAGCGGCAGCGTGAAGTTGCCGATGCCGCAGAACAGATCGAGCACGCGGTCGGTCTTCGCGGGCGCCAGCAGACGCAGCGCGCGGCCGACCAGCACGCGGTTGATCTGATGGTTGACCTGGGTGAAGTCGGTCGGACGGAACGGCATGCGGATGCCGTATTCGGGCAGCGTGTAATCGAGCTGCGCGTCGAGCGGATAGAACGGATAGACCGTGTCCGGCCCTTTCGGCTGCAGCCAGAACTGGACATTGTGCTGATCGGCGAAATCGCGCAGCAGCTGTTCGTCGGCCTCGTTGAGCGGCTCCAGAACGCGCAGCACGAGCGCCGTCACCGATGAGCCGACGGCCAGTTCGATCTGCGGCATGCGGTCGCGAATCGACAGCGCTTCGACCATGTGCCGCAGCGGCACCAGCATGTCGGACACGTGCGGCGGCAGCACTTCGCAGCTCGTCATATCGGCGACGTAGCTGCTTTTCTTTTCGTGGAAACCGACCAGCACGCCGCCCTTCTTCGCGACGTGGCGCACGGTGAGGCGCGCGCGATAGCGGTAGCCCCAGGACGGGCCGTGGATCGGCCGGAACACGGTTTCCGGGCGCAGCTTCGACAGATGGGCCAGATTGTCTTCGAGCACGCGCTGCTTGACGGCGATCTGCGCGCGCACGTCGAGATGCTGCATCGAACAACCGCCGCAGATGCCAAAAAACTTGCACTGCGGGCGGGTACGGATCACGCTCTCTTTAAGAATATCGACGAGTTGCGCCTGTTCGAAGCTGGGCTTTTTGCGGTAGCTCGAATAGGTGACCCGTTCGCCGGGCAGCGCGCCCTCGACGAAGATGACCTTGCCGGGCGAGCCGTCTTCCGTGACGGTGCGGCCGACGCCACGCGCTTCCATATCGAGCGACTCGATATCGAGTTCGGGCGCCTTGAAGGGACCGGCGGCAGCGTCTTCGCGCGCCTGCTTGCCCTTTCTGGACGAGCGCGTTTTACCAATGTGGGGGACAGTTTCGGACACCTGCGACTTCCTGACAGACTGTGTAAAAGTGGGACCAAACACGAGATTGTAGACGAACGACACACACCGACGGAGATTTGACGATGCGACTGATCAGCTGGAATGTCCAGTGGGGACGCAGTGCGCACGGCGACGTGAACCTGACGCGCACGCTCGACGAGGCACGCCGGCTCGTTGATTTCGACGTGCTGTGCATGCAGGAAGTCACGCGTGGCTTTTCGGTGCTGGCGGGGCATCCGGGCGACGACCAGTTCGCCGAGATCGCGGACGCCCTGCCGGGATTCACGGTGCTCGAGGCGATCGGCGCGGATCTGCCCGCGTTGAAGCTCGATGCGCCGGCGGCGCCGCGACGGCAGTTCGGCAATGCGATCGCGACACGTCTGCCTGTCGAGCGTGTGATCCGCCATTCGTTGCCATGGCCGGTCGATCCGGAGGCGCCGTCGATGCAGCGCGTCGCGCTTGAGGCGGTGCTGCGCGCGCCGGGCGGCTCGGTGCGGGTGATCGTGACGCATCTGGAGTTTTATTCGCTGAAGCAGCGGCTCGCGCAGGTCGACCGGCTGCGCCAGTTGCAGCAGGAAGCCGCTGGGCATGCGGCGCATCCTGTTCCCGCCGAGAACGCCATTGGGCCGTTTGCTGATACCGGGCGGCCGGTCAGTGCCGTCGTGTGTGGCGACTTCAATAGCGCATACGGTAGTGAGGCCTACCGGCGGATGCTCGAGCCGCTCGACGGCAGTCCTTCGTTTATCGATGCCTGGACCACGTTGCATCCGGGTCAGACGCCGCCTATGACGGCAGGTGTCTTTGACAAGGTTCAGTGGGCAGATGGGCCGCTGACCTGCGATTTCGTATTTGTCACTGATGATTTGCGGATGCGGTTACGTAGGTGTGAGGTCGATGGCGCGACCCGCGCTTCGGATCATCAGCCTATCTTGGTCGAGTTGGATTAAGGTTTTTTTTGGGTTTTTTTTGTCTGCGACGATGGGGTGGTTTGCTTGCTTTTGCGCTGGCATCCGCGTGACGTTAGCTTGCTTCAGGCGTCGCCCCTGTGCGGGGCGGCACCTACTTTTCTTTGCCGCCGCAAAGAAAAGTAGGCAAAAGAAAGCGGCTCACACCGCCAGCCCGTGTTCTTATCCACGGGCCCCCAACGTCCCCACGCCTCACGCGGCAGTGCCCTGGTTGGTGCTCGTTGCCAACGCGTCGAACAGGCGCCTCACCACTTCAAACACCCGTACATGAGTTAGCGGCAGCGAATGGTACGTGCCGCCCAGGTGGCAAACTGTGTGTAGGTTGTCGCGGCGTATAGCTCGGCGCTCTTACATGGAGGTATGCGCGTGCTATCGGGTCCGGAGTGAGGCGTGCGAGGCGCTATGGCCTACACACAGTTTGCCACCTGGGCGGCGGTGGACTATCTGGCGCGGCGTGCTGGGCCGCAGGTGTGTGAAGCAGGTGAGGCGCACCGCAAGAGCGCTGGCAACGAACACGAATGACGTGATTGCCGTGTGAAGCGTAAGAACCTTTGGGGGCCCTCAGGCAAGAATTAGCGCTGGCGGTGTGAGCCGCTTTCTTTTGCCTACTTTTCTTTGCGGCGGCAAAGAAAAGTAGGTGCCGCCCCGCACAGGGGCAACGCCTGAAGCACGCTAACGTCACGCGGATGCCAGCGCAAAAGCAAGCAGACCACCCAAGCGTCGCAGACAAAAGACCCCAAAAAAACCACTAATTATCGAACGCAGAGAGATACTCGGCCCAATGAGGCGCCGCCTCCTGCGCCAAGGAGTTCTTCACGAGTGCGATTTCATCCGCATACTCCTCCGGCGAAAACCCACCCCGCATCAACTGAAACCGACAATAAAGCAGATAAGTATTAACGACATCCGTCTCACAGTAGTTCCGGATCTCATCGATCCGCCCCGCCTGAAACGCGTGCCACACCTGCCCGCCATCCATCCCGAGCTTGCCGGGAAAACCACACAGCTTGGCAAGCGCATCGAGCGGCGCATTCGCCCTCGCCTGATACATCGCGAGCACATCCATCAAGTCAGTATGCCGCGCGTGGTATCGGCTGATGTAGTTGTTCCACTTGAAATCGCGGTCATCCTCGCCAAGATCCCAAAACCGGTTCGCGCGTATGCCATTCACCAGCGCACGGTAGTTCAGCACCGGTAAATCAAAGCCGCCCCCGTTCCACGACACCAACTGCGGCGTGTACTTCTCGATCGTGCGATAAAACGACTGCACGAGCGAAGCCTCGCCATCCGACGGCGTGCCAAGCGAACGCACCCGAAAACCATTGTCATCGCGGAACACGCATGAAATCGCCGCGACACGCTGCAAGTGATGCGGCAGAAAATCACTGCCCGTCTTCTCGCGCCGCGCCGCAAACGCGTGCTCGGCCACTTCTTCGTCGGACATCGTTGCGGGAAGACTTTCAAGCCGGCGAATGCCGGCGACATCGGGAATCGTCTCGATGTCGAAAACCAGAATTGGAGTCATCAGTTTCTAGAGAACAGCGTCCTTTCGAACGCCATTGGACGCAAAGAAGCGCTTCAGACGCACGAGCGCCTCTTGCTGGATCTGGCGCACACGCTCGCGCGTAAGGCCCATTTCGTCGGCAAGTTCCTCGAGCGTGGCCGGCTCGATGTGATTCAACCCGAAGCGGCGCTCGATCACATGACGGTGTTTGTCCGAGAGCCGCGCGAGCCACGCGCGCGTCAACGTCTCGAGCTCGCGATGCTGCACCTCCGCATCGGGCGACTGACTCTGGTCGTCGGACAACAGATCGAGCAGGCTGCTCGCCGGGTCGAGATCGAGCGGCGCATCGAGCGACGCCGTGTGCTCGTTCAACGCGAGGATATCGGTGACTTCGTCCGTCGTCTTGCCCGTCAGATACGCGATGTCGTCGATGCTCGCGTCGCGGCGCTCGGCCGCTTCGCCCGAATTCATCGAATTCTTTTCGAGGTGGCGCTTCGCGCGCAACACCTGATTCAGCTCGCGGATCACATGCACCGGCAGCCGCACCGTGCGCGCCTGATTCATGATCGCGCGCTCGATGCTCTGGCGAATCCACCACGTTGCATACGTCGAGAAGCGGAAGCCGCGCGTCGGATCGAATTTTTCGATCGCGTGCATCAGGCCCAGGTTGCCCTCTTCGATCAGATCGAGCAGCGGCACGCCGCGATTCAGATACCCCTTCGCGATGCTGACCACGAGCCGCAGATTGCGCTCGATCATCACCTGGCGCGCTTCGAACTCGCCCGCCTTCGCGAGGCGCGAATAACGCTGCTCTTCCTCGACGGTCAGCAGCGGCTTCACGCTGATCCGGTTCAGGTAGTGCTGGATCGTGTCAGCCGTGAGTTCGGCCTGCAAGAGCGCGCGAAAATCGTCGGCGTCGGGCGCGGAATCGTTTGCGCTCTCGCGCCCCTCGGATTCCTCGTCGCGACCCGACGCCCGCTCTTCGGAGTCGTTGGCGTTGTCGAGATCCTCGACAGTGTCGTCATCGACATCCGAAGCGCCAACGTCGTCCACCGAAACAGGCGTGGCACGGCTCACGGACTCAGTCTCTGCTTGCGACGGGCGGCGCTTCGATTTCGGCATGGTCGTATCGCTTGGCTTATTGCGGCGGCAAATACTTCATTGGGTCGACAGGCTTACCCTGGCGGCGAACTTCGAAATGCAACATCACGCGGTCGGAATCACTATTGCCCATTTCGGCGATCTTCTGACCTTTGGTTACCGCGTCACCCTCTTTTACCATCAAAGCACGATTATGTGCATACGCTGTGAGATACGTCGCGTCATGTTTGATGATAATGAGATTGCCGTAACCGCGCAGCCCATTTCCTGCATAAACCACCCGGCCGTCGGCGGAAGCCTTTACCGCTTCGCCCGCCGATCCGCCGATGTTCACGCCTTTGTTCTTCGAATCATCAAAGCCGTTCAACAACGGTCCGCGCACGGGCCAAGCAAACGTCACGTTGCCGTTCGACGCCGTCGCGTCGCTGGCCGCGGGCGGCGGCGTGACCGGTTGTGCACCTGACGCGCCCGGCGCCGCACCGTAAATGGGCGGCTGGTTGGCCGCACCCGCCGACGGCGCCGGCTGGACGCCCGCCACTGGCGCGTTCTGCACCGCGCCGCCGCCAACGGGCGCCGTCGCGACACCCGGCACGCCCGCCACAAGCGGCGCGCCGTTCGCACCCGTCGGCGCCACGCGCAGCAACTGGTCGACTTCGATCTGGTTCGGGTTGGTCAGGTTGTTCCACGCGGCGATGTCGCGATAGTTTTGACCGTTTTCGAGCGCGATCCTATACAAGGTGTCGCCAGGCTTCACTCGGTAGTAGCCCGGAGGCGGCGGCCCGAGCGGCGCGGCAGGCTGCGCGCCGGGCGCGGCGCCCGGCTGCGTGACAGTGCCGAGGGTGCCGGAGCGATCGACGACGGGCGCGTTATCGAGCCGCGTTGCACATGCGGCCAGGACGGACAGCATGGCCACGCAAACGCTGCGCTGAGCGACGGACAACGGGACATTCAGGCTTGTTCTTTGCATCGCGCGAAACATACTCATCGGGGTTAAATCACTCCGGATTTTAAGGGGACAAAGAAAACGCGATCAAGCCGCGATTCGCGCCACTGCGCGGGGCCCGTGCGCTCGACGAGCGTGAGCACCTGCGACTGTCCGTCCTGCGATCCGACAGGCGCCACGAGCCGCGCGCCGATGGCAAGCTGCTCGAGCAGCGCCTGCGGCACATCGAGTCCAGCTGCCGCGATCACGATCGCGTCGAACGGTGCCGCGGCCGGCAAACCGATCCGTCCGTCGCCGTAGTGCAGACGGATGTTCGGGATGCGCAGCGGACGCAGGTTCGTCTTCGCGCGCTCGTAAAGCGGCTTGATGCGTTCAATCGAATACACGTCGCGCGCGACGTGGCTCAGCACCGCGGCCTGATAGCCGCAGCCGGTGCCGATTTCCAGCACATTCGCGAGCGTGCGGCCCTGCGCAGCCAGCTCGATCATCCGCGCGACCACGGAAGGCTTGGAGATGGTCTGGTGATGGCCGATGGGCAGCGCCGCGTCTTCGTAAGCCTGCGTGGCGAGGCCAGGATCGACGAACATATGACGCGGCACCATTGCCATCGCATCGAGCACGCGCGGGTCGGTGATGCCGTTCGCCCGCAGCCTTTCGACCATCCGCTCGCGCACGCGTTCTGACGTCAGCGTGACGGCGCTCGTCAACGCGACATTGGGCGCGCCCGTGCGCTCGAACGACGCCGTCACGGGACGCGGCAACTGGTTGCGCGCGCCGTCATTGCGGATCGTAATTGCGCCTTTCGTATTGACGATTCCGGACGGACTTTTTGTAATCGCGGACGGGCGCGCGGACGAACCGGCCGCTTTCGCGTTCGAATTGAGGATGCCTGTCGCGCCCTTCGCGCCCGCCGGCGTTTTTCCAGCGACGGTGCCGCTCACGCTGCTGCGCGCGCGCCCTGTTGCCTGCGCGTTCGGGTTGGGTACGGCCGCCTTCGGCGCGGCAGGCTTGGCTGCAGCCGGCTTGGCCGCAGCCGTTTTCGCGCCGCGCGCGTCCGCCCGGCGCGGCTCCCGCACCAGGTCTTCGAGTCCCAGCGGAAAGCGCTTTGCGCGCTCGCCCGTCATGAAGCGCCGCTCCCGGCGCTGAGCCAGTCGCGCGCCGCGGGCAGCATAGCCGTATGGGTCAGATCGAGTTGCAGCGGCGTGATCGACACGAGGCCGTTAGCCACCGCGTGGAAGTCGGTGCCTTCGCTGGCATCGCGCGCGCTGCCCGACGGTCCGATCCAGTAGATCGGCTCGCCGCGCGGATTGGTCTGCCGGATCACCGGCTGCGACGGATGCCGCTTGCCGAGGCGCGTGATACGCCACTCGCGCAACTGCTCGTAAGGCAGGTTCGGGATGTTGACATTCAGCAACGGATAACCCGGCAGCGGTTGCTCGAGATAATGCGCGACGATTTCGGCGGCGACGCGCGTCGCGTCTTCGAGATGCACCCAGTCTTTATCGACGAGTGAAAACGCGATGGCGGGCACGTTGAACATGATGCCTTCTGTCGCCGCGGCGACGGTGCCCGAATACAGCGTGTCCTCGCCCATGTTCTGCCCGTTGTTGATGCCGGACACGACGAGATCGGGCGTGTGATCGAGCATGCCCGTCAATGCGATGTGGACGGAATCGGTCGGCGTGCCGTTCACGTAGTAGAAGCCGTTGGCCGAGCGCAGCACCGACAGCGGGCGCGAAAGCGTTAGCGAATTCGACGCGCCGCTGCAATTCTGTTCGGGAGCCATCACGGTGACATCGGCGAGCGGCTTGAGCGCTTCGTAAAGCGCAGCAAGGCCTGGCGCCAGATAACCGTCGTCATTGCTGAGTAGGATTCGCATGCGGCGATTGTAACCGAGGAAACAAGGCACGCGAACGACACACAGGCCCCGCGCGTGCCTATGCTTTCATGCAGCGCGGCATGGATGCGGCTGCACGACGAAAGCGCACGGTCGTTCGCGCCTGCATTACACTGCTTCGCTATAAGGGTTTGTCAAGACGGCGGCGTTTGCTTCGCTGCGGCACCCGCGTTATAGCGCGCCCGCAGCCGTACGGAGCCGGAAGCACGCTTATGAGCCGTGCATGAACCCGCGAAGCCTGCAACGCACATTCACCGATGGGAGACACGATGCGCGCAATCCGCTGCAACCAGTACGGCCCGCCCGAAAGCCTGAGCATCGAGGAACTACCCGATCTCGTGCCGCAAGCCGGCCAGATCGTCATCGACGTCAAGGCGGCAAGCGTCAACTTTCCCGACGTGCTGATCATCCAGAACAAGTACCAGTTCAAGCCGCCCCTGCCCTTCACGCCCGGCGCGGAAGTCGCGGGCATCGTGCGCGCCGTCGGCGACGGCGTCACGCAGTTCAGACCCGGCATGCGCGTGGTCGCTTACACGCAGCAAGGCGGGTTCGCCGAGCAGGCCGTCGCGGACGCTGCCGCGTGCGTGCCGTTGCCCGATGACGCCGATCTCGAGACGGCAGCCGTCTTCACCCTCGCCTATGGCACGTCGCATCACGCCGTGGTCGATCGCGCCGCGCTGAAAGCGGGTGAAACGATGCTCGTGCTCGGTGCGGCAGGCGGCGTGGGACTCGCCGCCGTCGAAATCGGCAAGGCGCTCGGAGCACGCGTGATCGCAGCGGCATCGAGCGACGAGAAGCTCGCGACCTGCGTCGCGCACGGCGCCGACGCGACCATCAACTACGCGACGGAAGACTTGCGCGAACGGATCAAGGCGCTCACGGACGGCAACGGACCCGATGTGATTTACGACCCCGTCGGCGGCAGTTATGCGGAACCCGCCTTTCGCAGCATCGGCTGGCGCGGGCGATATCTCGTCGTCGGCTTTGCGAACGGCGACATCCCGAAGCTGCCGTTCAATCTCGCGTTGCTCAAAGGCGCGAGCATCGTCGGCGTGTTCTGGGGCGATTTCGCACGGCGCGAGCCGCAACGCAATGCGGCCGCGTTCGAGCAGATGGTCGGCTGGATTCGCGAAGGCAAGCTCACGCCGCTCGTGTCGGCGCGTTATCCGCTCGAAGACACGGCGCGCGCGCTCAACGACATGGCGCAGCGGCGCGTGCTCGGCAAGATCGTGATCACGCCGTAAGCCTTCAAAACACAAACGGCGCGTAGCCTTCGCAGGTCACGCGCCGTTTGCAACGGGAACATCGGGCGATCAGAGCTTTTCGGTCTCGCCGCTCTTCGGCTGCCACTTCATCAGGCGCTTCTCCAGCGCGCCGACAATCGCATCGAGTATCAGCGCGAAGGCCGTGAGCACGAGAATGCCGGCAAACACGGTGTTGATATCGAACGTGCCTTCGGCCTGCAAGATCAGATAGCCGACGCCGCGCGCCGAACCCAGATACTCGCCCACCACCGAGCCGACGAACGCCAGCCCCACCGACGTATGCAGGCTCGAAAACACCCAGCTCATCGCGCTGGGCAGATAGACGGCGCGCAATAGCTGCTTGCGGTTCGCGCCGAGCATGCGCGCATTCGCGAGCACGACCGGGCTGACTTCCTTCACGCCCTGATAGACGTTGAAGAACACGATGAAGAACACGAGCGTCACGCCGAGCGCGACTTTCGACCAGATGCCCAGACCGAACCACACGCCGAAGATCGGCGCGAGAATCACGCGCGGCATCGAGTTGGCGGCCTTGATGTACGGGTCGAACAACGCGCTCGCGAGCGGCGACAGCGCGAGCCACAAGCCGACGCCGAGTCCGAGCACCGTGCCGAGCGCGAAGGCGAGCACGGTTTCGATCAGCGTGATCCACAGGTGCAGATAGATTTCACCGGACGCGAACCACTCCCAGATCCGCAGGAGCACTTTCTGCGGTTCGCCGAAGAAGAACGCCGCCTTGTTCGCGTCGTCGAAATAGAACGCGGGCAGCAGTGTCGGGCTCGTCAGCACGTACCAGAGCACGAAACACAGCACGAGCAGCAGCCACTGCCAGATCACGAGGTTCGCGCGGTTCGGGCGCAATGCTTTCCACATCTCAGTTGCCCTCCGGCGCGACCGTCAGTTGCTGCTGATAACCCTTAAGCACTTCGTCGCGCAGCACGCTCCAGATCTGCGCGTGCAGTTCCACGAAGCGCGGATGCGAGCGCACTTCGGCGACATCGCGCGGACGCGGCAGATCGATCGTAAACTCGCCGATCGGCCGCGTACCCGGCCCCGCTGACAGCACCACGACGCGGTCCGACATGGCGATCGCTTCGTCCAGATCGTGCGTGATGAAGAGCACGGCTTTGCGCTTCGCGGCCCACAGGTCGAGCAGCTCGTTTTCCATCAACTGGCGCGTCTGGATGTCGAGCGCGGAAAACGGCTCGTCCATCAGGATGATGTCGGGATCGAGAATCAGCGTCTGCGCCATCGCGACCCGCTTTCTCATGCCGCCCGACAGCTGATGCGGATAACGGTCCCCGAACCCGCCGAGACCGACGCGCTTCAGCCATTCGTCGGCGCGTGCGAGCGCTTCGGCGCGCGGCACATCATGGAACGACAGGCCCGCCAGCACATTGTCGAGCGCCGAGCGCCACGGCATCAGCGCGTCCGCCTGGAACATGTAGCCGGCGCGCCGGTTGATGCCCGTTAGCGGTTCCCCGAACACCGTCACCGCGCCCGAGGACGGCTCCAGCAGCCCCGCGCCGACGTTCAGCAAGGTCGACTTGCCGCAGCCCGTCGGGCCGACCACGGAGACGAACTCGCCCGGCGCGATGCGCAGCGTCGTGTCCTTGACGGCGGTGTAACGTTGCCCGCGCTTCTCGCGCGACGCAAACGTGCAGGTGATGTTTTCGAGCGCCAGGGCGGCAACGGTCATCGTTTGGCTCGCTTGTTTCGATGCTTCGGTGGTTCGATGTTGCAATATCGTGACGCGGCGGGGCTTGCGCCCTCACGCGTGCCGCCGGGCGCAAGCCCGGCACGGATCGAGGTTGAATCGAAGTTCAGATGGCGTTATGCCTTGACCGTCGCGAGCGCCTTCTTCACGAAGTCGTTCGTCCAGGTCTTCGACAGATCGATCGGCTTGCCTTTAATCGTGTCGTCGAAGGCCTGCAGCGTTTTCAGCGATGTCGCGGGGCCGTCGGCGGGCATCAGGCCATCGGGCGACATCGCCTCTTTCACGTGCTGCCACGCATCCAGATACAGCGCACGGTCGCCGAGCAGGTAGGCCTCGGGCACGGTGTTGATCAGCTCGGTGCCCGTCGCCGTCTGCAGCCACTTGAGCGCGCGCACCATTGCGTTGGTCAGCGCCTGCGTCGTGTTCGGATTCTTGCTGATGAACGATTGCGAGGCGTACAGACAGCCGGCCGGCATGTTGCCGCCGAACACCGTGCGCGTGTCGGCCAGCGTGCGCGTATCCGACACGACGCGAATCTCGCCCGAGCGTTCGAGCTTGGTCATCACGGGGTCGAGATTGGCGAGCGCGTCGATCTGGCCGGACTGCAACGCGGCGATCGCGCCCGCCCCGGCGCCGACGCCGATGAACGACACGTCCTTCGCCGTCAGCCCGGCTTTGGCGAGCACGAAGCTCGCCATGATCGACGTCGACGAACCGGGCGCCGTCACGCCGATTTTCTTGCCCTTCAGATCGGCGATCGACTTGTAGTTCGCCATCGTCTTTTTCGACACGGCGAGCACGATCTGCGGCGCGCGTCCTTGCAACACGAATTCGCGGAAGTACTGGTTCTTTGCCTGCAACAGCAGCGTGTGCTCGAACGCGCCGGACACCACGTCCGCGCTGCCGCCGACAGCCGCTTTCAACGCCTGCGAGCCGCCCGCGAAATCGGAGATTTCGATGTCGAGCCCTTCGTCCTTGAAGAAATTGCGGCGCTCGGCAATGGTGAGCGGCAGATAGTAGAAGAGGTTCTTGCCGCCGACGGCGATCGCGACTTTCGACGTCTCCAGCTTGCTTTGCGCAAACGCGAGCGGCGCGCCGACGAGCGATGCGCCCGCGAGTGCCGCGCCGCCTGCGAGAAAGCTTCTTCGTTGCATGGTCCTGTCTCCGGTTTTTGTTCTGTCGCGGGCTGATCCGCCCGTCTTCGTGCGCTAGCGTGGGTGCCCGCTACACGATCTGTTGCGCGTGCAACCTTGCAATGTGGTCCGCATCATAACCCAGCGTTTGCAGAACTTCATCCGTATGTTCACCCAGTTCGGGTCCGAGCCAGCGCGTCTCGCCAGGCGTCTCCGAGAGCTTCGGCGTGACGTTCGGCAGCGTGATGTCGCGTCCGTCCTGCCACTTGAATGTCTGGATCATCTGGCGCGCGACGTATTGCGGATCGGTGAACATGTCGGCGACGCTGTAGATGCGGCCCACGGGCACGTCGGCGGCGTTCAGCACGTCGAGCGCTTCGTCGATCGTGCGGCTGGCGAGCCACGCGGCGATCGCGCCGTCGATCTCCTGCGTGCGCGGCACGCGGCCGTCGTTATGCGCGAGCGCCGGATCGTTCGCAAGATCTTCACGGTCGATCGCGAGCATCAGCCGCCTGAAGATGGGATCGCTGTTGCCGCCGATCACGATGCTGCCGTCGCGGCACGGATAGGTATTGGACGGCACGATGCCCGGCAGCGATGCGCCCGTGCGCTCGCGCACCATGCCGTACACGCCGTATTCGGGCACCACGCTTTCCATCATGTTGAACACGGCCTCGTACAGCGCGACATCGACGACCTGCCCTTTGCCGCCGTTCACCTGCCGGTGATGCAGCGCCATCAGCGCGCCGATCACGCCGTGCAGCGCCGCGATCGAATCGCCGATCGAAATGCCGATGCGCGGCGGCGGCAAGTCCGGATAACCGGTGATGTGGCGCAGCCCGCCCATCGATTCGGCAATCGCGCCGAAACCGGGACGGTCGCGATACGGGCCCGTTTGTCCGTAGCCGGACAGGCGCACCATCACGAGACCGGGATTTTCCGCCGACAGCACGTCATAGCCGAGTCCCAGTTTGTCGAGCAGGCCGGGCCGGAAATTCTCGACGACGATATCCGCTTCTTTCGCGAGCTTGCGGACGATTTCCTTGCCTTCTTCGGCCTTCAGATTGATCGTCACCGACTTCTTGTTGCGCGCCTGCACGGCCCACCACAGCGACGTGCCGCCCACTTCGGGATAGAGCTTGCGCCATTTGCGCAGCGGATCGCCGCCCTTCGGATCTTCGATCTTGATCACGTCCGCGCCGAATTCGCCGAGAAAGCGCGCGGCGAACGGACCCGCGATCAGCGTGCCGAGTTCGAGCACCTTGACGCCCGCGAGCGGCCCCTTGGGCTTGTCCGCTTCGGGTTTATCCGTTGGCGTTGAAGTGGATGCGCTCATGTGTCTCCTGATCTTCGTTGTGCTGGCCGGGCGGTTCTGCCGTCACGCGTTGCGGTTCGGACGGCGCGCCGTTACATCGAACGCCTGTCGAGCATTGCGCGCGCGATCGTGCCCGCGTCGACATATTCGAGTTCGCCGCCCACGGGCACGCCGCGCGCGAGCCGCGTGACGGACAGGCCACGTGCCTTGAGCGTCTGGCCGAGATAATGAGCCGTCGCCTCGCCTTCATTGGTGAAGTTGGTTGCGAGCACGACTTCCTTGACGACGCCGTCCGATGCGCGCCTGACGAGCCGGTCGAAATGGATTTCCTTGGGGCCGATGCCATCGAGCGGACTGAGGCGCCCCATCAGCACGAAATACAGGCCACGGTAGGTCATGGTCTGTTCGAGCATGATCTGGTCGGCTGGCGTTTCGACGACGCACAGCAGCGTCGGATCGCGTTCGCTGTCGCTGCAGACCTCGCAGATCTGCGCTTCCGTGAACGTGTTGCATTTCTCGCAGTGCTGCAGATGCTCGGTGGCAAACAGCAGTGAGCGGCCGAGTTTCTCGGCGCCTTCCCGATCGTGCTGCATCAGGTGATATGCCATACGCTGCGCGGACTTCGGACCGACGCCGGGGAGTACGCGCAGCGCTTCGACGAGCGCCGACAAGGCGGAAGGTTGTTTCATGCTGGTACGGCGGCGTCGACGTGTAGTGGATTGAATCGCGAATGCGTTGCGGCGTGCGAAACCGCGCCGTTTGACAACCAACGGCGAACGCGCGCGCATCAGGCCATGAGGCGATGCGCCGCGCGCGACACGCCGCGCGCAATTAGAACGGCAGCTTGAATCCCGGCGGCAGCGGCAGGCCGGAAGTCATGCCACCCATTTTTTCCTGCGCGGTGGCTTCCGCCTTGCGCACGGCATCGTTGAAGGCAGCGGCGACGAGGTCTTCGAGCATGTCCTTGTCGTCGGCGAGCAGGCTCGGATCGATCGATACGCGGCGCACGTCGTTCTTGCAGGTCATCGTCACCTTGACGAGACCCGCGCCCGACTGCCCCTCGACTTCGATCTGCGCGAGTTGCTCCTGCATCTTCTTCATGTTTTCCTGCATCTGCTGGGCCTGCTTCATCAGCCCGGCGAGTTGACCTTTCATCATGGACTTGCTCCTTCGTAATAGTGGATTCGGTTGGGCGCGTGCGCGTCGGCGTAATGGGAGGCGCGGAAGGCGCGCGCGGATGTCAGTGGCCGGCCGCGCTCTGGCCGCCTTCGGCGCCCGGCGCAAGCGGGCGAACGGAACCCGGCACGATGCTCGCGCCGAATTCGCGGATCAGCGACTGCACGAACGGATCGGCGCCGATCTCGCGCTCGGCTTCCTGCTGGCGCTTCGCGCGTTCGATCGAATCGAGCACGGCTGCCGTGCGCCGCACCGGGCCGACTTCGACCTGCACATCGATTTCATTGCCCAGACGTTCGGCGAGCGCCGCCTTGAGCTTCGCGACCTGCGCGGACTCGGTGTAAAGCTGGACTGCGACATTCAGTTTGAGCGTCTTGCCCTCGACGGCCATCAGTTCGCTGTTGAACGCGAGCTGATAAGCGATGCCCTTGAGCGGCAGCGTGACGGCGAGCGCCGGCCAGTCGCCCGCGACGCCGATCGCATCGAGCGGCACGGCGGGCGGCAGCGTGCGGATGTCGACGACGGGCGCGGCTGTGGCGACAGGCGCGGCGGGCGCATTGCCTCGCCCGACGAGCATGTCGTCCGGGCCGCTGTCGAAGACGGGAACGAAGTTGTCGTCGGAAGCCGCGAAGAACGCATCGTCCGACGATGCGGGCATGTAGTCGTCCGGCGGAATGTCGTCCCACGGCGGAACGCCCGAGGCGCCCTGCGGCTGCGCGGCGCGCGCCGTCTGCGTGCGCGCCGCGCTTCCCTGCTGTGCGGCGGCCGCGGCGCGGCGCGCGGGATCGGGCGTCGGCACGCGAACGGCGACACGCGGCGCGGCGGGCTTGGCGGGTGCCGCAGGCGCCGCTGACGCGGGCGAAGCCGAGGCCGATGCGGCACGGCCTCCTGCCGATACCTTCAGGCCCGCATTGCGCAGCACGTCGAGCGCGGCGCTCGCGCCGCCTGCGCGGCGCGGCGCCGATTCGGGCTGCGTGGAGGCGTCGTCTTGCGGCGCAGCGTTGTCTTGTTGCCGGACGGAAGCAACCGGTGCATCGACATTCGCGGTCGATTCGGCCGAACTCGAAGCCCCGGCCACCGACATCGGCGTGACGGCGGCATCGACAGGCGCGGCCTGGATTTCAGGCGCTGGCGGTGGCGGCACGGCCGCTTCAGGAGCGGCTTGCGGCTGAACCAGCGCGGGTTCGGGTTTCGCCTCCGGGGCGACGCGCGGCGCAATCGCAACGGCAGCCGCCGGCGCCTCGCTGGCGCGAGCCTGCGGCGCGGCAGCCGCCGCCGCGACAGGCGCACCCGTGCGCTTCGCTCCAGCCGGCGGCACGCTCGAACGCCCAGCAGGCGCCACGCCGCCTCCGCCGCCACCGTTCGGGGCCGGTTCGAACGCGAGCATGCGCAACAGCGTCATCGTGAAGCCCGCGTATTCATCTGGCGCGAGGCCCAGTTCGCTTCGGCCGATCGTCGCGATCTGATAGAACAGTTGCACCTGCTCCGGACTCAGCGCGTCGGCGAAACGGCGCAGGTCGGCGGCTTCCGGCCACTCGTCCAGCACCGACGACGGCGCGAACTGCGCCCACGCGATCTTGTGCAACAGCCCGGCGAGATCCTGCAGCGCGGTCGAGAACGACAGGCTGCGCAATGCCATTTCGTCGGCAACCGACAGCACCGCCGCGCCGTCGCCCGCGACCAGCGCGTCGAGCAGGCGGATCAGATAGCTTTGATCGAGCGCGCCGAGCATGCCGCGCACGGCTTCCTCGGTGACCTGGTTCGCCGAGTACGCGATGGCCTGATCGGTCAGCGACAGCGCATCGCGCATCGAGCCGTCCGCCGCGCGCGCGAGCAGGCGCAGCGCTTGCGCTTCGTGCGGAATGTTCTCTTCGCCGAGAATGCGCTCGAGGTGCGACACGATATGTCCGGCCGGCATCTGCTTCAGGTTGAACTGAAGGCAGCGCGACAACACGGTGACGGGAATCTTTTGCGGGTCAGTGGTGGCGAGGATGAACTTGACGTGCGGCGGCGGTTCTTCCAGCGTCTTCAACATCGCGTTGAACGCGTGGTTCGTCAACATGTGCACTTCGTCGATCATGTAGACCTTGAAGCGCGCGTCGACGGGCGCGTACACCGCGCGCTCCAGGAGCGCGGCCATTTCGTCGACGCCGCGGTTACTCGCCGCGTCCATCTCGACATAATCGACGAAGCGCCCTTCGTCGATCTCGCGGCACGCGCGGCACACGCCGCACGGCGTGGACGTGACACCCGTCTCACAGTTGAGCGCCTTCGCGAAGATCCGCGACAGCGTCGTCTTGCCGACGCCACGCGTGCCTGTAAACAGATAGGCGTGGTGCAGACGGCCGCCGTCGAGCGCGTGCGTGAGCGCGCGCACCACGTGCTCCTGTCCGACGAGCGAAGCGAAATCCTTCGGCCGCCATTTGCGTGCGAGAACTTGATAGGTCATCCGGAAATTGTATCAGCAAGACTGACGCGTAAAGACGAATCGGTAGCGTGTTCAGACAAGGCGCGACGACGCTTTGACGCTTCATTGAATTTCGCTAGGCAGGCGATAGAAGATGCCGCGTTTCGAACGACGCTGCAAAGAGAACAAACAGGGAAAGTAAAACGAGGGGGAAAAAAGGAAGGTGACGAGCCTGACCCTCGGCACTGGCGGAAAACGGCTGTGGCTGCTTCGTTCCCGACCTGACCAGGTTGACCGCACCTCCATGCGAGGAGGCCCGTCACGTCGTATTCTAACATCGCTCGTTGCGCTGCGCGAGAGGCTCGCAGACAAAACGCGCAGAAACCTCGTTCGAACTTCGCTGCGGCCCTCTTGTGTTCGCGCAGGCGAACTCCAGATAGGTAATGTCACGAGGGACCGCCACGCTTCGTATCGACACTGGCATCAACTGAATCATGTGAGGCGCGGCGCGGAAACCCTACTGTCGGAATGCGTACTATCACGACGGGCAACGCATAGCAATTTAGGCTAAACTGACGTTCAAGTGGCCCGCAAAGCCAAGCCAGCCCGCCCTCCTGAAGGTGTCCCCACGATACTTCCCGCGGTGCGTTTGATGGTTTGTCCTGTGGCGAAGCGAACGGAAAGTTTTCTGATTTTGTTGTATCGTGGCGGGCATTCAAAGCAGGCCTCGAACCGAAAGAGGTATTCACACAAATGAGCGAACACATCAAGCATATTAGCGACGCGTCGTTTGAACAGGACGTCGTCAAATCCGACAAACCCGTGCTGCTCGATTTCTGGGCGGAATGGTGTGGCCCGTGCAAGATGATCGCGCCGATCCTCGACGAAGTTGCGAAGGACTACGCTGATCGCCTGCAGATCGCCAAGATCAATGTCGACGAGCATCAATCCACGCCCGTCAAGTTCGGCGTGCGCGGCATTCCCACGCTGATCCTCTTCAAGAACGGCGCGGTCGCTGCACAAAAGGTCGGGGCATTGTCGAAGTCGCAACTCACCGCGTTCCTCGACGGCAATCTTTAATCTGCACCCGCGGACGGCACGCGCGCAGCAGGCGCGTTGCCCGGCTCGCGCAGTGCGTCGGCAATGAAGTCCCGCCACGCATGAAGCGAGCCGCATGATTCTTGTTGTCGCTGGACAACAATGACAACAAGAATCATGCGCCGACAAAGAACCGGCCGCGCAGGCTGGTTTTGGCGTGTGCTATGCTAGAATCCACAAAACGTCTAAAAGACGAGTAAGTCCTTGAGCGGTTCCGCTCACTTCTCCTCCCAGATTTCATTTCAGGTCGCACCTTCTCTGCGGGTTCTCCGTATGCATTTATCCGAGCTTAAGACTCTGCACGTGTCCCAATTGATCGAGATGGCCAATGGTCTCGAGATCGAAAGTGCGAACCGCCTGCGCAAGCAGGAACTGATGTTCGCCATTCTAAAAAAGCGCGCCAAAACGGGCGAAACGATCTTCGGTGACGGCACCCTCGAAGTGCTGCCAGACGGCTTCGGCTTCCTGCGCTCGCCGGAAACCTCGTATCTCGCCAGCACGGACGACATCTACATCAGCCCGTCGCAAATCCGCCGCTTCAACCTGCATACGGGCGACACGATCGAAGGTGAAGTCCGCACGCCGAAGGACGGCGAGCGCTACTTCGCGCTGGTGAAGGTCGACAAGGTCAACGGCCAGCCGCCGGAAGCCTCGAAGCACAAGATCATGTTCGAGAATCTGACGCCGCTGCACCCGAACAAGGTGCTGCTGCTCGAACGTGAAATGCGTGGCGAAGAAAACGTCACGGGCCGGATCATCGACATGATCGCGCCCATCGGCAAGGGTCAGCGCGGCCTGCTCGTCGCGTCGCCGAAGTCCGGCAAGACCGTGATGCTTCAGCACATCGCGCATGCCATCAAGCAGAACCATCCGGACGTGATCCTGTTCGTGCTGCTGATCGACGAACGTCCTGAAGAAGTGACGGAAATGCAGCGCTCGGTGGCGGGCGAAGTCATTGCCTCCACCTTCGACGAACCGGCCGCGCGTCACGTGCAGGTCGCCGAAATGGTGATCGAAAAAGCCAAGCGCCTCGTCGAAATGAAGAACGACGTGGTCATTCTGCTCGACTCGATCACCCGTCTCGCACGCGCCTACAACACGGTTGTCCCCGCATCGGGCAAGGTGCTGACGGGCGGTGTCGACGCGAACGCGCTGCAACGTCCGAAGCGCTTCTTCGGCGCGGCCCGTAACATCGAGGAAGGCGGTTCGCTGACCATCATCGGCACGGCGCTGATCGAAACGGGCAGCCGCATGGACGACGTGATCTACGAAGAGTTCAAGGGCACGGGCAACATGGAAGTGCACCTCGAGCGGCGTCTCGCGGAAAAGCGTGTCTATCCGTCGATCAACCTGAACAAGTCCGGCACGCGTCGCGAAGAACTGCTGATCAAGCCCGAGATCCTGCAAAAGATCTGGGTGCTGCGCAAGTTCATCCACGACATGGACGAAGTCGAAGCGATGGAATTCCTGCTCGACAAGATCCGCCAGACGAAGAACAACGCCGAATTCTTCGACATGATGCGTCGCGGCGGCGGCTAAATAACCGTCGAGGTTCGCATTCACCAAAAGCGCCTGCTTCCGAGCAGGCGCTTTTTTTTATCTTCGCGCCCAGCGCCTGCGCAAGCGACCATGCGAACCCGCGCCTATCTCTATAATGCTTCACGTCCCGCCGACCAGTGAAGCATCACCATGCCGATCGCCGACTCCCCCGTTCTGTTGACCGTTCGCGACGCCGCCGAACGCCTGGCCGTCACGCCGCGCACGCTCAAATACTACGAAGAGCGCGGGCTCGTCACGCCCAGCCGCAGCGAGGGCCGCTATCGTCTGTACGACGAGGAAGATCTCGAACGTTTTTCGCGCATCCTGCGTTTGCGCGCGCTCGGTTTTTCGCTGGCGGGCATTACCGAAATGCTGAAGCGGCCGCTCGAAAACACCGAAAGCGGACGCCGCGGCTATTCGATGGAATCGTTGCAGCAGATACGCGACGGTCTCGCGCAGCAGGTCGAGTCGCTCGATGCGCGGATCGAATCCGTGCAGCGCGAACTGAAGGAAGCGCAGAAGCTCAAAGCCGAACTGAGCGACGATCTGGATTACGTGCAGCGCCGTCTCGCCGGCGAGAGCGCCGACGAACTGATCCAGAAGCGGCGCGCATCGGCCGCGTTGAAGCGCGCCAAAGGCACGAAAGCCTGAACGCGGCAGGGACGGCCCGGCATGTCGCGCAACCGCCCGACATCGATCATTCAAACGAATCCACGCACGCGATGTTTTCGAAACTCACCCGATGGCTCGACACGCGCCGCCGCGACCGCGCGCTACGCACCTACGCGATCGACGACGCGCTCTGGCAGGCGACGCTCGACGGCCTGCCGTTCCTGTCGCATCTCGCGCCCGCCGACCTGCAGCGCCTGCGCGAGATGACGAGTCTGTTCATCGCGCAAAAGGAATTCTCGACCGCGCACGATCTCGAACTGACGGAGCAGATCACCGTCGCGATCGCCGTGCAGGCCTGCCTGCCCGTGCTCAATCTCGGGCTGGAGCTGTATCGCGGCTGGGTCGGCGTGATCGTTTATCCGGGCGAGTTCGTGATCCGCAAGACCGTTGAAGACGAGGACGGCGTCGTGCATGAAGTCGAGCACGACGCGAGCGGCGAAGCGTGGGAAGGCGGACCCGTGATCCTGTCGTGGGAAGACGCGCAGATGACGGACGGCTCGGACGCCTACAACGTCGTGATTCACGAGTTCGCGCACAAGATTGACATGGTGACGGGCGAAGCGGATGGCCACCCGCCCCTCTTTCGCAGGCTCCATGCGCCGCTCGACGCCGCCCAATGGGCGGACGTGTTCGACCACGCATACGATCAGTTCTGCGCGAAGGTGGACGCCGTGCCGGACCGCCGCTGGGCGCGCTTCGAGCGGGAATCGCTGATCGATCCTTATGCAACCGACCATCCGTCGGAATTTTTTGCCGTGTGCAGCGAGGCGCTGTTCGTGAAGCCGCGCGAGTTCGAAGCGGAGTATCCCGAGCTATACCGGCTGCTCGCGCGCTATTACCGGCAAGACCCCGCGCGCACGGGCGCGCTCGGCGACGTAAACGTCTGATTCGAAAAGAAAAATAACTGAAAGCAACCAAGCGCCGCGGCTGCCAGAAAACCGCCGAAAACCTCGTCAAAGGTCTGATTTTCTGGCATAATCGCCGTTTTTCGACCTTAGGCAAGTGGCTCGCGGTTGCGGAATCCTCCGGCTCCCGGGTTGGCTACCGCCAGACTAAAGGAAAGACCATGAAAGAAGGCATTCACCCGAATTACCGCGAAGTCCTGTTCGTCGATATGTCGATCGACTTCAAGTTCGTGACGCGCTCGACCATCCAGACGAAGGAAACGGGCGAATTCGAAGGCAAGACGTACCCGCTGGCGAAGATCGAAGTTTCGTCGGAATCGCACCCGTTCTACACGGGCCAGCAAAAGATCATGGACACGGCAGGCCGCGTCGAGAAGTTCAACAAGAAGTTCGGCGCCCGCGCTTCGGGCAAGGCCGGCAAGTAATACCCCGGGAAGTGACACACGGGTGGCCCCGACTATCGTCCGGGCCGCTACGATGCAAAAAGGGCAGCGAAAGCTGCCCTTTTTTGTCGGTGGACGCTTTATCGGCACACCGCCCGGGTTCGCATCGGCAATCCGCCCGGCCCTCGCCCGTTTATCTGCTGTGCAACTGTCTGTAAGGCAGCGTGTGACGCGCACCGCGCCACCCGTCTACAATGCCGCATGTCCGATTTCGAGACGCCTCCTGCGCTCCACCAATAACTCACGGCTGCCACGCGCGCGGCCCCACACGAACACCGCATGAGATCTGTCGTTCGCCTCACCGCCTCCGCCACCAGCGCGCTGCCGCGCTGGCTGCTGCTCACCATCTGCGTCGTGTATGCGTCGTTTGGCCTGTTCGGGCGCGACCCGTGGAAGAACGAGGATGCAGCCGGTTTCGGCGTCATGTGGACGATGGCCAACGGCTCCCTGCACGACTGGCTGCTGCCGAATCTGGTGGGCAAGTACATGACGTCGGATGCGCCGCTTGGCTACTGGCTCGGCGCGAGCGCGATCCGCGTACTGGACCCGCTGGTCGATGCAAGCAATGCGTCGCGCGTGTTCACTGGCCTGCTGTTCTGTGCGGCGTGCGCGTTCGTCTGGTACGCGGCCTATCTGCTCGGCCGCCGGCCCGAGGTTCAGCCGTTCAAATACGCATTCGGCGGCGAACCCGAGCCGCGCGACTATGGCCGCACGCTCGGCGACGGCGCGCTGCTGATCCTGCTCGCCACCTTCGGCCTCGCCGAGCGCGGCCACGAAACCACGCCGCAAATCGCACAGTTCGTCTGCATCGCGATGCTCGTCTACGGTCTGGTGCGGATGGTCGACAAACCCGTCCAGGGCGCGCTGATCTGGGGTGGCGCGATCGGCCTCGTCACGTTGACGAGCAGTCCTGTGCTGGTCGGCGCGCTGCTGATCGGCACCTTCGCGATGATGGTGATCGTCCACGAGACGCACTGGCGCACGCTGATGCTGGCCGGTCTGCCCGTCGCCCTGGCGTTGTCGGTGGCGTGGCCGCTGGCGGCCATCGCGCTCTATCCCGATGACGCCGTCTGGTTCCTCCAGCAGTGGATGCGCGGCAGTCTGCATGCGTTCGCGGGCCCGTATGGCTCGACGCTGCTCTACGCCCTCAAGAACCTGTCGCTGTTCGCGTGGCCCGCGTGGCCGCTCGCGATCTGGGCGTGGTTCAGCTGGGCCGGCCTGCGGCGCGCGCCGCACATCGCGATTCCGCTGTCGGTGATCGCGCCGATGCTGGTTCTCGTCGTGCTGCAAAGCCACGGCTCGAACCGTCTGTTCATCCTGCTGACGCCCGCGCTCGCGGTGATCGCCGCGTTCGCGCTGCCGACGCTCAAGCGCGGCGCGATCAACGCGATCGACTGGTTCGCGGTGCTCAGTTTCACCGTGCTGGGCTCGTTCGTGTGGCTGGTGTGGCT
Organism: Paraburkholderia caribensis; assembly: GCF_002902945.1. Taxonomy (NCBI): domain Bacteria; kingdom Pseudomonadati; phylum Pseudomonadota; class Betaproteobacteria; order Burkholderiales; family Burkholderiaceae; genus Paraburkholderia; species Paraburkholderia caribensis. Next base: position 1,881,770 of record NZ_CP026101.1, read on the forward strand.
CGCGGGCATGACGGGCTTTCCGCATCAGCTGGCGCGCAATCTTGCGCGCCTCGCGCCCGGTTTCACGCCGCAGTTCAAGATCCTGTCGTTCGTATGCGCGGTTGCCGTGACCGTCTGCTGGTTCGTGCTGGTGCAATGGCGGGTGGCGCGTCATCCGAAGGTGCTGTGGCGCAGCGTCGTGCTGTCGAGCGCAGGCACGACGCTGATGTGGGTGCTGCTGATGACACTGTGGCTGCCCGTCGTCAACTACAGTCGGACCTACAAGGACGTCGCCCAGCAGATCGCCGCGCACCTGCCGTCCGACTACAACTGCATATCGCCCGCTCGCCTGGGCGACGCGCAGATCGCCACGTTCGCCTACTTCGGCGACATGCATTTTTCGTTCGACGAAGACTGCGACGTGCTGCTGCGCCAGGACACGCAGGACTTCGGCGAGCCGAGCGCGATGTCCAACTTCGTCTGGAAGCTCGTCTGGGAAGGCCGCCGCGTCGCCGACCGCGACGAACGCTTCCGCCTGTACGTGCGTATCGACCGGCCGCAGCCGCCCGTCAAGCGCCGCCCGTGGCGCCCGAAGAAAACTGGCTGACCATGTTCGCCGATGTGCGGAAAATCGCCGGGCTGGCGTGGCCCGTGCTGATCGGCCAACTGGCCATCATCGCGTTCGGGGTGATCGACACGGCGATGGTCGGCCGCTTCTCGGCAACCGATCTCGCCGCGCTCGGCCTTGGCTCGTCGATCTACATTTCCGTGTATATCGGTCTGACGGGCATTCTGACGGCGCTGCAACCGATCGCCGGTCAGCTCTACGGCGCGGCGCGCTACGAGGAAATCGGCGAGGAAGTGCGCCAGGCGCTGTGGCTCGCGCTGGCGCTCGCGGTAATCGGCTTTCTGATTCTCTTCTTCCCTCACCCGCTGCTGCAGCTTGCGCGAGCACCCGAGGCGCTGCGCGAGCGCACCGTGTCCTATTTGCAGATACTCGCGTTCGGCTTGCCCGCGAGCCTCGCGTTCCGCGTCTATAGCTCGTTGACGAATGCCGTCGGCCAGCCGCGGCTCGTGATGATCCTGCAGATCGGCGCGCTGCTGCTGAAGCTGCCGCTCAACGTGTTGCTGATTTTCGGCAAGCTCGGCTTGCCGGCGCTTGGCGGTCCGGGCGCCGCGCTCGCCAGCATTCTGATCAACTGGACGCTTGCCATCGTCGGCATGACGGTGATGACGAAGCTCGACGTGTTCCGGCCGTTCGCGATCTTCCGGCATTTCTGCTGGCCGGTGTGGCGGCGTCAGGCGGCGCAGTTGAAGCTCGGCGTGCCGATGGGGCTGTCGTATCTGATCGAGGTGACGTCGTACACGTTCATGGCGCTCTTTATCGCGCGCTTCGGCACGACGACGCTGGCCGGTCATCAGATCGCGGGCAACATCGGCGCGGTGCTGTACATGACGCCGCTGTCGATCGGCATCGCCACCTCGACGCTCGTCGCGCAGGCGCTCGGCGCGCATCGCTACGAAGCGGCGCGCACGCTCGCGCGGCACGGCATTGCGATGGCGGTGGCGATCGCGTGCTGCTACGGCGTGATCGTGCTCGCGCTGCGGCCCGTCATCATCGCGGGCTACACGCCGAACGCGCATGTCGCGCAAGCCGCGATGCCGCTCGTGCTGATCGTCGTGTTCTATCACCTGTGCGACGCGCTGCAGATCACCTCGGCGTTCGTGCTGCGCGCGTATCGAGTGGCCGTCGTGCCCACCGTGATCTATGCCGTTGCGTTGTGGGGCGTCGGGTTGGGCGGCGGGTATGCGCTTGGGTTCGACGTCGGCGGCTGGGTGCCCGAATCGTTCACGGGCGCGCGTGGATTCTGGCTCGCGAATGCGGCGAGCCTGCTGATCGCGGGCATCGGTCTCGCCTTGTATTTGCGGTCGATCAGCGCGCGGTCGGTGCGGCTGGGAGCCGTGCAGCAGGCGGACAGCGCGGCCTGATTCGCTTGCAGCCGGCGCTAACGCGGTGGCGCTCGTCCTCCGTGCCGACCGACAGCACCGCCCTGCTGCTCCGCAACCGACGATCTCCCTCTACAGACGGGGTTTTTGGAACGGGCCGCGTACGCCAGTTTGGAGAATGTTATTAAAACAGACCGTTAGTTGCACTCGAACCCTTCCGCCAACCCGCCGCCGATCATCCAACGACTCAGACTGCGGCCTCCGCCGCTTCCTCTTCATCGCGCCGCTCGAACACCTCGCGTGCCGCGAACAGCGCATTCAACGCCGCCGGAAATCCCGCATACACGGCCATCTGCATGAACACTTCGACGATCTCGTCGCGCGTGCAACCGACGTTCAACGCCGCTTCGATATGCACCTTGAGTTGCGGCTGCGCGTTGCCGAGTGCGGCCAGCGCCGCGATCGTCGCGATTTCCCGCGCGCGCAGGTCGAGTTGCGGACGGCTATACACGTCGCCGAACGGGAACTCGATCAAGAGCCGCGCGAAATCCGGCGCAATCGGCGCGAGCGATGCGATCACCTTCTCCCCTGCCGTGCCGTCGATTTCCTTCAGCTTGTCCCAGCCGCGTGCATAACGATCGTCGTGTGCGTGATTCATGGCAAGTCCTTTACATATGAGTTGTCGATTCATCCTGTCGATGCTTCACGTTCGGCCGCCTCGTAAAACGCGATCTTGTCGCTGATCGCGTCGAGGTTCGTCTGCAACTCGGCGATGCGCGCGAGCACGGCGTCGCGATGCTCGATCAGCATCGCGCGCCGCGCGCCGAACGTCGCGTCGCCTTCGGCACGCAACGCGGCAAACGCCTGCATGCCGGCGATCGGCATCCCCGTCGCCTTCAGACGCATCACGAATTGCAGCCAGTCGAGATCGGCGGGCGCATACAGGCGATGCCCCGCGTCCGTGCGGCCGATCGACCGCAACAATCCCGCCTGTTCGTAGTAACGCAGCGTATGCGTGGAGACGCCGCTCGTCGCGGCGACCTGACCGATGGTGAGAGCTTTCGACATGACGGAACTCAGGTTAGGACTTCGAGTGAACTCTAAGTCAAGCGCTATCTGACAATGCGTGACTTTGCGTGACAATGCGTGGGATTCAAGCGTGATCCTACCTGTGAAGCAGGTTGGGAACGTCGAAAGCGTCAGTTAGAATCGGCTCCCATCCGAAAGAAAAATGAAACCGGGAGCGCAGTCGATGCAAAGCGGCACCGTCAAACGTCAAGCGATATGGGCAGCCGCAGCGGCTGCGATGCTCGGTTTCCTCATCAGCGTCACATGGCACGCCGATGCAGCGCGCATCACGCAGGTCACGCCACAAGGCAAGGTCGCGCAGGTGCGCCAGGTGGTCGTCAAGTTCGACGAATCAATGGTCGCGTTCGGCGCCCCCGATCTGCCCGCGCCCGCGCGTATCAAGTGCAACGACGCATCGGCGAGTGCCGGCCAGCCGCGCTGGATCGACGGCAAAACCTGGGCATGGGACTTCACCGCCGATCTGCCGCCCGGCGTCGCCTGCTCGGTCGATCTGAACGACGGGTTGAAATCGTCGGCGGGCCAGGCGTTGACGGGCCCGCGTCACTACACGTTCGAAACAGGCGGCCCGTTCGTGCAGAACGTGCAGCCCTACGGCGGCGAAATCGAGGAAGACCAGGCGTTCGTCGTACGGCTCAACGGTCCGGCGACGGATGCGTCGGTGCGACAGCACGTGTGGTGCGAATCGAGCGGCCTGGGCAACCGGATTCCCGTGAAGAACGTCGATGCCGCCACGCGCACCGAACTGCTCAAGCGCTTCCGTCTGCAGAAGGAAGCGGCCCGCGTGCTGACGCTGCAATGCCAGCAGACGCTGCCGTCCGGCACGAAGGCGCAACTCGTCTACGGCAAGGGCGTCGCGAGTCCGAGCGGCATTGCCAACGACGTCGAGCGCCGCTTCGACTTCAACGTGCGCGAACCCTTTGCCGCGAGCTTCAGTTGCGAGCGCGAGAACGCGAAGGCGCCTTGCACGCCGTTGCGTCCGCTGCGCGTCCAGTTCAACGCGCCCATCCTGCGCACCGATGCGGAAAAGATTCGCATCAAGGGGCCGAACGGCGAGATCAAGCCAGGCTTCTCCCCTGACGACAAAGACCCGCAAACCAGCACCGTCGAATTCGCCGCGCCGCTGCCTGAGCGCACCGATCTGACCATCGAGCTTCCTGCGAATCTCAAGGACGTCAGCGGCCGCGCGCTGAGCAACGCGGACCTCTTTCCGCTGAAGACCGCGACGGCGCCGATGCCGCCGCTTGCGAAGTTTTCGTCGGGCACGTTCGGCATCATCGAGCGTTTCGCGGAACCGGGCATGCCCGCGCTCGTGCCCGTCACGCTGCGCAACGTCGAGGCCGATCTGCATATCGCGGGGCTCAATGCGGGCAACGCGCAGTTCACGAAGTTGCGCGTCGACGCCGACGGCGATATTCGCCGCTGGATGCGCAACGTCGACCGTTTCGACGGCTTCATGATGGACCGCCAGTCGATCAACCAGCAGATGCCGCAACTGCTCGCGCACAATCCGCATCCCGTGATCGTGCCGCGCCGGGCCGAGGACTCGGACCCAGCCGAGAACCGCAAGAATCCGCTGATCGACGTACGTTCGCTGTCGCTGCTCGCGGGTCAAGCGAACGTCGAAACGCTCGCGCTGCCGAAGGCCGATCCGAAAGCGCTGCGGCCTTTCGAAGTAGTCGGCGTGCCCGTGACGAAACCGGGCTTCTATGTGATCGAACTCGCGTCGCCAGCGCTCGGCGCATCGCTGCTCGGCAAGCAGGCGCCGATGTACGTGCGCACGGCCGTGCTCGTCACGAACCTCGGCGTGCACTTCAAGCAAGGCCGCGAGAATAGCGTCGTGTGGGTGACGACGCTCGACAAGGGCCAGCCCGTGCCGAACGCCGACGTGCACGTGAGCGACTGCAACGGCGACGAGCTTGCATCGGGCAAGACCGACGCGCACGGCGTGCTGACCATCAACCAGTCGCTGACGTCGCGCAACGAATGCAGCGAAGACAGCTTCGAAGGCTTCTTCGTGTCGGCGCGCATCGACGATCCGAAGACGGGTCACGACATGGCCTTTGTGCGCTCCGACTGGAATCGCGGCATCGAAGCGTGGCGCTTCAACGTGCCGACCGACACGAGCATCGAGCAGACCGTGCGCGCGCATACCGTGTTCGACCGCACGCTGTTGCGCGCGGGTGAGACGGTGTCGATGAAGCACATGATCCGCGTCGAGACGATGCACGGCCTCGCTTTCCCGAAGACCTACCCCACGCGCCTGACGATCCGCCATCTCGGCAGCGGACAGAGCTGGCATATGCCGCTGAAATGGAGCGCCGATCACACGGCGGACTCGACCTTCGCGATTCCCGCCGCGGCGAAGCTCGGCGAATACAGCGTGTCGCTCGATGACGGCGATGCAAGCGCGGCATCGAACGACGACACATCGAACAACGACAGCGACGACGACAGCAGCGCCGACTCGGCCCGCCATCGTTATTCGTCGGGCAGCTTCCGCGTCGAAGAATTTCGCCTGCCCGTATTCAAAGGCTCGATCGCCGTACGCGACGAAAAGAACCACCCGCTCGTTGCCGCGAGCGAAGCGCCCGTCACGCTGCAGATCGACTACATGTCTGGCGGCGGCGCGTCGGGCCTGCCCGTGCAGGTCTCGGCGCTGATGAAGAGCACGACGCCCGCTTTCGCCGGCACGTATCCGGAGTTCAGCTTCGCGCCGTACAAAAAACGCAACGACGCCAACGCGTCGTCCAATGACGAAGAAAGCGAACAGGCGGCCGACGACGACACGTCCAAGCTGGTCGCCGACAAGGAACCCGTTACGCTCGATCGCAACGGAGCGGGCAGCCTGAGCCTGAAGAATCTGCCGCAAGTGGATGCGCCGAAACGTCTCGCGCTCGAAGCGACCTTCGCCGATCCGAACGGCGAAGTGCAGACCATCAGCGGCAACGCGACGCTGTGGCCCGCCGCCGTCGTCGCGGGCGTGAAGTCGGGGCAATGGGTGTCGGTCGGCAATGCGGTGCCCGTTAAGGCGCTCGCCGTCGATCTGCAAGGCAAGCCGCGCGCGGGCGTGCCGCTCGAGGTGCGCGGCATCGCGCGTATCACGATCACGTCGAGAAAGCGCATGGTCGGCGGCTTCTATGCGTACGACAACCACACGGAAACCAAAGACCTCGGCACGCTGTGCAGCGGCAAGAGCGACGACCACGGCCTGATGACCTGCGACGCGAAGCTTAAGGAAGCGGGCAACGTCGATCTCGTCGTCACCGCGAAGGACGGCGAGGGCCATGCATCGACGGCCACGACTTCCGTGTGGGTCACGCGTGAGGAAGACCTGTGGTTCGGCGGCGAAAACACCGACCGCATCGACGTGCTGCCCGAAAAAAGCGCCTACGAACCCGGCGAAACGGCGCGCTTCCAGGTACGCATGCCGTTCCGCTTCGCGACCGCGCTCGTCGCCGTCGAGCGTGAAGGCATCGTCGAAACCCATGTCGTGAAACTGGACGGCAAGGACCCGACTGTCGAGCTGAAAGTGAGCGAAGCGTGGGGGCCGAACGTGTATGTGTCGGTGCTCGCGCTGCGCGGACGCATCCGCGAAGTGCCGTGGTACTCGTTCTTCACGTGGGGCTGGAAGGCGCCGCTCGAATGGGCACGCGCGTTCTGGTACGAAGGCCGCTACTACGAAGCGCCGACACCGCTCGTCGATCTGTCGAAGCCCGCGTTCCGCTACGGTCTGGCCGAGATCAAGGTCGGCACGGCCGCGCACAAACTGGCTGTGACAGTCACGCCCGACGCGAAGTCGTACACGGTGCGCGGCAAGGCGCATGTGAAGCTGCGGGTGCAAATGCCCGGCGGCAAGCCCGCGCCCGCCGGCACGCAGATCGCCGTCGCCGCTGTCGACGAAGCGCTGCTCGAACTGATGCCGAACAACAGCTGGGACGTGCTCGACGCGATGCTGCAACGGCGCGCGTATGGCGTCGAAACGTCGACTGCGCAGATGGAGATTGTCGGACGCCGGCATTTCGGCCGCAAGGCCGTGCCCGCTGGCGGCGGCGGTGGACACAGCTCGACGCGCGAACTGTTCGACACGCTGCTGCTGTGGAACCCGCGCGTGACGCTCGATGCGAACGGCGAAGCGTCCGTCGACGTGCCGCTCAACGACGCGTTGACGAGCTTCCGTATCGTGGCGATCGCGGCCGTCGGCGACGGCACGTTCGGCACGGGCAGCGCATCGATCCGCAGCACGCAGGACCTGCAACTGATCTCCGGCTTGCCGCCGCTGGTGCGCGAAGGCGACCAGTTCCGCGCGCAGTTCACGGTGCGCAACACGACCACGCGCGCGATGAAAGTGGTCGTCACGCCGAACGTGCCGGGCCTGTCGTTGCAAGCGCAAACCGTCGATATCGCCGCCGATTCGGCACGCGAAGTCGCCTGGACGGTCACGCCGCCCGACGGTCTTTCGGAGGCAAACCCCGCTGCGTTGACCTGGAACATCGGCGCAGCGGAACAAGGCGCATCGCACGCGACGGACGCGCTCAAGGTCACGCAACGCGTGACGACCGCGATTCCCATCACCGTGCAGCAGGCAACGCTCACGCAGGTCGACGGCACGTTCTCGCTGCCCGTCGCCGCGCCGCCGAACGCCACGGCCACGCAAGCGGGCGCGTTGCGCGGCGGCATCGCCGTGTCGCTGCAATCGAAGCTGTCGGACGGCATGCCGGGCGTGCGCCGCTGGTTCGAGCGCTATCCGTATAGCTGCCTCGAACAGCAGACGTCGGTTGCGCTCGGCTTGCGCGACCCGGCACGCTGGCAAGGCGTGCTCGCGCGCATGCCCGTCTATCTCGACAAGGACGGTCTCGCGAATTACTTCCCGCCCGGCGACGACAGCGGCAACACGGGCAGCACCACGCTCACCGCGTATCTGCTGTCCGTGACGGACGAAGCCGCGAAGCTCGACCCGCGCTTCGCGCTGCCCGACGATTTGCGCGCGAAGCTCGAAGGCGGTCTGGTCAGCTTTGTCGAAGGCCGGCTCGAACGCAACTTCTGGGCACCGCGCAAGGATCTCGATCTGCGCAAGCTCGCCGCGCTCGAAGCGCTGTCGCGTCACGGCGCCGCGCGCGCGAGCATGCTCGGCTCGATCGAAATTGCGCCGAACCAGTGGCCGACCTCGGCCGTGCTCGACTACTACGCGGTGCTGTCGCGCGTGAAGGACATTCCACAACGCGACGACAAGCTCGCGCAGGCCGAGCAGATCATCCGCGCGCGGCTCATGTATCAGGGCACGCGCCTCACCTTCTCGACAGCCGACAACGACGATCTGTGGTGGCTGATGTCGGGCACGGAGACCAATGCGGCGCGCACGGCGCTCACGTTCGTCGATATGCCCGGCTGGAAGGACGAGATGCCGCGCCTCGTCGCGGGACTGCTGGCGTTGCAGAAGAACGGCGCATGGCAGACGACGACGGCCAACCTGTGGGGATCGATTGCCGTACAGCGCTTCTCGCAGGTGTTCGAGAACGTGCCCGTGACGGGGCAGACGAAGCTGCAACTCGGCTCGACGGACAAGACGATTTCGTGGGGCCAGCCCGCTGCCGCCGCCGCGAACTATGCATCCGCAACGGCCGTCACGAAGACGGCCGATACGCGCAGCCAGTTGCTGCCGTGGCCGCCCGAAACGCGCAGCGCGCCCGTGTCGTTGACGCTGACGCACGACGGCACGGGCAAGCCGTGGGCGACCATCGAAAGCCTCGCCGCCGTCGCGCTGAAAGCGCCGTTCGCCGCCGGCTACCGGATCACGAAGACGGTCACGCCGATGGATCCCGCCGTGAAGGGCGTGAACACGCGCGGCGATATCGTGCGCGTGCATCTGGACATCGACGCCCAAACGGACATGACCTGGGTCGTCGTCAACGACCCCGTTCCGGCGGGCGCGACGATACTCGGCTCGGGCCTCGGCCGCGATTCGGAAGCCGCGACACAAGGCGAGAAGTCGAAGGGCGAGGCGTGGCCGGCCTTTGTCGAACGCGGTTTCGACGGCTATCGCGCGTACTACGATTACGTGCCGAAGGGCAAGTTCTCGGTGGAGTACACGGTGCGGCTGAACAACGTCGGCACGTTCGGTCTGCCGCCGACGCGCGTCGAAGCGCTCTACGCGCCGTCGACGTTCGGCGCGCTGCCGAATGCCGCCGTCGTCGTGAAGCCGGCGGCGGCTGCGAAGTAAGGAGAACGCGTGATGCGTGAATGCACGGATGCGATAGGCTGCCATGCTCTGCCCAAATGGCGGAGCGGGCGCATCGCGTTTGCGCGCATCGCGCTGTGCGCCCTGTTGCTTGCCGAGCCGCTCGCCGCGCGCGCGCTGCCCGCGTTCGACGATGTACGCACGCAATGGCGCAGCTCCGACTGGCTGCTGCTGTCGCGCGACGGCGTGCCGCTGCAACGCACGCGCATCGACAAAACCGAGCGGCGCGGCGACTGGGTCGCGCTGGCGGACGTCTCGCCGGCGCTGCGCGAAGCGATCGTCGTATCGGAAGACAAGCGCTTTTATGAACACAGCGGCGTCGACTGGCGCGGCGCGGCGGCCGCCGCGTGGGCGAATCTGTGGAATACGCGCACGCGCGGCGCGTCGACGGTCACGATGCAACTGACCGGTCTGCTCAACGACGACCGGGAGCGTTCGGGGCAACGCTCGATCGCGCAGAAGGCGAATCAGGCCGTCAGCGCGCTATGGCTCGAACACACATGGCGCAAGGATCAGATTCTCGAAGCGTATCTGAACCTCGTGCCGTTTCGCGGCGAGACGATCGGCCTGTCCGCGCTGTCGATCACGCTGTTCGGCAAGGCGCCTTCCGGTCTCGACGAACGCGAGGCCGCCGTCGCCGCCGCACTGATCCGTGCGCCGAATGCGCCGTACGCCAAGGTCGGCGAACGCGCATGCCGCATCCTGCGCGACATGCAGGCGCCCGAGCGCTGCGTGAATCTCGCGGCCTTCGTGCAACTCGCGTTCGCGCGCCCTGCTCCCGCGTGGCTGTCCGTCTCCCCCGATGCGCCGACGCTCGCGCCGCACGTCGCGCGGCGCATCGCGAGCGAAACGCATCCCGTTGCGGGCGCGCGCGTGACGAGCACGCTCGACGCGAAACTCCAGCGCTTCGCAAGCGATACGCTCACGCGCACGCTGGTCGAACTAAACGCGCCCGCGCATCCGCGCAACGTGCACGACGGCGCCGTGGTCGTACTCGATAACGCGACGGGCGAAGTACTTGCGTGGGTCGGCTCGTCGGGTGGACTGTCGGGCGCGCGCGATGTCGATGGCGTGCTCGCGCGCCGCCAGGCGGGCTCGACGCTCAAGCCGTTCCTCTATGCACAGGCCATCGACGAACGGCGCCTCACCACGGCCTCGCTGCTCGACGACGCGCCACTCGATCTGGCGGCGGGCGGCGGCCTGTATATACCTCAAAACTACGACAAGGACTTCAAGGGCTGGGTCAGCGTGCGCACGGCGCTCGGCTCGTCGCTGAACGTGCCTGCCGTGCGCACGCTCGTGATGGTCACGCCGCATCGCTTCGCGAAGACGCTCACCGCGCTCGGCTTGCCGCTCGAGCAAAGCGGCGACTACTACGGCTACTCCCTGGCGCTCGGCAGCGCGGATGTGACGCTGCTGTCGCTGACCAATGCGTATCGCGCGCTGGCCAACGGCGGGCTCGCCGCGCCGGCTGTCGACCTGCCGCGCCGCACGCCGCCCGCCCCGCTCGCGCGGCAACGCGTGTTCAGCGCCGACGCGAGCTACATCATCACAACCGTTCTGTCCGACAACAATGCGCGCACGCGCACGTTCGGCTTCGACAGTCCGCTCGCGACGCGCTTTTTCTCGGCTGTGAAGACGGGCACCAGCAAGGACATGCGCGACAACTGGACAGTCGGCTATACGTCGCGCTACACGGTCGGCGTGTGGGTCGGCAACGCGGATGGCCAGCCGATGTGGGACGTGTCCGGCGTGACGGGTGCGGCGCCGATCTGGGCCGCTATCGTCGGCTATCTGCACCGGCGCGTGCCGAGCGTCGCGCCGCGTGCGCCGGCAGGTGTCGTGCAGACGCGCGTGCGCTTCGACGGCAATATCGAGCCCGCGCGCAACGAGTGGTTCGTCGACGGCACGCAAACGCAGACAGTCGGGCTGGCTGCGAACGCCGTTTCATCCGACGACGCGAGCGACGTCGCGCGCGCATCGGGCAAGGCGGCCGCTTCGGCTTCGAATGCCGCGCCGCGCATCGGCTCGCCGACGGACGGCACGCTGTTCGCGCTCGATCCCGACATTCCCGCCACACGCCAGCGGGTCGTGTTCGAACGCGCGAGCGGCGCGTCGGGGCGCGCCAACTGGCGCCTCGACGGCAAGCCGATCGGCGGCGAAGCACGCGTGCTGTGGCTGCCGTGGCCGGGACGCCATGTGCTCGAACTCGTCAATGCGGATGGCTCGAGCGCCGATTCGGTGCGCTTCGAGGTGCGCGGCGCGACCGCGCACCAGGCCGTGCCGCCGCGCGCCGGCAAGCCGGGTACGGCACACGCCCGCGCGGCGTCACAGCCCGCTCAAACTCCTCTGACATCCCCGCTGCAAGACAGCACAACGAACGGGCAAAAGCTTTAAATTTGGTGAGCTTGCATTGCCTTGTCATGATGCGAACGGTATAAATCGGCCGATTCGCGCCTCGTCTCGCGCCGTTCGGTGAAAGAGGACAGCAAATTGTCCTATGCTTGAACGCAGTGCTTGCTCAAATGGAAGCGTCGTCCGTTCCCGGCTACCTGTTTGCCCTCAATGGAGTGATTGCCATGTTGAAAAAGCTGTTGATGCTGATCGCCGTGCTCGTCCTGTCGCTGTCGGCGGGATTGGCGGCCGCTGTCGAAGTCAATTCCGCCGACCAGGCCGCGCTTGAATCGGTCAAGGGCATCGGCCCCGTCCATGCCAAGGCGATCATCGACGAACGCACCAAAAATGGCCCATTCAAGGATGCCGACGACCTCGCCAACCGGGTCAAGGGCATCGGGCAAAAGTCGGTGAAGAATCTCGAAGCGGCTGGCCTGACGATCAACGGCTCGTCGGCGCCGCCGACAGGCGCACCCGCCAAGGCGCCGGCGGGCACGATGTCGAAGTCCGCACCCGCACCCGCCGCGACCACGGCGCAAACCCCGGCGCCTGCCGAGGCCGCCTCGGGCGGCAAGGCGTCGAAGTCGAAGAAGAGCAAGGCCGATGCGGCTGCGGCGGCGTCCGCGCCTGCCACCGCGTCGGACACAACGGCTTCGAAGTCGAAGAAATCGAAGAAGAGCAAGGCTGCGTCCGCTGCGTCGGGCGTATAAGGACGCGCAATCCGGCCGCGTCCCGTCGCCGCACTGCCTCACGCCTATATCGACGGCCATTGCTGTCACTATTGGTGCCGCGCTCCGCGCGGCGTTCCGTTCCCCGCCGGCGCACGCTTCCCCCGCGTCGCACCGGCTTCTCAAGAGAGATTGTCATGAGCCTACTCGACTCCCTCGGTTCCATGCTCGGCGGCGGCAACTCGCCGCAGGGCGGTGGCCAGGCTGCGCTGATCGCCGCCGCACTCGAATTCGTCAACAACCAGCCGGGTGGCCTGAACGGCCTGATCCAGCGCTTCCAGCAAAACGGCGCGGGCGACATCATAGGCTCGTGGGTCGGCACGGGCGAAAACCAGCCAATCGCCGCCGACACGCTGCATAACGTGCTCGGCTCCGAAGCTGTTACCAATATGGCGGCAAAAGTCGGCGTCGAACCTTCGATGGTGACGGGGCTGCTGTCGCAAGTCCTGCCGCACGTCATCAACGCCGCGACGCCGAACGGCGAAGTGCCCGCCGACGGCAAGCTCGATGCAGGCGGCGTGTCGGGCGCATTGGGCGCACTCGGCCAGCTTGCGGGGCTGTTCGGCAACAAGAATGCCTGAACGCCGCGGTTCGCCACACGCGGCCTCTTTGACGCGCTGAGTATAAAAAAAGGGCAACGAATCACTTCGTTGCCCTTTTTGCTTTGCACCGGAACCCAGGCGTCGACCTTCGACGCTCGGTTCCACTGACGCCTTAGTGCACGACCCGCTCGAACACGAGCTTGCCGTTCTCGACCTCGACGGGGATCACGTCCTTCGGACCGAACTTGCCGGCCAGAATCAGCTTCGCGACGGGGTTCTCGATCTCCTGCTGGATCGCGCGCTTCAACGGCCGCGCGCCGAACAGCGGGTCATAGCCGACCTTGCCGATCAGTTCCAGCGCCGCATCCGATACGACCAGCTGCATGTCGAGCTTCGCCAGCCGGTCGTGCACGCGCTCCAGCTGGATCTTCGCGATCGACTGGATGTTCGAGCGATCGAGCGCATGGAACACGACGACGTCGTCGATCCGGTTCAGGAATTCCGGCCGGAAATGCAGCTTCACTTCCTCCCAGACGGCATCCTTCACGGTCTCTTCCGGCTGGCCGATCATCGACTGGATCACCTGCGAGCCGAGGTTCGAGGTCATCACGATCACCGTGTTCTTGAAGTCCACGGTGCGGCCCTGGCCGTCCGTCATGCGGCCGTCGTCGAGCACCTGCAGCAGCACGTTGAAGACGTCTGGGTGCGCCTTCTCGATCTCGTCGAGCAGGATCACGCTGTACGGCTTGCGGCGCACCGCTTCCGTCAGATAACCGCCCTCCTCGTAGCCGACGTATCCCGGCGGCGCGCCGATCAGGCGCGCGACGCTGTGCTTCTCCATGAACTCGCTCATGTCGATGCGAATGAGGTGATCTTCCGCGTCGAACAGGAAGGCGGCGAGCGCCTTGCACAGCTCCGTCTTGCCGACACCCGTCGGGCCGAGGAACAGGAACGAGCCATACGGACGGTTCGGGTCCGACAGACCGGCACGCGAACGGCGGATCGCATCGGCGACGGCGCTGATCGCTTCGTCCTGGCCGACCACGCGCTGATGCAGCTTCTCTTCGATCTGCAGCAGTTTTTCACGCTCGCCCTGCATCATGCGCGACACGGGGATGCCCGTCGCGCGCGACACGACCTCGGCGATTTCCTCGGCGCCGACCTGCGTGCGCAACAGGCGCGGACGCGTCGGATTGCTCTGCTCTTCCGCTTCGGCCTTGGTGACCGCCTTCAGTTGCGCCTCGAGTTGCGGCAGCTTGCCGTACTGCAGCTCGGCGACCTTCTCCAGCTTGCCTTCGCGTTGCAGGCGGGTGATTTCCGCGCGCGTCTTCTCGATCTCTTCCTTCAGCTGCGCGCTGCCCTGCACGGCCGCTTTTTCCGCCGTCCAGATTTCTTCGAGATCCGAATATTCGCGGTCGAGCCGCTCGATTTCTTCCTCGATCAGTTGCAGGCGCTTCTGCGACGCTTCGTCCTTTTCCTTCTTGACGGCTTCGCGCTCGATCTTCAGCTGGATGCGGCGACGATCGAGTCGGTCCATCTCTTCCGGCTTCGAGTCGATTTCCATCTTGATCTTCGACGCGGCTTCGTCGATCAGGTCGATGGCCTTGTCCGGCAGGAAACGGTCGGTGATGTAGCGATGCGACAGTTCCGCCGCCGCGACGATCGCCGGGTCGGTGATATCGACGCCGTGGTGCAGCTCGTAGCGCTCCTGCAAGCCGCGCAGGATCGCGATGGTCGCTTCGACGCTCGGCTCGTCGACGAGCACCTTCTGGAAGCGGCGCTCCAGCGCGGCATCCTTTTCGATGTACTTGCGATATTCGTCGAGCGTGGTCGCGCCGACGCAATGCAGCTCGCCGCGCGAGAGCGCCGGCTTGAGCATGTTGCCCGCGTCCATCGCGCCTTCGGCCTTGCCCGCGCCGACCATCGTATGGATTTCATCGATGAAGACGATGGTCTGGCCTTCGTCTTTCGCGATGTCGTTCAGCACAGCCTTCAGCCGCTCTTCGAACTCGCCGCGATACTTCGCGCCCGCGAGCAGCGCCGCCATGTCGAGCGACAGCACGCGCTTGCCCTTGAGCGTCTCGGGCACTTCGCCGTTGACGATGCGCTGCGCGAGGCCTTCGACAATGGCCGTCTTGCCCACGCCCGGCTCGCCGATCAGCACCGGGTTGTTCTTGGTGCGGCGCTGGAGGATCTGAATAGAACGGCGAATTTCGTCGTCGCGGCCGATCACCGGATCGAGCTTGCCCGCGCGGGCGCGCTCGGTCAGGTCGATCGTGTATTTCTTCAGCGCTTCGCGCTGGCTTTCGGCGTCCTGGCTGTGCACCTGCGCGCCGCCGCGCACGGCCACGATGGCCGCTTCGAGCGACTTGCGCGACAGGCCGTGCTCGCGCGCGAGACGGCCCGCTTCGCCTTTGTCGTCGGCGATGGCGAGCAGGAACATTTCGCTCGCGATGTAGGTGTCGTTGATCTTCTGCGCTTCCTTGTCGGCCTGGTTCAACAGACCCGTGAGATCGCGGCCGATCTGCACGTTGCCGTCCGTGCCCTGCACTTGCGGCAGACGCGTGATGGCGTCGGCCAGCGCCGTTTGCAGCGCCTGAACGTGCACACCGGCGCGCGACAGCAGCGAGCGCGCGGAGCCGTCCTGCTGCGCGACGAGTGCCGCTAGCAGGTGGACGGGCTCGATGTACTGATTGTCATGACCGACGGCAAGGCTTTGCGCATCGGCCAACGCTTCCTGGAATTTAGTGGTGAGTTTGTCGACTCTCATCTAGGAGACCTCCAAATTTCGATTACCACCAAAATGAGGCGTTTTCTGCCGGTTTCAAGCGCTTTTTTGCATCAGGGAGAGAGAATTTACACGCCAGCAGCACGATCGTGCGGGACGCGTGAACGGAGCCGGAAGCCCGCCGGCACAACCACCGAGTGTAGCCCGGCGCAGGATCGTACGAAAGCGACGGACGAAGCCGCACGCACGACCCGGCGCGGATGGCCGGCGGGCAGCCGACAGTTCGGAACGGCAGGCCGTCCAGGCCTGCGGGCGCGCCGGGCGCGGGGCGCGAGGCGCGACGTACGCCGGACCGGGCGAGCGAGCGTTAGACGAAACCTCCGCGACGCGATGCTTGCTCCACCCGAAGGCGCTCAGGTGCCCGTCGACACAGCGGGCACGATCGGCACGACGGCGGCCGAGGGCTTCAACCCGAGCAGCGACATCAGCGGCGACGCCGGCTCGGCGATGTCGCGGATCGTAAAGCTGTCGAGTTCACGGAAGAAGGCCGAGCGCGCGGATTCGAAGACGTGCTTCAGCCGGCATTGCGACTGAATGACACACTCGCGATGCACGCCGCTTGCGTCGGCGCCGTTGAAGCAGGCGACCAGCGCAAAGTCGTTCTCGGCCGCCCGCACCACTTCGCCGATGGTCAGCGACGACGAATGTTCGTACAGCCGCAGACCGCCATTGCGCCCGCGCACGGTCTCGACCCAGCCAAGTTCGGCGAGCCGCTGAACCACCTTCATCAGATGGTTCTTCGATATGCCATAGGCATCGGAAATATCTTGGATTGTTGCCAGTCCTTCGGAACGAACCGCGAGGTAAAGCAGCACGCGCAGCGAGTAATCGGTATAGTCTGTGAGTCTCATTGAAAGGCAAATCGCGACGGAGTCAGCGTGCGGAATGTTCACGCCGGCTCCACTAACGCCGGTACTGCTGCCGCGCAATAACATGCGTGTATAACACATCTTATTGCCACGTTTATCTCGTTATTTCGCGTAACTATAAACGGTAACTTTCCTTTTAAGCGCACTTTTTCTGATTTTAGAGCGCGAGCGCCTAAAACGTTTGCGATGACGGGTTTGCCCCGACTCAGTTTTGTTCCAGATATGAAGTCCGATAATTCTTCAGATATTCCCGCTATCGAACCACTCGCCACGCGCTACGCCGAGCCCACCGAGGACAACATCCGCGAGCTGGTCTACGCGTTTTACGACCGCGTACGCGCCGACGCGCTGCTCGGCCCCGCATTCGAGCAGAAGCTCGCCGGACGCTGGGACGAGCATCTGCCGAAGATGTGCGTGTTTTGGGGATCGCTGGTGCTGGGCGCGAAGCAGTATCGCGGCAACGTGCAGCAGGCGCACATGCCGCTCGCGGGCCTCGAACCGCGCCACTTCAGCCGCTGGCTGTTCCTGTTCCTGGACACGGTCGAGTCACGTTACGAACCGGCAGCCGCCGTGCGCTTCATGGAACCGGCGCTGCGTATCGCGCAGAGCCTGCAGCTGAGCAAGTTCGGTTGGGACTATCGGATTCCTGCCGAACAGCAGGATTTGCTGGACCGGATCGCGCCGCGCCGCCGCTCGCGCGACGAGCACATGGACGAACATGCGCAGCCGCGCGGCGAGCCATTTCCGGCAAAAATCATCGGTAAATCGCGCGACGACGATTAAGCTGATCGAACGGTCAGGATTAATCGTGCGATTCGAAAATGGGGACTCGAGAATCGCGATTTAACATTTCGCGCGGGATTAACGCTTACCCGTTATTTTTTTGAAACGTTCAATGAATAACGTTTAATCTGCTTTCGAATCAGCGCGAATTCTGCGATTTCAATCCCCAGCGCGCGAGTGCCTCGTCGTCGGCCACGCGCGCATCGACCCAGCGCTCGCCGCTTGCCGTCTTCTCTTTCTTCCAGAACGGCGCCTGGGTCTTCAGGTAGTCCATGACGAACTCGCACGACGCGAATGCGTTCCCGCGATGCTTCGACGTGGTCGCGACCAGCACGATCTGGTCGAGCGGCATCAGCTTGCCGACGCGGTGCACGATCAACACCTCGGTGCCCGGCCAGCGCTCGCGCGCGGCGTCGACGATCGCCTCCAGCGACTTCTCCGTCATGCCCGGATAGTGCTCGAGTTCCATGGCCTGGACGGTTTCGCCTTCGTTGATGTCGCGCACCGTGCCGACGAAGCACGCCACGGCGCCCACCTTCGGATTCTGCGCACGCAACGCGGCCACTTCCGTCGACAGGTCGAAGTCTTCTGTCTGGACTCGGACGGTCATATCGTTCCTCGCTGGCTGATTCAGCCGCCCGTGACGGGCGGAAAGAACGCGACTTCGCAGCCGTCGGTGAGACGCACGTCCTCGTTCGTCATCACATGATTGAAGGCCATACGCAGCGCGCGGCCTTCAGCGAGCGTCTCGTCCCACACGCCGCCCCGCCCGCGCAGCCACGCACGCACGTCGCCGAGCGTCGCGATGCCTTCGGGCACATCCACGACTTCGTGGGACCGGCCGAGCGCTTCACGCACGCTCGCAAAATATTTCAGCTGGATGTTCATCGTCGGTAACAGCCCAATTGCGGCCCCTGGGGCCATGCTCAGTTCAGCAACTCGGAAAACGGGATGAAGCGCACGGTCTCGCCGGCGCTGATTGCATGATTCGGCGGATTGTCGATCAGGCCGTCGCCCCAGACCGTCGACGTCAGCACGGCGGAACTCTGGTTCGGGAACAGATCGAGGCCGCCCGCGGCGTTGACGCGCGCGCGCAGGAATTCGTTGCGGCGATCGGCCTTTTGCTGGGTGAAATCGGCGCGCAGCGACAGCGCGCGCGGCGTCACCGTGCGCACGCCGGCGAGGCGCAGCAGGAACGGTCGCACGAATAGCAAAAACGTGGCGAAGGTCGAGACGGGATTACCCGGCAGGCCGATGAAGAAGGTTTCGTTCGAGCCGGTGTTTTGCGCATCGGGCGCCGACGTGCGGCGAATCGCGCCGAACGCGAGCGGCTTGCCGGGCTTCATCGCGATCTGCCACATCGACAGACGCCCTTCCGCCTCGACGGCGGGTTTCACGTGATCTTCCTCGCCCACCGACACGCCGCCGCAGGTGAGGATCAGGTCATGACCTTGCGCGGCTTCACTCAGCGTTTTGCGCGTCGCGTCGAGTTTGTCGGGCACGATGCCGTAGTCAGTCACTTCGCAACCGAGCTTGTGCAGGAGGCCCGTCAGCGTGAAGCGGTTGGAGTTGTAGATCGCGCCGGGCTTGAGCGGCTCGCCGGGCATGGTCAGTTCGTCGCCCGTGAAGAAGACGGCGACTTTCACGCGCCGCACCACGTCCAGATTCGCGCAACCCACGGACGCCGCGAGTCCCAGCGCCTGCGGCGTGAGCCGCGTGCCCGCGGGCAGGATTGTCGCGCCCTGGCGGATGTCGGCGCCCTGTTGCGTGATCCATTCGCCCGCTTTCGGTGTGTGCAGGATCGTCACTTCGTCGCCGGCCGCTTCCGTCTGCTCCTGCATCACGATGGCATCGGCGCCGGGCGGCACCGTTGCGCCCGTGAAAATGCGCGCCGCCGTGCCTTCGGCGAGCGGCTGTGGCGCGTGGCCCGCCGGGATGCGCTGCGAGATGGGCAGACGGCGATCGCCCTGCGACAGCTCCGCGACGCGCACTGCGTAGCCGTCCATCGAACTGGTGTTCATCGGCGGGACGTCGAGCGGCGAGATGACGTCGGACGCGAGTACGCGGTTGATGGCTTCCAGGGTTGGCAGCGTTTCGTTGCCGGCGATCTGCGCGGCGGCGCCTAGTAGGGTCGCCAGGGCGTCGGCGGTCGAGAGCATCGGTGCGCGCTGCGCAGGTGATGGTGTGGACATCGGAGCGGGTGAGGACGATTCGGAAAGAATCATTGTAGCGGGAGGACAGGTTTTTTTTATCTGCGATGCTGGGGGTTTGGTTTTTGACTTTTTTTTGGGGGGGTGGTGTTTGCTGCGGTGGCAAGTTTGGCGTCTGCGCGGGCAGTTTGGCGTCGGCGCTGGCAGTTTGGCGTCTGCGCTGGCATCCGCGAATCGTTAGCTCGCTTCACGCGTCGCCCCTGTGCGGGGCGGCACCTACTTTTCTTTGCCGCCGCAAAGAAAAGTAGGCAAAAGAAAGCGGCTCACACCGCCAATTCTTGACGTTTACCCACGGGCCCCCAACGTCCCCACGCTTCATACAGCGGTGCCCTTGGCCAGTGCCCGTCGCCAACGCTTCGAATGAACGCCTCACCCGCTTCAAATACCCGTAGCCGGGCAAGCGGCAGCGAATCGTATATGCCGCCCAGGTGGCAAACTGTGTGTAGGTTGTCGCGTCGTATAGGGTGGCGCTCTTACAGGGTGGAACACGTGTGCTAACGGTCCGGAGTGAGGCGTGTGAAGCACTACGGCCTACACACAGTTTGCCACCTGGGCAGCCGTGGACTGGCTGGTGAGGCATGCTGACACGCGGGTGCGTGAAGCGGGTGAGGCGCACCGCAAGAGCGCTGGCAACGAGCAGGAATGATGTGATTGCCGTGTGAAGCGTAAGAACCTTTGGGGGCCCTCAGGCAAGAATTAGCGCTGGCGGTGTGAGCCGCTTTCTTTTGCCTACTTTTCTTTGCGGCGGCAAAGAAAAGTAGGTGCCGCCCCGCACAGGGGCGACGCGTGAAGCGCGCTAACAATTCGCGGATGCCAGCGCAAAACCATAACGCCAATGCCAGCACACCCCAAAAAAGCCCACCGAGCGTCGCAGACAAAAAAAACAAAAAAACCAAACCCTTATCGAGTCCTCTCCGCGACAAACGCCTTCACCCGCTCCGCGTCATTCGCCAGCACCACGAACCGCTGCGGCAAATCCTCGATCCCACTGAACGCCGCCGGCCGCTCCGGCTCCCGCTCCAGCGCTTCGCGTATCGTCTCGCCGAACTTGATCGGCTGCGCCGTCTCCAGCACGATCATCGGAATGCCCGCTTGCAGATGCTCACGCGCCACCTTCACGCCATCGGCAGTATGCGTATCGATCATCGTGTCGTACTGCTCGAACACATCGCGGATCGTATCGACACGATCGTCATGGCTGCTGCGCCCCGAAACAAAACCAAACTCCTGCACACGCGCAAAATCGCCGCTCGCCTGCAAATCGAAGCCACCCTTCTCTTCGACATCACGGAACAACTGCAACACACGCGCCGGATCGCGCCCAAGCAGATCGAACACGAACCGCTCGAAGTTCGAAGCCTTCGAAATGTCCATGCTCGGGCTGCTGGTGTGATACGTCTCCGACGACTTGCGCACGCGATAAATCCCCGTCCGGAAAAACTCGTCAAGCACGTCGTTCTCGTTGGTCGCGACCACGAGCTTCTCGACAGGCAAACCCATCATGCGCGCGATATGCCCCGCGCACACGTTGCCGAAGTTGCCCGACGGCACCGTGAACGACACGCGCTCGTCGTTGCTCTTCGTCGCCGCGAAGTAACCCTTGAAGTAGTACACGACCTGCGCCACGACGCGCGCCCAGTTGATCGAATTGACGGTGCCGATCTTCTGCTGCGCCTTGAACGCGTGATCGTTCGATACGGCCTTCACGATATCCTGGCAATCGTCGAACACACCCTCGACAGCGATGTTGAAGATATTCGGGTCTTGCAGCGAATACATCTGCGCCGTCTGGAACGCACTCATCTTCTTGTGCGGCGACAGCATAAAGACGCGAATGCCCTTCTTGCCGCGCATCGCGTATTCGGCGGCGCTGCCCGTATCGCCCGAGGTCGCGCCGAGAATGTTCAGCGTCTGACCGTGCTTCGCGAGCGTGTACTCGAACAGGTTGCCGAGCAGCTGCATCGCCATGTCCTTGAACGCGAGCGTCGGACCGTTCGACAGCTCCAGCAGCGACAGCGGCGCGCCGCCTTCGACACCGAGCGTCTTCAGCGGCGTGATCTGCGCCGCGTTCTCCTCGTCGCGCACGTTGCAGTACACCTGCGCCGTGTAAGTGCGGCGCGTGAGCTCGCGCAGGTCTTCATCGGGAATGTCGTCGCTGAACTTGCGCAGGATTTCGAACGCGAGATCCGCGTACGGCAACGTGCGCCAGCGCGCGAGTTCATCCGCCGAGACCTTCGGGTATTCGTTCGGCAAGTACAGGCCGCCATCCTTCGCGAGACCGCCGAGCAGGATGTCGGAAAACGTATGGCGCTCGCCGATGCCGGCGCCGCGCGTGGAAATGTAATTCATGAGCTAGCCTCTTTACGTGTGTGCGGTGCGTCAGTTCAGCGCTTCCATGCGCAGCTTCGTCACCTTCGACACGACCGTCTTCAGCGCCTCGATGTTCGCGATCGCCGCGTTGACGTTCTTTTCCACCGTCTCGTGCGTAATCAGGATGATGTCCGTCTCGCCCTTCTTCGATACGTCCACCTGCTCCGATTCCTTCTGCAGCAGCGCGTCGATCGAGATGCCCGTGTCGGCCAGAATGCGCGTGATGTCGGCCAGCACGCCCGTCACGTCCGCGACGCGCAGACGCAGGTAGTAGCCGCTCGTCACTTCGTCGATGGGGAGAATCGGCGTGCTCGACAGACGGTCCGGCTGGAACGCCAGATGCGGCACGCGATGCTCCGGGTCGGCCGTATGCAGGCGCGTCACGTCGACGAGATCGGCGACCACGGCGGAAGCCGTCGGCTCCGCGCCCGCGCCCTTGCCGTAGTACAGCGTCGTGCCGACGGCGTCGCCGTGCACCACCACGGCGTTCATCGCGCCTTCGACGTTGGCGAGCAGACGCTTGGCAGGAATCAGCGTCGGATGCACGCGCAGTTCGATGCCGTTGTCCGCGCGGCGCGCGATGCCGAGCAGCTTGATCCGGTAGCCGAGTTCTTCCGCATACTTGATGTCGATCGCCGCGAGCTTGCTGATGCCTTCGACGTAGGCCTTGTCGAACTGGACCGGCACGCCGAACGCGATCGCGCTCATGATCGTCGCCTTGTGCGCGGCGTCGACGCCTTCGATGTCGAAGGTCGGGTCGGCTTCCGCGTAGCCGAGTTCCTGCGCGGCCTTCAGCGCCGTCGCGAAGTCGAGGCCGCGGTCGCGCATCTCCGACAGGATGTAGTTCGTCGTGCCGTTGATGATGCCCGCGATGTACTGGATGCGGTTGGCCGTCAGGCCCTCGCGCAGCGCCTTGATGATCGGGATGCCGCCCGCGACGGCCGCCTCGAACGCGACCATCACGCCGTTGGCGCGCGCCGCCTCGAAAATTTCCGTGCCGTGCACCGCGAGCAGCGCCTTGTTGGCCGTCACGACATGCTTGCGGTTCGCGATCGCGCGCAGCACGAGTTCGCGCGCGATGCCCGTGCCGCCGATCATTTCAGCGACGATGTCGATAGTGGGATCGTCGACGACCGAACCGAAGTCGTCGGTGATTGCGACGGTGCCCGCTTCGCTGCCGAGCGCGGCTGTCGCCTTGGCGGGATTGCGCACGGCAATGCGCGCAATCTCGATGCCGCGGCCTGCGCGTCGGTTGATTTCTTCCTGGTTGCGGCGCAGTACCGTGAAGGTGCCGCTGCCTACCGTGCCGAAGCCCAGCAGTCCAACTTTGATCGGTTCCATGCAGCGTGTGTGTCGAGTGAGAGATTGGTAAATCGGTTGGGGCGCGGAAAATCCGCGCTCAGGCCGCGTGGCGTTTGCGATAGCCGTCGAGGAAGCGCGCGATCCGGTTGATCGAATCGGCAAGATCGTCGACGTTCGGCAGGAACACGACGCGGAAGTGATCCGGCGTCTTCCAGTTGAAGCCGCTGCCCTGCACCAGCAGCACGCGCTCCTCCAGCAGCAAATCCAGAATGAACTGCTGGTCGTTTTCGATCGGATACAGCTTCGGGTCCAGACGCGGGAACATGTACAGGGCCGCCTCGGGCTTCACGCAGGTGACGCCGGGAATCGCCGTCAGCATGTCGTACGCGAGTTCGCGCTGCTTGTACAGCCGCCCGCCCGGCGCGATCAGCTCGTTGATGCTCTGATAGCCGCCCAACGCCGTCTGGATCGCATACTGGCCGGGGACGTTCGGGCACAGCCGCATCGACGCCAGAATGCCGAGCCCTTCGAAGTAGTCCTTCGCGCGCCGGCGGTTTTCGCCCGTCAGCCCCGACACCCACATCCAGCCCGCACGATAGCCGCACGAGCGGTAGCTCTTCGACAGGCTGTTGAAGGTGACCGTGAGCACGTCTTCGGACAACGACGCCATCGACGTGTGCGTCTTGCCGTCATAAATGATCTTGTCGTAGACCTCGTCCGCGAAAATGACGAGGCCGTGCTCGCGCGCGATCGCGATCAGGCCGAGCAGCAGTTCGTCCGAGTACAGCGCGCCCGTCGGGTTGTTCGGGTTGATGACGACGAGCGCCTTCGTGTTCGGCGTGATCTTCGCGCGGATGTCGTCGAGGTCGGGCATCCATGCATTCGACTCGTCGCAGATGTAGTGCACGGGCGTGCCGCCCGACAGGCTGACGCCCGCCGTCCACAGCGGGTAGTCGGGCGCGGGCAGCAGCACTTCGTCGCCGTCGTTCAGCAGCGCCTGCAAGGCCATCACGATCAGCTCGGACGCGCCGTTGCCGATGTAGATGTCGTCCAGCTCGACGCCCACCACGCCCTTCTGCTGCGCGTAATGCATGATCGCCTTGCGCGCCGCGAACACGCCTTTCGAGTCCGAATAGCCCGACGACGTAGGCAGATTGCGGATCATGTCCTGGATGATTTCATCCGGCGCTTCGAAACCGAACGGCGCCAGATTGCCGATGTTCAGCTTGATGATGCGATGGCCTTCCTCTTCGAGGCGCTTCGCATGCTCGAGAACGGGCCCGCGAATGTCGTAGCAGACGTTCAACAGCTTGTTGGATTTGAGTATCGGTTTCACGACGGGCACTTCGTCCTGGGTAAATGAGCGGGACCACCGGGTGAGCGGGACCACGGAGCGCTCGCCCCACGCAGCGGGCAAGCAATGAGACGGGATTGCGCGGCGGGCAGTCCCGGACCGCGCGGCACGGGCCGGACCGGCAGCAAGCATGATACGGGACGTGGTCGGCGCGCGGCCGACGGGAAGCCGGACAGGCTTTCGGGTGGCGCCTTTCGCCGACGCTTTCCGGGCAGCCCGCGGGCATCCGCGGAGCACCCCGCAATGCACCCCACTGGCAGCGGCGGGCGCGGTCGCCAGCCTTGCGGGCGCGGCTTGTGGCAGCGCGCCAACCTGAAGGGAGCCGCCGGGCGGCTGTAGGGTAGCCCCCTTTCCTCTCGGAAAAGGGGCCCCCTTGGAACTGTACGTGCGACTTTCACCGCATACAGCTCGAGCCTACAAACAACGCCCCGTTTATAACGGGACCGGCTTCGCTACTACAAGTCTACCAGCGTGCACTTGCTGGTGGCAGTGCGGGTGAAGCAGTACCCGGTTGGACAACGCGTCCGACCCGCCATGCATCCGATATTCCAGATGATGATCGTGCCAGCCGGTGTCGTCCGTCAGAGCACAACCACAGTGCGCACACAACCCGCTCTGTGACATAAATAGCGTCGCCCATTGCTTCCGGTACCGCACGGATTCCCACATGCGTTCCTGACGCAACTGCTCGCCATACTGCTCCCACGTCGGATCAAAGGGGTGGTAGTCCCCTTTCACCTTCTTGTGCCGTTTGATAACCGTACCGTTGATCTGGTATAGCTCAAATAGCCCCTTGCTGCCGTCTTTCCAAACCACAGGAGCAGCGAACACCCACTGACGTTCGCCAACTGAGCGGAAATACTTCTGTCCCACCCACCGGGCGTTCTTTTGCGGATGCCGCCTCTTGGACCACCACCAGAGTCTCCGAAAAACCAGATACTCCATGCGGTTGTACGCCTGTTTGGCCACGACGGGACTGTGATATTGCGCCCAGCCCCGTAACATCGGGTTCAGCAGCCGGATCAGATCCTCCTGCCTCACCGTCTTGTTGCCGCTGATCGTTTCCGACACCTTGCGATAGAACGCTTGCGCGTTTTTCTTGCTCGGCTTGATGAGCAGTTTTCCCGAGTATTTCCGGAAATTCCACCCAAGGAAATCGAAACCGTCATCAATATGGGTGATGCGCGTTTTCTCCTCCGACAGTCGCAGTCCCCGAACAGCAAGGAATGCTTCCACCCAAGGTTGGACTTCGCTCTCCAGCACCTCTTTCGAGTCACCGGTGATGATGAAATCGTCCGCGTACCGCACCACATTCACTTTCAGCTTCTTGGCTTTTGCGATCCCTAGCTTCGCACCGAGGTGCGAATTCAGTTCACGTTCCAGCCCGTTCAGCGTCACGTTAGCCAACGTCGGGGAGATAATTCCTCCCTGTGGCGTACCGGCCTCAGTCGCCTGTAGCTGCCCTTTGTAAATCAGGCCAGCTTTCAACCACTTCCGCAGAATGCTTCTGTCCATTGGGACATTCGCGATCAACCAGTCGTGATTGATCCAGTCGAAGCAGCCTTTGATATCCGCTTCCAATACCCATTTGGCAGAGCCTTTCTGGGACATAGCGACGAATATCTGCGACATGGCATCGGCAGTCGAGCGGTTAATCCTGAACCCATAGGAGTTCGGGTCGCTCGTCGATTCCGACACCGGCTCCAGTGCCAGCAGATACAGGGCTTGCATCGCCCTGTCCCGCATGGTCGGAATGCCCAAAGGGCGCTCCTTCCCATTGGCCTTGGGGATAAAGACTCTCCGTAATGGCAGAGGCTTGTATCCACGCCGCTTTAACCTGCCGACGGCTTCCCATCGGCTCTCAGGCGAATCCCACAGTTCGCGATCGACTCCCGCCGTTCGCGCACCCTGGTTTTGCGTAACACGTCGTACCGCATACAACTTTGCGGACAACGTGCGGGTCAGCATCCGTTGCAGGGCTTTCACCCTGCGCCAGTCACCTTCCCGCGTCGCCTTCGCAATTCGAATCTGCATCCCTCTCACGTTCCGTTCGACCCGACGCCAATCTACGGCGTACCAGTTGTCAGGCACGTGGGAAAGCGCAGATCCATCCTTTCGGACGGATACTTTCATGCTGCTCTCCTACCTTGGGTTGATCATTCCCGCAGCAGAAGGCGCATCTTCCCCAACGGGGTAGACACACCCCGCTGGGGAACAACAGTTGAACAAATGTGGCCGCATGCGCCCACATGTCATCCATGTACGACTCACGAGCGCGAACGCCCGTGTCTACCAAAGCATCAAGGTCTGTCAGCCATCTTGCGACGGTAGACCAGACGGAAGTCTGCCCGCTTTCGCGTGGGGTAATGTCCCAACCCCTATCCGGACCATTACAGTCCGGCATTCGCTTTTTCCGTCCTCCCATACCCGCACCGTCAACAGCGTTCCTTACGGTCCACCTGCCAGCCAAACCGCGCTGGCAACGATACGGGCTTACCGCGTTCCCGGCATGTCACACGACTGACGTAGGTTCTGCCTATTCCCCGACGGTCCAACGACGACGCAATCCGACCTTCTAGCGGATTGACCGACCGCACACCTTTTGGTTAGTGCCTATCAGCAGCTTTGGCACTGCATTATTAACGAGGTTTAACAGCAGTTCACTTACATTAACCCTATCAGCCAGCCTAGCTCCTCGACCCCCTTGCTGCTGGGAGTCTCCGAATGCCCACCTCACGGCAAGCAGTCGCCCGAAAACCATCCGGGGGCTACGTTGTCAGAGAAGCTTCACACCCCACCGTTACCAGTGACGCATGTTCTCCTAGGCTACTGCTGGTCGTACAGCAGGTTCCCTGTCCCGCACTAAGCCGCGGGCTGGAACAATGACACGCCGAGCTTGCGCTCGACATACCTTAAAATCACATACCTCAATCCGCCTTGTTAGCGGAGGTGAGGCCGCTAACCGGGCGGAACCTGACGGAAATCAGGTCAATGCAATTACGCTCACGGGTCCTAAGACCTGCGATCGTGTAAGGCCGCAATTCCGAGCCAGACGGCGCTCGGTTTCGCTTGCTACACAAGGGGTGGCCACAAGGTGCCACCAATGGGACGGCTTTCGCCGTCCAGTCGATGCGACTCGCGTCGCACAAAAAGTTATAATTTAGCGGATTTTGACCGACTTCCGCAATGCACCACGCAAGGCTCTGCAAGCCTCACGCATGCGGCGGCAAGCGTTTGCACGGTTTGCACGCGGCAGCAGGCACCGCCCGCGCGCGCGGCGTGCCTGCCGCCGCCGTTCGCGCGGGTGCCCGGAGTCTCGACTGTCCCTGTGGCATTGAACCCGAGCTTGCGCATGCCGGTCGAACCGCGACTGCATGTCTAACGACGACCACGGAAAACCAGTTTGAAATTACACCAGGATTCGAGCGGCGCCCTGAACACCGTCACAGGCTACGGCGCCGGCTATGTCGACATCAATCTCCAACGTCATACGGGCAGCATCATCGTGATGCCGGAAAGCCCCGTCATCAGCTGGGCGGTGTCGTCGTTCGAGGCCCTCTCGCCCGAGCACTTCGCGCTGCTGATCGAGCCCGCCCCGGAAGTCGTCATCTTCGGCAGCGGCGAACGCCTGCGCTTTCCGCATCCGCGCCTCACGGCCGCGCTCGCCGCCCACCGGATCGGCGTCGAGACGATGGACTTCAAGGCCGCTTGCCGAACCTACAACATCCTGATGGCGGAAGGCCGCAAGGTCGCCGCCGCGCTGCTGATCGAAGGCTGAACGCGGCGCCTGCACCCGCTCTCCCAGTGGACGCCCCGGCGTTTTTGGATTGCCTGTCTTGCGGATCAAGTACACTGCGCGGCCCGGCGCCTGAAAACAGGCAACAGCGGGCCGCGAAGCAAGCGGCCAATAGGGGTTGCATAAGGTTGTGTTAAGGACCGCGCACGGACAATGCGCGCCGGCGGGCTGCGCCGCGTCGGCTGCGGCGCAGGTGCGCCACACCCTGCCCGCGGCACGCGGCACGCCGGCAGCGGAATTCTCGCTGCGCGCCGCCCGCCTCAACGCGCGCGCCAGCAGCAGGGATGCCGTCCGAACGGAACAAGAAAGAAGCCGCGACAGCGGCGCCGACAAAGGTTGAAAAACACATGAACGACAAGCCGTCCGGGCTGACGCTCAATCGCACGACGGTCCTGCTGCTCGTGCTCACGCTGGCCGTGATCTGGTTCGTGCCGCTCGGCTGGCGCCATCTGCTGCCGAGCGACGAAGGCCGCTACGCGGAAATGGCGCGCGAGATGTTCGTCACCGGCGACTGGATCACGCCGCGCTACAACGGCTACAAGTACTTCGAGAAGCCGCCGTTGCAAACCTGGCTGAACGCGCTGTCGTTCGCGTGGTTCGGCATCGGCGAATGGCAGGCGCGCCTCTACACGGCGCTGACGGGCTTCGCGGGCGTGCTGCTGATCGGCTACACGGGCGCGCGCGTGTTCAACGTCGCGACGGGTTTCTTCGCCGCGCTCGTGCTCGCAAGCGCGCCGTACTGGTATCTGATGGGCCATTTCAACACGCTCGACATGGGCCTGTCGTTCTGGATGGAAGTCACGCTGTGCGCGCTGCTGCTGGCACAGCGTCCCGGGCTCCCGGCGCGCGAGCAGAGGCTGTGGATGTGGCTCGTGTGGGCGTCGATGGCGCTCGCGGTGCTGTCAAAGGGCCTCGTCGGGCTGATCCTGCCGGGCGCCGTGCTCGTGCTGTACACGGCCGTCGCGCGCGACTGGGCGCTCTGGAAGCGCCTTTACCTCGTGAGCGGGCTGATCGTATTTTTCGCGGTCGTCACGCCGTGGTTCGTGCTGGTGCAGGATCGCAACCCCGAATTCTTCAATTTCTTCTTTATCGTCCAGCAGTTCAGGCGCTATCTGACGCCCGAGCAGAACCGGCCCGGACCGCTCTGGTATTTCGTGCCCGTGATGCTGGTCGGCTTCCTGCCATGGCTGTCCGTCACGTTCCAGAGCGCGCGTCATGCGCTGCGCATGCCGCGTCAAGCGAACGGCTTTGCGCCCGTCACGCTGCTGTTCGTGTGGAGCGCGTTCATTTTCGTGTTCTTCAGCGCGTCGCATTCGAAGCTGCTGTCGTACACGCTGCCCATCGCGCCCGCGATCGCACTCGTGATCGGCATGTATCTGCCCCTCGTCACGCGCGAGCAGTTTCACCGCCATCTGACGGGCTACGCGCTGTTTCTCGTGGCGGGCGGCTTCGGCGCGGTGTTTCTCGGGCGTCTGGGCGACCGGCGCAATCCGAATGCGCTGTACCTGGAATTCCGCACGTGGGTGTTCGCGGCGCTCGCGGTCGGGTTCCTGTTGACGCTCGTCGCGATCTGGATCAACCGGCGCAGGCGCAGCACCGCGAACGGCGCGCAGAACGGCCTGCCCGCCGGCGCCATGACCGCCGCGGCGGGCACGGCGAGCGGGAGCGCGACGTCGACGGGCATCGTCGGCGCGGCGACGGCGTTCGGCATCGGCTGGGTGTTGCTCGCGACGATTGCCGGCACGGGCCACGACGCGTTCGGCCGGCTGTCGTCGGGCGCGCCGCTGGCGCCCGACGTCAAGGCCGCGCTGGCCAAACTGCCCGCCGACACGCCGTTCTACTCGGTCGGCGTGCTCGATCACACGATGCCGTTTTATATCGACCACACGATGATCATGGTCGAACATGCGGACGAACTGGGCTTCGGCGTATCCGTCGAACCGCAAAAATGGGTGCCGACGATCCCGCAATGGATCGAGCGCTGGAAGGCCGAGCGCTACGCCATGGCGCTGATGTCGCCGGATCGTTACAAGGCCTTCAGCGAGCAGCATCTGCCCATGACCGTGGTCGCACGCGATTCGCGCCGCGTGATCGTCGAAAAGCCGCTTCCCGCCGAAGCGGGCGCCGCGCCGGCTGCCGCTTCAGAGCCACAGCCGCAGCAATGACTTCCTCCCTCACTCGAATCTTCCCTCGATGAACCCGATTTCGCTTTTCTGCATCCTCGCGGGCGTCGCGCTGAACGCGACGGCCCAGCTGCTTCTGAAGGCCGGCACGAACGCCATTGGCCATTTCGACTTCACGATGGCCAACGTCCTGCCGATCGGTTGGCGCATCGCGACGCAGCCGCCCATCGTCGCCGGGCTTGCGTGCTACGTGCTGAGCGTGGTCGTGTGGATCGTCGGGCTGTCGCGTGTCGACGTGTCGATTGCCTATCCGATGCTGTCGCTGGGCTATGTTGTGAACGCGTTCGCCGCGTGGTATCTGTTCGGCGAGGTATTGTCGGCGCAACGCCTGATCGGCATTGGCGTGATCCTGGTCGGCGTGGTGCTCGTCGCGCGTAGCTGAGCACGTCCGGCCGGGGCGATCCCGGCGTAGCAGAAACGCCCCTGGCAAGCGCGCCGGCGTCTGCTAACGTATTCCAAATTGTTTCGAGCGCTGGACATTGGAGCGGAACTCGCACATTATCGCCGCCGCATTCCGGCGCTGATCAGCCCAAACGCGGCGAATTTAAGCTTAATGAAAGCTAAATGCCGGGCTTCGTTAAGAAAGCAGCCAGTGACCCTTTTTAATATCGAGCAAAACCATCCATGGCCCAGTCATCCGTTCCGTTTTTGCCGTTCGTCCGTCCCGAGATCGATGAAGAAACGATCCAGGGTGTAGTCGACGTGCTCCGCTCCGGCTGGATCACGACGGGCCCGCAAAACCAGGCGTTCGAAAAGGCATTGTCGGAATACTGCGGCGGCCGCCCGGTGCGCACGTTCAACTCGGGCACGGCGACGCTGGAAATCGGTCTGCGCATCGCGGGCGTCGGCGCCGGCGACGAAGTCATCACGACGCCGGCAACCTGGGTGTCAACCAGCAACGTGATTCTGGAAGTGGGCGCGACGCCCGTGTTCGTCGATATCGACCCGGCCACGCGCAACATCGATCTGGATTTGCTGGAAAAGGCGATCACGCCGCGCACCCGGGCGATCATCCCCGTGTTCCTGTCGGGCCTGCCCGTCGACATGGACCGCCTCTACGCGATCGCCCGCGCCCACCAGCTGCGCGTGATCGAAGACGCTGCGCAGGCGTTCGGCTCGACGTGGAAGGGCGAGCGTATCGGCAAGCTCGGCGACATCGTGTCGTTCAGCTTCCACGCGAACAAGAACCTGACCTCGATCGAAGGCGGTGCGCTGGTGCTGAACAACGAGGAAGAAGCCGTCCTCGCGCAGAAGTACCGGCTGCAAGGCATCGTGCGCACGGGTTTCGACGGCATGGATTGCGAATTGCTGGGTGGCAAGTACAACCTGACGGACGTCGCGGCGCGCGTCGGCCTCGGCCAGCTGCAGCATATCGAGCGCTTCAACGCTCAGCGCAAGAAGCTCGCGCGCGCGTATTTCGATGGTTTCGAAGGCGGCGCAGCCGTCAGGCTCGGCATGGGCCTGCCGCTCGCGGACTTCGAGAACAGCAACTGGCACATGTTCCTCGTGACCCTGCCCCTTGCGCGCCTGTCGCTCAGCCGCGCGGGGTTCATGGAACAGATGAAGGAACGCGGCATCGGCACAGGCACGCACTACCCGGCCATCCACCTGTTTTCGCTGTACCGGGCGATGGGCTACAGGGAGGGCATGTATCCGCATGCGGAGCACTATGGCGCGACCACCCTCACGCTGCCGCTCTTCACGCAGATGAATGAAGGCGACGTCGCGCGGGTGTGCCGCGCCGTCAACGAGATTTGCGAACAATACGGCCGATAATCAGGTCAACCAAGCGGAAACCCAGCGGAAATGAATCAAACGGACCCACGCCCGGTCACTCCCGAACTCTCGGTCATCATCCCCGTGTACAACGAGGAAGCGGGGCTCGGCGAGCTGTTCTCGCGCCTGTACCCGGCCCTCGACGCGCTCGGCACGGGCTACGAGGTGATCTTCATCAACGACGGCAGCCG
This sequence comes from Paraburkholderia caribensis, assembly GCF_002902945.1. Lineage (NCBI taxonomy): Bacteria > Pseudomonadati > Pseudomonadota > Betaproteobacteria > Burkholderiales > Burkholderiaceae > Paraburkholderia > Paraburkholderia caribensis. The sequence goes on from NZ_CP026101.1 coordinate 1,914,306, forward strand.
CGACCGGTCGGCGGCGCTGCTTGCCGAGCAGTTCCGCGCCCGTCCCGACACCACGCGCGTGATCCTGCTGAACGGCAACTACGGGCAGCACATGGCGATCCTCGCGGGCTTCGAGCAGTCGCGCGGTCAGATCGTCGTCACGCTCGACGCCGACCTGCAGAACCCGCCCGAAGAAATCGGCAAGCTGTGCGCGAAGATGCGCGAAGGCTTCGACTACGTCGGCACGATCCGCATGCAGCGCCAGGACAGCTTGTGGCGACGCAAGGCGTCGCTGGTGATGAACCGGCTGCGCGAGCGCATCACACGCATCAAGATGACCGACCAGGGCTGCATGCTGCGCGCGTACAGCCGCCATATCGTCGACACCATCAACCGCTGCGGCGAAATCAACACGTTCATCCCCGCGCTCGCGTACACGTTCGCGCAAAACCCCGTCGAAATCGACGTCGCGCATGAAGAGCGCTTCGCGGGCGAATCGAAGTATTCGCTCTACAGCCTGATCCGCCTGAACTTCGATCTCGTGACGGGCTTCTCGGTCGTGCCGCTGCAATGGCTGTCGTTCATCGGCGTGATTCTTTCGATGGGCTCGGCCGCCCTGTTCGTACTGCTGCTGATCCGCCGCTTCATCATCGGCGCGGAAGTGCAAGGCGTGTTCACGCTGTTCGCCATCACGTTCTTCATGCTCGGCGTGATCATCTTCGCGCTCGGCTTGCTCGGCGAATATATCGGCCGGATCTACCAGCAGGTCCGTGCGCGGCCGCGCTATCTGGTGCAGACCATCCTCGAACAGCGCAACGGCGAGCCGGTTGTCGCGCAGCCGCGCCAGTCGGTCGTCCCGGGCGTGCAGCCCGCGCCCGTCACGGGCAACGACCAGGGGCTCATCCGATGAAGCCGCGCGCCGTCGTTTTCGCCTATCACAACGTCGGCGTGCGCTGTCTGCAGGTGCTGCTCGCGCGCGGCGTCGACGTCGCGCTGGTCGTCACGCACGAAGACAGTCCGACGGAAAACATCTGGTTCGGCAGCGTCGCGTCGGTGGCGGCCGAACACGGCATTCCCGTCGTCACGCCCGCCGATCCGAAGAGCCCGGAGTTGCGCGCGCGCGTGGTCGACGCACGGCCGGACTTCATCTTCTCGTTCTACTACCGGCACATGCTGCCCGTCGATCTGCTGGCCGTCGCGCCGCGCGGCGCGTACAACATGCATGGCTCGCTGCTGCCGAAGTATCGCGGCCGCGTGCCGACCAACTGGGCGGTGCTCAACGGCGAAACCGAGACGGGCGCGACGCTGCACGAAATGGCCGCGAAGCCGGATGCCGGCGCGATCATCGCGCAGACGCCCGTGCCCATCCTGCCCGACGACACGGCCGCGCAGGTGTTCGACAAGGTAACCGTAGCCGCCGAGCAGACGCTGTGGCGCGCGCTGCCCGCCCTGCTCAGGGGCGAGGCGCCGCATCTGCCGAACGACCTCGCGCACGGCAGCTACTTCGGCGGACGCAAGCCGGAAGACGGGCGCATCGACTTCAGCCAGAACGGCCAGCAGGTCTACAACCTGATTCGCGCCGTCGCGCCGCCGTATCCGGGGGCGTTCACGGACATCGGAGACACGCGCTTCGTCGTCGCGCGGGCGCGGCTTGCGCCGCCGGGCGCGCCAGGCGGAGATTTGCCGCCCGGCATCCACGTAGGCGATAATGGCTTTTTTGCGACATGCGGCGACGGCCGCGTCATCGTGATCCACGAATTGCGGCATCAGCGCGACGATCAGCACCACAACAGCGAGCGTGTCGTCACCCCCGCCGAATTCACCCAGCTCACTCAATCTTCCCGTAACACATGAAAAAAGTCCTGATTCTGGGTGTGAACGGCTTCATCGGCCATCACCTGTCCAAGCGCATTCTCGAAACGACCGATTGGGAAGTGTTCGGCATGGACATGCAGACCGAACGCCTCGGCGATCTCGTCAACCACGAGCGCATGCATTTCTTCGAAGGTGATATCACGATCAACAAGGAGTGGGTCGAGTATCACGTGAAGAAATGCGACGTGATCCTGCCGCTGGTCGCGATCGCCACGCCCGCTACGTACGTCAAGCAGCCGCTGCGCGTGTTCGAGCTGGACTTCGAGGCGAACCTGCCTATCGTCCGTTCGGCCGTGAAGTACGGCAAGCATCTCGTCTTCCCGTCCACGTCGGAAGTCTATGGCATGTGCTCCGACGAGCAGTTCGACCCCGACGAGTCCGCCCTCACCTACGGCCCGATCAACAAGCCGCGCTGGATCTACGCGTGCTCGAAGCAGCTGATGGACCGCGTGATCTGGGGCTACGGCATGGAAGGCCTGAACTTCACGCTGTTCCGTCCGTTCAACTGGATTGGCCCCGGCCTCGACTCGATCTACACGCCGAAGGAAGGTTCGTCGCGCGTGGTCACGCAGTTCCTCGGCCATATCGTGCGCGGCGAAAACATCAGCCTGGTGGACGGCGGCGCGCAGAAGCGCGCGTTCACGGATATCGACGACGGCATCAGCGCACTGATGAAGATCATCGAGAACAAGGACGGCGTCGCGACGGGCAAGATCTACAACATCGGCAATCCGACCAACAACTTCTCGGTGCGCGAACTCGCGCACAAGATGCTCGCGCTCGCCGCCGAATTCCCCGAGTACGCGGAAACGGCGAAGAAGGTGCAGCTGGTCGAGACGTCGTCGGGTGCCTATTACGGCGCGGGCTATCAGGACGTGCAGAACCGCGTGCCGAAGATCGACAACACGATGCAGGAACTCAAGTGGGCGCCGACGTCGACCTTCGACGAAGCGCTGCGCAAGATCTTCGAAGCGTATCGCGGCCACGTCGGCGAGGCACGCGCCCTCGTCGAGCAACAGTAAGGGCTTTCGCGCTTGGCTCTGATCGTCCTGAAGATCGATGTCGATACGCTGCGCGGCACGCGCGAAGGCGTGCCGAATCTCGCGCGTATCTTCGACCGCTACAAGGCGCGCGCCACGTTCCTGTTCAGCCTCGGCCCGGACCACACCGGCTGGGCGATGCGGCGCGTGCTGCGGCCGGGCTTTCTGAAGAAGGTGTCGCGCACGTCGGTGGTCGAGCATTACGGCGTGAAGCAGTTGATGTACGGCGTGCTGCTGCCGGGCCCCGACATCGGCGCGCGCGCGCGTTCCGAAATGCGCGCCATCCACGAAGCCGGCTTCGAATGCGGCATTCATACGTGGGATCACGTGTACTGGCAGGACAACGTGCGTTCGCGTCCGCGCGACTGGACCGTCGCGCAGATGCAGAAGAGCCACGACCGCTTTGCCGAGATTTTCGGCATGCCGCCCGTCACGCACGGCGCGGCCGGCTGGCAGATGAACGGCCACGCGTTCGAGCAGATCGACGCATGGGGCATGCAGTACGCGTCCGATGGACGCGGGCATGCGCCGTACTTCCCGGTGGTCGGCGGCCGCACGCTGTCGCATGTGCAGATGCCGACCACGCTGCCCACGCTCGACGAGGTGCTGGGCATCGACGGCATCGACACGCACAACGTCGCCGCGTGGATGCTGAAGCGCACGGAAAACAATCCGCACGATCAGGTGTTCACGCTGCACGCGGAACTCGAGGGCCAGAAGCTTGCGCCCGTATTCGAACAGCTGCTTGCCGGCTGGCGCGCACAAGGCCACACGTTCGCCACGATGGGCGATTATCACGCCACGCTAGACCGTGACACACTGCCGTCGTACCCTGTGACGTGGGGCGAGATTCCGGGCCGTTCCGGCGAACTGATCGTTCAGCCCGACTAGCCGCACGGCGGCCGGGCATCATTCGACTCATTCGACCCATGTCGAAGCCCTCATTGGCCGAACGCGCGACACGTGCCGAAGCACACCCGGCAGCCCCGAAGAATGCGCTCAGGCGTGCGGCCCGCGCCGCCGCCGACACCGATAACAATCCATAACAACCGGAGGACCTCGTGCCCATCGCAGTCGATCAAGCCGTTCCCGACTTCACCGCCCCGGCTACGGGCGGCGACTTCACGCTGTCCAGCCTGCGCGGCAAGAAAGTCGTCGTGTATTTCTACCCGAAGGACAACACGCCCGGCTGCACGACGGAAGGACTGCAGTTCCGTGACCTGTATCCGAAGTTCAAAAAGGCGGGCGCGGAGATCATCGGCGTGTCGCGCGACAGCGTGCGTTCGCACGATAACTTCAAGGCCAAGCTGGAACTGCCGTTTACCTTGGTATCGGACCCTGACGAAACGCTGTGCACGCTCTTCGGCGTCATGAAATTGAAGAAAATGTATGGCAAAGAAGTACGGGGAATCGAGCGCTCCACATTCGTCATCGATGCGGAAGGCGTGCTGCGCCGCGAATGGCGCGGCGTGAAAGTGCCGGGTCACGTCGACGAGATTCTGGAGGCTGTACAAGCGCTTTGAGGCGCGTTATATTGGGCCGCAATGAGTGCCTGTTCACATACTTTTTTCCGCAGTTGCGCAGCAGATCGCGTCGTCGTCGCCGCTGACAATAAGGCAACGATGCGGTCCGCGAGGCGCAATGCGACGACCGAAGTCGAGCCGCTTGCCCCGTCTGCCGGGGCGGCGGCTTTTTTCATTGCGCGCAGCAGTTTGCGTCGTTCGCAGCGCACTTTCGTCAAGGAGCCGATCGAAAACCAGGCGAACCGGCATTACTAATCCGACACGCGCCACCGGACGCAAATTGCGGGCGCACGACGCACGACAGTTTGCGGCAGGCGGCGAAGAATTGTGACCCGCTTTACTTGAGGGAAACCATGCCTTTGCCTACCCCACCCAGCAAGCTCGGCAATCTGTTGCCGCCTGACGAATACACGGCGAAGCCTGCAAAGCCTGGTCGAAAACAGGCGTATGAAGGGGAGCAAGCCGCATCGGCCGAATATGGCCGCGCCAACGTCGCCGCACCGATGACGCACGCCGCCAACGCGGCCACCACGCTGCGCCCCGTTCACAACGCCGCCGAGCCCGTTGCCGAAGCCACGCCGTCGCGCGGTCGCAAGTCGAAGCAGACGGCCGCGTTGCTGCAGCCGGTCCCCGCCACGCCTGCTGTCGCCCCCGCGACGGCCGCGCCCGTGGTCGCGCGCGGCAAGGGTTCCGCCGAAGCGCAAGCGCCCGCCGCCACAAGCGCGAGGCCGACCCGCACCGGCACGAAGAAAGGCGCAGCCAGGAGCGCGCAGGTCGAGGTTCGCAAGCTGTTCGTGCTCGACACCAACGTGCTGATGCACGATCCGACCTGCCTCTTCCGCTTCGAGGAACACGACGTCTATCTGCCCATGATGACGTTGGAAGAACTCGACAATCACAAGAAGGGGATGTCGGAAGTCGCGCGCAACGCACGTCAGGTGAGCCGCACGCTGGATTCGCTCGTCGCGAATGCTGGTGACATGTCGGAAGGCATTTCGCTCGCCCGGCTGGGCAGCCGCGAAGCGCTGGGACGCCTCTACTTCCAGACGAAGCTCACGCATATCGAGCCCGTCGAAGGCCTGCCGCAAGGCAAGGCGGACAACCAGATTCTCGGCGTCGTGCGCGCGCTGCAGCGTGACCGCGAGGACCGCCAGGTGGTGCTGGTGTCGAAAGACATCAACATGCGCATCAAGGCGCACGCGCTCGGCCTGCCCGCCGAAGACTACTTCAACGACCAGGTTCTCGAAGACAAAGACCTGCTCTACTCGGGCATCCGTCAGCTTCCGCTCGATTTCTGGGCGAAGCACGCGAAGGACATGGAGAGCTGGCAGGACACCAAGACGGGCACCACGTACTACCGCGTGACGGGTCCGCTGTGCGCGTCGATGCTGGTCAACGAGTTCGTCTATCTGGAGCCGCAGAACGGCGAGCCGGCGTTCCACGCGATCGTCCGCGAGCTGAACGGCAAGACAGCGCTCCTGCAGACGCTGCGCGACTACGGGCACCACAAGAACAACGTGTGGGGCATCACGGCGCGCAACCGCGAGCAGAACTTCGCGCTGAACCTGCTGATGAACCCGGAGATCGACTTCGTCACGCTGCTCGGCCAGGCGGGCACGGGCAAGACGCTGGTGGCGCTGGCGGCGGGCCTCGCACAGGTGCTCGATGACAAGCGCTACAACGAGATCATCGTGACGCGCGCGACGGTGCCCGTCGGCGAAGACATCGGCTTTTTGCCGGGTACCGAAGAGGAAAAGATGCAGCCGTGGATGGGTGCATTCGACGACAACCTCGAAGTGCTGCAGAAAACCGACGACGCAGCGGGCGAATGGGGCCGCGCGGCGACCCAGGAGCTGATCCGCTCGCGCCTGAAGATCAAGAGCATGAACTTCATGCGCGGCCGCACGTTCGTCGACAAGTATCTGATCATCGACGAGGCGCAAAACCTCACGCCGAAGCAGATGAAGACGCTCGTCACGCGCGCCGGTCCGGGCACGAAGATCATCTGCCTTGGCAATATTGCGCAGATCGATACGCCGTATCTGACGGAAGGCAGTTCGGGCCTCACGTATGTCGTCGATCGCTTCAAGGGCTGGGCGCACAGCGGGCATGTGACGCTCGCGCGCGGCGAACGCTCGCGGTTGGCCGACTACGCGTCGGACATTCTCTAACGCGCTTTCTTTGCTGTTCAAAAGCCGCTTCCGGTTCTCGCCGGAAGCGGCTTTTTTCTTTGCAGTGCCTGCTTCCGTTCTCATGCGCTGGGCATATCGCCGGCAGCCGAAAACTGACATTTAGCGCGTAAACTTCAAGTAACCCATCAACTTTTCTTGCGAGAGGTCCGCCCGACGGGCTACCATCGGGCATCACCGGCTTCTGGCGGGCGTCCGCGCTCGCCTTCGCTTTCATGCTTCGCCTTGCCCTGTCACTGTTGCTCGTCGCCCTGCTCGCCGCCTGCTCAGGCGCGCCGCAGAAGACCGTGCGCAGTTCGGGCGGGCCGTACGCGTCGTCGGGCGGCGCATACCGCACCGCGCCGCCGGGCTTTCCCCGTTTCGTCGATCACAGCATCGGTCGCGAGGAAATCTCCATTCAGGCGATGAGCCTCGTCGGCGTGCCGTATCGCTGGGGCGGCAATACGCCCGATAGCGGTTTCGATTGCAGCGGACTCGTGCACTACGTCGTGCAGCGCGCGGCTTCCGTCAACCTGCCGCGCACCACGGCCGATATGAGTTCGCGCGGCGATTCCATCGAGCCCGACGAAATCGCGCCGGGCGACCTGATTTTCTTCAACACGACCGGGCGTCCGCATTCGCATGTCGGGATCTATGTCGGCAAGCTGCGTTTCGTCAACGCACCGTCGACGGGCGGCACCGTGCGGCTCGACTACCTGACCAATCCGTACTGGGCGAAGCGCTTCGACGGCATTCGCCGGGTGGCGCCCGCGTTGAACAAACCGACGACGACGCCATTCGATACGCCGAGCTACGAAGCCGCGGCGCCTGTCTCGCCAACGCCCGCCGTCGCGGCGGCGGAAGCCGCGCCTAAACCGTCCGCGCCCGACATCGCCGGCGGCGCGTACGGTTCGTCGCGCGGCGCGTCGGGCGCTTACGCCGCGCAGACGCGCGCTCAACCCGCGCCCGTGGCGAGTCAGGGCATCGTCGCACCCGCCGCCACGGCGGCAGCCTCCGTCGATCAGTTCGAACCGCCGCCGCCCGGCATGAGCGCCGCGCAACTGCAGGCGCGCGCGGCGGGCGCCATGTCGCCCACGCCGGTCGCGTCCCCCGTTGCCGCCACGGCAGCGGACGCCACGTCCTCACGCGTCTACGGCGGCGCGGCGCGGCCCGCTTCCGCGCCCGACGCCATCGACGCCGCCGCCGATGCCTACGAACCGCCGCCTCCCGCCGCCGTAGCGGCGCGCCAGGCCCGCCAGGCGCAGATCTCCGGCGACAGCCGGGAATTGGGCGGCGTGCAGATCATGCGCGCGTCGACGGCTTCGCGCCCTGTTCCCGCGCCGACGCAAACCAATGACGACCCGATCGCCGGATTCGCCAACTACTGATTCGGGCCCTGCCCGTTGAGCGCCGATTCACCCGCGCCGCCGCACCTCTGCTATCTTTTGACGATATTTCCCTAACGGCGGGTGACAACGATGGATCTCGGGCTCAAAGACAAAGTGGTTCTGATAACAGGCGGCAGCAAGGGCATCGGACTCGCGTGCGCGCGGGCGTTCGCCATGGAAGGCGCGAAAGTCGCGATCGTGTCGCGCGATCCCGCCAACCTCGCCCGCGCCCGCGAGCAGCTTGCCAGCGAAGGGCTGCATGTCCACCTGACCCGCGCCGATCTGCACGAGCCGCATAGCGCCGCCGACGTCGTCGAGGAAGCGACGAGCGCCGTCGGCCCGATCGACATCCTGATCAACAGCGCGGGCGCCGCGCGCCGCTATGACCCCGAATCGCTCGACGCGGCAGCCTTCAAGGCGACGATGGAAGCCAAGTACTTCCCGTATATCTATCCGCAGCAGGAAGTGCTCAGGCGCATGGCCGAACGCGTCAAGTCCGGCGCGGCGAAGGAACCGGGCACGATCGTCAACATCATCGGCATGGGCGGCAAGATCGCGAGCGACATCCATATCGCGGGCGGCGCGGCCAACGCGGCGCTCATGCTTGCCACCGTCGGCCTCGCGCACTATTACGCGCGATATGGCATCCGCATCAACGCGATCAATCCGGGCTCGACGTTGACGGAACGTGTCGAAGAAGCATTGCAACTCGAAGCATCGCGCGAAGGAATCGAAGCCGCCGAAGCGCAGGCGCGCGGCGAGGCGCGCGTGCCGCTCGGGCGTTTCGCGAAACCGGAGGAGATAGCGGACGTTGCGCTGTTTCTGGCGAGCCGCCGCGCGAGTTACGTGACGGGCGCGATAGTCCCGATGGATGGAGGCAGCGCGCCGCTGATCTGAACGCGGCGCGCCGTTTTTAAGCCGCTTTACAGGAAGCGGTGGCCGAGCCACCAGCCGGCCGCCGCGAGCGCGGCCGAAGCGGGAATCGTCAGCACCCACGCCCAGACGATATTGCCGGCGACGCCCCAGCGCACGGCGGACAGCTTCTGCGTCGCGCCGACACCGACGATCGCACCCGTGATCGTATGCGTGGTGGATACGGGAATGCCGAGGAACGACGCGATGAACAGCGTGATCGCGCCACCTGCCTCGGCGCAGAAGCCGCCGACGGGTTTGAGCTTGGTGATCTTCTGCCCCATCGTCCGCACGATGCGCCAGCCGCCGAACAGCGTGCCCAGGCCCATCGACAGGTAGCATGCGCCGATCACCCACAGCGGCGGCGCGTCGCCTCCCGCCGACGCGTAGCCCGTCGCGATCAGCAGCATCCAGATGATGCCGATGGTCTTCTGCGCGTCGTTGCCGCCGTGGCCAAGGCTGTACAGCCCCGCCGACACCAGTTGCAGGCGCCGGAAACGCCGGTCTACCTTGCTTGGCGGCGTGCGGAAGTAGATCCACGACACCAGCAGCATGAAGAATGAGCCAAGCACGAAGCCGAGCAGCGGCGACACGATGATGAACGTGACCGTCTTCAGCAGCCCGTCCCAGTTGAGCGCGGCCCAGCCGGATTTCGCGAGCGCCGAGCCCACCAGCCCGCCGATCAGCGCGTGCGACGAACTGGACGGGATGCCGTAGTACCAGGTGACGATGTTCCAGCCGATCGCGCCGACCAGCGCGCCGAACACGACGTAGTGATCGACGATGCCGGGGTCGATCGTGCCCTTGCCGACCGTTTGCGCGACTTTAAGATGGAAGATGAAATACGCGATGACGTTGAACGCGGCGGCAAACGCGACGGCCTGTTGCGGCTTCAGCACGCCCGTCGAGACGACGGTGGCGATGGAGTTCGCCGCGTCGTGGAAGCCGTTCATGAAGTCGAAAACGAGCGCGACGACCACGAGCGTCGCGACCGCCCAGATGGCGAGTTGTATCGAATGCATCAGGCGTTTTCCAGCACGATGCCTTCGATGATGTTCGCCACGTCCTCACACTTGTCGGTGATCGACTCGAGCAGCTCGTAGATCGCCTTCAGCTTGATCAGCGTCTTGACGTCGTCCTCTTCGCGGAACAGCTTCGACATCGCCGAGCGCAGCACGCGGTCCGCGTCCGACTCCAGACGGTCGATGTCTTCGCACGCCTTCAGGATCTCGCGCGCCTGCTTCATGTCCGACAGCATGGCGACGGCAGCCTGCACGCGCTCGCAGGTCTTCGTGCAGATATGCGCGAGCTGGCTCGCTTCCGACGTCACCGCCTGCACGTCGTACAGCGAAATGGCCGTGGCGACGTCCTCCATCAGGTCGAGGATGTCGTCCATCGTGGTGATCAGCTTGTGGATTTCGTCGCGGTCGAGCGGCGTGATGAAAGTCTTGTGCAGCAGATCGATGGTTTCGTGCGTCAGTTTGTCGGCCGCTTTTTCGGCCGTTTGCACGTTTTGCTTGTGGATCTCGGCGTCGCCGAGGTTGTCGATCAACAGTTCGAGTTCGTGGCTCGCGGAGACGATGTGTTTCGCGTGAGCGTTGAAGATTTCAAAGAATTTGCCCTCGGTGGGCATGAATCGACCGAACATTGGGGTCCCAGAAAATGGTCACGGTGAGGCTGTCATAAAACCGCAATATTGTACCGTTCCGGACCATTCCGGGTGTGACGCGGCGCCGTGTTTTGTGCGCGCGCGCAACGGCAGGTGCAACCCGGCACCCCCGTTTGCGCAGAGTGTGCTACTCGCCGCCGTAGAAATTCTGTGCGCCCGCAAAATTGTCGAACTTCGTGAATTGCCCATGGAACGTGAGCCGAACGGGTCCGATCGGACCGTTACGCTGCTTGCCGATGATGATTTCGGCAGTGCCCTTGTCGGGGCTGTCCGGGTTATAGACTTCGTCGCGGTAGATGAACAGGATCACGTCGGCGTCCTGTTCGATTGCACCCGATTCGCGCAGATCGGACATGATCGGCCGCTTGTTCGGGCGCTGTTCGAGACCGCGGTTCAGCTGCGACAGCGCGATCACAGGCACGTCGAGCTCCTTGGCGAGGCCTTTCAGCGAACGCGAGATTTCCGAAATTTCCGTCGCACGATTTTCGCCGGACGATGAGCCGCTCATCAGCTGCAAATAGTCGATGATGATGAGGCCGAGCTTGCCGCACTGGCGCGACAGACGCCGCGCCCGCGAGCGCAGTTCCATCGGGTTCAGACCGCCTGTTTCGTCGATGAAAATCTGCGCTTCGCTCATTTTCTGGACAGCGTGCGTGAGCTTCGGCCAGTCTTCGTCGGTCAGGCGCCCGGTCCGCATGCGGTGCTGGTCGAGCCGGCCGACCGAGCCGAGCATACGCATTGTCAGCTGCGTGCCCGGCATTTCCATCGAAAATACCGCGACGGGCAGACCATATTCGACGGCCACGTATTCGCCGATGTTCATCGAGAACGCCGTCTTGCCCATCGACGGGCGCCCCGCCACGATAATCAGTTCGCCGCCGTGCATGCCCGAGGTCATCCGGTCGAGGTCGACGAAGCCCGTCGGCGTACCCGTCACATCGCTCGGGTTGGCCGTGTGGTACAGCGTATCGATGCGCTCGACGACCTGTGTGAGCAACGGCCCGATTTCGAGGAAACCCTGCGTGCCGCGCGCGCCGTCTTCGGCAATCGAGAACACCTTCGATTCCGCTTCGTCGAGCAGCTGGCGGACTTCCTTGCCCTGCGGATTGAACGCGTCCGCGGAAATTTCATCGGCCACGGACACCAGCCGGCGCAGCACCGCACGATCCCGCACGATTTCCGCATAACGCCGGATGTTCGCCGCGCTCGGCGTGTTCTGCGCGAGCGCGTTCAGATACGCCAGCCCGCCGACCTCTTCGGCCTTGCCGGATGTGGTCAGCGCTTCATAGACGGTCACGACGTCGGCGGGACGCGTCGACGCGATCAGCCTGCCGATGTGCTCGAAAATCAGGCGGTGGTCGTAGCGGTAGAAATCGCTTTGCGAGAGGAAGTCGGCAATGCGGTCCCATGCGGCGTTGTCGAGCAGCAGACCGCCCAGCACCGATTGCTCGGCCTCGATGGAATGGGGCGGGACTTTCAGCGACTCGATTTGAGGATCTTTCGACGGTGCGTTCATGGGGTGGAATTATCAGGCAAAGTGAGACGGCGGGATAGCATCCTGAAAATCGAACCGCCGCAGCGCGCGGCAAAGCCGTTGCGGCCAATAAAAAAGGCAGAGGCCGGTTTCCCGGCCCCTGCCCTTTACGTCATTGACGCCAGCAACTGCCTGGCGATCTGACTTTCTGTCTGGCTTAGACGTGCTCGCCCAGCACCGACACGGTGACGTCAACCGTGACGTCCGTGTGCAGCGAGACGTGAACCGGATGGTCGCCGACGATCTTCAGCGGGCCTTCCGGCAGACGCACTTGCGCCTTTTCAACTGCGAAGCCTTGCTTGCCCAGTGCTTCGGCGATGTCGGCGTTCGTCACCGAGCCGAACAGACGGCCGTCGACGCCAGCCTTCTGCGCGATCTGAACCGTCAGGCCCGACAGCTTTTCGCCTTGTGCCTGAGCAGCCGACAGCTTTTCTGCTGCGACTTTTTCCAGTTCTGCGCGGCGAACTTCGAATTCAGCGATGGCTTCCTTCGTGGCGCGGCGTGCCTTTTTGTTCGGGATCAGGAAGTTACGTGCATAGCCGTCCTTGACCTTGACGATGTCGCCCAGGTTGCCGACGTTCACAACTTTTTCGAGAAGAATGATTTGCATTCGGATGCTCCTTGTGACGTCGTCCGGTTAGGCCTTGTGCTGATCGGTGTACGGCATCAGCGCGAGGAAACGTGCGCGCTTGATCGCCGTGTCGAGCTGGCGCTGATAGTGGGCCTTGGTACCCGTCAGACGTGCCGGCGTGATCTTGCCGTTTTCGCCGATGAAGTCCTTCAGCGTATCGATGTCCTTGTAGTCGATCTGATCGACGTTTGCAGCCGTGAAACGGCAGAACTTCTTGCGCTTGAAGAGCGGGTTTTGTTGCTGACGACGCTTGTCGAATTTCTTACCAGTCGGGCGGGGCATGTTCAGTCCTTTCCAATGTCCTGCAATTCTGTGATGTGAAACACCAGAGTTCGCGCGTTGCGGCTTTTCTTCGCCAGGAAGCCGGTGAAGAGCGTTTCGACGCCCATTTCAACCCGCTCCAGCTTGCCGCTCGCCTCACCGGCCGCGACCGCCTGCATGATCAGTTCGACGGTTCGGGCAATGCCCGCTTCGACGACCTGCGTGCGGTGTTGCAACGTACAGCCTGCAATCGGAACGCCGGCGGGGGTGTACCGCACTATTTCGCGTTCGACGACGCTCGCCGTGAGTTGCAGCCGGTTCATCGCTTCCTTTTACGGACGCTGAGTGAGAGCGCGCCGCGTGACTCTGATGGCTTAAGGGTTCTGCTTTAAGCCTGCGCTTCCGTCGGCTGCGATGCAGCCGCCTTCTTGGCTTCTTCGCGCTGCACTTCCTTCATCATCGGCGACGGGCCGGTTTCGGCCTTCTTCATCTTGACGATGAGGTGACGCAGAACGGCGTCGTTGAACTTGAACGCGTGTTCCAGTTCGTCGAGCGTGGTCTGGTCGCATTCGATGTTCATGCAGACGTAGTGAGCCTTCGCGAGTTTCTCGATCATGTAGGCCAGTTGGCGACGGCCCCAGTCTTCGATGCGGTGGATCTGGCCACCGTGCGACGTGATCGTCGACCTGTAACGCTCGATCATGGCGGGCACTTGCTCGCTCTGATCGGGGTGCACGATGAATACGATTTCGTAATGACGCATGTTCACTCCTTGTGCTGACTTATGGATAGAAGCCACCCGGGCGTCGAACCGGTGTGGCAAGTGAGAAGCCGAAGAATATAACCTGAATCGGCGCTGTTTGCAAGATAATGCAAGCGCCATTTGCGAGATTCGGGCGTGTTTTCAATGATTTAGGGTGGCTGGCGGCACAAAAACACGCCGCCAGCCGCCTTTCGAATGCCCTCGTGCGCCCTGAGTTGCCCTCAGCCGCCCCCAGCCGCCCTCAGTCGCCCTCAGTCGCCCCCAGCCGGCCTCAACTGCCGGAATAAGGCGCTCCCGGCTCCGCGCCGTGCAGCCGGGCCGTCAGCGCGGCCTGCAACGCCGTCAGCGACTCGGGCGCGGCGTCCGTCACGGCCCACCACATCATGCCGTCGTCGCGCCAGCGCGCCACCGCATAACCGTCCTGCACGATCGCCGCGCCCGGCTTGCCGGCCGCGCGGTCGTCCTCGGGGATCACGTAGACGTCGATCACGTGCTTGGCATGCCGGTACGTCAGCACGGCCACCCGCCGATGTCCCACGTAGTCCAGCCGTCCGCCTGCGAGCGGAAAACCGCTTGCGCTGAGATCCTCGACGGGCGGCGCGTAATCGAGCTTGCCGTTGAACCACGGCTTGACCGTATGCTGATCCGTCGACACCACGTCGATATCGTGCCCCGAAAGCTGCGCGCGCACGTGGCTCGCCACCAGTTCGTCGACGAGCGGCATCGGTTCGCCCGTTCGGTGCAGCGTCACCGCGATGCCCGCGGCGACGAGCGCACAGAACGCGAGCGCGAGACCGCCGCGCCACGCCGCGCCCGTGTGCCAGCCGCCGCTCATCGTGCCGCCCGCGCCCTCGCCCGCCAGCGGGCCGAAGCCGCCACCTTTCGGAAGCTGGGGCAGCCGCACCCAGTCGAACCAGCCTTTGCGCTGCCTCGCACGCGGCTCGGGCCGCAGGTCGCTGTCGCGCGCCGCCCCTTGCGGCGTGGCAAGCCCGGTCGGCGGCAGCGCCGCCATGATCTTCGCGCGCAGTTCATCCGGCGCGCGATAGTAGTTGGCCGAGCGCACCGCGCCCTTCATTGCCCGTACCATCTCGCTTTCCCTCCGGCATGCCTCGCAGCTTTCGATATGCCGCTGCACGTCGCGTGATTGCGGCGGCGTGAGTTCGTGGTCCGCATTCGCATCGAGAAGCGGCCGTGCTTCGTTACAGTCCATCTGGCGCCTCCTGTGCGAGTCCGCCCGGCAACGCGCCGGGAGCGCGCGGCATCCAGCCGCTTTCGGTTTTACGTGGCGTATCGGGCGCGACGCCGGGCGGCGCCCCGCTGCCGGCGTGCGCCAAACGGGACGGCCCCTCGGTTCTGGCCGATGCGCGCATGGCTGGCCGCGCGCCCGGCACATCGTCCGCCCCGTCCGGCGGGCGCTGCGCGGCGCTCCCATCGCGCGCGCCGCCTTTCGGCCGCGGGCTGCCCTTCGATTGCAACGACGTCAACGCCGTCGCGAGCTTGCGCCGCCCTCGCGAGAGCCGCGACATCACGGTGCCGACGGGCAGATCCGCAATCGTGGCGATCTCGCGGTAGCTCAACTCTTCCAGTTCCCGCAGGATCAGCACCTCGCGGTATTCGACAGGCAGCATTTCCAGCGCCTCGTGCACGAGCCGCGTGTTTTCATCGCGGATCAGCAGCGCTTCCGGGTCGGGCGAGTTCGCGCTCCAGCCCTCGAACGTCTCATCGTCGAGGTTCTCGTCGAACTCGATCGCCGCGTTGACGCCGCCCGAGCGCCTGCGCCATTCCGTGTACCACGTGCGCCGCACGATCGCGAGCAGCCAGGGCCGCGCGGTCTCGCCGTGGAACGTGTCGAAGAAACGGTAAGCGCGCATGAACGCTTCCTGCACGACGTCGTCGGCGTCGTGTCCGTTGCCGCACAGCCAGCGCGCAAGGTTGTACGCGGCATCCAGATGCGGCAGCGCCATCTGCTGAAAGCGCAGACTGCGCGCGGCCTCGGCGCGCGCGTCGCCCCCAGCATGTTTTCCGGTCTCATTCACCGATCGCCTCCAGGCTTGCCCAGACTTCACGGCTGCAAAACCCGTCTCGCGTCCAGTTTATTCCCGGTTTTCGCACCTGCCGTGAAAATAAAGCGGGAATAGAAAGCATGGCCTCGCGGTACAGCAAATGAGTCACTCACTCGCGAGGCGAACCATGCACAGCAATCTGAAATGTCTGAAACGGCGCGATTTTCTGCGCCTTGCGGCCGTCGGCGGCGCGGCATTTGCATCCGCGTTGCCCGGCTTCACGTATGGACGCGACGACGATTTCTACTTCGTCCAGTTGTCGGACGCGCATTGGGGCTTTGAAGGCCCCGGCGTGAATCCCGATTCGAAAGGCACGCTGCCGAAGGCGATTGCAGCCGTCAACGCGCTGCCGTCGCCGCCCGATTTCGTGATCTTCACGGGCGACCTGACGCACACCACCGACGACAGCGCGCTGCGCCACGAACGCATGCGCCAGTTCCAGCAGATCATCGCGCAACTGAAGGTGAAGCCGTTGTATCTGATGCCGGGCGAGCACGACGCGAGCCTCGATGCTGGCGCGGCGTACAAGGAGCACTTCGGGCAGACGCACTACACGTTCGATCACAAGGGCGTGCACTTCATCACGATCGACAACGTATCGGACCCGGCGGGCCGCGTCGGCGAGCAGCAGATCGCGTGGCTCGCAGCCGATATCGACAAGCAGCCGCAAGACGCGCGCATTGTCGTCTTCACGCACCGGCCGCTGTTCGATCTCGCGCCGCAATGGGACTGGGCGACGCGGGACGGCGCGCAGGTGATCGACGTGTTGAGCCGGCGCAAGAACGTGACCGTGTTCTATGGCCACATCCATCAGGAGCATCACATGGTGACGGGCAACATTGCGCATCACGCGGCGCGTTCGCTGATGTTTCCGCTGCCGGCCGCGATGTCGCAGCCCAAGAAGCTGCCGGTACCGTGGGACGCGTCCGCGCCGTATCGCGGGCTGGGCTGGCGGCAGGTGCAGGTCGCGAGGCCATCGGGTGCGCTTGCGCTCGATGAAATGCCGATCAGGACGTCATAACGGGGAGACCGCCATGCAGACTTTTGCAGTCGACAGCAAGCGCCGCCGGCTGTTTACGCTGGTCGCGATGGGCGCGGTGCTGACCGCCGCGGGACATTTCGACGTGCGCGCCGCCGAGCCGCGCGTCATCAAGGTCAGTGCGCGCAAGTTCGTGTTCACGCCGAATCAGATCAAGCTCGCGCCGCATGAGAATGTTGTGTTTGAGCTGACCGCGGTGGATACCGTTATGGGGTTCGCTATTCCGCAGTACAACGTGCGGGTTGATGTGCCGCCTGGGGCTGTGGTGCGCCTGCCGGCGCAGGCCGGTCCCGCTGGGACTGTCGATTTTTTGTGCGACATCTTTTGCGGGTCGGGGCATGAGACGATGAATGGGACGATTGTGGTTGGGTAGGGGTTCGGTTTATTTGTTTTTCGTTTGGGGCTTGCGGCTATCTGCGATGCGCTTTGCCTTCGCTAAGGTCGCGTGCGCGCTTAAGTGTTACGCCTTTTGCGGCGCGGGCGACGGTGTTCGGGCTTTTTGCTCTTGCGATGGCTGCTTTGTTTTGTCGTACCGACGTTTCGGTATGCTCGCTTTTGCGCTGGCATCCGCGTTACGTTAGCGTGCTTCACACGTCGCCCCTGTGCGGGGCGGCACCTACTTTTCTTTGCCGCCGCAAAGAAAAGTAGGCAAAAGAAAGCGGCTCACACCGCCAGCGCTAATACTTGCCTGAGGGCCCCCAAAGGTTCTTACGCTTCACACGGCAATCACATCATTCCTGCTCGTTGCCAGCGCTCTTGCTGAGCGCCTCACCCGCTTCACGCACCCGCGTTTCAGCATGCCGCGCCAGACAGTTCGCCGCCGCCCAGGTGGCAAACTGTGTGTCGGCCCTCGGTGCTCCACACGCTTCACTCCAGACCGATTGCGCACGCGCCCCACCCGGTAAGAGCGCCAAGCTATACGACGCGACAACCTACACACAGTTTGCCACCTGGGCGGCATATACCATTCGTTGCCGCTTGCCCGGCTACGGGAATTCGAAGTGGGTGAGGCGCCTGTTCAAAGCGTTGGCAACGGGCACCAGCCAGGGCGTTGCCGAGTGAAGCGTGGGGACGTTGGGGGCCCGTGGGCAAACGTCAAGAATTGGCGGTGTGAGCCGCTTTCTTTTGCCTACTTTTCTTTGCGGCGGCAAAGAAAAGTAGGTGCCGCCCCGCACAGGGGCGACGCGTGAAGCTAGATAACGCATCGCGGATGCCAGCGAAAAGGCCAAGGCAAAGCGCAAAGCCCCCCCGAATAACAGCAAACCCACGCCCCCAACCGAAAGGCAAAAAACCCTACCTCACCCCGCATTCACCCAGTAATCAGGCCGCGCATAAACCTCTTTAAGATAATCAATGAAATACCTCACTTTAGCGGGCACATACCGCTGCTGCGGATAAACCGCAAGAATGTCGTAATCAGGCAGCGCATATTCATCGAGCACGGTCTCGAGCTCGCCCCTCGCGAGTTGCTGATCGATCTCCCACGTCGAGCGCCAGCCAAGCCCGAGCCCTTCCGAAACCCACCGATGCAGCAGCTCGCCATCATTGCAATCCAGCGTCCCACCGACCCGCACCGTCGTCAGCTTGCCATTGCGCCGGAAATACCAGCCGCGGTTCTGCCCGCCTTGCAGATTGAACGCGAGGCAATTGTGCGCCGGCAAATCCTCGAGCGTCTTCGGCTTGCCATGCTGACGAAAATACTCAGGCGTCCCGCACACGACCCGCCGGTTCGTCGCCAGCTTGACGGCCACAAAGTTCGGATCGACCGCGCCACCAATACGGATCGACAGATCGTAGCCCTCACGCACCAGATCGACGACGCGGTCGGTCAGATTGAACGAAACCTGTAATTCAGGCTTGTCCTTCAGAAATTCAGGCGCGAGCGGCGCAACATGCTTACGCCCGAACGCGGCAGGCGCCGATACGATCAGATGCCCATTGACCGAGCGCCGCCCCGCCATCAGCTCGTTTTCCGCCTGGTCCCACTCGCTGAGCAACCCGCGGCAGCGCTCGAGAAACGCCGCGCCCTCTTCGCTGACCACCAGCCGGCGCGTCGACCGGTACATCAGTTTGACGCCCAGGCGCTTTTCGAGCGCGTCGATCCGCCGCCCAAGAATCACGGGCGACACGCCCTCTTCCAGCGCCGCCGAAGCAAGACTGCCCGCGTCGGCAACGCGCACGAACGTCTCAATCTGTTTGAAGCGGTCCATCTTCGTCTCCACAAGCCCGTGGCGCGGGCGTCTCCCGTCTGCGCACGCGGTCACGCGCGCCCGTCCCATTCCATACTTTTTGTTTTGGAATAAGCGACCGTGAATGATCTTATCAAACCTTAGATGCAGTCTTAAAGTGTGCCTAACACCCATCCGCTTTACAGACTTCCAGGAGACATTCATGGCCAAGATGAGAGCCGTCGACGCAGCGGTGCTCGTGCTCGAAAAAGAAGGCATCGACACGGCTTTCGGCGTTCCCGGCGCCGCCATCAACCCGTTCTACTCGGCCATGCGCAAGGCAGGCAACATCAGTCACGTGCTGGCGCGCCACGTTGAAGGCGCATCGCACATGGCCGAAGGCTATACGCGTGCAGCGCCCGGCAATATCGGCGTGTGCATCGGCACGTCGGGCCCCGCCGGCACCGACATGATCACGGGCCTCTACTCCGCCTCCGCCGACTCCATTCCGATTCTCGCGATCACCGGCCAGGCGCCGCGCGCGCGTCTGTACAAGGAAGACTTCCAGGCCGTCGATATCGAATCGATCGCCAAGCCCGTCACGAAGTGGGCCGTCACGGTGCGCGAACCGGCTCTCGTGCCGCGCGTGTTCCAGCAGGCGTTCCACCTGATGCGCTCGGGCCGTCCCGGCCCCGTGCTGGTCGACCTGCCCATCGACGTGCAACTCGCCGAAATCGAGTTCGACATCGACACCTACGAGCCGCTGCCCATCTACAAGCCCGCTGCAACGCGCAAGCAGATCGAAGCCGCGCTCACGCTGCTCAACGACTCCGGGAAGCCGTTGATCGTCTCGGGCGGCGGGGTGCTGAACGCCGCCGCTGAAGACCTGCTCGTGCAGTTCGCCGAAACGGTCGGCGTGCCCGTGATCCCGACGTTGATGTCGTGGGGCGCGATTCCCGACGATCACCCGCTGATGGCAGGCATGGTTGGCCTGCAAACGTCGCATCGCTACGGCAACGCGACGATGCTCGCCTCCGACTTCGTGCTCGGCATCGGCAACCGTTGGGCGAACCGTCACACGGGCAGCGTCGAGGTCTATACGAAGGGCCGCAAGTTCGTGCACGTCGATATCGAACCGACGCAGATCGGCCGCGTGTTCGGCCCGGATCTCGGCATCGTGTCCGACGCGAAGATCGCGCTCGAACTGTTCGTCGAAGTCGCGAAGGAATGGAAGGCAGCGGGCAAGCTGAAAGACCGCAGCGCATGGGTCGAGGAATGCCAGACACGCAAGCGCACGCTGCAACGCAAGACGCACTTCGAGAACGTGCCGATCAAGCCGCAGCGCGTGTACGAAGAGATGAACAAGGTGTTCGGCCGCGATACGTGCTATGTGAGCACGATCGGTCTGTCGCAGATCGCCGCCGCGCAGTTCCTGCATGTGTTCAAGGCGCGCAACTGGATCAACTGCGGCCAGGCCGGCCCGCTCGGCTGGACGATTCCGGCAGCGCTGGGCGTGCGTGCCGCCGATCCGCAGCGCCCCATCGTCGCGCTGTCGGGCGACTACGATTTCCAGTTCATGATCGAAGAACTGGCCGTGGGCGCGCAGTTCAAGCTGCCGTACGTGCATGTGGTCGTGAACAACTCGTATCTGGGCCTGATCCGCCAGGCGCAGCGCGCGTTCGACATGGACTTCTGCGTGCAGCTCGCATTCGACAACATCAACGCGCCGGAACTCGAAGGCTATGGCGTCGATCACGTCGCGGTGGCGGAAGGCCTCGGCTGCAAGGCGATCCGCGTGTTCAAGCCGGAAGAGATCAAGCCCGCGCTCGAAAAAGCGCAGTCGATGCTCTCTGAGTACAACGTGCCCGTGATCGTCGAAGTGATTCTCGAGCGTGTGACGAACATTTCGATGGGCGCCGAGATCGACGCGATCAACGAGTTCGAAGAACTCGCGGTAAGCCGCGCCGATGCACCGAGCGCCGTCAGCCTGCTCGACTGATCGCGACTGAGTGTTTTACCCGCCTCATCCGGGCGGACGCGTTTCCAGCGAAACGCATCCGCCCGCGCCGTGCTGTTCAATTTGACCGACCAGAGAGAAAAAGCAACATGCCGAAATTTGCCGCGAATCTCACGATGCTGTTCAACGAAGTCCCGTTCCTCGACCGCTTCGCAGCGGCCGCCGACGCGGGCTTCGACGCTGTCGAGTTTCTTTTCCCGTATCCGTATCAGATCGCTGAATTGTCCGAGCGGCTCACGCAGAACAAGCTGAAGCTCGTGCTGCACAACCTGCCCGCCGGCAACTGGGAAGCGGGCGAACGCGGGATCGCTTCGCTGCCGGATCGCGTCGGCGAGTTTCAGGAAGGCGTGGGCCGCGCGATCGAATACGCGAAGGCGTTGAAGGTGCCGCAACTGAACTGCCTCGTCGGCATTCCGAAGGGTGTCGATGCCGACAAGGCGCGCGCGACGATCGTCGATAACCTGCGCTTTGCTGCCGCCGCGTTGAAGAACGAAGGCATCCGGCTGCTCGTCGAGCCGTGCAACTCGTACGACATTCCGGGCTTCGCATTGAACCGCTCGTCGGAAGGACTCGATGTGATTCAGGCCGTCGGCTCCGACAATCTGTTCCTGCAATACGACATCTATCACATGCAACGGATGGAAGGCGAGCTCGCCGCGACGATCAAGAAGCACTTGGCGCAGATCGCTCACATCCAGCTCGCCGACAACCCGGGCCGCAACGAGCCGGGCACGGGCGAGATCAACTATCCGTTCCTGTTCGATCTGCTCGATTCGCTGGGTTATCAGGGCTACGTCGGCTGCGAGTACAAGCCGCGCACGACGACGGCGGAAGGCCTCGGCTGGCTGGAGAGCGTCGCGGGCGTGAAGCGCGCCCATGCCTCCGCCTGATATCGCCGCCTGACTGCAACGACACACACGAGCACATTTCGAACCTCATTTACTGGAGACACATTCAATGGCAAAGATCGGTTTCATCGGCCTCGGCATCATGGGCGCGCACATGGCGCGCAATCTCATCAAGGGCGGCCATACGCTGTTCGTCAATGGCGCGTACCCGGTGCCGGACGATCTCGCCAAAACGGCCACGTCGGTTGCTGATTCGACGGCTGTTGCGCAGGCGGCCGATATCGTCGTGATCATGGTCCCCGACACGCCCGACGTGGCCAACGTGCTGTTCGCCGATGACGGCGTGGCGAAGGGCCTGACGAAGGGCAAGCTCGTGATCGACATGAGCTCGATCTCGCCGCTCGACACGCAGGCGTTTGCGAAGAAGATCAATGAACTGGGTTGCGACTATCTCGACGCGCCGGTCTCGGGCGGCGAAATCGGCGCACGTGATGCGACGCTGACGATCATGGTCGGCGGGCCGCAAAAGTCGTTCGATCTGGCCAAGCCGCTGTTCGACCTGATGGGCAAGAACATCTCGCTGATCGGCGACAACGGCGCGGGACAGACCTGCAAGGTGGCGAACCAGATCATCGTAGCGCTGAACATCGAAGCCGTCGCGGAAGCGCTGTTGTTCGCGGCCCGTTCGGGCGCCGATCCAGAGCGCGTGCGCAAGGCGTTGATGGGCGGCTTCGCGTCGTCGCGCATTCTTGAAGTGCATGGCGAGCGCATGACGAAGCGCACGTTCAACCCTGGCTTCCGGATCGAGCTGCACCAGAAGGACCTGAACCTCGCGCTCGATGGCGCGCGCAAGCTTGGCATTGCGTTGCCGCATACGGCGAGTGCCCAGCAACTGTTCAGTGTGTGCGCGGCGAACGGCGGCAAGGCATGGGATCACTCGGCGATGGTTCGCGCGCTCGAAATCATGGCGAATTTTGAGGTCGCGCAGGCACCTGCTGCTGATCAGAAAGCGGCTTGAGCGAGCCTGTGACGCTTTTCTGATGCAACGACGGCTGCCGTGTACCTGATCACGGCGGCATACAAGTGGGGCGCCTGGTCCGGCGCGCGGCACGCATCGGATCGGGCAAATCATGTCGCTCTGGGCTGAGAGCGGCAAGTGGGGTCCGCAGCGGCACCCGGCGATGACGGGGAAGCCTTGGTCGGTCAGACGTCATCGTCGGGTGTCCTGCTGTGGTTTGGTTTTTGGTTTTTTTGTCTGCGACGCTGTGGGGCCTATGCGGTGGGTGCTGTGTGGGCGCCTTTGCGGCGCGGGCGGTTTTGGGTTTGGTTTGGTTTGGTTTGGTTTTCGCTGGCATCCGCGATTCGTTAGCGCGCTTCAAGCGTTGCCCCTGTGCGGGGCGGCACCTACTTTTCTTTGCCGCCGCAAAGAAAAGTAGGCAAAAGAAAGCGGCTCACACCGCCAGCCCATGTTCTTGCCTGAGGGCCCCCAAAGGTTCTTACGCTTCACACGGCAATCACGTGACACACGTTCGTTGCCAACGCTCTGAATGAGCGCCTCACCCACTTCAAGCACCCGCGTTTCGGCATGCCGCGCCAGCCAGTCCACCGCCGCCCAGGTGGCAAACTGTGTGTCGGCCCTCGGTGCTCCACACGCTTCACTCCAGACCGATTGCGCACGCGCCCCACCCGGTAAGAGCGCCAGGCTATACGACGCGACAACCTACACACAGTTTGCCACCTGGGCGGCATATGCCATTCGCTGCCGCTTGACCGGGTACGGATATTTGAAGCGGGTGAGGCGCTTATTCGGCGCGCTGGCAACGGGCACTACCCAGGGCACGGGCGTGTGAAGTGTGGGGACGTTGGGGGCCCGTGGACAAAGGTCAAGGGCTGGCGGTGTGAGCCGCTTTCTTTTGCCTACTTTTCTTTGCGGCGGCAAAGAAAAGTAGGTGCCGCCCCGCACAGGGGCGACGCGTGAAGCAAGCTAACGCATCGCGGATGCCAGCGAAAACCAAACCCAAAACCGCCCGCGCCGCAAAGGCGCCCACACAGCACCACCGCATAGGCCCCACAGCGTCGCAGACAAAAAAAACCTCACCGAAGGCTATGATAAAACGCCGCCAGATTAGCGATATCATCATCCGACAGCGGCTTCGCGACCAGCGACATCATGTCATTCTGCCTCGCGCCCGACTTGAAGTCCTTCAGCGCCTTGATCAGATAGTCCTCATTCTGCCCGGCCAGATTTGGCGCTTCAGGAATCTTGGCGATGCCATCCATCCCATGACACGCCTGGCACTGCACAGCCTTGGCGCGCCCCTTCGCGATATCGGCTGCATTCGCTGCACAGGCGAACCCTGAAACAGCGAGCGCAACCGCCAGCGGTAGCAAAAAAGAACGCTTCATTTCGCGTACGAAATCCGGTAAATCGCGCCAGCGTAATCATCGGATACGAGCAACGACCCATCCTGCAACTGCTGCACATCGGCGGGACGTCCCATGTACTCACCATTCGGCGTCAACCAACCTTCCGCGAAAACTTCGGTCTCCCCGACCGAGCCGTCATCCTTGACAGCCGTGAACATGATGCGCGCACCAACCGGCTTCGTGCGATTCCACGAACCATGCTCCGCATCGAAGATGCCGCCCCGATACTTCTCCGGAAACATCTTGCCCGTATAGAACGACATGCCGAGATCCGCCGCGTGCGCCGCGTATTCGACCACCGGGAACACCACGCCCGCAGGCGGCGTCTGGTCCTTGTATTCCTCCGTGCGCACATGCCCGCCGCCATACCATGGGAATCCGTAGTTCGCGCCCGCCTTCGTCGCGTGATTCAGTTCGCCAGGCGGGATGTCGTCGCCCATGCCGTCCACCTGGTTGTCGGTGAACCACAACGACTTGTCCTTCGGATTGAAATCGAGGCCCACCGAATTACGCACCCCATGGGCATACACTTCGCGATTCTTGCCGTTCTGATCAAGGCGGATGATGCCCGCGAGTCCATTCCTGTCGAGCTCGGCGAGCTTGTCCTTGGGCGGCACGTTCCACGGCTGGCCGAGCGCGATGTACAGCTTCTTGTCAGGCCCGACGCGGCAATAGCGCGCCCCATGGTTGAAGCTCTCGAACTGCGGCGGAATCAGCTTGCCCTGCGGCACGACGACAGCGGCGGCCACGTCCGGACCGCCCTCGCCGAAGAACTGCGCGGCAGGGAACGCCAGCACGCGGTTCTGCTCGACGATGTACAGCACGCCATCCGGCGAGAAACACACCGCGTTCGGCACCTTGAACGTAACCGAACTCGCGAACTGGACCACGTCGTCAGCAACGCGCCGCTTGGTCCGGTCCGTCACCTGCCACACGCGATCCTTGCGCGTGCCGACGAACACCACGCCCGTCGACGGCTCGATCGTCATCGCGCGCGCCTCGGGCACGACGGCATACAGTTCGATCTTGAAGCCGGGCGGCAGCTTGATCGCCTTCAGGTTCTCGCGCAGCGCGTCGGCGCGCGAACCCGTCTGCGGCACCGTTTCGGCTGGTTTCGTGTTGCCCGTGGTCTTGAAGTTCGACAACGTCTCCACGTTGTCCTGTGCGGCGTAAGCAGCGGGCAGGATCGCGAAGGCTGCGCCGACGGCGAGCGGCAAAAGCTTCAGGGATGCGTTCATCGGACTGTCTCCTGTCATTCTGATGCGGTTCGTTGAACCTGCAACGACGGGTACTCGAAAGACATGAACGGAATTGGTGCAACGTGGGACGGCATCGCAAGCCGTTGCAAGTGCAACGGAACCCGTTTGCCATGCCGTCTGAAGCTGTGCGCCGGGCTACTGACTGTTATAGACGATCTTCAGGCAAACGTCTGAACGAATGCCTGCCGCGCGGCATTCGCGAAGCAGGCTTTCAGGCGAGGGAATGTGAGCGCGCGACGCGTGATATCCGCAAGGAACGATCGCGTCGTCTTGTGATGCGGAAGAAATCAGTACGTATCGAAGACTTGCTGCAATGCAGCGGGCGTCGTATGGCCCGCCGCAAGCGCCAGCATCAGCAGCACGCGCGCCTTGTACGGATTGAGCGCGCCTGCCGTGACGAAGCCAAGCGCATCGTCGGCGGCTGCACCGTTGCGCATCACGTGCCCCGAACCGACACGCGACGACCGCACGATTGCAACGCCGCTGGCCGCCGCCTCGGCGAGCGCCGTCTGCACCGTCGCGTGAATCGAGCCGTTGCCCGTGCCTGCGACCACGATGCCCTTCACGCCCGCCGAAACGAGCGCATCAACGGCCACGCGCGACACGCCCGCATAGCTCGTCACGACCTCGACCAACGGCCATGCCGCGCTGTTCGAATCGACCACGAATGGCGTCGCTCCCGTATGCGGCCGCACGACGCTGCGCTGAAACTCGACGCGCCCGTCCTGCACCCAGCCGAGCGCGCCGATTTCCGGTGACTGGAACGCATCGACGGCATACGTGCTCGTCTTCACGACGTCGCGCGCGCTGTGAATGCGGTTGTTGAACGCGACCAGCACGCCCTGCCCGCGCGCCTTGGCGCTTCCCGCGACGATCGCGGCGTTGAGCAGATTCAGCGGGCCGTCGGCCGACAGCGCCGACGACGGCCGCATCGCCGCCGTCAGCACGACGGGCTTGTCGCTCTTGACGCTCAGATGCAACAGGTAAGCGGTTTCTTCGAGCGTATCGGTGCCATGCGTGACAACCACGCCGTCGACTTTATCGGAAGCCAGCAGCGTATTGATGCGCTGCGCAAGCGTGCCCCACAGCGCGAGCGCCATGTCCTTGCTGTCGACGCTCGCGACCTGCTCGGCCTGCACGTTCGCGACGCCGGCCAGCGACGGCACAGCGGCCAGCAACTGCCCGACGCCGACGACGCCCGCCTGATAACCCGATGTATTGGTCGCGTCGGGCGCGGCGCCCGCGATCGTGCCGCCCGTTGCGAGCACGGCGATGCGCGGCAGCGCGCGCGATGAAGAAGTAGAAGTATTCATGGCGGCGATTGTAAGCGATGCGCCCGCCGCCGCCATCGATGAAAACGCGAGCCTCTATATGAAGCGCGCCATACGGCTCGCCGTACGGCTCGCCATATTGCTCGCGTGCAAACGCCCCGCTATCTCAGGCCGCTTCGCGCAACTGGCTCGCGATATCCGCTTCGTGCAGTTGCGGCGCGAACATCTCGATCAGCCGGTACGCATAGGCACGCAGGAACGCGCCCTTGCGCAAGCCCACGCGCGTCGTGCTCGCTTCGAACAGATGCTGCGTGTCGAGCGCGACGAGTTCGGTGTCGCGCTTCGGATCGAAGGCCATCGCCGCGACGATGCCGATGCCCATGCCGAGTTCGACGTACGTCTTGATCACGTCGGCGTCGATAGCCGTCAACACGACGTCGGGCAGCGCGCCTGCCTTCGCGAACGCCTGGTCGATGTGCGAGCGGCCCGTGAAATCCTGGTCGTACGTGACGATCGGATACTCGGCGATCTCTTCCAGCGTGATATTTTCGCGGCCCACCAGCGGATGCCCCTTCGGCACGACCACGACGTGATGCCACGAATAGCACGGGAACGTCACGATGTCGGGATAGCGGTCGAGCGCTTCCGTCGAGATGCCGATGTCGGCCTCGCCGTTGATGATCATCTGCGCGATCTGCTGCGGGTTGCCCTGGCGCAGCGCGAGATGCACCTTCGGATACACCGAGGTGAACTGGCGCACCACCTTCGGCAGTGCGTACCGCGCCTGCGTGTGCGTCGTCGCGACGACGAGGTGGCCGTTGTCCTGATCGGCATACTGGCGCGCGACGCGGCGCAGGTTCTCCGCGTCGAGCAGCATCCGCTCGATCAGCTGATGCACGGCCTTGCCCGGCTCCGTCAGCCCCGTCAGGCGCTTGCCGCGCCGGATGAAAATGTCGACGCCCAGTTCGTCCTCGAGATCCTTGATCTGCTTCGAGACGCCCGACTGCGACGTGTACAGCACGTTCGCGACTTCCGTCAGGTTCATGTTCTGCCGCACGGCTTCGCGCACGAAGCGCAACTGCTGGAAATTCATATCGATGTCTCCGGTTCGGCCAGAGTAGGTTTGTTGTTCAATGCCTGGTTTGAAACGACGCTGCCTGGCGCGCCTTTCAATGCGCAGGGAAGACACGCAACGCGCGCGGCACGGCCGTCACGCCGTCGCCGACAGCGAGCTGCAACTCGCGCCATGCCTCGCGATCCAGTTCCGCTTCGAGCACGTGACCTGCACGCCCTTCCAGCTCGACACGCACCGAGCCGCCGAGCGGCACCACGCGCCGCACGCCGACGACGATGCCGTCGCGATGCCCCGACGCCTGCGGGTACAGCACGAGATCGTGCGGGCGCACATAGGCGAACGCCGGGCCCTGGAAGTTCGCTTCGATCGCGATCGGCTGCGCGGCGCCATCGACGACAAAACCCTTGCCGTCGACGCTGCCATGCAGCCGGTTCGCCGCGCCGAGAAACTCATAGACAAACGAGGTCTGCGGATGATCGTAGACGTCCTGCGGGCTGCCCACCTGCTCGACGTGCCCGTGATTCAGCACGACGATGCGGTCCGCGACTTCGAGCGCTTCTTCCTGGTCATGCGTGACGAAGATCGTCGAAATATGCAGGTCGTCGTGCAGGCGGCGCAGCCAGCTGCGCAGTTCCTTGCGCACCTTCGCGTCGAGCGCGCCGAACGGCTCGTCGAGCAGCAGCACTTTGGGCTCGACGGCCAATGCGCGCGCCAGCGCGATACGCTGCCGCTGGCCGCCCGACAGTTCCGACGGATAGCGTTGCGCGAGCCAGTCGAGCTGCACGAGCTTCAGCAGTTCGTGCACCTTCTCGCGGATCACGGCTTCGGACGGGCGCTCTTTACGCGGCTTCACGCGCAGGCCGAACGCAACGTTCTCGAACACCGTCATGTGACGGAACAGCGCGTAATGCTGGAACACGAAGCCGACGTTGCGCTCGCGCGCGCCCACTTCTGCGACATCCTGGCCTTGCAGCACGACCTGGCCGGCGTCCGCGTATTCGAGGCCCGCGATCACGCGCAGCAAGGTGGTCTTGCCACAGCCCGAGGGTCCAAGCAGCGCGACGAGCTCGCCCGGCGGAAAATCGAGCGAGACGTTGTCGAGCGCGGTGAAGTCGCCAAAGCGCTTTTGCAGATTGCGTACGGTGATGCCCATCTTTGACAACTCTCCTTACTGGACCGATTGTGCGGCGGTATTGGTCGACTGCGTGGACGGCTTGCTGACGGGACCGGCATGCGCAGGCACGTCGCGCGCGCTCGCCAGTTCCGCCGACATGTGGCGCTCGGCGAGCAGCTTCAGGCCGAGCGTGACGAGCGCGAGCAACGCGAGCACCGACGCCACGGCGAAGGCCGCCGAAAAGTTATATTCGTTGTAGAGAATCTCGACGTGCAGCGGCATCGTGTCCGTCTGTCCCCGGATGTGGCCCGACACCACCGACACCGCGCCGAACTCGCCCATCGCCCGCGCGTTGCACAGGATCACGCCATACAGCAGACCCCATTTGACGTTCGGCAGCGTGACGCGCCGGAAAATCTGCCAGCCCGACGCGCCGAGCACGTGCGCCGCCTCTTCCTCGTCGTTACCTTGCGCCTGCATCAGCGGAATCAGCTCGCGTGCGACGAACGGGAACGTGACGAAGATCGTCGCGAGCACGATGCCCGGCACCGCGAAGATGATCTGCACGTTGTGATCGGCGAGCCACGGTCCGAACCAGCCCTGCGCACCGAACATCAGCACGTAGATCAGACCCGAGATCACGGGCGACACCGAGAACGGCAGGTCGATCAATGTTGTCAGCAGCGCCTTGCCGCGGAACTCGAACTTGGCGATACACCACGATGCGGCAAGACCGAACACGAGATTCAGCGGCACCGCGATCGCGGCCGTCAGCAGCGTCAGCTTGATCGCGGAAACGGCGTCGGGATCGGCGAGCGACTCGAAGTAGAACGCCACGCCCTTGCTGAGCGCCTGATAAAACACGGCAACGAGCGGCAGCGCGAGGAACAGCGCGAGAAACAGCAGCGCGATGCCCGTCAGTATCCAGCGCACGGCGCGCGGTTCGGTCACCGGGTCGGGGCGGCGCACGGCGTTGGCGTTGCCTGCGCCCGAGCCGGAAAGCACGACGGTATCCTGGCTCATTGCGCACCTCCCGTCAGCGCAGCCGACGACACCGCGGGCACGGCAGGCGCCGTGCGGCCGCGCGTCGTGCGCCGCTGCAGATACCACTGCAGCGTGTTGATCAGCAGCAGCATCAGGAACGACACCACCAGCATCACGACAGCCAGCGCCGTCGCACCCGCGTAATCGTATTGTTCGAGCTTGGTGATGATGAGCAGCGACGTGATCTCCGACTTCATCGGCACGTTGCCCGCGATGAAGATCACCGAGCCGTATTCGCCCAGGGCGCGCGCGAACGCCAACGCAAAACCCGTCAGCAGCGCGGGAAACACGCTGGGAAACACGACGCGCCGGAACGTCAGCCAGCGCGACGCGCCCAGGCACGCAGCCGCCTCTTCCTGCTCGCGCTCGAACTCTTCGAGCACGGGCTGCACGGTCCGCACGACGAACGGCAAGCCGATGAAGGTCAGCGCAACCAGCACGCCCGCCGGCGTGAACGCGATCTTGATGCCGAGCGGTTCGAGAAACTGGCCGACCCAGCCATTGCCGGAATAGATCGCCGCGAGCGAGATGCCGGCGACCGAGGTAGGCAGCGCAAACGGCAGATCGACGACCGCGTCGACTAGGCGCTTGAACGGAAACTTGTAGCGCACCAGCACCCAGGCGACCAGAAAGCCGAACACCGCGTTGATCAGCGCGCCGCCTAGCGCCGAGAAAAACGTCAGCCGGTACGACGCGAGCACGCGTGGCGACGTGACGGCGCGCACGAACTGGCTCCAGTCGAGCGTGGCCGTCTTGAGAAAAGTGGCCGCGAGCGGGATCAGCACCACGAGGCTCAGATACGCCAGCGTGATGCCGAGCGTCAGGCCGAAGCCCGGTATCGCGCTCGGCTTGCGAAAGGTCAACGTCGTCATGCGAAAGCTCTTTCAGGTGTTATGCGTTGCAACGCGTGCCGTCGCACCATTGCCGAAAGCGCGCCCGAAGGCGCGCCTTTGTTCAAACATGGCCGCTGTGTGGTTTCACTGCGGCTGGTAGATCGAATCGAACACGCCGCCATCGGCAAAGTGCGTCTTCTGCGCATTCGTCCAGCCGCCGAACGAATCGTCGACCGTGTACAGCTTCAGCTTCGGAAACTTCTCGGTCAGCGCTGCCGGTACCTTGTTCGAACGCGGACGGTAGAAGTTCTTCGCGGCGATCTCCTGACCTTCCTCGCTGTAGAGGAAGTTCAGATACGCGTCGGCGAGCTTGCGCGAGCCGTGCTTGTCGACCACCTTGTCCACCACGGCGACGGGCGGCTCGGCCAGAATGCTCGCCGACGGCACGACGATCTCGAACTTGTCGGTGCCGAATTCCTTCACCGACAGGAACGCCTCGTTTTCCCATGCGATCAGCACGTCGCCGATGCCGCGCTGCACGAAGCTCGTCGTCGCGCCACGCGCGCCGGAGTCGAGCACGCCCGCGTTCTTATAGAGCTTCGACACGAATTCCTTGGCCTTCTGGTCGTTGCCGCCCGGCAGATGCGCCGCGTACGCCCATGCCGCCAGATAGTTCCAGCGCGCGCCGCCCGACGTCTTCGGGTTCGGTGTCACGATCGACACGCCCGGCTTCACCAGATCGTCCCAATCCTTGATGTGCTTCGGGTTGCCCTTGCGCACGAGGAACACGATCGTCGACGTGTACGGCGACGCGTTGTCGGGCAGGCGCTTCTGCCAGTCCTTGTTGACGAGGCCCTTGTTGGCGAGCGCGTCGATGTCGTAAGCGAGCGCGAGCGTCACGACGTCGGCCTGCAGGCCATCCAGCACCGAACGCGCCTGCGCGCCGGAGCCGCCATGCGACTGCTTGAAGGTGACCGATTCACCCGTCTTCGCCTTCCATTCCTTGCCGAACGCCTGATTGACGTCCTGATAGAGCTCGCGGGTCGGATCGTAGGAAACGTTCAGCAGCGTCGTGTCCGCGTGCGCCTGCGCGATCATCCCGACCGCCGACGCGGCGCCCAGTGCGAGCGCTGCGACCAACCGCTTCGCGCTGCCGCGCGTTGCCTTCCGTGCTTCTGCCAACCCCGTGATCCGAATGCCCATCGACCTTCTCCGTCTTGTTGGTGTGACTGCCTGTTTTCCGCTGATTGCCGCGATTCGCTGCTGCGCAAGCGGCAAGCGCCTCTGCCGCTGCGCGGGCGTTGCTGCTGCATCAACGGAGGCCAGTCTATCCAGGCGGCTTCATCATTAAAAATAATGTTTCTTCATTTTTTAATACGCAATAGTGGTAAAGGAATGATTTGCCTCCGCGAGCACGTCCATTTCGCCGCTTCAGCGCCGTCTTTCGACGTTCACACGACACCCGCAGCGACGAACTTAAAGTAAAGCTTGAAATGCGCCGGATACTGTATAAAAATACAGTCACCTGTCTATCCATACAGTGGCGCCATGACCAAACTCACCGCACGTCAGCAACAGGTTTTCGAACTGATCCGCCGCGCCATCGAGCGCACGGGCTTCCCGCCCACGCGGGCCGAGATCGCCGCCGAACTCGGCTTCAGCTCGGCGAACTCGGCGGAAGAGCACCTGAGAGCGCTGGCGCGCAAGGGCGTGATCGAGCTTGCGGCGGGCGCGTCGCGCGGCATCCGCCTGCTCGCGGGCCAGGACGATTCCCCGCACCAGTTCACGCTGCCGCACGCGAGCATCATGCAGTTGTCGCTGCCGCTCGTGGGCCGCGTGGCAGCCGGTAGCCCGATCCTCGCGCAAGAACACATCTCGCAGACTTACACCTGCGACCCGTCGCTGTTCTCGAGCAAGCCCGACTACCTGCTGAAGGTGCGCGGGCTGTCGATGCGCGACGCGGGCATCTTCGACGGTGACCTGCTCGCCGTGCAGAAAAAGAGCGAAGCAAAAGACGGCCAGATCATCATCGCGCGTCTGGGTGACGACGTGACCGTGAAGCGCCTGAAGCGCCGGCCCAACGGCATCGAGTTGATCGCCGAGAACCCCGATTACGAAAACATTTTTGTTCAGGCCGGCAGCGCGGAGTTCGCGCTGGAAGGCATCGCGGTCGGGTTGATCCGGCCGACGGAATTCTAATTAGCTGAACACTGTCTGGAGAGACTCATGGAACGCCTTGCCCGCTTGCTGCCCTTTCGCCAGTTCGGTCGTCTGCGCCATCTGCGCGAGCTTGTCCCTTGTGGTTCGCTGACGGCGCTTGCGTCGAATGTCGCGGGCCGCACGGCATCGCTGTTCGATGACGAACCTCAGTCGTTGCCGTCCGCGCAACCGGCGTTCGCTCGCGTGTCGCTGAACTCGGGCCTCAATGCGGAACCGGCACGGCGCGCACCCGTCCGGGTCTACCACGGGCCGTCGCGGCTCATCATGGTCGGCACCGTAGACGCTGTCTGCAACATGATCGATCGCGCCATTGCCGAGCAAGGCGATCAACTGACCCAGCAGGCCGCGTGAGCGCGCCGCTTGCGTCTGATATCGAAGCGGTGAAACGCTTGCTTGCAAACTCGCGGGATCGTTTCGGTGCCGATCGGGTCCACACCTGATCGATACTGAAAACGGAGCGTTC
Organism: Paraburkholderia caribensis; assembly: GCF_002902945.1. Lineage (NCBI taxonomy): Bacteria > Pseudomonadati > Pseudomonadota > Betaproteobacteria > Burkholderiales > Burkholderiaceae > Paraburkholderia > Paraburkholderia caribensis. Next base: position 1,947,890 of record NZ_CP026101.1, read on the forward strand.
CGCACAATGGCAGGTCTGGTACGGATGCAAGGCCGCGTGGGTCGGCCAATTCTGATCGCGTTGATCGCGATCGTCGTCGTGGCGGCCCTGGGTTATGCGTACGCATCGCCGTATATCGCGCTCGACCGGCTCAAACGCGCCGCCGATTCCCGCGATGTCGAAACGGTCAATGCGTACGTCGACTACCCGGCGCTACGCGACAGTCTCAAGCTACAGGTCACAGGGTTGCTGACGCGGCGGCTCGACGTGCAGCACAACGGCAATCCGCTCGCGGCGATTGGCGCGATGATCGGTGTTGCATTGATTGGTCCGCTTGTCGATGCCTATGCGACGCCGGACGGTGTCGCCGCGTTGCTCAACGGTATGCCGCCGCGCGGCGAACCGGGCGAGCGCCCGCCTCCGCCGCCGGCCGCGCAGACAGACAACCCGCCGCAAACGCCGCCGCCCGCAGCGGGCCAGGCTAACGCCAACAGCAAGACGCCGCCGCAGCCGCCGCAAACCACGGCGGGATATCGCGGCGTCAACGAATTCGTCGTGAGCTATCAGCACGGTGTCGGCGACACGCGCTATGCGGCGATCTTCCGTCGCCAGGGACTGTTCACGTGGAAGCTGTCAGCCGTCGATCTGAACGGCTGACGCGCCATCACATCGCTGCTCGCCATCAGGCGGCTGTGTCAGGCAGCCGCCTGCTCCTCTTCAGCCGCCGACGAACACGCGACCAGAATGCTGCACGACACGCGGTCCAGCAGCGGCGTATTACCCGCGCCCATCCACCAGCGCGACAGTCCCGTGCGGCAGCGATGCCCGACCACCACGAGATCGGCGTGCAACTCGTTCGCTAGCGACGCAATTTCGTCGATGGGATGGCCGAACGCGAAATGCCCCGTCGCCTTCACGCCACGTTCCGTGAGCCAGTCGACGCCCTCCTGCAGGATTTCACGCGCGGTTTTTTCGAAGCTGCCGCATGCGACGTCCGTCAGCAGGCCTGCGCTTTGCGCGATGCTCGAACGCATGTCGACCACCGACAGCAAATGCGTCTCCGCGCCCAGATCGAGCGCCAGATTCGCGCCGCAACGCAATGCCTTGCGGCCTTCACGCGAGCCGTCGTAGCACAGCAGAATCTTGTTGTAGCTCGCCATTTCGCTTCCCCCTTGCCCGCGACTATCGCGGTCTCATCTGAATCATGGTGCGCCGCAATTCGACACGCAAGGGATGGAAAACGCTAAGTGCGGTGAGCCGCGCACTCAGCCATGACGCGGTGCAAGATCGTGCATGCAATCGCCAGCGATGCGCATTCATGCGCCAAACGCGGTGCGCACGATGCCCTAGAATAGGCAGCCGCCTCCGCTTTGCACCCAACAGGCACCTATTCAGGGAGCATCCTTCTTCGTATGTCTGAAGCTGCAATCGAATTTCATCAGGTCGAAAAGCGCTACGGCGAGAAAACTGTCGTCGACGGCTTGTCGTTTCATGTGCGCCCGGGCGAATGCTTCGGACTGCTCGGTCCCAATGGCGCGGGCAAGACCACGACGCTGCGCATGCTGCTCGGCATTGCGGCACCCGATGCAGGCAGCATCCGGCTGTGCGGCGAACCGATTCCATTGCGCTCGCGCTTTGCGCGGGCGCGCGTCGGCGTCGTGCCGCAGTTCGACAATCTCGATCCCGATTTCACGGTCCGCGAAAACCTGCTGGTGTTCGGCCGCTACTTCGGCCTGTCCGCCGCGCAGTGCCGCGCAATGGTGCCCACGCTGCTCGAATTCGCGCGCCTCGAAAGCAAGGCTGATGCGCGCGTGGGCGAGTTGTCGGGCGGAATGAAGCGGCGGCTCACGCTCGCGCGCGCGCTCATCAACGACCCCGACGTGCTCATCATGGACGAGCCGACCACGGGTCTCGATCCACAGGCGCGCCATCTGATCTGGGAGCGCCTGCGCTCGCTGCTCGCGCGGGGCAAGACGATTCTGCTGACCACACACTTCATGGAAGAGGCCGAACGTCTGTGCCACCGGCTGTGCGTGATCGAGGAAGGACGCAAGATCGCGGAAGGCGCGCCGAATGAATTGATCGCTTCGGAAATAGGCTGCGACGTGATCGAAGTGTACGGCCCCGATCCCGTCAGGCTGCGCGACGAACTGGCGCCGCTGTCGGTACGCACCGAGATCAGCGGCGAGACGCTCTTCTGTTATGTCGACGACCCGCAACCGGTTCACGCGCGCTTGAAGCAGCGCGCGGGGCTGCGCTACCTGCACCGGCCGGCGAATCTCGAAGACGTATTCCTTCGCCTGACCGGCCGCGAAATGCAGGACTGACGGGCACGCACACATTCGCCAACGATACCGGGCGCACAGCACACATGGACTTACGCACCTACGACACCCCCGAGCACGCCGCGTCACACGGGCGCTTCGGCAAGCGCTTCGCCGCGTTGCCCGCGAACGCCGTCAACTGGATTGCCGTCTGGCGGCGCAACTATCTGGTATGGCGCAAACTCGCGCTCGCGTCGATGTTCGGCAATCTCGCCGATCCGATGATCTATCTGTTCGGGCTCGGCTTCGGCCTCGGGCTGATGGTCGGACATGTCGACGGCGTCTCGTATATCTCGTTCCTCGCGGCGGGCACGGTGGCGTCGAGCGTGATGATGTCGGCGAGCTTCGAGTCGATGTATTCGGGCTTTTCGCGGATGCACGTGCAGCGCACCTGGGAGGCCATCATGCACACGCCGCTCACACTCGGCGACATCGTCCTCGGCGAAGTCGTGTGGGCAGGCAGCAAGGCCGTGCTGTCGGGCGCCGCCATCATGATCGTGGCGGGCGCACTCGGCTATGCCAGCTTTCCGTCGATGCTCATCGCGCTGCCCGTCATCGTGCTGGCGGGCCTTGCGTTTGCGAGCACGGCGATGATCGTGACGGCGCTCGCGCCCTCGTACGATTTCTTCATGTTCTATCAGACGCTGGTGCTCACGCCGATGCTGCTGCTCTCGGGCGTGTTCTTTCCGCTGTCGCAATTGCCGCCCGCTGCGCAGTTCGCCGCGCAATTGCTGCCGCTGGCGCACACGGTGGACCTGATCCGTCCGGCGCTGTTGGACCGTCCGATGAACGACGCGGCGCTGCACGTGGCCGTGCTGGCCGCGTATGTGGTGGTGCCGTTCTGTCTGTCGGCGGTGCTGTTCCGCCGCCGCATGATGCGCTGAGGGCGCCGCGCGCAGCTTCCTGCGCGGCGGCGCCCCCACGATAATCGAATCAGATCACTCTTCGTCGTCCGACCACGGCACGTCGACGTCCGAGATGAACTCGACCGTCGCGAACGGCCCGCCTTCCTGGCGGCCGATCTTGCCATCCGCGCGATGCCATTCGACGCGGAACATCGTGCCCGGATCGTCGGAGCGCAAACGGATCGTGCGCAACTCTTCCGGGTCGGCTTCCTCGACGGGGCCATCGAGCGAAACGAGCAGCGCCTGCGGCCACATGCCGTCGACGGGATCGTAAATGCGGTCGCCATCGGGAATCGACGTATGCGCTTCGACGCCGATCGTCGCCGATGCGTCGACGATCATCTTGCCCAATGCACGCAGCACGGCCGTTGCGCGCGCCGAATTGGCCTGACGGATGGCGAGATCCCCGCGCGTCAGCGCCTGCTCGAGTTTCGGATTGGTCTTTTGTTGGGCCATGCGATGTCCTGAATTTAACTGGTTGGCGCTTGCACGCCGTTTTGTGCAGCTGAATGATTCGTCCTGTTTTGCGCCGCGTTGGCAGCATGAACGGGCGCCATCGTAGCATTTGCGTCCGTCCGCCTGCGTCTTGCAATGCAACAAGGCAACGCCGCGCAACCGGGCGACAGACGCAACCGCGCGCTTGCCTCCCAGTGTAGGACGAGATTCGCCGCCGCGACGCCGCGTTTTGATTATGCGCGCTTGCTCAGAAGCCGAGCGCCACGGCGAGCAGGCCCGCCAGCACGCCGAACGCGACCACGCCGACAGCGACGACGGTCAGCACGCCCGGCCGGAACGAGCGCGCGAGCATCGCCAGCGACGGCACGCTGATGGGCGGCAGCGTCATCAGCAGCGCGCCCGCGGGGCCGACGCCCATGCCGAGCGACAGCATCGCCTGAACGATGGGTACCTCGCCTGCCGTCGGAATCACGAACAGCATGCCCGCGACGGCCAGCGCGACGATCCATACGATGTCGTTGCCGATCTCCGGCCCGACTTGCGGAAAGAGCCACGCGCGCGCCGCCCCGAGCAGCAGCACCAGCACGATGTATTCCGGCACGAGACGCACGGCCATGCGCGCGAAGATCGACAGCCAGCGCGCGAACGGATTGCCGTCACGCTGCTCGCCGATCAGTTCGACGAGGCGCGCGTCGGCCGCTTGCGCTTCCGTCGGTGTCACGAGCCGGTTCGCCAGATAGCCGAGGCCGAACACCATCGCGATGCCGAGCACGAGCCGCAGCCCGGCCCAGTGCCAACCGAGCACGAAGCCCATGAACACGAGCGTCGCCGGATTGAGGACCGAGTTGCCGAGCCAGAACGCGATCGCGCCGCCCGGCGAAGCCTGGCGCGCACGCAGTCCCGCCACGACGGGCGCCGCGCAGCACGTGCACATCATGCCCGGCAACGCGAGCAGGCCGCCCGCCGCGACGCTGCCGAAGCCCGTCTTGCCGAGCAGCCGCGCGACCCAGTGCGCGGGCAGCAGCGCCTGCACGGCCGAGCCGAGCAGCAGGCCGAGCACCATCGCCTGCCAGATCGCCTTGCCGTACGCGAGCGCGTAGGCCAGCGCCGCGTTCCACGACGGCGCGGGCGGACTCTCCGCCTTGCCCATCAGGATCGACGCGCCGATCGAATGCGTCGACGCCGCCGTGAAGGCGCGGTTGTAATACGGAAACCATTTGACATAGAAAAGTCCTGCGATGGCGAGCAGCACGAAAATCGGCCAGGTCGGGGCAGCGGACGAAGAGGTGGGACGCGTGGCGTTCATCGTCGGGGAGGGCGGTCGTTGTGTTGTTGACTACGTTGCAGCTTGTACGGCATGCGCGGGTTCGCGTACCGTCCGGCTTGCGCCTCGGCACGCGGCACCGGTCACTGTACACGGATCGAACGGGATCGCAAAAAGTGGGGGCGAAAGCCGCGTGACGGGCGGCTAATATCCGCGCCCGCATACTGTCGAGCGCGGCGTCAGGTGCGTTCGTGCATTTGCCGCCTGCGCACCGCTACCCTTGCGTCGCGGCGCGCGGCGAGCCGCTCAGGGCGCGGGGTTCGGCTGCAATTCGTGCAGCGCGTCGATTTCGGCCAGCGCTTCCGGCGGCAGCTTCACATTGACGCTCGCGATGTTCTCTTTCAGCTGATCCAGCGAGGTCGCGCCGATCAGGTTGCTCGTCAGGAACGGCCGGCTGTTGACGAACGCGAGCGCGAACTGCGCGGGCGACAGGCCGTGGCGCTTCGCCAGCTCGACGTAACGCGTCGTTGCCCGCACGGCTTGCGGCTTGCTGTAGCGCTGGAAGCGCTCGAACAGCGTGATGCGCGCGCCCGCCGGACGCACGCCGCCTTCGTATTTGCCCGATAGCCAGCCGAACGCGAGCGGCGAATACGCGAGCAGGCCGACATGCTCGCGATGCGAGAACTCCGACAGCCCCGCTTCGAACGTGCGGTTCAGCAGGCTGTACGGATTCTGGATCGACACGATGCGCGGCAAGCCGAGCTTCTCCGACGCACGCAGAAATTGCGCGACACCCCAGGGCGTCTCGTTCGACACGCCGATATGACGCACTTTCCCTTCCTTCACGAACTCCGCGAGCACGCCGAGCGTCTCTTCGATGGGGACCGTGTAGGCATCGTCGATCCACGGATACGCCGGGCGGCCGAACGTCATCGTGCTGCGGTCGGGCCAGTGCAGCTGGTACAGATCGACGTGGTCGGTTTGCAGGCGCTTGAGACTGTCGTGCAGCGCCTCGGTGAGATTCTTGCGGTCGTACTGGTTGCCCTCGCCGCGAATGTGACGCGGGTTGTGCGGCTGACGCGCCGGGCCCGCGATCTTCGTCGCGAGCACGATCTTGTCGCGCATGCCGCGATGCTGCGCGATCCACGTGCCGATGTAGCGCTCCGTCAAGCCTTGTGTTTCCGGGCGCGGCGGCACCGGGTACATCTCGGCGGCGTCGATCAGCGTGACGCCCTGATCGAGCGCGTAGTCGATCTGCTCGTGCGCGTCGCGCTCCGTGTTCTGCTCGCCCCACGTCATCGTGCCGAGACCGATCAGGCTGACCTTCACATCCGTATCGCCGAGTCTGCGGTATTCCATCGCCTGGTTCCTGTTCGTGTTCTTGCGGGTGATCAATCGGGAAAAGGCGAAATTACCATGTCCGCGCAAACTGCGTGCGTGGCTAGAATAGCGGCTGGCCGCGTCGGCACAGGGTCAGGCACGTGGCCGGTTTCGATGCGCTTACAACGTTCGGAGAATCATCTCGATGTCAGATACGCCGTCCACGTCATCCGTCCCGTCGAACGGACGGCAGTCACTGATCGTGACGCTCGTGGCCGCGGCGTTTTTCATGGAGAACCTCGACGGCACGATCATCGCGACCGCGCTGCCGCAGATGGCGCAGTCGTTCAACGTGCATGCCGTCGATCTCTCCATCGGCATCACGTCGTATCTGCTGACGCTCGCCGTCTTCATCCCGATCAGCGGCTGGGCCGCCGACCGCTTCGGCGTACGCAACGTGTTCACAGCGGCGCTCGCGGTGTTCACGGCATCGTCGGTCGCATGCGGGATGACGAACGGCCTCGTCGAGTTCACGGCGGCGCGTATCGTGCAGGGCATCGGCGGCGCGATGATGGTGCCCGTCGGGCGGCTCGCCGTCCTGCGCGCGACGCCCAAGGACGGCCTGATGCGCGCGATCTCCATCATCACGTGGCCCGGGCTCGTCGCGCCCGTGATCGGGCCGCCGCTCGGCGGCTTCATCACGACCTACTCGTCGTGGCGCTGGATCTTCTATCTGAATGTGCCGCTCGGGTTGCTCGGCATCGCGCTCGCGTGGCGCTTCATTGCCCCGGAAGGCGAGTCGCAGAAGCGTCCGTTCGACGGCATCGGCTTCGCGTTGTGCGGCGTCGCGGGCACGGCCATCATGTATGCGATGGAACTGCTCGGCCGTTCGGACGCGCCGTGGCGCGAAGCGCTCGCGTTCCTCGCGGCGGGCCTCGCCGCGGGCATCGGCGCCCTCTTCCATCTGCGCCGCAGCGCGCATCCTGTGGTCGATCTGTCGGCGTTTCGCGTGAAGACGTTCGCGGTCGCGATGGGCGGCGGCTCGCTGTTTCGCGTGTCGATCAGCGCCGTGCCGTTTCTCCTGCCGCTGATGTTTCAGCTCGGCTTCGGCATGAACGCGTTCCATTCGGGACTGCTGACGCTCATCGTGTTCGCCGGCAACCTGTCGATGAAACTTGTCACGACGCCGGTGATGCGGCGCTTCGGTTTTCGTCCGGTATTGCTCGTGAATGGCGCGCTCGCGGCAATCAGCATTGCGGCGATGAGTCTGCTGACGGCTTCGACGCCGCTCGTGCCGATGGCTATCGTGCTGTTTGCGAGCGGCCTGTCGCGCTCGCTGCAATTCACAGCCGTCAATACGCTCGCGTTCGCCGATGTGCCGAAGCCGCAGATGAGCGGCGCATCGACGTTATCGAGCACACTGTCGCAAATGACGATGGGGATGGGCGTCGCGCTCGGCGCGATCGCACTGCGGGTGGCAGCGTGGCTGCATGGACATGAAGCGCAGTCGGTGACGCCGGCTGATTTCAGCATTGCTTTTCTGTTGGTGGCCGTTGTCGGACTGGTAGCGATCTTCGATGTGTTCGGGCTCGAACGCGATGCGGGCGCGCATGTGAGCGGACATCATCGGCGGAAACGGGTGTGAGATGCGCGGCGCTGAACAGGTGGACTTGAGATGAATGTCGAACAGTTTGAATTGCTCGTGACGCGTACGATGCCTTACGGCAAATACAAGGGGCGCGTGATCGCCGATCTGCCGGGACACTATCTGAACTGGTTTGCGCGCGAAGGATTTCCGCCTGGCGAGATTGGCAGGCTGCTCGCGTTGATGCACGAGATCGATCACAACGGCTTGAAGGAGTTGCTGAAGCCTTTGCGGAAGGGGTGAGTCTGCGATTGATCCGGTGCGCGTGCGTTCTCTTTTGAACGACCGCGCGTCGCCAAAACAAAAACGGCATTGCGATTTCTCGCAATGCCGTTTCTGAATTCTCTGGGGTGGCTGATGGGACTCGAACCCACGACGACAGGAATCACAATCCAGCAGTCAAATCGGCTTGAATCCTTACCGGATAAGGGTCTGCAGAAACAACTTCGGAACGAAGCAGCCTATTTTGCCTACGGTTTCATGCATGTTTCCCGGGAACCGTTCCGAACTTTCGCCTGCGTTCACCGACATTTATGCAGAAACCAAAAAAAGAAAGCCCCGCGTCGGCGGGGCTTTCTTTACTTAAACGCGAATCGGCTTAGTTGTACTTCCACAGGCCTTTACTACCGGTTTTCGAGCCCGCAGAACCCGATCCATCCGATCCATCGAGTTCCCGTAATAAACCTGCAATCGAAATGTCGACGTCATGATCGAGCAGCGAGAGACCTGTGCCAGCGAACGTGAGCACGATGCCCGAAAGATCTTCGTCGGGCACGTCGGCCAACTCATGTATCTCGTCTACAGACACGGTACGGCTTGTGCCATCTTCGAAGTGAATCATGATGGCCCTGCCTTCGGGAATGTAGGTCACCCCATCAGCTATCTTCTGGGCCCATGTCCCAAGGGGAGCCCAATGGAGCCGATAGCCTTTCACTAAATTTATCTTGGCGCGATAGCCTCTACCGAAAAGGAACAAATCGTTCCTCTCCTCGACATCTTCGTCGAGGTCTGTCGGTTCGTCATCAAGCGCCGCAAAATATTTCATAACGCGATGGTAACCTGGTTTCCGTCTGCCAGTTGCAAGACAGTGTGACGCTGGTCACGGTCGTATGTTCCGTGATAAATCGTCACACCTGCGTCAAATAACGCTTTAGCGGGCGGTATGATGTTTCGCCGCTTTTCTACCCAGACTTGATTGCCGAGGCAAATATCATTCATTACGTCTACCCACCTAGCCCTCACGGCTGGTAGTGCCTCCTTGATCGCCGCAACGATACCGGCGTCGTGGCGCATTACCCGGCCGGTGTTCGGGACCGCATCCCACAACCGAACCCCGTTATGCCAAAAGGCAAACGTGTACCTTGCAGCCCAATCACCTCCGTCGACATGCACATGCGGCGGGCAGTGTTCATCGCGCGACAAAACTGCAATGCGCATCCCATTGTATTCGGCAACCTTCATTATTTTCTTAGCTCTCGGGTCCGTGCCGGTGCGGCTACCACGCACCAAATTCCTGACGCGCGAGTGTAAGCGATCTCCGCGGCGCCCGCACGGCGCGATTACTCGAAACCGCTCTATGTACATGTGCAAAGTGTACGGGGATGATATGGGTCACCCGCGTCCGCTGCGCTTACAGTTCGGCTCGAAGAACGTCTGACACGGAATCAGGCAGACCTGCAGATTCTTCAATTCTTCCATGCACTGCTGAAGCTGCACTTCTGTTCGACCGACTCTGAGCGCGCGTTCATCATGTCGAATAGCTTTACTCCGGGCGGGATGTGCCGGCGCGGCACGATACCGAACGAGGCCGGACTCGTCTGGAACTGGAAGTCTTCGCGTCGGAAGATCGGCGCGTAATAGTCCCTGTAAATCTCGCTCCTGTATTCGAAGTCCGAAAAGGCTGTGTGCATACAGCCTTTTCGCGGAAGGCAACCGTGTTATATAGGTTTGCGTCTGTCCAAGATGCTGTATATGTGAACAGTATTTGTCAAACTAAGGCAGAAAAACCCACCATTCCCGGGGAGTTATTCGTTTCGCACTACACCTCGATGCATCGCTACCGGAACAACTTAAGGTAGTGCATACCCGAAAGGTTCGGTTGGTCCACCCTGAAAGCCGTCGTCCGAGGTCGCGATCCCGTTACTGTCTCTCCCGACAGAGACATAAATCTTGAACATTCCTGGAACCAGCGCCTCCTTTGAGAGGAACCCGATACTCCTCGTGGCGCCACCCTTATGTCGCGAGTTCGGGCTGACCTCACGATTATTCACTACGTCTACACCCGCAAAAGCTTCAACGAAGTCGCCCGGATTCTGGGCCGCGTCGTAGGCGTCGAACGTGTGCCCGTACGGTTCCGTGTTGCCATTGAGGAACTCGTCGTGATCGCTAACGTAGCCGAGATTCTGTGGAGCAATCCCGTGATAAAGCGGTGTCTTTGGTGTGTATGGCATGACTCCTCCTTAGGTCTGGTGAAGTGTCTCCCTTGGGTCAGACTCCGTCATCATAGAAATCGCGAAACCGAAATGAAAGGTTGATGGTCCTACTTATGTGTGCGGCACCTCACAACTTAGTGCTACGGCTAAGCAGTCTTGTCGGCATGAACGCCTCTAGATGCATCGCCTCCTTGTACCCCATGCGGGGTTCCACTCGCCCGAGAAGCGCACTATTATTGACGTTCGAAACGGACCGTCTAATGCGTGCCTGTTTTTGAAGCGCGCGATAGCAGCTTTTAGCCTAGTTGGATGCTTCAGTATTAGACGCAAAACCAGACAGCTTCGAAAATGTCCGAACGCAAAATAAGCGGTACCAAAACGAGAAAATCAATATGGCCGATGCAGCGCTTTTGGGGGCACTCGTTGGCGGTGCGATCAGTCTTGCGACGTCGCTCGCCTCAACGGTTGGTGCAGAGGCGTTCAAACAAAGAAGGGAGGCCCGCAACCTGGCGTATGCGTTCCAAGGTGGGATAAACGCGATCCTTGTGATCGTCGAAGAGCGGAAATACGTCAATCTGATCAATCAGGCTGTTCAGGCGGGCTGTGCCGGTCATCCCCTTACGGCGATGAAGATCAGCGCGAAGCGAAACTATGTCGAGCTATACAACAAGAACGTCGATAAACTAGGCTTGCTGCACGTCGCGGTGGCTCAGCGCATACCCGTCTTCTATACATGCGTCAATTCGCTTCTTGAGGACATCGATGCCATGTTTGCCGGAAATTTCGATGACCTCACGCAACCCGAATTGCTGGCCTTCTATGAGGGATTTCAGGACCTTCTGTTCAAAACCTTGAGGCTCGGGGATGAACTGATCGGCCTCATTTCGGAAAAGTACCCACCAAGCACGTTCTGGATAAACCTGCCCGGCTGACAACCAACCGATGGAGATAACACGAATCACAATCCTGTATATCCATCAAGCATCCGTAAGGCTTTGACGCCCCCGCGGTGGGATATTATTTGAAACTCGGCCTTTGATTTAATTGGCTTTTCCCAAAGTCGTTCCACGGATTTTCGAGGCCCGCGCACGACGCATGCGATTGTTACGTTAGGCGAATATGGCGACGCGCCCGTTCGCTTGGAAGTCATCGTACAGCTTGCGAAGTACTTTCGAAACCATCGTCCAGCCATCCCGGAATAGCTGCGACCGCTCATCGTCTGACATCCCCTTTATTTCGACGACTCTTCCGTGTCGCATAGGATCTGCGAGCAGCTTGATATTCTTGATCGCCTGCTCCTCAAGCCCGTAGCGTGAACGAAACGATTCCCACGTCGAACTGCTTTTCGGTGGCAACTGGTTTGCAGATGCATAGCCGCTCATAAGCGTCTCAATAGCCCGATAAATAAAAAAAGCAGTGTCGGCGGCGGAATGTATCGACTCGCGCATGTCTGAAAGCGCTCGGCGGACAAGCCAGCCATTCGGTGCGGACAGAACCGTCCAAATGACTTCAAAGTTGACTCCGAACGAGTCAGCTATGCCCGATGCGGCTGGAATATTAATTCCAAATACCTGCTTTCTTGGCGAGACAGGATCAGCGAACTGCACAAGATCCAGATCATATGCATGGGCCATCCCGAAACCTACTCCATCAAGGATCGTCCTGACGGCGTCGTCGACTGCGTTCTTAGCCGTAAAATGATCATCGAGTGGAGTGTCGGTCTCAATCCGAGCCACGACTTGGTTGTAAATGATTTCAACGAACAGGACGCGGGTGACGTCGCTTGTAGCATCCCGCATCTCGAACCGTATTTCGCTAACGCTGAGTTGCGCCCGTTCGGGCAGCACTTTGCCGAAAAATAGATATGTCAGCATCGGCCTCTCCGGTCCCTAATGACTAGCAACGGGGACAGATGGTATCAGGCTTAGCAGACAGCGGCGACCGCTTGGGATCTCCTAGGCCGCGGCCATACACAGGCGATTAAAGGAACTGCTCCTGATTCTCGGCTGAAGCCTTGGCCTTGCGGGGCGGCAGCGCGAATGGTTCATCATGCATCGCGTCGGATGGATAGAGCTGAAGGAAGGAGCGCGCTTCGTCAGGCGACCCGCACGAGAGCCAGTCGCCATATTCAGTGGGCGGAATGATCACAACGCACCGCTTCTCGTCGCCTGGCTTGTGGAACCGATTCATGAGCGGGTGCTCTTCCGCGTTAACCGTGAGCATTGTGAATCCGAGAGCCTGAGACCCGTCGATCTCCTTCCACTGACGCCACAGGCCGGCAATTGCGAGCGGATCGCCATTCGCCATGCCGATCTTCCAGCGCACGGCCTTCCCCGTTTCGTAATTCGGCTCGAAAAAGGTCCGGCACGGTATTAGGCACAGCTGCAGGTTCTTCCACGCGCCGCTGAAGCTGCGCCTCTGGGCACTTAAGCAGGATCAGTCGTATCGCACGATGGGGCTCGCGGCGATGTTCTGCTACCTAACTGGCTTCCGCGCCGCCGAGATCCGCCCATTCCACATGTCCGGACTGATCGACGCCGGCGTGCGCGTTGAGAACGCGAAGCGGAAGAAAGGTGAACGAGTGGTCTACAAACTGCGCGAGTGGTCGCTTCGTCTGCGAGTCGTCGTCGAACGGGCGAAGCGCGATCGCAAGGTCGCGAGCCTGTTCCTGTTTCCGAATCGGACGGGTCAGCCGTATTCGAAGAGCGGCTGGTCGTCGGTATGGCAGGACGCGATGTATGCCTATATCGGCTCGTTCGATGCGGAGATCGCGATCGAATACCAGGCAAAGAAGATGCACGAGGCAGCACAGCGTATTGCCAACCGCATCAACCGACCGATGCGCGGCGCGATGGAGTTGATGCTCACAGAGCACCCGGAGTACTTCGCGCTCTCCGACATCCGGCCGACGGCGATCACGGCGAAGCTCGATCAACGCGACGAGGACGCATACGACTTCGCAGCCCACGCGAACCCGGCAACGACACATCGCAACTACGACCGACGCAAGATGAAGGTTGCGAAGGCCACCGAATAACTTATGTCATTTATGGTCTGGGCACGCGACCACAAACGCCATCATGTCTGTCGCGTCATCCCGATCTAATCGAAGCCCCGGCACCCTCGGCTCCGACCAAATGCATCATTGCTCTCCCGGGCACCTCACTGACTAATTACTTAGCCGATGTTCAGGAACACTCGGGAATCTGATACGGCGTTGCCTGAGTGTTTCATTTGGCCGACGTACAAGATGTTTGAGTTGCCGTGAATATTGAGGCCGGCAGGTCGCAAATCCAGACTGGTTACGGATGCTTCGTCCGGTCCAGTCTCCCGAACGCGACAGACGACCGTGTTGCCATGATAAACGACCGTATTCCCCGCCGTTGATTCGACTCTGACTTGTGGGCTGCGTGCAAAATTGTCAACGACGACTTGAAAGAACATTTGCTGATCTCCCTTTATCAATCCCGAAGAGAGCCACACTCGCGGCGCTGATCCTTTTCCGATCAGCAAGGGAGCTATGTCTCCATGAATCAGAATGGGAAACTGAACGTTCTCAAGGCGATTGGAGCACAGGTTTAGCACGCGAAAACGCTCGTAGCCGAGCGGCGGCATTGCAGCTGCTTGACTCATGGTTGATTCCCGAAATGACGGAAAACCGGCGACTTCTTAAAATGTTCGCCAATGGCCTTCATGGTGGTCGTATAGTCGCTCGGACAGAATTTAACGATGACCCAGACGATACCGGAAAGAACCGCCGTTCCAATCGCCGAGTACAAGGCAATCGGGTCTACCGCGCTGGCCTTTCCTGTTAGGTGCACGATTTCTTGTGCGGCGACTGTCACGACCGCACCGATCCCAGTCAAGAAGATATTCATCGCTGCCGAAGCCGCAGCCGGTTGCCCGCGCTTTATACGCTCGTATTCAACTTGCTGCAGACAATAAGGCTCTTGGGAAAGAAAGATCGTGGGCTGAACGCCGACAGTCGCAGCGGAGACCTGCAACGGTTGCTGAGGCTGCGCATTCGGCGGTGCACCGGGCGGCTGAGGGGTGGTTGGTTGATTCACGACGACTCCTTCGCAGGTGAGTCTCACTTCCTACAGGCGCAAAAAAGCCCGCAATCTGTGGCGGGCTTCATTCCGAAATTTCGGCTTCTGTTCCGAATTTCGCTATGTGCAATATCCGTAAGCGGCTAAACGATTGATACTGCTGCATTCTTTGGGGTGGCTGATGGGACTCGAACCCACGACGACAGGAATCACAATCCTTTCCCCATTCCCAAGAAAATCAAACACTTGCTGAAAATCGTTGGAACAACGTGCATCACGAAAAGCGCGTTGAACGGAGGTCAATTTCGTGATCTTCCAAATTTACCGGCTAGTCAATGACGTTTTCTGACAATATTCTGACGAATGACGAACAGGTTGCTCGCCTAAAATTCGCTTCGTTCCGGCCCTCGGAACGTGTGGAAATTTGTTGGCGACTTCGACACCGCGCCGGCAGCCGGTGCGGTTTTTTTTCACTGTGATCACGCGATGGCTATGAGACCGAACGGGGGTTCGGCTTCATCTAGGCGCGGCCGCACTGCAAGTTGGGTGCGGCTTCTTTTTCCCGTCTCGGCCGGCGTTCAAACGGTCCCATCGCAACGCGCAGTGTAAAGTCCTTCCGCACTGCATGACTGCCCTAGGCAGATTTGCGCAAACGCATTCCCGGGTCCACAGCGCCGTCCGCACGACACTACTATTCCAATGTGTCCCATTCGGAAGGCGGCAGACTTGCCGCAGCTAAGACGTATGGTGTGCCGTCAATTACCAGTTCCAAAACGTTAAGCAAAGTCGAAAAGTGGTCTGCCGGACCATTTCCATCGGTGGGCGGATTAGCCCTCAGATCATCAAGCCCTGGAAAATTATCGGGATTGTATAAATAGACTAGCGTATTCATGCCCGCTGAACCTTCGGTTAAACCGATAGGCAATACTCCAACCCTCTTTTTCAGAATATCGGAATATTTAATTTTTTCTGTTTTTGCACACCACGCGACGATTTTCTCTAACGTGGATTCTTTGAGTCGAGCAGGAACCGGCGGCTTGCCATCCAGCGTTAGTTGGACCTCTGCCGCTCGACCAAATACGGAAAATCGTCCGATCCTAACCCCAGGGTCAAAGTAGCGCTCTAGCTCAACCGGACCAAGCTTCATGCGCGAACACATATCATGCAAAGCGCAGTAAAATTTAAAGAGGCTGTCACTTTCGTACTTGAGGGAAAGGGGGAAAGCTCTGACTGTTATCGTTTCGCTGTCGATGCAGCTTTCGAAGCCAGACTGGTGATAAATGCATCCTACACCCAAGATGCAAATATAATTCGGCCAAGATGTGGGTGGATTTTTCGACTCCCATTCTTGTAGATTTTCACACAAGGAATCAAGTGAGTTGTCACTCAATGAATACGCAAATACAACACCAAATGGCTTGGGCCTAGGTCTTACGACTGTGTACCCGTTCGCAAGCGGCTCAGCGATTGCGCCCCCAAGAGACATTTCCTTGAGGGCCTTAATTTTTTCCAGCGAGTCAATTAACTCAGCCTTGGAGAGCCCTGATTTGACTTCAATAATTCCATAAACGGAATCGATTGGATAGATCTGGCTATGTTCATCGTAGTGCAGGGAAAGACCGTACATTGAGTCGTAAACGATGATGTCGCACTGCCGGGATACGTCACGCACGTGACCAACCACTTCCCCAGCACCTAACCCGTACTTGCGAGGCAGCCGACCTTTCGCAAGAAAGTCGCGAAGCGTGTTTTCGCGTACAGTCCCGCGAGTCCCTTTATGGTTGAAGTGCGCAGCCAACTGAAAGTCATTGCGCATTTTTTCGCTCACGGAGCGGAACAGTTGCTTGGCATCCATCGGTCTAGTTCCCGGTTGTTCGCATTGCTCCAAGTACCATGCATTCTATGTGAGCGACAGACGCCCCGGAAAACACTCTGTCCGGCGGCAGTATCGGATCGGTTACGACCGGATATGACGGGCGGCATCTGTCCTTGCAGGCTTCAAAACAGGCTACGGAGATCACTCAAGCAAGGCCGGCGGAATTATCTGCGGCGCATACGTCCGCCTCGTCCAGACCGAAAATGCAGCGGTGCTTTTTATCCCAGACGATTTTGTTTAACGCACGGATTTCTTTCGCATCGTTCTCAACGTAGTGATCCACAAAATAGCGATGCTTACCCTTCCCGCCAAACATCTCTTTCTTAATCAATACAACCTCGTCAGCGCTGAAATTGGTTGGATTGACCAGCACCGCACGGTACGGGGTAATTGGCCAGAACATTTTGATAGTCTGACCTTCTAGAGAGTCGAGGTTGATGACCGGCCAGTCCCCGGTGATGAACCGCACATTTGTCTTGTTCTCTATGACCGTGATTTTATAAAGTCGCTCGACCGTTGCAAGAACCATCTGCTCGGCAAGAATAACTGACGAAAAGATGTTGTAGTCGTCAAAGCCGATGCCCTTTCCTGCAAGCA
The DNA here is from genome assembly GCF_002902945.1 of Paraburkholderia caribensis. Classification (NCBI taxonomy): domain Bacteria; kingdom Pseudomonadati; phylum Pseudomonadota; class Betaproteobacteria; order Burkholderiales; family Burkholderiaceae; genus Paraburkholderia; species Paraburkholderia caribensis. The sequence continues at coordinate 1,964,737 of NZ_CP026101.1, forward strand.
CGGAGCCGATCGCGGCCTTAATGTTGCTTCGAGCGCCTTGGCTGCGCGTTAGTTGATTGAAAATAAACCGGAGTACATTCTCGTAGCCAGCGATATCTAGGCGCTCGTAGTCCCCGGACACGAGTAATTCATATGCATCTTGAACAATGTCTTCGGTTAAACTGTAAACGTTTTCAATAACATTTGATTTAAAAATGTCGACGTCAATTCGTCCATGCTTAACTTCGATGTGCGTCTTATCACCGAGCTGGGCGCATTGTTCGATCAATGTGAGCAGCAGCGATGCGATGGGCGTCGACCTGATTTTCGTCAACTCCGCCAGGAGCAGATTCTTTTGCTCTTGGCTCAAGCCTTCTATCCGGTACGTATGCTTCGATACGGCGACCTGTTCGAGCTTCGGTTTGAACACATGCGTGTCGTCCCGCGATACAACATGTGTTTCATTTGTCGACCATGCTTTTAGATAAAATCGACTGACAAAATGCTGACGCTTTTTTTTGACTTCAAATTGCGTTGACATTATTTGATCTGACCTCCCTGTGTTTAAAGCTCGCAGTTAGCTGCACCACTATCTATCATATCCTCATTTCACCGCATCGAAATGTCACCAGACACGTTGTGACCTCAAGGGCCCGGAAGAGTCGTGACGCACATCGTCCGCACTTTGTCCGGCGCCGACATGCGTGATTGCTTAAACTCCTTGCGAAGCAACTAGTCAGTTTTAGCAATCGGGAAGGCATGCACCGCGGATATGTGAGCACCGCTTTATGGATCGTTTTTTTTGGATGATCGCGATGACCGTTCTCCGAAAACAAATATGCCGTCAAGGGTTTTGCAATTGTGCGAGTCGAAGCAATGTGGGCAGAGGAGACGACCATGTTTGAAGACGAAAAGACGAACTACTCAATTGTCGACGAAGAAGGCTCTCGCAGCACCCTCACCTTGGACAAGTGGGCCGCAGACATCTTGCAAGTCGAACTACAGGACGTGCATGAATGGCTTCAACAGAAATTTGATCTCGTCACTGCCAAATTTCCGAATGAAACCCGACGTAAGCGTGGTGATTACGTGCGCGCGCTTGCCTATCGAGAAGCGGAGAAAAGCCCACACATGGCCGATATCCTGAAAAACCTCTGAAAGGGGAGATTGACATGTCGCTGATGCAGCAGTCACCAAGATCGCAGCGCGTCGGCATTTTTTCCGGGTTGTTTGTCGCTCTACTGGCCCTATTGGCGCACAACCCGTTTAATGGATATCTCACGGACGACGCCCTTCATCTGCGGATAATGTGAGCAGGCGTCCGCGCAATCCAAGCACGGCGGGCTGAATGCAAGCGCGTGCTCAAATCCCAGATGCGTCAGGTGAATGCGAAACTGTTCGGTCGAGAACGCAAACAGCACGCACGTGGCAATTTGCAGAAGAAAAAGCCCGCCGAGCGGCGGGCTGAATCCATATCAAAGGGAGACATGGAGGAGACGATTCTAAGTATATACCCCTACTCCATAGCCGTAAGGACGTGTTGTCTCCCTGCAACGGTCCTCGCACTGCGAACGCCTAACCTACCCTAAAACAGTCCGACGGGCTGAGCAACAATATCCCAGCTGAAGATTATGACTTCCTTGCGTGCCGCTTCTCTCCCGCCACCGCCTACGGTGTAGTTGATGTGGACCGTCTCGATGTGAAAACCGTCGAATGCACGCTGGATGTCCGGGTGATCATTCAGACTGACAATCGCCTTCCCTTTTAGCGTCCTAAGCCTGTTCGCCATCTCCTCATACTCGGTGAATGGAAACGGCACGCCATAGCCTTCAGTTTGCCAATACGGCGGATCCAGATAGAACAACGTGTGCGGACGGTCGTATCGGTCGATACACGATTTCCAGTCGAGGTGCTCGATATGCGTGCTGGCGAGCCGCAGATGCGCGGCAGAGAGGTTTTCTTCGATCCGCAACAGATTGAGTCCCGGCGGCGCTGTGGTCGCGGTCCCGAACGTCTGCCCTTCCACCTTGCCCCCAAAGCAACTTTGCTGCAGGTAGTAGAAGCGAGCCGCGCGCTGGATATCGGTGAGCGTTTCGGGCACCGTCTCCTGCAGCCATTTGAAGACCTGCCGACTGGAGAGTGCCCACTTAAACTGGCGCACGAACTCCTCGAGGTGGTGCTGCACGACACGGTAGAGATTGACCAGTTCGCCATTGACGTCATTGATAACCTCGACGGCAGCCGGTGGACGCATGAAGTATAACGCGGCCCCGCCTGCGAAGACCTCGACGTAGCATTCGTGCTTCGGAAAGCGCGGGATCAGATGATCCGCGAGACGCCGTTTGCCCCCAATCCAGGGAATGATTGGATTCGCCATACGTGATTGCCTTTTCTGGATAAGTTAGAATTCGGCCCGCCTACCGGTAGGTGTCAGGGCCTTGGCTAATTCACTGGCCTATGCAGTGGAAAAGCGACCAGCGACGTGTTCCCGCACGTCGCTGGTCGCCCTGTCTTCCCCGCACAGAGCGCGCGGATGAAGATGCGATGCAAAACGCAATGGGCCGGGATACTGTATGTTTACACAGTAGTTAGCCTATTCGCGCCTATGTCACTGCCCGATTTCAAAGCACCGTCGCTCGACGAACTGCGTACCTTGTGGCGCACGCATCGAGGTGAAACGGACATCGAGCGCTTACTTCTGGAAGTGCAGCATCAGCGTCTGGCACTCCTGCAGATGCACGCGCTGATCACTGCTGGCATCGCGGACGCGCAACGCGCTGACCCACTTACGATCGACGGGGCTTCGCCGCTGCGGACCCTTGAAGCGCGGATCCTGCAGGAGCTGATCCGCATCGAACAGGCCAACAAGAACTCTGATGCCACACCACGGGCTACGATTCGTGAGCGCAGTTGATTCGCGCGGCCCTTTGATTTGCGAAACAATCATTCTGTTCGCGCGCGTACCCCACTTCGTATGATGGCGTCCAGCGTACGGACTGATCCCCAGGCGCCGGCCCGCGCGTGCGGGCCGTTCTTTTTCCCCTCCGGCTCAAACCAACCGGCAGGCAGGCGGTACAACCATTGCCTACTGCAAATTGGGCCTGTGATATCCTCCCCGCCGGCTGTCGAACCAAGCCCCAGCTATGGCGGGGCTCAGCACGACGACCGCCGTACCCAAACCCCACCAAAAGACGCGCGCTATGAATAAACCACGACTCGTTAGCCTTACGTTCATCGGTTTCTATTTGGTCGCCGCACTTGACCACGACGAGGGCGATAAATTCACATTTGATGACGTATACAGCGGCATTGAAAATGGAACGCTGCTCGCCGATCTGAAGGAGAAGCTTCCTGATTCATTTGATTTCAGCTTGTTTCCCCCCGGCGGGGCCGAAGAACTAGCAATCATTGAAGCGTTGCGACCTGTCGCCGGCGGCCTCGAAGGGCGTGAACGCCGCAAAACCGGCGTTGAGAATTCAGGCCTGAGTTTGCTGATTGCCTTCATCTTCGAGTTAATCCAACAGGAAAACTGGGTCAAGTAGTAAGCGCGTCCAATCAGGAGCGCAAAACCAGAATCACGCGCTCGCGGCCCGCTGAAAGAGCGGGCCGTTCCTTGACTGACAGTTACTCACCGGCGACGGACCAATCGCACTCTCCCGCGATCATTCCTTGCTGCTGCAGGGTGCAGACGTACCGTTGGAGATAGTCTGCTTTGGCGCGCGCATCGCCGTCGGCGTCGTCGACGATCCCGAAAAGAGCGACTCCAAACGCTGGTGATAGCTCGGCTGTGCCACTGGCATCATCGCCCACGCTGCCGGCGCCGGAGCTGGAATCGCCTCGGTCGCCACCGGCTGGATGGAAACTGGACACTGCGACGCGCAGCCGGCGAGTGCCGTCAGCAATAGCAGCGCGATTGCGAGCGTTATCGGCTTCATGATCCTCCTTCTCCTTCGTCAGTTGATCGTCGAGGGTTGCGATCTTCGCCTCCGCGACGGTGTGCGCGTCGATCGCGCGTTGTTCGGCGTCGAGCGCCGCCTTCGAGATCGCATTCAGGTCGTTGGCGTGCTGCTCGTTGTCGTGCGCATGCGCAGCCTGCTCAATCGCGAGGACACGGGTCTCGTATGTGTACGCACCGCCCGCGCCAACGGCGATGCCGAGCAGGCCCGCAGCGAGGCCTGTTATCAGGTGTGGACTCATCGGATTACTCTCCCAAACAAGCCGCGCGCTCAGCGCGGCGTCGTGTGTAAATGCCATAGCAGCCGTTTGCACGGATCGAGCAGTCGAACCACTCCCCATTCCGCTTGACCTTCGCCCACTTGACGAACATTTCACAGGCGTCGGGAAAGTCCCGCGCGATGTATGCCGCGCGGACATCAGGACCGGCACGAGCGTCGGTCGCGCGCCAAGCGCCGACACCCCTGTTGTACGCATAGTCGATAGCGGCAATCTTCTGCCCATCCGTCAACATGTCGAAGCCAGGTGTCGTCATGCGTACCGCATCGGCATATCCGGCGAGGCTTCCAGCAAGCATCGTCTTGCACTCGGCGAGTGTGTATCGACGCATAGGCACGTTGGTTTCACCAAAGCAAACGGTCTGCACGTGCGCGCCAATGGTGTCGTTGTACGGCTCCAGACGCACGCCTTCGCTCGAGCCCGTAAGCGCGATGAGGCCTGCCGTGGCAGTCGCACCGATGATTGCGGCAAGTGACTTTTTCCCGACGTTAGGCACGGCCACCTCCCGAAGAGTTACGGAGGAATCGGTCACGCACGAAAACGTAGAGATGCAGCGTCGCGTAGATGCCGCCCATCCACATCGTCCAGACCGGCAACCATTCAGTGATCGACTGGAACACCGCAATCGCTGGCGGCGCCAACCCTTTAAAGATCGTGAGCAATTCCTCTTTCTTCATGAGATCCCCGGACGTAAAAAAGGCCGCACTCTGGCGACCAATAAAAAACCGCCCGAAGGCGGTCGAATCAACAAAACGAAATCGACAAGCTTTTGACGGATAAGGGCAAATGACGAGCGGTATTCTGACCGGTGGCCATGCCTCCCCTATCACATCCACTTGTAACCAGACCGATGAAAACGAATACGCGGCTCGCTTACCTGGACGGCCTTCGCGGCGTTGCAATCCTCCTCGTGGTCCTCTTTCACGCGTACATTCGCTGGCCCGGCATTGTTCCGTTTGGAGAGCGATTTGCACATGTCCCATTTCTCCAGTACGGGTGGGTTGGCGTACAGTTGTTTTTCATGATTTCCGGCTTCGTCATTCTCATGTCGTTGGAGCGCAGCAAGAACATTGCGGACTTTATGTTGCGCCGTTGGCTACGCTTATTCCCGGCGATGTTGATTGCTACCATTCTGGTATGCGTCACATCTCCACTGCTTACTGACAGACCGGCCGGCACATTGGACCCGATGAATGTAGTGCCAGGCCTTTTGTTCATCGAACCGGGCTGGTTGAACTTCATTCTTGGCACGCATTTCCGTGCGCTCGAAGGTCCGTTCTGGTCGCTCTTTGTCGAGGTCAAGTTCTATCTCATATTCGGTTCGCTCTACTTCGCATTCGGAGCTCGCAAGGCTATTTCACTTCTGTTCGCTCTGTTTTCAGTTACTGTCTTCTTCAAGCTTTATATGATCAAACACCCGCACGCTCAGGCGGTCATCTATTGGACCAACTTCGCCCTGAAAAGGACAAGCGCCGAGCATTTCGGATGGTTCACGTTTGGAGCGATTCTTTATCTGCATCTGCGAAACAGATCGCTTTACACGATCATTGCTGCCTTCGGCGCGGCCGCAATCTCTGTTGCGGTCTTTAATGGCTCACACCTCATCGAAAAGATACCGCCGGCCCTAATGGTCCTCCTATTTTCAGCGGCGATCACAAACGACAAGGTGCAGCACTTCCTGCAACGTAAGGCGTGGCTAACGCTGGGTTTCGTCAGCTATCCGCTCTACCTCATTCACGAGAACGCGGTCGTATCCTTGACTGCACAGTTCGGACAATTCTGGCCATCAATACCTGCGGCCATCTTGCCAATAGGCCCAATCGCTTTTCTTTTTTGCGTCGCATGGCTAATCGCGGCATATGGAGAGCCGGCGGTGAGACGATTGCTTCAGCCGGCGCACCGCCGTGCTTCCGAGATCATTGCGACGCACTGGCTTGCGCGATCACAACAATCTCGAAAAGCATCCGACGCCTAACTGAAGATCGCACGAGCCACGACGCGCGCCCAATCCGCATCCAGCACGGCTTCAGGATCGCGGCCGGAAATACTCAAGTCTTCCAGCGCAAGGCGGTAAATGCGAAAGTTATTGTTGGTGCCAGTCAAACTCGTGATCGACGGGACGCCAAAGCGCGCCTTGAGCCCTGTGAGCGACGCCGTGTTGTTCGCCCCCACCACTCCCGTCGTCTTGACGGTCCGGCTTGCGGTTTTCAGGCGGAACCCGCAGCCAGCCGCGTTACGCCAAAAGGCGATCTGAGCGAACGCCCCGTAATCCGTAGCATCGGCCAACAGGTTGAACTGGTCGGCCGAACCGACAGCAGTTTGACGTCGGGCAATAAGATAGCGGGTTCCCGAGGACTGTCCGAACGGCGTGAGTTCGACGATTTCGGGAACTGTGCTGTAGCGGCTCGAAGACTGACTAAACGTGAGCACAGCGAGTCCGCCCGTAGTGGGCCAGTCGACCTGCGCCGGCATCCGCAGGTACAGCATGATCATAAAGTACTGGTTGGTATCGGCCGCCAGCGCAGCGGCGAAACCGCCGTCGCCCTGGATATATTCGCCGATGCCCGTCACCGCACCGAAATCGAAACCACGGCCCGCATAGGTGGGCGCACCGTTCGCGCCAATCACGACACTCGCGTTATTGCCCGACTCGTCGAGGTTGAGCACTGCATCAGTGTTCACGGGCGCGGCCTGCTTGGGCCATGAGTAGGTCGAGGCGAGATCAACGAGTAGCTTCACGCCGTTGTTTGCGCCGCTTAGCAGCGGATCGCGATAGAGGATCGGTAGCGTGTTGTCCGTGACCACCTGCGATAGTACAAAAACTTCCATAGCTGGACTCCTTCAGATGGATTGGGTAAGTACTCGCCAGAACGCTTCCTCGAGCACGCGCTGGCCAGTTTGACTTGGGTGGATAAGAGACGAGTTAAGCCAGCCACGCACGGTGCCGTAGCCATACTCGCTGATAGAGCTGCCGAAGTAGTACTGCGGATTTAGGTGCGCGCACTTGTTGGCGATCGCGAGTTCAAGATCCACCTCTTGAAACAGCGCCATCGGCTGGCTCGGGCGCGGCGGCGTCGTATCCGAATTCTCGGGCGATGTCGCGAGCAGGATGTCTGCCGTCGGGCACGCGGCGCGCATGGAGTTGATCACCGTTTGCATGCTCGATTTGTGACCGCTCACGGTGTATGACAGCTGATCGTTCGTGCCGAGCAACATGCTGAAGGCGTTGATGCCGAGCGCCTTCCACGCGGCCTGCAGTTGCGCCTGGTTCACGCTGCCCCAATGGAACGCGTTGCTGCCTCCGGCGCCAAGGCCGTGTACGACGATGCCAGGCGCGCCGCTGCGATGATCGATTCCGTAGAGCTCGATGGTGCCCGACACGGGCTCGATATCGAGCGTCCACGCGGCCGTCGTCGGGAAGCCAGTAAGCGCGGCCACTTGCAGGCCGGATCCCACGCTCTGATCAATCTGCGTCCATGCTCCGCCGTTAAAGCGGTACTGCAGCACCCCTGCCGACACCGGGTAGTGCAGCGCCACCGACGCAGTTTTCGTGAGCGCGCAATTGACTGTGATGCGATCGCCAGGCGTGCTGCTTTGCACCGAGCAGATACTCGCGCCGGGCTTGTTGTTCGTGTTCGTCGTCCAACTGCCGGTGCCCGACTGATAAAGGCTGTTCGGGTTCGACGAGCCGCCGAAGGTAGCCGGGCCGACCGGGTTTTTCAGGCAACACCAGCCCGCGCCGGCGTTGCCATAGGCAGCCTGCAGCGCCATCACCAGCCGGCGCGTGTAGTAGTACTCGCGTGCGGGGACTCCATTCGTCGGCAGGCCGCTACCGTCCGTCCAACTGTCGCCGCACAGCGCGAGCACGTAGGTAGTGATATCGCCGTCGAGCAGCGCGCGCAGACGCTGCCGCGTCTCGCGCAAGAAGTACGCGCCATACACCGGCTGCATGATCGCGCCATATGGATTGAGCGCCACGCTCAGACGTGAGTTGAGATCCGGCTGTGCGCCGCGTGCGGTTATCACCTCGGCCGGTGTTCCGCCGGAAAATCCCGCCTTCGGCACGGCCATGATGATGCGCTTGACGCCGTTTGCATCTGGAGCGACGACAAGCATCGCGTTCGTGCCATCGTCGTCGTACGTGGACACGTAGCCGCCTCTCGCACCGATGGGCGTATTGCCTTCAACGGTACCAAAGCTGATGTCCGTCTGACCTGTGGCTGGGTTAAAAGTAACTTGCAGACCGTTTCTGATTGCCTGCGTAATGGCGAGCTTGCCACGCCGTGCGCCGGTGTAATCGAACCAGCGCAAAAGACGCCGGGCGCCGTCTCTGATCGGATTGATGTGCGCGCCGTCATCATCGTAGGACCTATCGACAAAACCGCCCACCGTGAGCGCGGCCTTGGCGGTCGGATAGATAGCGATCAGCGTCGAGGTCGTGCTGTTCACTCGCCTGTATTCGGACGCGGCCACAAGATTCCCATCGCCCTGCACCTTGAACGCTGCCCCGTCGGCGACGGCTGCACGACCGGTGGGCTCATTAACATACACCCCAGCACCAATCAGCGCCGCGTCGCGCGCAGCCAGCGTCGCATTCGCCGTGTCGACCACAGAGGAAGCAACACCCTGCACCTGCGTCAGCACATCTGCCGTGGCATCGTGAATGGCCTGCGTATCGGCTTTGACGCCCTCTGTGTCGGTCTTCACGGTCACCGTCTGGCTCAGGACACCATCTGCCGCCTGATTGATCTCCGCGTCCTTTTGTGCGATCAGGTCGGTTTTTGCCTGATCGAACAGGCTCTGCGCGTCGACTACCACCTTTGCGATCGTGGGCATGTTGCCCGCCCCTGTCTGCACCACATCGGTTTCGCCACCGTTTACAAACGTACGCACCAACGGCCAGTTGGCAACGATGCCGGAAATGGCATCTCTCAGATCGTCATATGCACTCATTCGCTCTCCGTAGTGTTGATTGTCTCGTTTAATTGGTCGCACAAAGGCACGAATCCATCGCCATAGGTCTGCGTGACGTAGTCGACGATATCGGCCCATTCATCCGACGTGGCATATGCCGCCACCTCTGCGGCGCTTGCGCCCTGCCCGATGTAGCGAAACGAGACCATCCGGCTGTCGAGCTGGATACCCGTCCCAGCCGTCTCGCCAAGCCGCACCTCAGTAACGCGTTGCACCCTCGCCTGCGAGAGCTGCGCGACGACTCCGTTACGCCCGGCACGTACGCCGTCTTGCCCGTAGGCGATCACCATCTGCGTGATCTGGCGAGCGATGGCGGTATCCAACGGGAACGTCGAGTCGCCGTAGTACGCATAGGCAGTACCGTCAACGACCCGAATGCCGAACTGCGCTGCGGGAGACGTCAGCTCAAGCACCGTATGCGTGCCGGCTCCCGGATGCTCAAAGTCCACAAGCCAGACACCCTGAGCCGGGTTGAACCAGTCAGGCGTGAGGATCACCGCTGCGTTGTCCGCCGCACGAGCACTGCCGTCAGGATTAGTACCCGCCGACTCAAGCAGAAGGCCGCGCGGCGCTTTCGTCGATGCGTCATAGTCAAAGCGGGGCACGTCGACCGCGACCTGCTCGGACTGTCCGTTGGCGTTGGTGCGCCAGGCAACGCTCGCTCGTGTAAAGGCAACGAGCTCGCTGAATGTGGGATCAGACATGGTTCAAACCGCCCATAAAAAAAGCCCGCGCATGGCGAGCTCGTCATAGTCGATGGGTCTTTTTCAGTTGGAAGGCGGCGTCGGCCACTCGATGGTTCGTGGATACGCGACCTGCGACGGAACGAGGTAGAGCAGGCGCTTGTATGCCGCCCATGCCTCGAACCTCGTCTTTTCATCGTCCGTGAGTTGCCCCGCCAGATAGGCGTCAGCGAGTCCTGCCGTCACCTGTTCAGCGGCGGACATAAGCTTCGTTACCTGCGCTTGGGCCTCCGACGTGAGTCGGGCCGTTTCACGGTCAACGTCTAGTGCCCAGCCACCGTTCGCCCATACGTAGTCGCCCGACGGTGGCGGCTGATCGGTTAGCCAGTCTGGCAGTGGCCCGATCGGCACCCATGAGAGGCCCCGAGAATTGTCGAACGGGTTATAGGGAGACCCGCTTGCAGTCTCATAGAGCGGAACCTGCCGCCAGTCCTGAGCGAGCTGCCACGACCGCGCCGATGGATCGAAAACAGCCGCCATGCGATCGGCGGCTGGCGGTGGCGCAACATCGGTCGAATTGGCGGGATAAAGCCAGTTGCCTTTCACAAGCGGATCCGGATCCGCTTGCGAAGTGCCGACGTAGACGTGCACTACCGGAGCATAGGTATAGATCGTTTTAGACATTCAGGCCCTCAGTAAAGGATCCATGCGGGAAATGCGACATTACGCGGTCTGGTTTCGCTTCCGCCCGCGCCTGACACCGTGATGTTGTGTGCATGCAGTCCGTCCGCAGCTATACCGTGTGCATGCGCGCCCGCCGGCGACGTTGTCGAGGTGGTGTACTGCGTGAGATCCAGCCATGAGGATCCGTCGGCTGCGCCTTGGCCGTCCGGATTAGTCGCCGCAGGTGGCACCTGGTACGGGTGAGTGTGATCGCCTACACCGGCCGTCGCCCCACCGTGCGCGTGAGAACCTTGTGCGTCTGATGATGCCGCGTGCGCGTGATAGCCGAACAGACTGTCTTGCCAGGAACCCAATGCACGGCCAACGTCCACACCACGACCATCATCAAGACCGCGAATGAACTCGGCTCGAAGGTCGGGAACGTTGAATGTCGTGCTGCCATCTCCCGCCCCGTACGTCGTCCCGATCTTCGCGTATAGCGCTGCATAGGCGGTACGCGACAAGGATGCGCCGTTTGCTTTCACTGCACGGGCACGAGGTTGCGACGACGCATTGAAAACGATGTCCCCGACACAGTCGCTTGCAAGCACAATCGGCCCGAGATCCGAAGTGTCGACCTGAACCCGCACTCTCGTGCCGTCGTAGCCGAGGTAAAGCTGGTTATCACCCTGTTGCGCTCCACTGCCACTGCGCACCGCACGACGCCATTCGAATCCGGACTCGTCTGACTTCGCAAATAGCGAAAAGCCAGCCTTGCCGACCATCAGTGGGATGTTGACCGTCGCCGCCGCGTTTTTCGCCTGCGTTGCGGCGGTCTGTGCCGCGAGACGTGCCGTGCCAGCGTCGCTGGCCGACTGCGCAGCAGCCGTCGCGGCGCCGCCTGCCGATTGCGCTCCAGCCGTCGCGGTCCCCGCAGCGGCAACCGCTTGCTGCGCCGTGTCGATCGTCTCACCAATCATTGGCAAGAAGTTTTCAGCATGCCCGCCGTTCAGCATGTCGCGGTCGCTACTGCCGTCGTCCGAATATGAGTGACCGGTGAGCGGAAAAGTAACTTTGCTCATGTGATTTCCTCTAGCTCGAATGCGTTGGTGTAGTTATCGAGAAATGGCAGCATCAGCGGGTTGATCTTCCGCATACGTCCGAGGAACGATCGACGGATCAGGTTTATCGGATCGTCCCGGTCCCAAACAAAAAGCATTTCCCTGTCGATACCCGCAGCGCGGTGCATTTCGAAGACATTCCCGAATGCCTCGTCTCGTGACAGCCAGTCGAGACTGAACGTCTGTACACGCCGACCTGCCTTCTCGTCGAAATACGCCGTGCCATCCAGCGCGCGGTCCATTGTGGTGTCGAACTCCCAGCCGATCCCCGCGCCATAAGTCGCGTTGTTCCTCGGCGACCACGCCTGCGATATGAAGAGGCGCCCCAGCTCCACATATCCATCGATGTTCCCCTCGTCGAGGAACTCGAACCGCACGTAACGCCCAAAGACCGGCTCAGCAAGCGACGACAAGATCAGCCCCGGATAACCCTTGCGATCCTCTTCGGGTAGCCGCCCGTCCCACCAGTTCGGGTCTTCCCAGTCGAGTGAGGCCGTATTGAACAGACGCGGCCACACCGGCGGCCAGACACGTCCCTGCACTGCGTACTGCTGCAACGCGAAATTTGCGGAAACCGAAGGCTGCGACGGCAGGACCGCCGTGTCATAAAGCACGTTCTGAAAAGCAGCGTCCTGAGCAACGCGGATGCGGTACCGCGCGTTGAGTCCAAGGTTGTGACGCACGATCGCAAAAAGCGAGAGCTTGCGCGGCACACCGAGGTCGACATCAAACTGTGTCGCCGCTTTGTCAGGCGATGCCGATCGCGCAACACGCGACAGTCGTCGGTCCTGCAGATTCGTGAGTGGCGTTTGCCAGTTACCGCCCGACAGCGTCGCGGAGTCCGTGCGATTCGGAAATCCCAGCAAAACGTTCGCCATGCGCTACCCCCATAGAACGAGCGCGGCCTTGCCGCTCGCGAAACCACTATTGATGCCGATCACACGCAGCAGGCGGCCAGTGAGGCTGTAACGTGGCGTATCGATCGCGGCCAGGTCGCCTAGATCGACGGTGCCGAGCTCCGTAACCGGTACATCGACGTCAAGCGTCATGCGCCTTGCCTTGTAGAGATCGAGGCGTCGCTGTGCTTCTGCCTGTGCGTCGACGGCATTGACCAGGCCGGTCTCGAAGGTCAGCGCCTGCGCGTGAGGCCACGCGATCTTGACGGTGTCATCAGTTGCGGCGGCCGTGCGGTACTCCTGCGCGAGAAACGCCGCCCGGTCGACGCCGGCCGAGCCCGCCACATTCGACTGCACGGTGTAATTGCGCGCATAGCTGACGGACACACTCCACGCAGGTACGCCGGCACTTGAAGGCTGCACGGTCTCCTGCACGTCCCTCCCCCAAGCGACTGCCGGAACGCCTGTAGGCGCGTCGACGCGCCCCATACGAAGGCGACTGAGACGGTCGAACCCGTACCACGCGCCGACTGATCCCGCGATAAAATCCATCAGCGCTTGCGGCGTCTCGGTCGAATCCGTCCACACGCCGACGGGTGCGCCCGACAGCGTGTTAAGCGCGTCGACATCGGCCTGCAGAATGTCGGCTTGCGGCACACCCGCATCTCGCGCGATCGCTACCAGCAGATCCGCTGCATGCGTCGCCGGGCTCGACGCATCGCATGTCACTGTGCCCACTGGCGACGATCCGAGACGAAGGTAGCCGGAGTAACACCGAAATTGCCCAGCGGCCGGCGCGTTCGCCTGCATATCGTTAGTGCTCGTGTAATCCGCGCCGCGCGTGAGCGCTGCGCCATTGTCATAGGCCGCTGTGATCGCGCACGTCTGATCGCTCACCTGATAGATGAGTTTTGACGTGTTGACCGCCTTCGGCGTGATGTTGAGCGCGGCACCATAGAGCCTCGGCTTGGGCTGGTCCTTCAGATCGTTGGCCGTGCCCTCCAGCCCGTTCGGCGCGACGTTGTTGCCCGCATACGTCGGCCAGTCGACGATCGCAAGATCCGCGAGCCTGTCCTGAATCACAAGCGCCACCGAGGTATCCTGCGCGGCGACGTCCGAGAGCGTTCCCGTCATCACCACCAGCCATGCTGCATAGGGTTGACCGACATCGCCCATGCGCACGGTAAAGCGCCGCCCGTCGAACGCATAGTCGGTAAGCAGGTAGTCGAGCGCACCATCCTCATTCACTAGCAGCACATCGCCGGCCGTGACCTTGGTCGCGCCATATGTACCCGCCTGATCGAAGAGCACACGCTCGAGCGAAGGCGCCGTCTTGATCGCCGGCTCGAACCACGCGTTGGCCGGCAAATCGTCGGGCCGCGTGATGAATCCGTCAGTGGAAAAACGGAGCGTATCGATCTGTCCATCGGAAAGCCGATACGCATCCACCTCGATAGCAATCGCCATAGGCTATTTCCCCGGTCGTTTCCTGTCGCGCAACAGCGTTGTCTGTTCATCAAGCTGTGATGCCTGCGCCTTGGCGAGATCGGCACGTTGGGTGGCGTGCGCGACATCCGCCTGTCGACGATCCTGGCGCAGCTGCTCTACCGTCGCGCGAAGTGACCTGATCTCTTGCAGCAACGCGTCGTTACCACGCGAGCGGTATCGCCCCAGGTCGACCGTCTGAGCGCCGCTATCCGGCAGTTCAATAGATTGCGCTTCGGCCGCCGTCAAGACCCGCTCGCCTTTGTGAAGCTCGGCGATGTAACCGTCGAATGGCACGCGATACAGCCCCGATGCATGCGAACCGTTGACTGCCGTCCAGCCCTGCAGAGCGGCGATCGCTTCGGCCACCGTCTGCACCGAATCATTCACGTCGACGATGCCCGCGACCATCTGCTTGAGCTGCGTGAGCTGCGCATCGGCCGACGAACTGGCGTAGTCCATCGACTGCATGACTTCCGACAGATCCGCCTGATACTGCCCGGAGCTCGCGTTGTACGCCTTCGACGCGGTCAGGAAATCCTGCGCTGCCGAGGTGAGATTCGACTGCGCATTAGCATCGCCCCCGATCGCTGCGCTGTACAGTTCATCGAAGCGCTGCTTCGTCGCGGCATACTGTTGCTCCGGCGACAGCGTCGACAGGTCGCCCGTCGTTAGCGACTGACGGAACTGGTCGACCTGCGACTTGAACGACTGCAGGGCCTGAGACTGCGTGCTGTACGCGGACGCCACTGCTGACTCATACGACGAGACGACGTTATCGAATGCCGGCGCGAGCCCCAGCAGCGCCACATACGTCCTCTGACCCGCGTCCGTTGAGAGATCGAGCGACTCGACCAGATCGCGAAACTGATCACGCGTGTGGATGCCGCTATAGCCGAGCGCGACGAGCTGATCATTCACCGACTTGGCCGAATCGTCCGCCTGCTGCCCCGCTGACGTGAAGTGCTGATAGAAGTACGTTGCGCTGGTGTTGAACGAATCTACGCCACCGGAAAGGTTCAGCACGGCGAGCTGCGCATCGGTTGACGCTTTCTTCAGGTTGTCAAAGTCGCTCCCGAGATGCTGGAACGAATCGAACAACGACTTGACAGCGTTGAGTTCCGAAAGCAGCGTCGTGATGTCGTTGGCCGACAGCTTCGACGCATCGACGCCCTGCAGAACTGCCGCATACGGCGCATCCAGATTTGCCTTCTGAAGGGAATCGATTACCGAGCGCTGCAGTTGCAGGCTGAAGTCGTTCAGGACGGTCGTGGAATCCTTTACGCCCCGGAGATCCTGTCGATCCGGATACCAGTCCGACCCTGTCGTGAAGCCGGCGGCAACAAACGAATTGCCCTTCTGCGGACTGATTTCGTAGCTCGCCTTGTACTGGCCGAGACCATCGATCGAGCCGCCCAACTGCGTCGCCATCGACTGGATCGTCTGAAAGGTCGAGTTGATCTGCTGGGTGACCTGATCAGCCTCCGGATCACCACCCGACGGCCCTGCAAATTTCGTAGCGCTCTGACCGTTGGAGACGTACGAGGCGCCGTATCGGGTCTCGCCACCACCAATGAACGAGCCGGCCAATGCGCCCAACGCCGCGCCGATGACCGCGCCAATCGGACCCGCCCATGACCCGAGTTCAGCCCCGAGGGCCGTCCCCGCGACCGCTGATGACGTGCCGACCGCCAGGCCCCCCATCGCACCGAGCGAGCCGCCAAGACTCGAATAGCCCTTGTTACCAAACAACGCACCACCCGCCAGACCGCCCAGCAATCCGGCACCTCCATACATGAGCCCTACTGACGACGAGCCGAGGGAACTGCCTACCCCAGAGCCGGTGAAGCCATAAGCATTGGACCCAACCATGGACGCTGTGCTCGACGCGACCCCGCTACCGATGCCAGAACCGAGACCGCCGAGCACCACACCGCCACTGCCGAGCGCACCTGACGACGCACCGGCGATGGCTGCAGAGCCGAGCGCGGTCGACGCACCCCCGTACCCTTGCAGCCACGACATGATCGTGTTGTACCCGTTCGACAGGTTGTTATACGTGCCGACGGGGTTCGAGAGCAGGTTGTTGACCGTGCTGTTGCCGCCAAGGCCGTAGCTCTGCAGCACCGAATTCTGCACACCGGTACCGTCCGTAAGGCCGGCGATGTTGGCGATCACGCTGACGATGAACGGCTTGGCGAACGCCTTGTAGATCTCGTCGATCACCGTGGCCTCGAAGGTGTTCTTCAACGCCTTCGTCCAGCTCGACCATCCTGCCGTGCCGTCGGTGAGCATTTGCAGGAATCCATTATGGAAATCCGAGCCAATGCCATCGATCGTGCTTTTCCACCCGCTGACAAGATCGTCCTGCTGCTTCTTGGCCTGCTCCAGATCATCGAGCGATGACTGATCGTCAGCAACGCTGTGTAACACTTTGGAAAGTGACTTTGCCTTTTCGATCGCGTCATCCCAAGGCTTCGTATCACCCACCTCGCCATTGAGCATGGCAATCGCACGGCCCTGTTCGAGCGCCGCCAGCGTTTCGTCCGCACGCGACGCACGCAGGGCGTCGACGGCACCCTTCGTCATGCCGAACGTATCGATCTGATCTTTCAGCGACTGGTCATTCTGCGTGGCGGAATCGATCTGCTTCTGCATTGCCTCCAGCTGGGACTTGCCATACTTGTCCCATACCTCGTCTTCCTGAGCAGCCGATACCGAGACCTTGGCAAAGAAGTCTTCAACGGCCTTGCTGCCGTCAGCCAGCGCCTTTTTCTCCTGATTGGCGAGCTGCGCACGTTGCGAAGCACTGAGCGCCCGGTTCTTGATGCCCTGTGCGATGAGAGCGGCTTCCCTATTCGCCGCATCGATCTGGTCGGACGCCGCCTGCGCAAGGAGGTCGCGCTGCTGCTGGTAATACTGACTTGCCGACAGCGTGCCGCTCTTGTACGAGGCGTCGAGCACCTTGCGGGCGCTATCGATCGCCGAAAGCTCGTCGGCGAGTGCATCCTTGACTGCCTGCACTTCGCCGGAAAGTTCAGCGCGATCGACGAGGCCCGTGCCGCCTTTCCTCTGCGTCTTATCCTTGTTGCGATCGTTGATCTTTTGCTGGTCTGCCAGCTGCTGTTCCGGCGAGAGGTTCAGCGCGGCCGTCCGGTCAAGGTATTCGTTGACCTCCTGCGTGCGCTTCTCAGCGGGCGTGGCAAACTGCTTGTTCCACGTGTCGTACCACGACTTAGCGTCGATCAGCTGTCGCTGCTGTTCCTCCTGCGATTGCTTGTCGCGTGCGGCCTTGACGGCGGCGGCCTGTTTCGCAATGGCATCCTGCAGATCGGCCTCATCACATGCATCCCATTGGCCTATCGGGAACCGTGCAGCCTTGTTCGCCTGCAGGCGCGCGACGACTTCGGCAGGACCGGCAGCAGCACCAAACGAGCCGATCGCATCGACCGCGCCGCTGATCATGTTTTTGATGTCACGCCAGCCAGCGAGAATGATGCCCTCGTTTTTTGCGATATCAACAGTACGCTGCTCCATGGCAGCCGAGAACGCTTCGACCGCGACTTGCGCCGCCCCCGTCGCATCACCCTGCTTTTCCAGCGCCGTGATCTGATCGTACGTCGACGCGGTCAGATAATGGTATTGCTCGTTCAGCTTGACCGATGCCTTGACGGGATCATCGGCCAGCTTCGTGAGGTCATCGACCATCTGCTTCGCAGAGGTCGACGTGTACGTCGCGACGTCCGCGACCGTGCGACCGAGGCTCGCGATCTCGTCGCCCGTCAACCGCCCGGTAGCAGCAAGCGCAGTCACAGCCTCAACTGCCGTGTCCACCGTCGCCCCGCCGGCCGTAGCCGCTACAGCAAGCTCGCGTAGTCCATCAGTCGTGAGTCCCACATAGCCGCCGGTCATCACCAGCGCCTCGTTCATCTGCGCATTCTGCTCGGCGACATGCACCATCGCAGCGCCCACGAGAACCAGCGGAGCGAGCACCGCTGCAATCTGCAATGCCACTCCCGACGCTGCGCCCTCAAGCAGGTCCATGCGCTCCGCGAGCACCATGATGGATCCGCCGAAGTTGCTCCAGCTACCGGTGAGCGCCTCGTGTGCCAGTACCAGGACCTCCCTACGCGCGCCCGCAGTCTTCAGACCGAAGCCTTCCATCTCCGAGCTCGCTGACTTCGCGCTGGATGCAACGGCGCCGAGCGCCTTCTGGCTCGCCGCAATATCCGCCATCGACGCCTTGTATTCGCCGATGGCGATCGCGCCCGACCTGAACGCCGCTTCGAGGTCTTTCTCCTGCTGCGCCAGTTGTCGGAGCTGGACGGATGCCTGGTCGACCCGGATGCCTGCGAGCGTGCGCTCATAGTCGTCGGTAGAGATCATCCCCGACCTGAAAGCGTCGTCGAGCAACGCCTGATCAGCGGCCAGCTTGCGCGTCGCCGCGCCGAGCGGATCGTACTTTGCTGCCAGCGCGGCGAGCTTGGCGAGGCGCGCATCCTCGTCCTTGCCGACGGCAGCGAGTGCTGCGTCGTAGTCCTGCAGTGAGAGTTTGCCCGTCGCCATCGCGCGATCAAGTCGGGCATATTGATCACCGATCGCCGCAAAGCTGGTTGAGCCCTGAGCGAGCGTCGTGCGCAGCTGCTGCATCTCGTCGTTCATCACTCGCGTCGACTGCGCCGCGTCGATCATGGCCTGCGTCTGGGCCGCAACGTTCGCGCGAACCTGATCAGCGGACGAGCCCAGCGATCCGATGCCGCCGGCGGCCGACTGCGCTGCCGAAGCCTGGGATGCCATCGCCTGAGCGGCCTCGAGCGAGCGGGCGACCATATCCTTGATACGAGCCGCTGCCTGTGCCTCCGCCTCGCTGACGATCGCAAGACTGTCCGACAGCCCCTTGCCGGCCGAGCCGGTTGCCTGCATCGCAGCCGCCAGATCGCGAGCACCGAAAGAACCGGCGGACAACGCCTGACTGATTGCTGTACTCGCTGCCGTCGTGCGACTCTGGCTCTCGACCAGCTCGGCCAGATACTGCGTCGAATCGAGCGTCAGCGTGACGTTGATTGATCCGGCCGTTGCTCCCATATTGCATTCCTCGAAAGCGCCGCGCTGGCGCGATTACGACCGCGAAGCGCGATCGGTGAACACCTGAAGCGCCGCGCGCTCCATGACGCGCACAGCATCGAACAGTTCACGATGGCGCTTTCGCCTGAAGCCGAACATACGCATCGCGGCCTCGACTGCGGGATAGTCGAGACCTTCATAAAAGACGCCGCCGCCGGTCAACGACGCGACGACTGACTTTCGCCACTGCGTGCCGCACGCCGCGAATAGCTCGACGGCATCCCAGTTCTCCGCCAGCACCTCGAAGTCGTCGGTGCTCCCACGCGAACGCGCTGCGGCCACTACATCAGTCGACGCACCGAACGTCGCAAGGGCATCGGCGACATCGGCGTCGGCAGCGAAGTCGTCGCGACGATCGCCCGCCCAGAAGCGGGCAGCGTCGATCAGTTTTTTTCTGGCAGATTCGCGAGGGTCGTCACGAACGCGCGCGAAATCGCACGGATGGTATGTGGATCGTCGATCTGCTCGGCGAGGTTCTGCTCGGAAAACGGCAGCGAGTCCCCGTTCCCGTCGAGCACTTCACCGTCCGGCCAGCCGACGATGACACTTTTGACCAGTTCGCCGGGCGGCTGCTTGATCAGTTCCTGAAATTCAGATTCCTTGACACGGCGCGCGATCAGTACGACCGACTGCTCCGTGATGTTGCCCTCCGCGTCGATTTGCGGAACGGTGACTTTGAGCTTGAACGTGTTGCTTTTCGCCTTGATCAGCGGCATGTTGGCTCTCCTGAGTGTAAAAAGAAACGGGCCACCTGGTCAGGCGGCCCGCGAGGTACTACGGTTGAGAAAAGTTACTTTGGTCAGGTCAGCGTGATCGTCAGTTCGTCGTTTCCATCTACCGGGTTGAGTGTGAGCGTCGCAGACATGCTCGCGATGCCGTTGTTGTCGGTGTATGACGGCGACGTGAGCTGCACGGCCGGCGCGGCGATCGTCACGATGTTGCCGGCCGTCTTGCCGTGCGTGAGCGAGAGGGCAAGATTCTGTGCGACGGCGATCGCGCTCCAGTAGTCCTTGTCTGCCACGCGCGCGAGCTCGAATGCAACGCTGCCGGTCGGCTTGCGATCGGTGATCAGGGCACCCGCTGCGCCAGGCAGGCTGCGGTAGGTGACCGTATTCGCCATGTCGATCTGCAGTGCATTGAGCGTCGCCGCGTAGCCGCCGAGAGAAATGGCAGGCGTGTTGTCGTTATTGACGACAAGCGGATCCTTGAACTTCGAGAAGTCTGTGGTGGGTAGCGCCTGATCGACAACGGGCGAATAGTCACCAGTGAACTTGAACTTGAATTTCGGAATCGCGTTCGAAGTGAGATCGAGCGCAACCGTGCCATACGCGTTCGCGATCTTATGCAGCAGGCCATCGAGAAAATAATAGATCGTCGCCGGTTTCGGATCGTCGCTGATCGGTGCGTACGCCACGCTCGTGTTGTCGTCGGTCGTCGCGGCAAACGAGCATGCCTGCAGCAAGGGATCCCACGCCGGCAACGTGCCGGCTGCCCCACTGCCCGCGATTTCGACACTGAACGACAGCTCAGCGTGCTTCTCGGACACCAGCTGCTGATCGTTGCCAAGGTACGGTTTCACGTTATTGCGCTGCGCATAGGTGGCCGCAACGGGCGTCGAACTGACGTCGCTGACGATCATCGCGTTGTCTGCGCCCGTCGGGACGACAGCAATGCCAAACGCCGTCTGCAGCGCACACAGCACGACGGTCTTTCGGGTTCGCTTCGTGGTCATATGCCTGATTCCTGAAAGTGGAAGTGAAAAGACAGGACGCCGATCGGGTCGACTGACTTATTCGGTCAGGCTGTTCCAGCGGGTCCGGTAGATGTAGACGTAGTGCACTGTCCGCAGACACGATTCGCCGTCGACGTTGGCAAAGATCGGCGGATCCGTCTGTCCCTCGCTAGCGTCAATTAACGATGGCGCATCAAAGCTCATGACAATTGGGTGGGCCAGCTCGAGCACAGAATCTGCTGCCTTGTCGGGTGCCGTATCGCGCGTTATGACCGTGAAAAGCAATTCGGTCTGTCGCGTGGCGAAGCCTACGGCAGACCGGTCGGGCGGCGCTTCACCGCCGAGATGCACAATTAGCGCAAGACTGTGCTGTGCATCGAGCGCGTCGACGACCGAGCGACCGATCTGCACATTGAGCTGCTGCACATCTGGATCGGCCTCCAGTTGCGCGAGCAGCGCCTCGACGAAGGTTTCTCGAAGGGTTGTCATAGCCGTTTGAGCGGAGCGAAACTGAAAAAACCCGCCTCGTCGCTCGGACGGCCGGCTCGCGTGAGCGCATACTGCGCGCCTGCGATCGCAACCACCGTTTGCTTCGGCAGGTCCGGCGCATCAGCCGTGCGGTACTCGATGCCATAATCGACCGCCTGCGCCATGTTCTGCAGGATGTCGGAACCGGCTTGCAGAAAGTCGGCATAGAACGGCTGCGCAACGTCGGCGCCGCTCACCACCGTCACCTCGGTGAGCATGCCGGCGTCGACGGCCGCATCGAAAACCGCACCCAGATCGAAAGCGCTCACAGCCAGAGACGAACGTTGACCGTCGCGTCCGATGCCGCCTTCGGCAACGCGAAATGGCCAATCGGGTCGTTGTCGGTCGCAACTGTGGTCACGACACCGTTCGTCTCGTCCCAATACGCCTTGTCGCCGACGACAGCCGTGCCCGTCGTTGCGCTTGGCAGCGAGAAGACACCGGTCGTGTCGTACTCGCCTTCTGTGTTTGCGGCATAGCTGCCCAAGGCAACGGCCGGCAGCTTGGCGTTACCGAGCAGAACGAGCTGGCCGGAAGTGACCGCAACGGCCAGCGTGGCCGCCAGAATGCGGCCCGGTTGAACAAAGTTTTTCATGGATCGATTTCCTTGAGAGATGTAGGTGCAAATGAAAACGCCGGCACGTGGCCGGCGTTTTCAACGCGTGCGAGCGGGGATTACTGACCGGGATTCTTGAACAGGCCGCGGAAGTCGATCGCCTTCGCGGCGAAGTCAAGACGGGCCTTCACCTTGACGCCGTCGACATCGAAGTCGATCGACTGCTCGGTATACAACCCCTCTTCCCCGTCGAGGTAGCAGTACTCGATCGTATCGATGGCGCCCGGATCCGCAACCACGTACCACGACTTCGCGCTGATCGCGTCCAGCCGCGACTCGACGATCGGCGTGAGAACCGACTGGAACGGGTTCTGCTGCGTCGCCTGCGTCGGCGTGTACGCATTGCTGGTGTACTGATATGCGACCGTTTCCAGCGCTGCCGGCACTAGCAGAAACTTCGGCGCGAGATTGAGCGCGGTACCATCGCCCGGTGCGCTCTGCGTACGCATTGCCGTGCGCGCTACTGAAAGCGAATCGATGCCGATCGCCGCAGCCGTACCGAGATTGCCGTGCGCTGCATGAAACAGCGCCTTCCCGTCGCTCATGGGCGCATTACCGGTAAGGGCCGCATACACCATGTCGGATTCGAGGTTTGCCGCTGCGCGACCGAAGAAAAGCGGCACGCGCTCGAGCGCCGACAGGTCGTCGTTGATGATCATCTGGCGGGTGAATGCGACGACCTTCCCGTACGTAGCGAGCTGAATCGTCTCTCCACCGTCGGTCAGCGTGCCGTACTTGTACTCGCCCGCTTCGTTGATCTTCTCCAGCTTCAGTGCACCATCCACCATCACGCGCGTCGCCGCGCGGAAGTCCGACAACGCGCCCTGACGCGCCCACGACTGGAACGTACGCGGCGCGGCGCCGTAGGCATCGCGAAGCGTGCGGTTGATCACGTTGCCGAAAACCACCGGAAGATCCGAAGTCGTGCCGTAACCACCACGCACGCCGAGCGCAGTGCCGGCCAGATCCATCACGCCCATGCCACGCGTATCGATGCCGGCGGCTTCGAGGCCCACCCGGCACAATTCGCGAAGCGTCAGCCCGCGATACTGGCGAGCCGCATCGGTCAGCTTGTGACGCGGGTTGACACGGTGCATCAGTGCATCGGTCATTGCTGCGCGACGCTGGACCGTCTCGTCTGACACCGTCACGACGTTGGCCGGGCCGCGCTGCGGATTTGCCGCGCTGCGCTCTGCCTGAAGGCGCAGGATCTCGGCACGAGCAGCGTCGACGGTAACACCGCGCGAAATGAAGCCATCAATCAGTTCCTGCTGATTGTCCAGCACACTAGCACGCACCGCAGCGCGCAGATCAGTCACGCGCTGCCGTTCCGCTTCGATACCAGCGTTGCGAGCCGCATCATTTTGGGACGCCGCGTCATCGCTTCGTGCCGTCGGCGCGGCGGGCGTAGCGGGCGCAGCAGCCGGAGCGGCAGGAGTGACGGAAGTTTGGGGTTGGTCATTTTCACCGGGCATCACAGCTCCTTGGTCAAGTTGCGAGGCACGAGCCCCGTCAGAAGAGCCCCCAGCGCTTCGATCATTGAAGACGCAGGGGAAGAATCGTTGAGAAGCGCCATCGTCGAGAGCTCGTTGGCCGCGCACGGTGGCATTTGGATCCGCTGGAATCGACACGAGCGAGATCTCGTAGGGTTCCCAATCGATCGCGCGATAGATCCACTGATCGTTGTCCTCCTGACCCGGAGGAATCATGTCGATCGCGTAGATCCGGTAGCCGAATGAGACATTGCGCAGGATGCCGTCCTGCACGTCCTGAAAGTAAGGCTGCACTGCGTCACGCTGGGAGAAACGCAAGCTCGCCTGGCCGGTTCCATTCGCGCTATCGAGCGACGCGCTCGACACGACACCGAGAACTGACTCGAGACCACCCCAGCGGTCGTGATCGTTCAGGACCGGTGCATTCCCGGAGGTCAGGCGATCCATCCGGACAGCACCGTCGCCAGTGCTTAATTCTTCGATATAGGGCCGGTCGCGCCAATAGTCGTAACGAAGCACGGTCGCGCCGGCCGTCCACTGGACGTCGACGGTGCGTGCCTCCGCATTGACCGATGACACCGGCTGCAGGCGGGTTTGCAGAGGCATGGATGCGTCAGGCGTAGCAGCACCGCCGCGACGGCCGTTTGCAGGTTGGGGCATGGTTCACTCCAATGAGAAACGCCCGCGCATGGCGGGCGTCGGAGATATCAAAGTTGCTTTGCAGATCAATGCTCAGCGCCATCTAGTAGGCGCTCAAGGCGATAGAGGAATGCGCGCGCGGCATTCGCATCAAAAGACCGGCCGGAAACCTGCACTTCGATCGCCAGCGGGTCTGCCGAAATTTCGGCGTCGGTCTCGTCAGGATCGTCGCCCAGGTCGCGAATGCTCTGGTGTCGGCTTTTCAGACGCGCGTTGATGAGCTCGATCATTCCGTTCGCTTCGCGTAACGGATCAATGAACTCGATCCGATGCGTCGACCACGTCACGTCAGCGATCGCCGATCTAGCCTGTCCCGCGAGGAATGCAGTAGAGACGAAGCGTTCCGCCACCTTATCGCAGAACATTGGAATGAATACGAGCCACATTTCCTGCTCGAGCATGCGTTTGAATTCCATCTTGCCCATGCGACCGCTGGTGAAGTTGACCTGCGAGTAATCGCCCGTTAGCTGCTCGTATGTCACATCGGTGCCGGCCGCGATCGCGCGCAGGTCGACGCGGACGCTCGCCTCGTATCCGTTGCTCGTAGCAGGCGCGGAAAACGTGACCTCCTCGCCCTGCCGAAGATATTCGATCATGCCGGGCGACAACGACTCGACGCGCGGGCCGCTCCCCTCCTGACGGACAGGGCCGGTCGTATAACCATCGTCGCTCGACGTCACAAAAGCCGCGAAGCATGCCTCTATCTTTTTGCGCACCCGCTCCGCGTCCTGATATTCGTCAAGATCGCGTGCGGCCCAGATAGCAGTCGCGAGCCATGGAAAGCCGCGAACTGAATTCGGCCGGTCGGTCGCATCGAACACGTGCAAAACCTCGGACGCGGGCACAAAGCGGCTTTGCAGATTCCTCGGCACCTGCGTGACTTCACCCGGATGCTGGTCGAAAAGCCAGTACCCGGTACGCTGTCCGATCAGATTAAACTGAACACCCGCGATGATGAATCCACCCGCCACCGGCCCGATCTTCAATGAGTCGAGGTAGTCGATCTCAAGCACCTGCAGCTGCAACGGCACTTCGAACCCGTCCGACGGCAGCCGAGTACGAAAGCGCACGAGCACCTCGCCCGACTCCTTCAATGCGCGGTAGACCTGAGCCTGCAAACCAAAAAAGTCGAGCAACCCGGCGGCGTCGCAATACTTCGTCCAGCGCTTGAAAACCTTCTGCAGATTCTTGTCGCTGAACTTCGCCTGCACTCCGGTGCCGATCGCGTTGGCCGCCATGATCTTGAGCGCGCGACGGATGTGCGGATTGTTGCGTACGAGGTCGCGAGCACGGTTGCGCAGAACGTTGAGTGCCGGCAGGACTTCCGCCGTTGCGCTCGCCCCCGAGGCTTTCCACCCACCCGATCGCGGGCCACGCTTCGCTCCATCGAAGCCACGCGCGGCCAGCATCGACATCCGTGCTCGCATCCGCGTTGCTGCATAGCGCGGCGCAACCCACTCGATCGCCCTGTCCAGAACGTTTGTTTTCATGTCAGAACCGTTTGTAGATTGCGACGCTCGAACGCGGCGCACGGGTTGCAGACTGGCTCGCAAGTTCGGACTTGATGACATCGCGAGCCTTCAACAGATCGCTCATCGAACGATAGGTAACACGCTTCCCGTTGAACTCAACCGACAGCGTGCCAGTCGCGATCGCTTTCTCGATCGCGTCGAGGTTTTGTTGTGTAAAGGCCATGATCAGTCCTCGATCTCAGGGAACTCTGGAAGCTCGACGGTTTGATTGGCGAGTGCATGCGTGCAATCCCCCAGGAACTGGATCCGTCCGTCGGTGATGAACGTATGGCAGCGGTGCATCGGGATGTCGTGATCACCGCCCCACCAAGAATTCACGCTCGGCGTGAAGGTCGGCTGCTCGAAATCCCCATTGAACCCCCAGTGCGGCTTACCGGTGACGTGCGGCGATTCCTCCGTCACACCAGGCGGCAACCAACTGACGGGCAGTACGCATCCCATCGGTGTGCCGTCGCTCCAGGTGCACCCTGGACAGAGGAACTTGACGCCGTAGAATCGGCCTTCGCTGTCGTTAACGATTTTCGCTTTCACGGGTCCGTCCCTTCCAATTATCATGACCGGCCTCGCAGCCAGTTGCTACGGCGCGGAATCCACGCTTGCCCTTGCGTCGACGCGGCTGGTTGCTCGGGATGCGCCGACTCGACAGGCGGCGCCAGAACCGCCTCTGCTGCGATCAACGCGTTGTCAGTGACTGCGATCGCTGCGTCAGACTCCGCCGCGCCAGCCTGAGAAGTTGCAACAGGCTCAGCCGGCAGAGCCGCAAAGAGGTCGTGGACGCGCGGCTCGATAACCGCCTCCAGCGCCGCCCAATCTGCATCCTGGTACGTGTTCAAACGCAGACGCGGGTGATATGCGCAGGCGAGGTTATAGACCTTCAGATCAAGCGCCTCATTTCGTTTTCGAAGCTTGTCCCATCGGTCTTTCGACGGGTTATACGCTTCTGCCGTCAACTGCTCGAAGTACTCGTCGTCGAGGTCGGTCGAAAAGTGCATACGCCGATCTGCAGGCTCCGCTTCCTCATCGGTGACGAGCGCGCCAAAGATCCTGCTCTTGGCCGTGTCGGTCCCGACCGGCCAGAGCTTCACGCCCTTCGTATATGTCTTGCCCTTGATCGTCACGTCAACGTCGGTCGGGCGGCCGATTATCGGTTTGTGTTTCTCGGATGCACCCTTGACCGCAAACACACCCTTGTGACGCCGCGTGCGGCAGTAGTCGTAAACGTCTTGCGTACGGCCGCCGCCAGAGTCGACTGCGCATAGCTCGATACGCATCGAGATTCCATAGGCGTTGACGAACGTCCGCTCGAGATAAGTGTCGAGCTGCTTCCACACGACTGGCTGCGCCGGATCGCCACGGAACACGACATGGTCGATCGTCCAGTTGCGCATTCCGCGCCCCCAGCCGTCGACCGACACCTCCAGACGATCATTCTGCGTATCCACCGCGCATGTGAGCTTGAGCACACCCGGCGGGATCTGCCGCAGCTTGTACGGCAATGCTCGGCGCTTGATGGTCTCCCACTTCAACTCCGCGCTCTTGTCTTCCCAGCATTCAGCGAGGGCGTTGTTCACGAACGCGATCATCTTGTCCGTGTCGGTTTGCGCGGCCTCCCAGTCGTCCATCAGATCGGACCATGGTCGCCATCCGAGCGGCGCATACAGAGCGCTCAGGTGGAAGCTCGCAGTCTTGCCATCGCCGGCCGCAGTGGGCATCCAGTAGGCGCCCTCGTAGCCCCGCGTTTTCCAGACGCTTTCAGGATTGCCGGCGCCGCAGCCGGTCTGGCAGTAGTACAGCACGACGCTCGGATCGTCGGGCGAACGGCGCATACCCTGGCGCCAGTCGAAAAACTGAGGCGAGCCGCAGTCCGGGCACCGCACGAAGTAGCGACGTTGATCGCCACTTTCGTAGAGCTTCTCGATCTGTGATCGCCGTTTAATCGTCGGTGTGCTGTTCGCGAAAATCTTCGCCCGACGGCCAAAGTTGCTTGTGCGGTTTTTGGCGAGGTCGATCGGATTGCCCTGACCGTCAACATTCAGCACATACTCGTCGATTTCCTCGAGCAGCACGTACCGCACGGTCGTCGATTTCAGACGACCAGCCTTGGTCGCGCTGACGAGGTTCATCAGCCCGCCAGGGAATTTTTTACGCAGCTTCGTGTTTTCGCTGCCTTTCTTCATCGCGTCACGCACCCGGCGACGCAAATCCCGCGTCGACACACGCATGGGCTCGAAGCGGTCCATCTCCCACTTCTCGGCGTCGTCGTACGTTGCGAATACGGCGAGGATGTTACCGGCAGCTGTCGTGATGCAGCGACCAATGAAGTTTTCGCCCAGCGCCGAGCCGCCGAGCTGGTGCCCCTTCATGAACGGGACAACAATTACGCGGCTGTTATCGAACGGCCGGTCATCGTCATGCGCGTAGCGCGTTACCGTGCTCGTCTGACCTGAGAGCGCATCCATGATGCCGACGAGGTATGGCGTGCGCTCATTACGCCACTTGCCGGGCTCAGGGCTGCTTTCCGGAAGGACGCGATGCTGCTCTGACCATTCGGCGATGCCGATGCGTTTGTCAGGCTGTATTGCCTCCGTAATCTTCTTCAGGAATGCTTCGGTCGCTCCCATCGTCGTCATCCGTATCGTTTTCGCGCAACAGCGCCGTCGCGTCGACGGATGCGAGCGCACGAGTGAGTTCCGTTTCGAGCATTGATTCGACCCTCGTCGGATCGGACTCCGCCGCGAGGGCATCTTTCAGACGAACAGGGATGTTCATCACGTTATCCCGCACGGTGCGAAACGCGGTGAAGGCGAGGCGCTGCGCGTCAGCGAGCGGCAGCGTCGTACCGCGTTCGCGCTCGAGGTCCATCCGCTCGCGCTCAAGCCTCGTCTGTTCTCTCGCCGCACGCGCAGCGCGATACGCGACCATTGATGGGTCTTCCTTGCTCGCGGCAGCAGGAAGGTCGTCTTCCTCAACGTCATCGTCGGGATTAGCCGGGGGAGACGGCATCGAGAACGCAGCATTCCCGAGCGACGGGCGGGATTGATCGGTGATCGAGCGTCGCGACTCGTCTGTGTTGCGACGCCAGGCCGCGACGGCTGTATCGGCATCTATCTTGCCGTCCGTGTCGACAGCAATTCGTCCCGATTGGATCGCCTTCTGCACAGCTCGCAGCGTGACGCCGACGTGCCGCGCGAACGCCCTTTGTCCGAGCTTCGCCATCCGACCTCCAGAAACGAGAAAGGGCAGTCGGTGACTACCCGACTACCCCTAAATTGACTACCTGACTACCCGACTGACTACCCTGAAAAGTTGCTTTGACGACGCGTGTGTTGGGGCTCGAATTACCCGCATACCCGTACTTCAGGGAAGGACCCGTGACCGTCGGCGGTCGCCCGCTGCACACCCGACCGGTCACCACCTCGCCGTCGCAAGCGCCATCAGGAACGCCCGCTGCATTGCAGGCTCCAGCGTCCCGTCGACGGTCTGCTCTGCTACATCGTAGAACGGATATCGTTCTTCGTAATGCGGCGTAGCACTGAACGCGAACACCGGGCGAATCGTCGAGCCGTGCCCGAACATGTATCGCGCCCATATGCCAAGTGCGAATCGCCCACCAGCTGGTTTACCCACGAAGTAGCGCACGCCCTTGACCGGATCGCGCGACTTGCGCTTTTTCGATCGGGCGGTCTCGTTCTGTGCGCTGTCCCGCGACGCGCGGATCTGCGAGGCAATCGACGAATACACGCCACGTGGCACATTGCCGTAGGCATCGCGCACGTTCGCATTCGTCGGCGTCGCATAGTCGCCGTTAGGCAAAACCCCGGACAACGCGAGCATCTGCTCGAATCGCGTGTACCCGCGCGATCCACCCGCCACCTGCGGTTGCAGGTACGTGCCGGCCGCCGTGCCCTTGAACGCGAACTGGCGAAAGCCGACTACGACACTCGGACTCGACGACGTCGCGCGCTGAAGCACGGAAACCGAGTTGAGCGTGTATGGCGTCGGACGGTCGAATGCATCGCGCATCTCCGCTTGCTGTGCGACAACGATGTTCTGCGCAACCATGTTCAGCGCTGCGCGCGCGGCGAACACGAACTGCTTGCCCGCTTTAGCCTCCAGCTGCTCGATCATCGGCAGCGACTTGACCTGTGCGCTCACCTGGTCCATACGAGCTCCCAATGCAAAAAGCCCCGAGGCTTGCGCGCTCAGGGCTTCAGATATTCCTGTTTCGTACGGGCGAACGCCCGCCGATCAATTCCCGACAGGCTGTTGGCATGTTATTCGTCGCGCCGCTCGCGCGATTCTGTATGACTGCCGGGACAAGGTTGCTCCACGAGTGTGCGGGGCTCACAACATCCAGTGACTCGGTAAAGGATGCATGGCGCGAATTGTAGACAGGAGTTTTCTTGAAATGCAAGTGTTTCATCGTTGAGCGTACCGACGCACTGTGTCATTCGCTGCACCGTCAAGTGCGTCCAGCAGCGCGTGCACACCATGAAAGTGCCGCTGCCAATGTGCCCGATATTGATCCAGCGGAATCGCGAGCGCGACGGAACGTGCTGCGTGATCTTCAGGGCGGCGGCCACTTCCCTGGCATGCACCGCAGATCTTCCGCCCTGCACGTGCACGCGATGCAGGCATAGCGACACGGCCTAATCCAAGACACTTTTCGCATCGCTCAATTTCCCGGTAGACAATCGGCCCACGTCCATCGCGCCGGACAGCAAAGGGGATCAGGAATTCATCGACACACATAGTCCCCACTCCATTGCACGAGGGGCAAACAACATGTACCACGGATTCCTGAACGCCTCGACCGCTCACGCCCCGGCCGTCGCATTCGACACAGAGGTCAGCAATCCATTCAACAATCACCTGACGTGCGAACCGCTCGACGATATCAGCAATCTGTCGCTCGACCTTTTTACCGGCCTTTGCCGCAGTCCTTTCTGCTGCGCGCGTCACCCCGGTAAATTTTGAGCGATCGAACTTTCCCGGTTCACGCAATCGCTTCGCGAGCAGCAATGTGGCCCGGTGCAAACCCGAACGCCTCAAATCCTGCCCGTATTTCATGCGCCACAACAGGCGGCCGAGCTCGTTTGCAAACGCGAGCGCACCCAAAGTTACTTGGGGATCGGCAATCGGATCGGAGAACTGTCCGCGAACATTCATCGCAATACCGGCTTGCTCTTTCAGGTCGATGTTCACCGCTCCTCCTCGTCGATCAGAACGTTCTTCCGTCCCAAGACCCAAACGTCCCAACGAATTCGGTTGTGTATGCGCGGGCGCGCATCCGCGACGTGCGCACCCCCATGCGCCCACACCCGCACGTCGCGCACATATGCGCCTACGCGCACGAGGCGCATGCGCTGGGACCTTGGGACAAGGGACGAGCAACGGCGCGCCGATGATTGGCATGTGGCGCGCCGTTTCGTGGCGGGAAAGCGGATGCGATCAGAGAGGCGCATCGTCGTCTTCGCAGCCGCCGCTCGACGCGGCGCGGGTCGGCATCTGGACTGGCTTTTCCCGAGGCGGCACGTAATACCACTCACGGTCACCTGTCGTCTCCCGCTGTCGCGCCCAGCCAAGCCGCTTCAGTGCTTTGCCAACGCGCCGCTGTTCGGCAGGCGTCTGCTTCGTGATCTCGATCTTGAGGATGTCGTCGAGGACTTCCTCCATCGTCACGCGCGGCCTGTACTTGAGTTCGCGCGCGATCTTCACCTCGAGCACGTCGCCCTCAAAGCGCGCTTCCTGCTCCTCCTGGAAGAGCGGCTTCTCCTCGTGTGTAACGCGCCACGGCGCCCAAATCTGGCCGCCTGCTTCGGCGTTCTCGCGCTGCCACCGGTGATACTCATGCACCGCCTCAGCCCAGATCTGATCGCGGTTTTCAGCCAAGCCGGAGATGTCGAGAACGTCGCCGCAGCGGACGGGCCAATAGCGGCGGCCGCCTGATTCATCCTTCAGGTACACATCGAAGTTGACCGTGCCGCCAAAGACACTCTGACGGGGCACGTCAACGGCACGCTTCGCATATGGCGGCCTATACGTATCCACTGCGACAGTGAAGAATCGCTTTGAGCTGGAGGAGTCGCTTTTGTTGAGAGCATCAAGCTCGGCAAGCTCGATGACCCACTTCCCAGCCATCACTGCGTAGGAATCCTTGTCGCCAATGACGATGTTGGCGTCGGTGAACCACCGTTCGCCAAATAGCGTGCGAAACGCGTTTGATTTGCCGCCATCCTGCGCGCCTTCGAGGATAA
Organism: Paraburkholderia caribensis; assembly: GCF_002902945.1. Taxonomy (NCBI): domain Bacteria; kingdom Pseudomonadati; phylum Pseudomonadota; class Betaproteobacteria; order Burkholderiales; family Burkholderiaceae; genus Paraburkholderia; species Paraburkholderia caribensis. The sequence goes on from NZ_CP026101.1 coordinate 1,996,752, forward strand.
GCACGTTGTCCATCTTGCAACCGGGCTGCATGACGCGGCCGACAGCGCCGAGCAGGTACTTGAAGCCGACGAGCCTTGCATATTCGGTATCCTCGGCATGCAGCCATCGATGTAGCCAGAAGTGCAGACGCGGCGTGCTGTCCCACGTCAGGCCGTTGAGATAGTCGCGCACCTCGTGATAGCGGTTGCGATCGGCGACAAGGAAGACCGCCTGCGCGATGATGTCCGCACGCGGACTGAATCCCCAACCCTGACCCAGCCATAGCGCGAGGCGAGAATCGTCGGCATCAGTCCATTCACCGACCTCTCCGCCCTCGAAAGGTGGGGCACGACGCTTCACGATACGAAGCGCGAACTGTTCGAATGCAAGCACGCCCGACCAGCGCTTGTCATTCGAAAGGATCAGGAAAACGTTGTCGATCGTCGGCAGGATTGCGCCGGATTTCTCCGCACGACGCAGATCGCGCATCCAGGTGTATGCGCCGTTCTCCGCCTCGATATCAGGGGGATCGTCCTCTGTCTGGCCCGCAGCGCCAGCGGACGTTGGGTGTGCTGCCAATACTTTCCTGGATCCGCTTTGAGAAGCCGGTGAGACAATCGCGGCCTGCTCCATCGCGTCAAGCAATCTTGCGGCACGGTTGTAGCCGATCCGCAGACTGCGCTGAACGGCCGATATCGACGCCCGCTTCATCTCGGAGACGAGCCTGACCGCCTTGTCATAAAGCGGGTCCTGAGCGTCGTCGACGGCCAACTCGGCAGCAGGCTGTTTGATGTCAGCTGGCGTAAGGCCCGCCAGGATCGCTGCCGTAATCTGAGATTTGACGACGTGCAACCCCTCGTCGACGTGCAGGTCGTTGTAATCGGTTATTTTCCGGTCACCGCGTGCGCTGAATCTCGGATAGATGACGCTTGCGTTGTCGATCATCGACGCCGCATCGAATGCATGCTTAAGGCCAGTATTCTCAAAGCGACGCGTTCGCTCGGGGACCACGTCGTTGCCGAACGTCAATGCAAGGGACTCAACACCGTGGCGATCGGTGTCGCGTGTGACGCGTACCATGTACCACGTCTTGCGGGATTCGATGCGGATAGCCTCGCCGCCGATCTCGATCTCGCCGACGTAGCCGAATTCCTCGGCCAGATGATCACGCAGGCGCCGCTCGATCTGCCAGTCGTCGTCCGCACAGAACATCACGTGGATGCCCGCATACGTATCGCGCAGATAGCGGGCAGCGGCCATGATATTGCCAGCGTCAAAGCACACCATCACAGGTACCACGCCGTCCGTCGCCATGCGGATCGAACGTGCCGTTGCATAGCCTTCCGCGACAAGCACGACCTTGCTGTCGGCGTTGATGTCGCCGAGCAGGAACAGCGCGCCCTTCTTCTCCATGCCCTTGTTGAAGCGCTTCGCGCCCGTGGACGTGATCTTCTGCAGACCGACGAGCCGGTAACCGTCCGGATAGTTGAACATCGGCACGAGCACATCTCCGTCGGCGGCAAAACGCACGCCTTCGGCTGTGATCTGCTTGCGCGCGAGGTAGTCAGACTCGCCCACGTCGCTGCCTTCCTGCCACTGCTGCCGCGCGCGGTTAGCGGCCAGCTTCGCCGCATGCTGACGCTTTCGCTCCTCTTCACGCGCGAGCGCATCCTGACGGGCCCTCGTCTCTGCGATGTCTTCAGGCGAAAGCGCCTCGCCATGCCAGGCGAACGCCTGTGCGCCGTTGTCATTACCGGACCAGCAGCCGAACGCCCCCGTGTAGCCGATCACCTTGCCGGCCTTGACGACTTCGTGGAGCGAATACCAGTGCTTCTTCTTCGGGCCGTATCGGTGCGGCTTGCCGTCCGCTACAGGATGTCCATCAGGCAGTTTTGGATGCCCATGTGCCATCAATTGACCAACAATCCCCGCAAAGTCCGACATCTACAGTCCTCCTTTATTCGCGGATCGATTGCATTCTGCAATCCTCCGTTCGCGTTCGCGTAGATGGGAAAATGCACGCCACACGGCACGACCTGCGACGTACACCTGAGAACCGGACGGCGAGCGTCCGAACGAAGGATTACTACGGCGAAGCAAGGAACTCGCACCGCGCAAAGTCACTTTGTGATCTCCTGATTACTTGCCGCGAAGACGGCGCCATTCCGCCGCCATGAGCTGGTCGAAGCGCTCCAGATCGGCAGACGCGAGCCCGCCCTCCAGCTGGCGCCTGAAGTCATGCCGTTCGGCTTTTGTCGCAAGGGCTGCACAGATCAGCGCGGCCTGCGTAACGAACAAGGGGACAACCGCCGCGCGCAGTGCCGCCTGGCGAATCAGCGCGAGGTTGGTGGGAAATGTGTTGATGAGCGACGCCAGAAAGTGCGGGATTCGCTCCGGATCGCTGTCCGCGATCCATTGCAGCCTGGACATGCCGCACGCGAGCTGCTGGTTGACGTCGCATGACAGTTCAATCCGCTCGCGCTGCGGGTTGCAGCAAGACATTCCGGGGGAAAACCTCATGCCTGGCGACGTCCCAGTCTGCTAACGGCCTGCACCGTGCGCAGGAGCCGATCAAGCAGCCGTTGGTTGGCCCGAGCGGCCACGGCTATGTCGTCGGCCTCCTGCTGTGTGATGCGACCATCTTCGATCGCCTCGATCACTACGCTCGACACATCGCCCGATAGCCGTGCGGCTTCAGATGCGGCCTCCGCAACAGCTTTGACTGTATCGACCGACTCGTCGCCGGGCGCTGGACTTGCGCTCAAACCAAAGCGCTCGTTGAGCGCGCAGAGTGCGTCCAGGTATTGTGGCTGGCGCTTCTCTTCCATCCACTCGATCACCAGTTCGAACATCTCCATGGAAAGGCGGTTTTCGCCTTCGCCGCGCAGACGCAGGCGGAGCGATTCGGTCCCGATGCTCTTTCCCCGACGGTTCGTTAGAAATGCCGCCGCATCTGCTACGCCACCCGGCGTGTTTCGGACCGATGTGTACAGCACGTCCAGCCACTCAGTACCGCTATATCTGCAGGTCATATGAATCCCCGGTGTCTTTGTAGAGGCGGTTTTTCATTCTGTGTACCCGGTGGAGGCGCTCGTAGTATGTGAACTTGGCCACACCGCAACCGCTGCCGCCATGCTGCGAAGAGAGAGTGCCCACAGTCGTGCGAGAATCACCAGCTTCCAGACCGCAACATCACACGAAAGGGATACTCATGGATCAATCGCCGGCTTAATCAACCACAGCGCTAACCGCGCTTACAGTCGTTTCATCACCCAACACTCCCGAACAGACGCACGTATGGAAGACACCAAAAAGGTCGCCGCGCAGGTTTTCGCGCACAAGATCGCGCTAGTTGCCCTCATGAAAGAACTCGGCCTTAGCAAAGGTCAAATCAACATGATTGAGAGTCGCTGCAGACAAGATGTCATCGCCCTGAGCAACACGCTGGATCGCGATGTGCTGAAAGTCGTCCAGGAAGAGATCGACACGCTGCTCGCAGGCGTAAGAAGGGTTTAATGAAGTAAGGGCGCGGCCCACCCTCAGTCACGAGGGAGGCAACGCCGCGCCGACACGCACCCAGCGACGCTCCGTCGGGTTGTGCGCCTTAATGAATCCGGCAGACTCAAGCGGTCGCGCCGGCTCATCGAAGAACACGCGAGTCTTCAGCGAGTGTTCGCTATGAAACACTTCAGGGTTTTGTGAGCGGATACGCTCGACGACATCATCGAGGCGCTCACCGTTCGAATTACGCAGTGCGTGCTGATGGGCTAACAGGTGCATGGTCTCGCTTACCCCTACGGATTGTTGACGCTGATCGGCGTCGGATTGAGAGAGGGTCAGTGCGTCTGCGCCACTTCGTTCTTCACAGACTCTGGCTGCGCGGCGAAAAAGTGGTGAAGTGCCTGAACGGTGGAAAAGCGCGGATCGGTAACGCTGCGTGCGCTGAGCTTCGCGAGCGTGGAATAAGGAACGCCAGCACGCTTTGCGATTTCTCGCAAATTGCCCTTTTCGCGGTCTAGCCTGGCGAGCACCTCATCAAGCAGCGTGTTGTCACGGTTACCCATAAGGAGCCCTTTGCGATGAATGGCGAGAATGGCGACATATTAACCAGAAATGGCTATTAACGCAATTCATTGAACAAAGGAGATAGCCGCACGTGGCTATCCATTGGTGGCACGCTCGCTTCCATGACCAGACAGAACACAAAAGCGATACTCGCCAAGAACCTCCGGCGTCTTATGAATCGGAGCGAAACACTTGATACCCAGGTGAAGGTTGCCGCGCGCGCTGGGATCGCACAGAGCACCGTTGGGAGATTGCTGCGGGGTGAGGTTTATGCGCAGCTATCGCAAGTCGAAGCACTTGCCGAGGCCTTTCGGGTGAATGTCGCATCACTCCTCAGTGAACACGAGAATGACGCGCCGGCCTCCTCATCAGTTTCCAACGAAGGCTATGCCTCTCTTACCGACGAAGAGAGGCAACAGGTATCTGACTTCATCGCCTTTCTCGCTGCCCGCCATCAGCCAGCGGCATCGCCCACGGCGCTGAACATCGAAGCATCTCGCGAATCCGCCAGCGGATTGAAAGAACGACTCGTGCAGGCCATTCAGCGTGAATTCAATGATGACACGCTGAATATCAACCATGAACGCGAACCAGAGACCAAACACACTAGGCAAAGCCGAAAACGTACTTCATCTCAGTAACTTCCGAGAGCAAAATCACCCACCGGGGGAAGATGCAGTCGAGGCCTATGCAAGACGCATAGCACTTGTAAAAGATCGAGTGTTAGATCGGCTTGAATGTCGCGACCGACCGGCCGTAGCGGTTGCGGCGGCGTTCATCGATACCGACGGCCGAATCGGCCACACCGCAGCGGGCATCGAGCCCGAAATGGCCGCGAGCCTGTCGCACGAATTGCGCACACTTGCAAATGCCCTAGACGCACACGCCAAGAGAAATTCTCGGCGCAAAACACACCAGCGCGGATACGCACCACTTGCCGTACTCGCCTCACTCAGCTTCGTCGCCGCGACTTATTTCAACGACATCGCATGGCTCGACGCCGCCCTCTCCCTCGCAGCCCAACTTACAGCCATATTCCTCGCGAAACGCTCCAACGAGTGACCTTCGCCTAGCCACGCCCGCATTTCTGGGCGTGACCCGTCGTAAAAAATAACCATTTCTGGCTTTACATAAATACCATTAATGGCTAATCTGATGCTCGTACGCACTATGCGCGCTTGGAGATGCCATGAAATCAATACCAGATGTCGCGGGTGAAGCCCGTCGTGCTTGGCTTTTCGAGATGCAATGCCACCAGAGAGCGCCTCAAAGTGACTTTGAGTGCTGCCTGGCCTACCGGCTTTGCTTCATCGTTGCCGTCTTTGTGATCGGACTCAACCTGCTGAGCCCTGATCCAACACCGAGTCCGCCGGCCCGCGCTGCCGTCAGACACACGGTGTAGCCACACCATGACTCGGCGAATTCCCGTGACCGACGCCGATATCGCTCGGGAACACCGCCTCCGCCGTTTGCGTGGTTCAGCAGCCGACGCTTTGACAAATCCCGCCTTACGTATCTGCCTCGCTAACTGCGCAGAGCTACGGAAAAAGCAGTCCCCAATTGACCAACCGACGCCGGACGGCAAACGCCTCGCAGCCGGCGATAAGGAGTAACTCCACATGCCGAGACCAAAAACCCCTGCGGTCGACGACTCCGCACGTCGCGACACCATAGGCTTGCATTCCTTCGTGAAGTACGACCCGATGGCGCCTCGCCCGACCACCCCGATCACGGTGGGGAAATACGTCGTTGCTCGTCGCCCGTTGCTCGACAGCATCTACACCCTCTACATGCTGATGGATGGCGGCGACGTCGTCGCTTCGTGGATATCCCATCCCAGTGAAGGCGACTGTGCTACGGCGATGAGCCGCCGTCGCAACGCAGCTGCAGCAAAGCGGGCGGCGGACGAAGTGATCGCCAAAGCAAAAAAGCGCAAGGCGAGAGTTCGCCGCGGGACGGTGGCAGCATGAAGCGCACCACTCCCTTACCCATCTACAAGCACCCCTCGACCTACGCAGAGATCGTCGAGGCCGCCAACCGGGATCACGCCAAGCGCATCGGCGAGCTGAAAGCGGCGGCGACAATGATTCTCGCGATCGAGCAGGACCTCGTGGCACTGACCTTGCAAGGAATCTACTACTCTACCGGCGTACATTCGATGTACCTCCAGGACTGGTACGGAGCGAAAGGTACTACCACGAAAAAGGCGCTGTACCTCGGTTGCAGCATGTGGGGCGAATACGGTGATCGCCTTGTTTCGGCTCTTATTGCCCGCGATTGGATCGCCGAAGACGCGAAGCTCGAAGGGCGCTATACCAAAATCCTGTTGCGCCGCCCGAACACGCGCATCCGGCTCAAGCTGGAATGCAGCGAGGAGCTCGCCAGGCAACTGCTGCCCGAGGCAGCGCCGGAGGCCGCATGATCTACGCCTCCCTGATCGCGATCGCCACGTGCATGACGGCTTTGCTGCTCACGGCTCGCCAACCGGACCGGGCACTAGGCGCCCTGTTCGGCCTTACCGATTCGATCCTTTGGCTCGTCGCCGGCATCATGTCCGGCAGAACAGCCGTCACCCTCATCGCCGCCTTTTGCGCTGTGTGCTTCCTGCGCCCTCTACTGCGTCGGCGTACGGTGAGCTCTTTCGGGAGAAGTCGTGAACAGTGAACTTTCCCCGATCTGCAAAGCGCTGATTTCCTTCTTTGCCAGCGAGCCCACGCCGCAGACGATCAATAACATCGAGACCGCACTGCCGGATGCGGATCACCGCGCCGTACGCTCCGAACTGCAGATGCTTGTTCGCGTCGACGTCGTCTCTCAAGCCGTGCGCTACGAGGACGAGCGCCTCGTCTACTGGCTTTCCGGCGCACGCATCGCCCCCTTCCATCACACCCGTCTCGTCTACCCCGACGCAACCTTTGCTGATGTTGGAGGAATCCATGGTTAAAACCCGTCCCCTCGTCCTCGACGCGATGATCGTTACCGGCAATACCAAGGCCGCGATCAAGGCAGCCGGCGGCGGGTCGTCCGACCTCTGGACCGTCCCGCCTGATCAGATTCATTACGACCCGCGCGACAATGTCCGCCCGCTCGATCCCACTCGCGTACGTAAGGTCGCAGACTCGATCAAGGCGAACGGCTATGACCGCAAGAAGCCGCTCGGATGCTTTGTCCGGAAGGTAGGTGGCGAAGATCGCATCTTTGTCTATGAAGGCCAGCATCGGTACCACGGAGCCTTGCTTGCGATCAGCGAGGGCACGGTCATCGAGCGCCTTCCGCTCGTCATTGACGACGCAAAGTCGGTTACGCGCTCGAACCTGATTTACGCCGGCATCATCAACAACGACGGCGAGAAGCTCACGCCCCTCCAGCTGGCCGAAAAGATCGTCGAGTTGCAGGCGCTCGGTGAGGACAACGCGACTATCTGCGCCCGCTTGACGATCACGGAACAGACCATCCGCGATTGCTTGCTGCTGGCGAATGCGCCCGCCGCTGTTCACAAGCTGGTCCGTGATAATGCCGTCGCATCCACGCTCGCCATCGAGGAGATCCGCGCGCACGGCGGAGAAAAAGCGCTTGAACGACTTCAGAAAGGCCTCGTCGACGCGAAGGCAGCGGGTAAGACCAAGGTCACCAAGAAGCATCTTGGAAAGCCCATAGCGGGCATAGCGCAAAAGAAGATCACAGAGGTGCAGGCAAAGCAACTTTTGCAGGCTCTCCAGTCCGTTCTGCACGACCCACTGTCCGGGAAGCTCTCGCCCGGCACGATAGCTGGCGTGCACGCGGCGCTAACGCCTCTCACGGACCTGCTCGATGCACTGCCGGCCAAAGCGAAGCATCGCAAGATTTCGACTCCCAACGAGCATGGCGTGTACACCCGGCACGAGACGATCAAAGCACCCCTTTTCAAACGGTCGGGCAAATACCCGTATGAGATTCATCTCGCCCATGTCGCCACAGGGCAATGGATCTTCAGCACGTCGTACTCGATTGGCAACGGGAGTGGATCGAGCCCGTGTGTCCTGCGTGACGGCGATCCGACCTACCCCACGCGAGCTCAAGCGATCCGCGCAGCCGTAATGCACATTACGCGTGAAATGGAAGACCCGCGCAAACGCAACGCCAAGGAAGCGCCTGGTATTCATTCTTGGCTGACCAGGTTGTGGCAGACCCCCGATCCGGATTGGACCGAGGAAATGGCTGGGGAGGTGGCTAAATGATGGTTCGCCCGGCCACTTCTACCCCATGTCCGCTGCCGCGTAAGCGGGAACACGCGGCAACACGCCCACGGCGTCCCGTTGCTGGCGCCGTTCCGGCGCACACATCGAACAGCGACGTCAACAGCAGCGGGCTCACGCCCACCAAAGCGCCCCAGAAGGACGAAGCGCCGCTCGCGCGGCGCGAACCAATCCAGACGAACGAAGGCCAGTCGGATTCCCGACTGGCGACCCTCGCGCGGATCACAGCCCTTCGCATCGAGATCCGCCAGCTAATCGAAGTCATCACCCTTGGTGCCGATATCGAGCTGCTCGACCTCATGCGTGACGAACTAGGCAGCTATAGCCGACACAAGGCAGCACAGGAAGCTCGCAAATGGGCCGACGCCGCCGGTATCCAACTTGAAACGGGATTAATGATGCTCGATCGCGCACTACGACCGACGGGGCCATAATGAAACCGTCCTATCTGACACGCAACGAACTCGCGAACCTCGTCGGTTGCCAGCCACGGAGCCTCGCATGCATGAAGCGATGGCTCGAACGAAACCATTGGCCGCACGCCATCAATATCGCTGGTGTGCCGCAAGTGGTTCGCGAGTACTATGAAAAGCGGATGGCAGGCGCCATACCTGCGGCGCAGGCCTCCACGGAACAAGAACCAAACTTCGCGGCACTCGATCTATGATCGGACGACGGAAATCACCGGACGGCCTCCCGTTCCGGCTCTACGCACGCTATGGCAAGCACAAGGTCAGCTTTGCCTACAAGCTCCCGAACGGAAAATGGGCGTTCCGATTGACGGCGCCCGTCCATAACAAGGAAGCCGTGGCCGACATTCGCAAGGAAGCGATCGAGCGCGCCGAGGCGCTGAATGGCAACGCCGTCGAGCCGGGCACGACTGAGGATCTCGTGAAGAAGTACTTCACGTGGCAGGACGCAATGCCGGTAACTGACGAGCGCCGCAAGGCACAAAGCACCCTCGATGAAAATCAAAACGAGGCGAAGAATCTAAACAAGGTGTTCGGGAAGATGGCGCCGCAGTCCATCAAGCCGGCGCACGTTTACGGCTACCTAGACAAACGCGCTCAGAATGGCGCGCCCGCGAAGGCAAACAAGGAAATCGCCCTGCTCTCCGCCGTGTTGGAGTATGGGCGCCGGATCGGCAAGTTGGAGACGAATCCGTGTCGCGGCATCGAATACAACCCGACGCGACCGCGCCAAAAGGTTGTGCAACTGCATGAACTGGATCTCGCCGTTGAGATTGCGCGCACGCGCAAGAGCACTGGAGGCGACGACGCGGCCTCCATCTATCTGATCGCGGCGCTGTGCGCGAAGGCGGCCTATCTGACCGTCAGCCGTCCGACCGAAATGCGCGAACTGCGTCGACAGGCTGTCGGCGATATAGGGGTGACTGTACCCGTCGGCAAGCGCAAAGCAGGACAGATTCAGAAAGAAAAGCTGGTGCAATGGTCACCCGAGCTACGCGCCGTCATCGACGAAGCACTGTCGATCCAGCGCACGAAATCTCTTTATGTGTTCGGCAACACCTCGGGACAGAGTTACACCCGTAGCGGATGGAACTCAAACTGGGCGCGACTGATGAAGTATTGTGAAGAGGCGGCGCAGAAACGCGGCCTCAAGTTCGAGCGTTTCACTTTGGCCGATATGCGACCGACGGCAGTCACCGATCGCAAGGAGGAAGGTGACGATCGCATCATTGATGCGACTGGACATTCCGACGAACGGATGGTGAACCTTGTTTACGACCGACGGAAACTGCGGAAGGTGCGCCCGACGCGCTAGAGCCGGAGGAGATTTCCGGTGGTCGCATCATTCGTCTGTAGACGTTTTGTCTTCGAGTTGAGGAAACGGAGAGTCGGTCGGCAACTCTTCCGCGCGCGACTGGGTGCGCCACGTAATCGCTGTGATTTCCTTAATGCGATCGACGATCGGCTTCGCATCTACGCCAAATTTTCCGAACGCGACGCCAGCGTCCCCTATCAACCCCCAGAGCGTGTCCAGATCCGACACACGTTTATGAAGTTCGGCCTGAAGTCGCTCCAGTCGTAATAGGAGCCTTCGCTGATGCTTTTGCTCAAAATGCTGCGAATCACTGATGATCTGGCGCAGGTCATTTACGAGGTGCTGTATGCGTTCAAAATCGCCCTGCGAGAACTCATAGGCGAATGTCGAACTGATCCCTGCCCGAACTGTTGTGCGCAAGCGAGACATTCTAAGTTGCAACGCATGATGCGAACATTCTGTAGCGACGTCCGCAACGTACTTCAGGAGCGCAGCGCAATCATCACCAACGCTCCCCGTCAACTCGACTTTTATCGGAGGCGACTTCAGATCGAGGAACCCTTCTTCCACCATGCTTTCGCAAACGGCATATAGATCGAGCAGTTCGTCTCGATCCTGCTCCTCCCACTCCCGATTTCTTTGCGCAATATAACCAGATTCATTATCGAGTTCGGCGATCACACCTAACGGATCGGATTTGATGCGCTCGAACAGACTATCGTCAATCGTCAAAGTCATACACGCCCTCGCTAACAGTCGCACGAACGCAAAAAAGCCCGCACTTAGCGGGCTGCACTCTCTATGCATCTTCCAAAAATTGGAACTTCATGTTCCAAAATTCTTAAAATGCACCTTATTTTAACTGTAAGTCTTTGAATTCTTTGGGGTGGCTGATGGGACTCGAACCCACGACGACAGGAATCACAATCCTGGACTCTACCAACTGAGCTACAGCCACCACTGCACTACACCTTCACTGCCTGCCGCAGAGCGGTGCTCAGCAACGAAGAAGCGAGATTATACAAACACGAACCGTATTTGCAAAGCCCTTTATTCAAAGATTTCGCTGGGCTCGCGCAAATGCTGTCGCGCTTCGTCGAAAATCGCGAGATCGCGCGCCTGGAGCTTCTTGCTGTCCGACAGCACACGCCGCCATCCGCGCGCACCCGCCACGCCGCGATACAGCCCCAGCGCATGACGCACGATCGCGCCCGGATAGGTGCCGCGCGCGAGTTCGGCACGGCAGTATTCGATCAGCTTCGCTTCCGCTTCTTCGCGGGTCGGCGCGACATCCGTCGAGCCGTAGAAACGCGCGTCGACATCGGCGAGCACATAGGGGTTGTGATACGCCTCGCGGCCCAGCATCACGCCATCGACGTGCTGCAAGTGGGCTTCGACTTCGTCGAGCGTCTTGATCCCGCCGTTGATGATGATCTCGAGCTGCGGAAAGTCGCGCTTCAGCCGATATGCGTAGTCGTACTTGAGCGGCGGAATCTCGCGGTTCTCTTTTGGGCTGAGGCCTTTGAGGATCGCATTGCGCGCGTGCACGATGAAGACCTCGCAACCGGCCTCGGCGATCGTGCCGACGAAGTCGCGCACGAATGCGTAGTCCTCGACGTCGTCGACGCCGATCCGGTGCTTGACCGTCACGGGCACCGACACCGCGTCGCGCATCGCTTTCACGCAATCGGCGACGAGTTGCGGCTCCTTCATCAGACACGCACCGAATGCGCCGCGCTGCACACGCTCGGACGGGCAGCCGCAATTCAGATTGATCTCGTCGTAGCCCCACTGCTCGCCGAGTTTCGCCGAGCGCGCCAGATCGTCCGGCTCGCTGCCGCCGAGTTGCAACGCGACGGGAGCTTCGTCGGCGGTAAACGCGAGGTGGCGTTCGACGTCGCCATGAATCAGCGCACCCGTCGTCACCATCTCCGTATACAACCAGGTGTGCCGCGACAGCGTGCGGTGAAACGAGCGGCAGTGGCGATCAGTCCAGTCCATCATGGGCGCCACGGACACGCGGCGGGGACTGGGAACAGGCTTCGAAGACATGAGGCGGCGGACCAGAAAGAAAACAACGTGAATTCAGCCCGCAATTTTACCGCAAGCGCGCCCCGAACCCCTCGTTTTGCGCCGCAACAACCCCGGAAGCCCATGATTTACATAAGGTTTTTCAAGCCTTGGCGCTCCGTTTATAAGGGTGCATACGCGGCAAAACCCCGCCCAGCCTACCTCCCAGCATTGTTTCTAATCTCAGAATAGTAATTTCAAATTATCGGCACAAAAAATCGATAGTAGGGGTATACACTGGCTTCCATCGACGTTGCGAACAGACCGCTGCAAAGCAAAGACCGCAACGTCTTACTGAATCAAAACATTACGGAGAGTTCATCATGAAGACCAAGCTTATCGCCGCAGTTCTGATCGCCGCTTCCGCTACCCTGGCTGCTCCCGCTTTCGCAAGCGGCTACGGCCCGGCTCCGCACTACAACCCGACGGTTGGCGCTCCGGCATCGCAACAAGGCCAGAACGCGGAAACGCTCGCAGCTGAAGCGCAGCAAGCCAACGCAAACGCCTACGGCGGCGTGCAAAACGGTTCGTCGCAAGCTGGCAAGCATGAGCCCGTGACGGGCCCGGGTTCGGTGTTCTTCGGCCACTAAGCCGAAACCGGATCGCAAGCAGACAGCAGTTTCGTAGCAGGCAGTACCCAGCAGTATCGAGCAGCACTGGTAGCACGCAGTACTTGCAGTTGCAGTCGTCGTAGAAGTGGCAGCAGGTAATCGTGAAGTTGCAGTTCCAGATGTAGCAGTACCGCAATCAAGCTTGACCGTAGTAAAGCCGTACCGTTGATGGCGAAGTAGCAGTATCTGGAAGTACCAGCAGTTGGAAGTTGCCGTACCCTGGCAGTACCACGCAGTCTGTTGTTGCAGGTGTAGTTCAGCCGGATGTTCTTCTCAGAGCATCCGGCTTTGTTTTTTTCGCCGCGCAATACGGCTATCCGCCCGCCGCGAGCAGTTCGATATCGATGGCTTCGCGCGCCGCCCGAAAGCCCGCTTCGGCCGCCGCGTGCTCGGTCGGCCAGAAGCCGTCGATCGGCACCAGCCGCCAGTCCAGCATCACCGCGTCGTCCCTCAGTATGCGGAAGTGCGCTTTGACGCCCGTCAGCACCTGCTCGACGCAGACTTCCATCTCGAACTCCTTGTAGCGCTCCTGGTAGTCACCCATGTCGATGCCTTTCGGCTCCATCGCGCGCCCCTCCCGTTTCAGGTTTGCTCGCCAGAGTCTCGCAACGGGTCAATCACAATCGCCGGACAGGTATTTCCTGCCGTCGCACGTGATTTCGACGCCCGCCCCCTTCCCCGATTTCGCCACCAGGCCCGCGCCCAGCAACTCTTTTTCGACGACGGGCTGGACGGCCGGCGGCGCCTCCCCCGTTCCGATGTCGTTCAGTTGTCGCAAGGTATCGATTGCATCCGCACTCAAGGACTTCGTCATCGCAGCCTCCGCGTTCGTTGGCGGCGCGTCCCCTGTACGGCAACGCGCCAGTCGATGCTGAATTCATGCTAGCACTTCCAGCCGCCATTGCCGGGGCGCGATGCGCCCGCGCACCCGCCTGTCAGCGCGGAAACGCACGGCCCGCAGGGGCTGGCACGCGCCTAGCGACAATGAAAAAAACGCAGGGAGAATCCGATGATTGCGACGATGGTGAAATTCAGACGTCATGCATGGGCGTCGATAGGAAGCGCCGCCGTGCTGGCGGCATCGGCGGGTGTCGCGCAGGTGGCGTGGGGCCAGACCGTGGCGCCGCAGCCAGGCGGCACGCCGATGGTGAAACCGCCGCCCGCGGCGGCCTCAGGCGCGGCGAGCGCGACCAATCCCGACAACATGCCCGTCAAGAAGCCACGCAAGCCGCCCGACGACGACATGTCGGTTCATCCGCCCGCCAGCGCGACCAACGCGAAATAGCAGGCGGCGCGTGAACCGGCGACGCGCGGCGGCTACCACAACCGCCGCGCGTCAAAGGCAAAAGCACACGCACGCGTTACAGGCGCGCAATCGAGACCTCCGTCGACTTGACGAGCGCGACCACTTCCGCGCCGACCTTCAGTTCGAGTTCGTCGATCGAGCGCGTCGTGATGACCGACGTGACGATGCCGAACGGCGTATCGACGTCGACTTCGGACACGACGGGTCCGCGGATGATTTCCTTCACTTTGCCTTTGAACTGGTTGCGTACGTTAATCGCGGAAATGCTCATATCGGATAGCTCCGGTGGGTCGATGAAAAAGTATCCAGCCAGCGTTCAAACTGCCCAGCGGATATCGCGTGCATGCACGGTGCGGCCTTCCTGAGGCGCGGGTTCGCCGGTTGCGCGTGTCTTCATCACACGCTGCAACACGCGCTCCTCGATCTGCGCGAACGCCGCTGTCGCCCGTTCGCGCGGCCGCGCGAGCGGCACGGGCTGATCGAGCGCGATCCTGCCCTCCTCGATCAGCAAAATGCGATCGGCGAGCGCAACGGCTTCCTGCACGTCGTGCGTGACGAGCAGCGCGGTGAAACGGTGCTCGCGCCACAGGCGCTCGATCAGCGCGTGCATTTCGATGCGCGTCAACGCGTCGAGCGCGCCGAGCGGCTCGTCGAGCAACAGCAATTGCGGCCGATGCACGAGCGCGCGCGCCAGCGCGACGCGCTGCCGCTGGCCGCCCGACAACTGCGCGGGCCAGTCGTTGGCGCGTTCGAGCAGGCCGACTTCGTCGAGCACCGCGCGCGCTTTGTCCCGCGATGCGCGCCCAAGGCCCAGCATCACGTTCTGCAGCACGGTCTTCCACGGCAGCAGACGCGCGTCCTGAAACATGATCCGCGTGTCGAAGGGCTGCGAGCCGTCGGCGTGCTTGTCGAGCGTGCCCGAGGTCGGCGCTTCGAGACCCGCGATCAGCCGCAGCAGCGTCGATTTTCCGCAGCCGCTGCGCCCGACGATCGACACGAAGCTGCCGCGCTCGATCGACAGATCGAAATCCGCGAGCACCGCGCGCTCGCCGTAGCGCTTGCCGACGCCGCGCAACTCGACCGAAATATCCTGCTTTTCACGCGCGATCTCGCGCAGCGCGGGAGCTTGCGTCGACGCAAGCTCATGCGTGCCCAGTTGCCGCAGTTCGGCTTCGAGATCCGCGCCCGCAATGCCGCCAAACGATGCGGACAAGGTGCTTGCACTCATGCTTTCGTTCCTCGTTGATAGGCAGGATGCCAGCGCAGGGACACGCGCTCGAGCCCTTTCGCGAGCATGTCGGCGAGCTTGCCGAGCGCCGCGTACAGCAGAATCCCGACCACCACCACATCCGTTTGCAGAAACTCGCGAGCGTTCATCGTCATGTAGCCGATGCCCGATTGCGCGGAGATCGTCTCCGCAACGATCAGCGTGACCCACATCAGTCCGAACGCGAAACGCACGCCGACGAGGATCGACGGCAACGCGCCCGGCAGGATCACGTCGCGATACAGCGCAAAACCCTTCACGCCGTAGCTGCGCGCCATTTCGATCAGATTGGCGTCGACGGAACGGATGCCGTGATACGTGTTCACGTAGATCGGAAAGAACACGCCCAGCGACACCAGAAACACCTTCGCCTCTTCCTCGATACCGAACCAGAGGATCACGAGCGGAATCATCGCGAGCGCGGGGATGTTGCGGATCATCTGCACGGTCGTGTCGAGCGCGATATCGACGGGCCGGAACAGTCCCGTCGCGAGCCCGAGCACGAAACCAATGCCGCCGCCGATCGCGAACCCCGACACCGCGCGCCACGTGCTGACCTTCACGTCCGCCCACATTTCACCCGATTGGATCAGCGACCACGCCGCCTTCACGACGGCGAGCGGCTCGGGCAGCACGCGCGTGGACAGCACGCCGCTGCGCGCGGCGATTTCCCACGCGAGCAGAATGACGAGCGGCACGATCCACGGCGCGACTCTAAGTGCGAGCGGCCCGAGATTCAGGCGCGCGAAACTGACACTCGCAGCACGGTTGCCGGAAACAGTCGACATAAACGAGCACTCCTTTGCTGAACGATGCGTCGTTGAGCATCGCCTCTGGACAACGAATCAGCTTTGCGACGCCTTCGGCGCATAGTTGTTGCCGACGATTTCGCCGAACGGCCCCGACAGCGGAAGGTTCCCGCTCACGCTCGAGCGCTGCCGCCCCGGCAGCAGCGGGAACACGAGTTCTGCGAAGCGGTACGATTCCTCGAGGTGCGGATAGCCGGACAGAATGAACGTCTCGATGCCGAGGTCCGCGTATTCCTGCATGCGCGCCGCAACCTGCTCCGGACTGCCGACGAGCGCCGTGCCCGCGCCGCCGCGCACGAGCCCGACGCCCGCCCACAGGTTCGGATACACCTCCAGGTCCTCGCGCGTGCCGCGCTTGCCGCCGTGCAGCGCGGCCATGCGCCGCTGGCCTTCGGAATCCATCTTCGAGAACGACGCCTGCGCGCGTGCGACCGTTTCGTCGTCGAGCTTGCTAATGAGCTTGTCGGCGGCTGCCCACGCTTCGTCTTCCGTCTCGCGCACGATCACATGCAGGCGAATCCCGAACCTGATCTGGCGGCCGTGCTGTGCGGCGCGCGCGCGGATGTCGGCGATCTTCTTCGCCACCGCCTCGGGCGGCTCGCCCCACGTCAGATACGTGTCGATGTGCTCGCCCGCCATCTCATGCGCCGCCGGCGACGAGCCGCCGAACCACAGCGGCGGATGCGGGTCCTGCACGGGCGGATACAGCACCTTGCCGCCCTTCGAGGTCAGATGCTTGCCGACGAAATCGAAGCTCTCGCCCTGATGCGCGCTCGACAGCAGGCCGCGCCAGATACGCAGAAACTCGTCGGTGATTTCGTAGCGCGTGTCGTGATCGACGAACAGCCCGTCGCCTTCGAGTTCGGCCGCGTCGCCGCCCGTCACGACGTTGATCAGCAGACGTCCGCCCGACAGGCGGTCGAAGGTCGACGCCATGCGCGCCGACAGCCCCGGCGACGAGATCCCCGGACGAATCGCGACGAGAAACTTCAGGCGCTTCGTGGCGGGAATCAGGCTCGAGGCGACGACCCATGCGTCTTCGCACGAGCGGCCCGTCGGCAGCAGCACGCCCTCGTAGCCGAGCGTGTCGGCGGCGACGGCGATCTGCCGGAAGTAGTCATAGTCGGCTGCACGGGCGCCTTGCGAGGTGCCGAGATAGCGGCTGTCGCCGTGAGTCGGAATGAACCAGAAAACATTCATCTGCAGTTCCTGCCTTGTTCGTCTGATGTCTTGGGGATGACGGGATGCGTTGCGTGCGGGCGCCTGCGTAAGGCGTGACACGTCCTGCCGCGAACGCGCAGCGCATCGGAAACGGATGGTTGAAGAAGATCGCGTCAGCGGCGACAGCGAGGCGGCCTGCCCGGCAGGCCGGGACCGCGCGCCACGGACGGCGCAGCCGGGCAAGCGCGGATGGGCATCGGATGGGACATCGCGACGGGTTCTCTCAAGTGAATCGATGTAATCGGCGCACGCGGCGCGCGGCATCCAAGGTGCGCGCTGCGTGTCGGGAAGCGGCGCGCCCCGCAAGTGCTTATCGCACACG
The DNA here is from genome assembly GCF_002902945.1 of Paraburkholderia caribensis. Taxonomy (NCBI): domain Bacteria; kingdom Pseudomonadati; phylum Pseudomonadota; class Betaproteobacteria; order Burkholderiales; family Burkholderiaceae; genus Paraburkholderia; species Paraburkholderia caribensis. The sequence continues at coordinate 2,014,423 of NZ_CP026101.1, forward strand.
CTTCATGCGTGCTTCATACACGCTGCGCCGCCTGCATGGGAAAACAGTCTATGGACGGCGCTGTTTCTTTTGAACGATTTTTTTGAGCTTAGGTTTTCCACTTTCGTGCTTTACCTGACGCTGCAGCATACGCCGCGCACGCGCACCGTCCGCCAGCGCACCTGATCCGCGCCGCACAACCCATATAATGGCGCTCGTTCCGATCAACCTGCGCGGGCGTTGCGCAAAGTCAATGACGCCCGGCGACTGTCGCTGTCAAGCATGCAAAAAATCATCCTGCCGTTCGTGTCCGGCTTTCTGGCGTCGCTGTTCTTTCATGAGTCGACGCTCGCGCTTCTGCACGCCGCCGGCCTCATCGACCCGACAGGGTTCTCGACCGCGCCGTTCGTGCCCGTCGGGCTGCCGGAGTTCATCGCCAACGCGATCTGGAGTTCCGTGTGGGGCGTGCTGATGGCGTGGCTGTTGCGCGTATCGCCCGAGCGGCCCGCGCCGTGGGTTCAGGCCTTCGTGTTCGGCGGCATCGTGCTGACGGCGGCGGGCGTGTTCGTCGTCGATCCCCTGCGCGGCATCTGGCCGACGGGCAACATGTTGCCGCGCCTCGCGCTCGGCTTCGCGTCGAACGCGATGTGGGGCTGGGGCGCGCTCGTATTCATGCGCGCCTTCATGACGCGCGAGGACTGAGGCCGCCCGCCCGTTCTTTTGTGTGCTTCAGCCCTGCAGGTCGCGCAGCGGATGCTCGTTCGCGGGCCACGGGCTGTCGAACATCTTTTCGACGTCCGCGCGCGTCACGTCCTCGATACGCGCAAAGCGCCACTGCGGCTTGTTGTCTTTATCGATGATGCGCGCACGGATGCCCTCCGGCGCATCGCCGCGTTCGAACGACGAGCGCGTCAAGTCCAGATCGCGGCGCAGGCATTCGGCCATCGTGCCTTCGGCGCGCGTCACCACTTCCAGCGCAACGGCCATCGACAGCGGCGAACGCTCGCGCAGCACGGCGCCTGTCTGCTCGGCCCAATCGGCGTAGTTGCAATCGCCTTCGCGATCGAGCGACTGGATGATCTGCACGATATCGGGCAACGCGAAGTGCCGGTCGATCGACGTGCGCGCGTCGGCGAGCGGCGATGTGTCGGGCGTCGGCACGATCTTGTGCGATTGCGTTTCGTGCAGCACGGCCGCGACGACGTCGGCGCCCAGCTCGAATGACTGCGTTTTCAGGCGGTCGATCAACGCGGGAATCGCCTGGTCGGGCAGCCACGCGTCGGCGAGGCCTGCGTAAAGCGCGTCGGCCGGGCCGATCGTCTCGCCCGTCACGGCGAGATAGCGGCCGACCGCGCCCGGCGTGCGCGCGAGAAACCAACCCGCGCCGACATCGGGAAACAGGCCGATGCGCGTTTCCGGCATCGCCATGCGCGTCGTCGACGTCACGACGCGCAAACCGCCCGTGCGATGCGCGCCTTGCGAAATACCCATGCCGCCGCCCATCACGATGCCGTTCATGAACGCGATATACGGCTTCGTGTACGTGAAGATGGCGTGGTCGAGCCGGTATTCGTCGATGAAGAACGTGTCCACGGCATCGCCGTCGCCACGGCGAAACGACTCATAGAGATAGCGGATATCGCCGCCCGCGCAGAACGCGCGCTCGCTCGTGCTGCGCACGACGACGGCCAGCACGTCGGGATCGTCGCGCCACTGGTCGAGCGCCGCATGCATCGCGCGCATCATGTCCAGCGACAGCGCGTTGAGCGCCTTCGGCCGGTTCAGTTCGATGAAGCCAATGCGATTGGCGACATACGTCATCAACTCGTCGGTGGCGCGGGACGATTCGGGTATCGGCATGGTGTGGGCGTAAAGCGGTTGAATGAGCATGCGACGCAAACGGTAGCACGCGGACCGGACTTCTTCAGTGAAACCAGCGGACGTGGATGCACCCGTCAAGCCTTATGCGCTTTTCGCTTTCGTTGACGCGGCACGGTGCGACTTCGATGGCTTGTCGGCCTGCTGCGTCTGCGCATGCGTTGCGCCCTCGCCTGACGCTTCGTCCTTGTGTGCCGCTGTTTGCGCGTTGCCCGCTCCGAACCATGCCACGAGCGCTGCGTTCACCACGGCATCGAGCGGCGCGCGCGGAAACACAGGGCACGTCAGATGCAAGGCAACGATGCCGTGCATCGTTGCCCAGAACGCCTCGGCGCACACCTGGCTGTCGGGCGCCTCGGGCGCCTCGGGCAGACGGCCGTCTGCCTTCAGCGCATCGATCGATTCGATTATCAGGCGAAACGCCTTGTCGTCAGCGTGGTCCGTGGGGTCCGCGCTGTCGCCCTCATCCGCACCCGCATCGCCGCCGAGCGCCGCGCCCGTGTACGACGGGTCTTCCATGAAGATCAGCCGGTACGTTTCGGGATGCGCGACACCGAACGCGACATACGCCCGGCCGATCGCCTTGAGCCGCTCGGCGGGATCGGCGATGGCGGTCAACGGCTCGAAACTGGCGAGCAGCTGCGCATAACCCTCCGCGCACAGCGCACGCGCGATCGCATCGCGGCTTTCGAAGTGCAGATACAGCGTGGCCGGCGAGTATTCGATCGCATCGGCGATCTTGCGCATCGACAGCGCGGCAAAGCCCTCGCGCATGACGATGCGCCGCGCGGCGTCGAGGATGCGCGTGCGCAGTTCCAGTTTCTGGCGTGTCTTTCGTTCGGCGATTCCCATGACGCCAATTTTCCGGTTGACAAACTGAAAAGTCAATTTAAACTGAACATCGTTCAGTGAACACCGTTCAGTAAATTTCTTTTGGTCAGTTTCGCCTTGACGGGAGATGTCATGGAAGACGCAGCACAGATTGGACTGTTCGGCGCGGCGGGCGCCGCCGGACGCATCATCGCCCACGCGCTCAGCGCGGCGGGCCGGCGCTATCGGGTGATCGGACGCGGGCGGCAGGCGCTGCAGGCGTCGTTCGGACACGATCCTCTGGCGGAAATCGTCGCGTGGAATCCCGACGATCCCGCCACGATCGCCGCCGCAGCGGCAGGCTTGCAGACGGCCGTGTATCTCGTCGGTGTGCCGTATCACCAGTTCGAACAGCATCCCGTGCTGATGCAAAAGACGCTCGACGGACTGCGCGCGGCGGGCGTGCAGCGGCTGATCCTGATAGGCACCGTGTATCCGTACGGGCGCGCCCGCACTACGCCCGTCACCGAGTCGCATCCGCGCGAGCCGCATACGTTCAAAGGCAAGATGCGCCTCGCGCAGGAAAATCTCGTGATCGACGCGCATGGCCACGGCGGACTGGAAACGCTCGTGCTGCGCCTGCCGGATTTCTACGGTCCCGGGGTCGAACGCAGTTTGCTGCATGGCGTATTCGAAGGCGCGGCGCAAGGCAAGCGCGCGCAGATGATCGGCCCGATCGACGTGCCGCATGAATTCGTGTTCATGCCCGATGTGGGGCCGGTCGTCGAACGCCTTTCGCGCACGCCCGCAGCATTCGGCCGCGTGCTGCATCTGGCGGGCGCGGGCACCATCACGCAGCGCGAAATCGCGCAACGCGCCTACGCGCTCGCGCAGCGCGAACCGAAGCTGATGGTGGCGAACAAGACGATGCTGCGCATCATGGGTCTGTTCAACCCGCTGCTACGCGAAATGGTCGAAATGCATTACCTGCTGACAGACCCCGTCGTGCTCGACGACTCGGCGCTGACGAAGCTGATGGGTTCCGTCGGGAAGACATCGTATGAAGCGGGCATTGCGCAGTCGCTGGCGGCTGCGCAGCGTGCGCTGCAACAGAACGCTGGCGTGCAGGCGGCGTGACGCACACCGCCTCGCAAACGCGTCATGGCTTGCGCTGCTCAGGTACTGGCGAGATTGCCCGGCGGAAAGTGGCCGCTCTTGAGCAAAACGGGCGTGCCGTTGCTGATCAGCAGATGTTCGCGCGCGACGGCTTCGATACGCTCGCGGCCCGCGTCGAAGGCGCGGCGCCAGGCGTCGGTGTCGTTCGCGTCGGCGCCGAAATGATCTTCGAGCGCTTCGACAGAAATGGCGCACGGCACCCTTTCACCGTCGACCAGCGCCGGAAACACCAGCGTCAGATTGAAGTCGCGGTAAGCGGGCGCGTCCGCGGGAAAACGAATCTCCATGGTGACCTCATCGGGAAAATCCGGCGTTCCAGGCGAGTGGCCGCCCCGGTGCGCGAGAACCGGCAGGCGACGACTGGCCCAATCAGCGGGCTTAATGGTACTCGTAGCGGCACACGACGGTCCAGCGTGGGGTAGGCCGCGGTTTGCCGGTCCGCTTCGGCGACGCGGCCGTCCGTTCTCATGCATGCGCCCGATCGGCGCGCGTCGTGCCACGCATCACTCACCGTCGAGCAGCCGGTCGACATACGCGCGGCCCGCCTTCTCGACGAACACCAGCGCTTCGTCTTCCGACACGAAGCGATGCTCGTCGCCGATTTCGATCAACGTTTCGATGCGGTGCGGATCGTCGGGCCCGCGCTCCGACAGACTGACCGCTCCGACGTACAGCCCTTCCCGCTCGCCCGCGCGCCGCGCCTGTTCATGCGGCGGCACGAGCCGCGCCGATGCGCTGATGTAATAGCCACGATATGGGCCGCTCACCCGCTCTGCCATGTTCGCCTCTCGTTCGAAGTTGCTGCAATGGAATCGACAGCACGCGGCACGCCACGTGCGATACACGGTAAGTCTGCCCGCCGCGCGATAAGTTCTGCGCGGCCTGCGCAACACGCATGCACGGGCGCGCCGCCTGCAATTTCCGGACGAGAACCGACGATATGGGAAAATATTTGCTTCGAGAGCGCGAGATCGCCGAACCGGACGCGGCCAACGCGTGGTTCGCCTACGCGGAAAGTCACGGCATCGACATTCCTCGGGCGATCAACATCTGGCAGGACGCGGCGACGGAAGAAGGCGTCGAAAGCCGACGCCTCGTCGGGCAGGCGGGCATCCGCATCGAACTGTCCGAAACGGGGCGCCTGAGCCTCCGGCCGCAAGTCTGAGGCGTCCCGCCGAGCCACAAGGACCCGCATTCTGTGCGCCATGCAGCCGCCAGCGACGGCGCGTCGCCCGCAATGGGCGCACGACGCTGGCGGCTCGCGTGCGCAGCGCTCGCGTCACAGCTTATTTCTGGAAGGAAACACAATGAAGTCGATTGAACGGCGCGCGCGCCATCCTCTTGTCTCCCACGCGATCCGTGCTGCGGCGCTGCCGCTTGCCGTCCTCGCGATTGCGAGCCTTGGCGCATGCGCGTCGTCGAACGAAACCAAGCTGATCAACCTGCCTAACGGCGAAACCGGCTTCGCCGTCAGCTGCAGCGGCGCGGACGCGAGTTCGAGCTGGGCATCGTGCTACGTGCTGGCAGGCAAGGCGTGCGGCGCGACGGGTTACGACATCGTGTCGAAGGACAACGACGACGGCGGCCTGGCAGGCGGCAGCGTCACGAACGTGGTGTCGGCGAGCGTGAAGAACCGTTCGATGGTGATTCGCTGCAAGTGATTCGCCGCGCGCACACGTCGCGCGGCGTCAGTGCGCCTGCATCTTCGAAAACAGGTTGAGCACGACGACGCCCGCGACGATCAGGCTCAAGCCCGCGACGGCCGCAAGATCCGGCACCTGTCGATACATCAGGATCGCGACCAGCGTGATCAGCACGATCCCGACGCCGGACCAGATCGCATACACGATGCCGACGGGCAGGCTCTTGAGCGTGAGCGACAGGCAGTAAAACGAAATGCCGTAGCCGAGCAGCACGACGAGCGCAGGTACGAGCCGCGTGAAACCTTCCGAGGCGCGCAGCGCCGAGGTCGCGATCACTTCGGCGACGATCGCGATGCCGAGCAATGCATAGGGCGGCACGCGCATGCGTCAGGCCTTTGCAAGCGCGAGCTTGCTGTAGTCGTGGCCGAGGTGCGCGCACAGCGCCTCGACGACGAGCTCGTGATCCGCGCGTTGCGGCAGCCCCGACACCGTCACCGAACCGATGACGCCCACGCCCTTCACGGTCAGCGGAAACGCGCCGCCATGCGATGCATAGTCGGCGACGGGAAGACTGTGTTTGTCGGCGAGCGTCCCGTTCGACTGTTGCAGCGTCAGACCGACGGCATACGAGCTGCGGCGGAAATGCGCCACCGTGTTGCCCTTGCGGCGCGCCCAGTTGACGTTGTCCGGCGTCGCGCCGTCCAGCAACGAGAAGAACATGGGCTGGCCGAACGTGCGGATCTCGATGGCAAGTGCGAGGCCGCGCGCTTTCGCGACCTCGTGCAGATACGCACCGAGCTGCCACGCGGTGTCGGCATCGAAATGAGGGAAGACAAGCGTATTTTCCTGCGCAGCGATCGACTGCAAATCGTGAGCGATGTCCATGGCGTGTCGAGTGAGCATTGATGAATGCGACGCCGCACGCGATATCAAGTCTCGCACGGCGCCGAAGAACGGGGATTCTAGCGCACGTGTCGCGCGCTACATGACCATGCTCTCACAGTCGCAGCGCGCATTCGAGGCACGTTCGACACGTTTGTCGCGGCAAGCCAGATCACCGTCGCTTTCCACACTTTCATGTCGATTCTTAAAAACTGATTGCATTGAGCATGCGGTTGCCCTATAATCTTCTCTTCGACGGACGCGGGGTGGAGCAGTCTGGCAGCTCGTCGGGCTCATAACCCGAAGGTCGTAGGTTCAAATCCTACCCCCGCAACCAGTAGTCACTGGTTATATGTTCCAGGTGTCATCAAGTACCGTCGCACCATCAAACCCGCCAATGGCGGGTTTTTTGTTTTGCGGGCCTGTTCTCGCTTCAGGATGAAATCGTCATGGTCGCTACACGCTCGCGCGGGGGCCGCAGGCGTCATCGAGAACCCCCGCCCCGGTGATACACTCCCATCACCGTTTCCCATCCCCTTCCTATGAAATTCTGTTCCGTCTGCGGCCACGCAGTGAGCCTGAGCATTCCGCCCGGCGACAACCGTGAGCGCTTCGTCTGCGCGAGCTGCGGCACCGTGCACTATCAGAATCCGCGCAACGTGGTCGGCACCGTCCCCGTCTGGGACGACAAGGTGCTGCTGTGCCGGCGCGCGATCGAACCGCGCTACGGCTACTGGACCCTGCCCGCAGGCTTCATGGAAATGGGCGAGACCACATCGGAGGCGGCGTCGCGCGAAACACTGGAAGAAGCCGGTGCGCGCGTCGAAGTGCAGAACCTGTACACGTTGCTGAACGTGCCGCATGTGCATCAGGTGCATCTGTTCTATCTCGCGCGGCTGCTCGATCTCGACGTGGAAGCCGGCGAAGAGAGCCTCGAGGTGCGCCTCTTCGAAGAGCATGAAATTCCATGGGACGACATCGCGTTCCCAACCGTCGCGCAAACCCTGCGCTTCTTCTTCACCGACCGCGCGTCGGGCAACTACGGTCTGCACACGGGCGACATCTTCCGCTCGCTGCGCGACGGCTGACCACAACGACAGCTGTCGCATGGTTCCCTGGCTAGGCCCCGACGACCCGTTTCCGCCCGTCGAACGCGCGCTATCCGCGGCGAGCGGCGCGCCGGGCCTGCTCGCGGCAAGCGCGGACCTGCTGCCGTCGAGACTCATCGACGCGTACCGGCGCGGCATTTTTCCGTGGTACTCCGACGGTCAGCCCGTGCTCTGGTGGACGCCCGACCCGCGCATGGTCCTGCGCCCGCGCGAATTCAAGATTTCGCCTTCGCTGAAAAAGACGCTCAAGCGCGTGTTGCGCGACGACGCCTGGGAAATCCGCGTCGACGCCGACTTCCCCGCCGTGATGCGCGCCTGCGCGCTCACGCCGCGTCACGGCCAGCGCGGCACGTGGATCACGTCGGACGTGATCGACGCCTACACGGCATTGCACCGCCGGGGCGAGGCGCACAGCATCGAAACGTGGCACGAGGGAAAGCGCGTCGGCGGGTTGTACGGCGTGTCGTTCGGCAAAATGTTCTTCGGCGAATCGATGTTCGCGGACGTCACCGATGCATCGAAAATCGCGCTCTCCGCGCTCGTCTTCCACTTGCGACGTCACGAAATAGAAATGATAGACTGCCAGCAGAACACGTCGCATCTGGCGTCGCTGGGCGGCCGCGAGATCGCGCGCAAGGCGTTCGTCGCGCATGTGCGCGCAAGCGTCGACGCAGCGCCGATCCCCTGGTCGTTCGACAAGACCGTCGTGCGCGATCTTTTTGCGCCGGCGGCGTGATGCGCAGCGTCGTCGAGGGCCGACGCCGCGTGAAAGATGACAATCGCCATGGACGCGTCCGCCGGGCACGCTGCAAGCTACCGTTGAGCAGCAAGCCGGATTGGGCAAATCCAGAAACGCTTCGAGAGCTGCTAACGTGACTCACCCGAATGAGCTGCCGCTTTCACCGCTTTCGGCGCTGCAATTCTATGCAACAGCGCCTTACCCTTGCAGTTATCTGGAAGGGCGCGTCGCGCGCTCGCAGGTTGCGACGCCCAGCCATCTGATCAACTCCGACGTCTATACCGAACTCGTGCGCGCGGGCTTCCGCCGCTCGGGCGTGTTCACGTACCGGCCGTACTGCGACGGCTGCCGCGCGTGCGTGCCCGTGCGCGTGCCCGTCGAACGCTTCACGCCGAACCGTACGCAGCGGCGGGTGTGGAAACGGCACGGCAGCCTGATCGCGACCGTCGCACCGCTGCACTACGACGAAGAGCACTACGCGCTCTACATGCGCTATCAGTCGGCGCGCCACGCGGGCGGCGGCATGGACCGCGACAGCCGCGACCAGTACGAGCAGTTCCTGTTGCAAAGCCGGATCAATTCCCGCCTCGTCGAATTCCGCGAGCCGGCCAATCCCGGTTACGCGGGCCATCCCGACATGCCCGGCACGCTGCGCATGGTCAGCATGATCGATATCCTCGGCGACGGGCTGTCGTCGGTGTACACGTTTTTCGACCCCGACCTGCCGCACACGAGTTTCGGCACCTACAACATCCTCTGGCAAATCGAGCAGGCGCGCAGTCTGAAGCTGCCGCACGTGTATCTCGGCTACTGGATCCGCGAAAGCCCGAAGATGGCTTACAAGGCCAATTTCACGCCCCTCGAAGGGCTGTTCGACGGAACGTGGAAGGTGCTCGATCCCACCGCGCTGGATCTCTCACCCGTCGAAGCCGCGAAAGCGGGCGCGCGCGGCACGCGCGGCGAACGCAGCTGATGGCACGCGGCGTCGCGATTTCGCTGCTGGCGGCCTGTCCAGACGGGCTTCAACACCGAAACGTCGATAGCCGGCGCGCCGAACCGTTAAAATAGCGGGTTCTCATTTTCAGCCGCCAGGCGCCCCGCCGTGTTCAGTTCCCTTTATCCGCTCGTACGCGCCCAACTCTTCCGCATGGACGCGGAAGACGCCCACCATCTCACCCTGCGCGTGCTTGGCGCGGCCGGACGCACCGGCATCGCGGGCGCGCTCGCGCCGCATGTGCCCGATTCGCCGCGCACCGTGATGGGACTGACCTTCAGGAACCCGGTCGGCCTCGCGGCGGGTCTCGACAAGGACGGCGCGTGCATCGACGGTCTCGCGGCGCTCGGCTTCGGTTTCATCGAAGTGGGCACCGTGACGCCGCGCGCGCAGCCGGGCAATCCGCGCCCGCGCATGTTCCGTCTGCCGCAGGCGAATGCCGTGATCAACCGGATGGGTTTCAACAACGCGGGCGTCGACCAGTTCGTGAAGAACGTGCAGGCCGCGCGCTATCGCGGCACGCTCGGGCTGAACATCGGCAAGAACGCCGACACGCCGATCGAGCGCGCCGCCGACGACTACCTGTATTGCCTCGAGCGCGTCTATCCGTTCGCGAGCTACGTGACCGTCAACATCTCGTCGCCGAACACGAAGAACCTGCGCCAGTTGCAAGGCGCGGACGAACTCGACGCACTGCTCGCCGCGCTGAAGGACAAGCAGCAGCGTCTGGCCGACCTGCACGGCAAGCTCGTGCCGCTCGCGCTGAAAATCGCGCCGGATCTCGACGACGAGCAGATCAAATCGATCGCCGATACGCTGTTGCGTCACCGGTTCGAAGGCGTGATCGCGACCAACACGACGCTCTCGCGCACTGCCGTGCAAGGCCTGCCGCACGCCGACGAAGCGGGCGGCCTGTCGGGGCGTCCTGTGTTCGATGCATCGAATGAAGTGATCCGCAAGCTGCGCGTCGAAGTCGGCAGCGAGGTGCCCATCATCGGCGTGGGCGGGATTTTCTCGGGCGCGGACGCGCAGGCCAAGCTCGATGCGGGCGCATCCCTCGTGCAGCTCTACACGGGCTTCATCTATCGCGGCCCTGCCCTCGTCGCCGAGTGCGCGCAAGCGCTTGCCGGTCGCCGGGGCTGAGCCACGAACCGGCGGCGCGCGGACGAACGGCTAGCGGTGCATCGGTAGAGCAACGCTAGCGCGCCGCCAGCGCATCGAGCCGTGCGCCGAACCGGTCGAAGCGCGGCTCGTAGAAGTGATCCGGGTCGAGCGAAAACGCGACGCGGCGCGTGCGGCCCATCAGCTCTTCACGCGGAAAGAAACCAAAATAGCGCGAATCCGCGCTGTCATCGCGATTGTCGCCGAGCATCAGATACTCGCCCGCGGGCACCGTCACGGGGTCGAACGAGCGGCGCGGGCTAGGCGCGACTTCCGAGAGCCGCACGACATGCGCGACGCCCGCGAAACGCTCGGTCAGATAGTCGCCGGGCGAAGCGGCGTCGCCGGGCAGCGGCGCGAGCGCCAGCGGCTGATAGCTCGCCCGCACGCCGTTCACGTACAGCACGTTGTCGCGCATCGCAACGATGTCGCCAGGCAGGCCGATCAGGCGCTTCACGATCAGTTCGTGCGCGGCGGATGAATCGATCGTTACGATGTCGCCGCGCTGCGGCTCATGCAGATGCGCGATGGCAATGTGCGTGAGCGGCACGCGCAGATCGTAGGCCATCTTGTCGACGAGAATGCGGTCGCCCTCGCGGATGGTCGGCAGCATCGAACCGCTCGGCACGACGTTCCAGTCGGCGATCGCGCTGCGAAACAGCACCATCAGAACGATAAATGCGACGAGACTCTTGTACTCGCGCCACAGCCGGGCCAGCATGCGCATCATCGCGCTCCTCGAAACAGCATGTCTACGGAAGGAAAATGAAGCCGGCCGGCCTGGTGGTCAGGCGCGAACCGGGCCGAACGCACCGGCGCCCGCCTGCACCCACACCCGCACCGGCCGTGACGATCGTATCATTGCGCGCACTCGTCCCGCAGCGTCACTCGCATGGAAACCTGAGACCCAGTGCCGCGCGCGCCGCATCGGCCATCTCGATCATCTGCCGCGACTTCGCGTGCGTCATGATGGGACTTTCGAGTTCGCCCCGGCGAACCAGTTCGCAGAAGTGCGCGGTCTCGTAGTTCAGGCCGCCGCCTTCGAACGGCGCATCGAGCTCGACGACGCGTCCATCCACGTAGCGCACCGTCGCGCGCGCCGGGTTCCACCAGTTCTCGTGAATCGTGACGTGACCCAGCGTGCCCGCGATGAACGCATCGCCCTTGCCGAACAGGTCCAATCCGCAAAAGAGCTGCGCGATGCCGTTCTCGTGGCGGCTGTTGAGGCTCGCGAACGTGTCGACGCCCGTCCGCCCGAGCCGTCCGAGCGTCTGCACGTCGAGCGGCGCGCCGAGCCAGTCGACGGCGAGAAACATCTCGTAGATGCCGATATCGAGCAGCGCGCCGCCCGCCTGGTCGAACGACAGCGACGGATGATCGTCCGGCACGCCCGGCACCGAGCAACCGGCCCGCACAAGGCCGATCGCACCGATGGGATCGGCCGCCAGATGGGCGCGCAGCTTTCTGTAGAGCGGATAGAACGGCGGCTTCATCGCTTCCATGAAGAGCCGTTGCGACGCGCGCGCGCTGGCGATCACGCGATCGAGCTGCGCCGCGTTGACCGTCGCGGGCTTTTCGCACAGCACATGAATACCGGCCTCGAGCGCGGCCGTCGCGTAGTGCGCATGGCTGTCCTGCATCGTCGCGATATAGAGCGCGTCGATGCCGCTTTGAAGGAGTGTGTCGAAGCTGTCGAACGCCTGTGCGCCATGTTGCTGCGCAAACGTTTCAGCGGGAGCGCGGCGCCGCGACCAGACAGACGTCAGTCGCGTGTCAGGGACATGCGCGAGGCTTTGCGCGAAACGATGGGCGATGCGGCCTGTGCCAACGATGCCCCAGCGTACTGTCGCGGGATGCCCGGAATGGTGGTGGGTTGCTGCGTTATTCATCGGTCGCAAAAAGGGTGTCCGTCCAGTGAGTGACAGCCGACATTGTCGCCGATGTCGCGTATCACTTCGTCGGACTCGCCTTCGCACGGCCTCGCGTGCTGCCTGGTCACGCTGGTACTGTCTTTCTCCTGCCCGGCCTCAGGCCGCCGCGTCCGGCATGGCACTGCTCAGGCGGCTCATCGAGAAATCGATCAGCGCGATCGCCGCCGTTTCCGCTTCCTTCGCATCGTGCCGCTCGATCGCGTCGACCACCCGCGAATGCAGCCGCACCGTCTCTTCCCATGCGCTCTGCGGCAGATCGACGAGCGGCTTCAACGCGGACAGCGCGCCGCGAATGATGGCCGCCATCTGCTGGAAGAACTGGTTGCCGCTCGCAATCACGATACGCGTATGCAGTGCTTCATCCGCAGTCTGATGCCCGGGCTCGCCGGGCGGGCTGTTGCGGAAAGCCTCGAACGCATCGCGGATCGCGGCGATGTCCGAGGCGTTGCCGCGCGTGGCCGCCTGCGCAGCGGCGCGCGGTTCGATCAGCACGCGGAACTCGATCACGTCGCGCAAGAACGTGGGATCGGGCTTCGCACGAAAGCGCCAGTTCACGACGTCCTCGTCGATCATGCGCCAGTCGTGCATCGGCCTGATACGCGTGCCGATCTTGGGCCGCACGTCGAGCATGTGACGGGCGAGCAGCATCGACAGCGCCTCGCGCATCACCGTGCGGCTGACGTCGAATTCCTTCGACAATACGTCTTGCGGCGGCAACACCGCGCCGTACTTCTCTTCGACGATCCCGGTCACAAGACCATCCATAACCTTGCTGACCAAGGAACGTTCTTTATTGGTTTGTTCCATCATCCTTCTCCCCGATGCGGCGTTTCTCGCCTGCGATGAATGTTGATCACGTGCCCTCGTGTCATTTGTTATTTTGCGAACATTACGTTGCTTCGCTTTATCTGAATACGCCAGTCGGGAAATTACTCGACAGGGTATTCCCTCCGATCAATTGTTTCTTTCGTGTAACGCGTCGTGAAGCGAAGTCAGCAGTACATCGCAGCCAGCCTGCGCGAATGGGGAAAAATTGCATTGAAAGTACTGTACTCATACGTCGGATAATCCCTTGCGGTTACATTCGTTACGTTTGTTACCGATCGAATCAATTAGCAGTCCGCATGCAAATCGCCCGGGCGTATCGTCTCTCACCGTTTCCGTCCATTCGATTCTTCCGGCCCGCTTATCGAGCGTATGGCAAAGCTTCTTTCCGATTTGCGCTTCTGTATCCTCCTCTCTATAGCGACTCGTCATCCCGTGCAATGATGCATCGCGCTCACCCGAATCACCCATGACGTCCATCACGCGTCAATGCTTCGATGCAACACATCTGAGCGCCATTGGAACCGATCTTCAGCGTCCCTCTCTGTACGTGTACACACACTTTCTTCGCGCTTTGAGATCAATGTAACCCGTGTGCCGGACACGGCGCAGCGCCATCCCTTTCTGCTTGTCGACATCGGGAATCTGTCTGCTGTACGGCCGCGCGCCTGCACTCTCGCGTTTCCGTGTGGCAACGCACTGACGCCGGCGCGTCGCAATCCGTTAAATAGATTCAACCGGCGCCCCCGTCGCGATCGACCATCCTGGATCATCGACGGGCTCTGGCAACCGCAAGCCTATACGCCGGACCTGAGCCACTAGCGGCTGGCCTACACCCATTGAGGGCTGCGCTCATGAAAACGGTACTGCGACGCATTCTTTCCGAATGGGCACGGCTCGACGTGCCGCCCGACATGCTCGCCGACGACGCAGACCTTTATGCAGCCGGCCTCTCGGCAATCGGCACCGTGCAGCTGATGCTATCGATCGAAGACGAATTCGACATCGAGATCCCGAACCGCATGCTCACGCGCGACGTATTTTCGAGCATCGAGTCACTGGCTGCGGCCGTTACCGAATTGCAGGGCGCGCGAAGCGGCGGCAGCCTGAACGCGCCGCTCATTCAGACGGCCTCGGTGGGAACGTTCTCGCCCGACGCGTTGTAGCCGCCGCGCTGACCGCGACGGCACACGCTAGCGGGCGTGTTTGCTGCCGTTGCAGGACTGATCGGTCCCGGCGATTCTCATCAATGAGACAAACCGGACGCGGACCGTGCAGGTTGAAATAGCCCGGTCACGTGAAGATACCGTCAACGTTGCCCATTTGAGTTGAGGCACGCGCTCGCCAGTGACGCTACGGGTAGCGCGTTGCATCACAACGCGTTCATTTGCATGACCGCAGCGCTTCACGCGCTTCGCCCATATCGCGGGCGCACAGTACCGAGAAGACAAAGTACGGGTACTCAGCGCAACAGGCGCGATGTGCTGCCGCAAAAACGTTTGCGCATCCCAACGGCTTGCTGCCGCCCATCCAACTGAAGAATGACGGAGCGCGCCAACACTCGCGCTCGAGCCGTTGGAATTCGTACGACACAATCGCGCTGCAAAAATCCCGCTCTCCTCCAAAAATCGGTTTTCGGTGCGGCAGCACACTAAATTCATGGAACACATCTGAATCAAATCGCGTTCAGCGCGGAATCACTCTTCGGTGGGCGTTTCGCCCGTGTTTCACGCCTGATCGGGCTTAACAGGTCATTGCCAGGCTATTTTCAACCCATGCAAAATCAGTGAGTTAGCTTGTATAACTTAAGATGAATTCTCGAATCCGCCGACAAATGCCATTGTGCAGTTTTGAAACAAAACGATACGTTTTAGGCGATTCGACGAAGTTGCTCGTCACGCTGCGCCGCACCAGCGCTCATTTTCCAGTCGTTTGGCACAGTCCTCGCTAGATGGTGGGCGCAGTGAATTTGCCAACGTCGATGCAGACATTCACAACAACGGCATCGATGGATGGTTGACGGGGCTGGTCTGTACGTATCTCGCCGCAAGCCAGGCGGCAAGACATCGGGAAGCGTGCAGCGCCGGGTTAAAAAACAAGGGGTCGTGCAGGGCACGGCTTCATGCGAGGACCGATCATGTTGACGCTTCAATCCGATCTGCACGGCAATCATTTGCTCGGCGCATTGCCGTCCCATGAGTGGCAGGCCATTGCCCCTCATCTCGAACTCGTTCATCTGCGCACGGAGCAACTGCTGTGCGACTCGGGACAACGTATCCATCACGTCTACTTCCCGACCACGGCCATCATCTCGATGCTGTCGACGATGGAAGACGGCGGTTCCGTCGAAATCGCCGCAGTGGGCCGCGAAGGCATGACGGGCGTGCCCGTGCTGACGGGCGGCGAGACCATGCCGAACCGCGTGCAGGTGCAGTGCTCGGGCTTCGCGTACCGGATGACGGCGCAAGCGCTGCGCCAGCAGTTCGCACGCTCGGATTTCCTGCGTCGCCTGATGCTGCTCTACATGCACGCCCTGCTCACCCAGGTCGCGCAAACGGCAGCCTGCAACCGGCATCACTCGTTGAACAAGCAACTTTGCCGGTGGCTGCTGATCGAAGTCGACCGTGTCGCATCGGACGATCTGTCCGTCACGCAACAGCTGATCGCCGACATGCTCGGCGTACGCCGCGAAGGCATCACGGAAGCGGCCGGCAAGCTGCACAACGACGGCCTGATCCATCACAGCCGCGGCCACATCCGCGTGCTCGATCGCAAGGGTCTCGAAGCGCGCGCCTGCGAATGCTACGGCCTCGTGAAGCGCGAGTTCGACCGTCTGTTGCCGCGCCTGCGTGAAGCCGAAACGGTAGGTTGAAGTGTGCAGCTGCGCGATGGTGTGGACGGACTCGATTGCAGGTCGCGGCGCGCGGGTTTGCAATCGACAGCTTTGAACGGTTCCGTGAAGAGATAGCGTGCGGCGTCAGCACTGGCCTGACGATCGCACGCGATCCTGTTCGACCTCGTGACGTTGCGCGCCTGCGCATCAACCGGGCGACATCGCGTCAAGCGGATGTACCCGGCTGTGAAGTGCGGCGAAGAACATCGGGTTGCAATTTTGATTCAATCTCGGACCGCCTTGCGTTCGCCGCAGTCGAGGCCATCTAACCTCGCCAATCTATTAGCAATCCATATTTACTTAATGGATCGAAACTGGCGGGTCGCGGATGAATTCGGACGAACGGAGCGCAGACCATGTCGTGGCTGATCGCCGATGAGGGATGTCAGCCCGCTGATGTCGATCCTGTAGAATCGACCAGCCCTGCGCCCGTCGAGTCCAGACTTTCCATGCCCTCTTCTCTCCTTACGCGCCCCTCTACGCAAGAAGTGCATGTCTGGGAGTGGGACCTCGATGCCTGCGCCGACGATTTTGAACGGCACTGGGAAACGCTATCGGAGGAAGAGCGCGAGCGCGCCAACCGGTTCCGCTTCGAACGGCATCGCCGTCGCTATGTGGCAGGCCGGGGCGAACTCAGGCAGCTTCTTGGCCGCTATGTCGGGTTAGCGCCATCGGCGATCACGCTTGGCTATGGTTCGGATGGCAAACCGTTCTGCGCGAGCCAGCCCGCTGAATGGCGGATCTGCTTCAATCTCAGCCACAGCGAAAATGCAGCGGCGCTCGCCGTCTCGAACGGTTTCGAGGTCGGCATCGACGTCGAACAATTCCGGACGATCGAAGAGAGCTTGCCGCTCGAAGTATTCTCCGCGCGGGAGCGCGCGCAATTCGCCGCCTTACCGGACGCGGAACGGCAGAACGTCTTCTTCGAAAGCTGGGCGCGCAAGGAGGCCTGCCTGAAGGCGCTCGGCACGGGCTTCATCCTGCCACCGACCCACTTCGAGTTCGATCTTTCCATTCACGGCGACACGACACCGCGCCTGGTCGGCGGCGAAGCGGAGGAAGCGACGCATTGGCGCATTTGTGCCCTGTCATCGCGTCCCGGCTGTGCGGGAGCGGTGGCAGCACGACGCACGAACTGGTCGATCGTCAAAATGAACTGACGGACGGCAGCTGCAGGCACGCAGCGCGGACATTGCTCCACCTGTAGCGCCCTACGACTTCCCCGTTCGCATACATCGCAGTACCAACTAAATATTCCAACGAAAGGTACGACTGTCCTATTGACTGGCGAGCATAGCCAGAGCGCGTCCGCACGCACGAGCATGCTGAAGCACGGGCCTGCCGGGCAAGCATCCATTTTCGTTTTCCGTCATGCCGTGACGCAGTTTCGCCACGCGCAACCCGACCATCAACCGTTGACCATCGCGTCGAAGCGACCGTCGCTCTGCCGACGTTGCGCCTGCTGGCACACCCATTCCCGCGACGGGATGCAGGTCAGGAGCATCACACGATGCACCTGTTTGCGGCATGACGCGCGGCTTGGCGCCATTCCGTACGAACTCCTCTGCGCAATGTGTTGTTGCGACGCCCGTGTGTGCGACGGCGTACGGATAGGCATCCCGCAGGAGTTTAACTTTCACTTACCGCAAATTTCGCGTTTGAGGCGTGGGACACGCGTGGACAGCCACGTGCTGCCCGCGCTTCCCGTAACCGGCCCCGCAACATGAGCGCCAAGCGCCACGCGGGGCTCAGTTCAATTCCTTCATCACACTTCTGGAGACCGGCAGATGTCACATAGAGATGGATATTTGAGCGACTTGCCGGGCGGCGCAGGTCATGCACCTGGCGTAGCGGCGCGCTTCGATGCCGTATGTGGCGAGTTTGGCGATCATGTCGCTGTGATCGACCAGACGGGTGAAGAACAGTATGCCGCCCTCGGCGAGCGTTCGGCCCGCCTCGCAAGCGTCCTGACCAGCATGGGCCTGGAGCGAGGCGATCGTTGCGCCATCATGGTTCCGCGCAGCCGGGACACGCTGGCGTTGATGCTGGCCATCCTGCGTCTGGGCGCCGTCTATGTGCCGCTGGACCCTGCCTATCCCAAAGCCCAGCTCGATTTCATCGTTGCCGATTGCGCGCCCAGGCTCATCATCGCGGAAGGGGCGGCGCTTGCCAGCGTGGGCGACCTGAATGGCGTGATGATCGATCTGGCCGAAATCGTGGCATCGTCGGCAGTTGTCGATCCCGCTCCGCTGCATGCGACGGGTCCCGACGACCCTGCCTACATCATGTATACGTCCGGCTCGACGGGCAAGCCCAAGGGCGTGATCGTTCCGCATCGCGCGATTCTGCGCCTCGTGCGCGATCAGACCTTCACTGCCCTGTCGCCGCAGACGCGCTTCCTCAACCTCGCGCCGCTTGCCTTCGATGCAAGCACGCTGGAGATCTGGGGTCCGCTGCTGAACGGCGGCAGCGCCGCGATCATCAACAAAGTCCAACCTTCGCTCGACACGATCGCCGCCGACATGGCGCGGCTCGGCGTCACGAGTGCGTGGTTCACGGCGGGCCTCTTCAATGCGCTCGCCGACTATCGGCTGGAGGCCTTTCTGCCGCTCAAGGAAGTGCTGACGGGCGGCGACGTGCTGTCGCCCGTGCATATCCGCAAGGTCATGGAGGCCCACCCCGGGCTGCAGATCATCAACGGCTACGGGCCGACCGAAAACACGACTTTCACCTGCTGCTACCGCATTCCGCGCGACAGCGAGGCATCGGCACAGGGCGAGGCGATTCCCATCGGTGACGCGATCGCGGGCACGCGCGTCTACATCGTCGACGACAAGCTGGTTCCCGTCAGCGACGGCGAAGTCGGCGAGCTCGTCACGGGCGGCGACGGCGTGGCGCTCGGCTACCTCAATCGCCCCGAACTGACGGCGGAAAAATTCATCGACGACGTCTTCACGCGGAGCGGCAAGCTCTACCGCACGGGCGACCTCGTGCGCCGCCGCCCGGACGGCGCCATCGATTTCCTGGGCCGCAACGACCGGCAGATCAAGATCGCGGGCAAGCGCATCGAGCTGGATGAAATCGAGCATGCACTGCGCGTTGCGCCCGGCGTCGCCGATGCGGCCGTGGCGGCATTCGAAGGCCGCAGAGGCAAGTCGATCGCGGGCTTCGTGAAGGCCGATGCCGCCGATGCCGCACGCTTCCTCGACGCGTTGCGCGCGCATCTGAAGGCTGCCATTCCCGATTACATGGTCCCGGCGGAACTGCGTGTCCTGCCGGACTTTCCGTTGACGCCGAATGGCAAGATCGACCGCAAAGCCCTGCTCGCGGGACTCGACACGCCCGCCGCAGCGCCCGCCGAAGCCGGGCCGGTCGACGACGACATCGCCGGAAAGCTGGCGGCCGTGTTCGAGGGGCTGCTCGGCAACCCCGTCGATCGCCGCTCGAACTTCTTCGATCTCGGCCTGCGCTCGCTCGATCTGATGCGGGCGCATGCCATCATCGCGCGCGACGTGTCGGCCAAGGTCGCGCTGGTGGACCTGTTCCGGCATCCCAACGTCGAGGCGCTGGCCACGCATCTGCGCGACGCGCTCGGCCTGGCGCAGCAAGGCGCCATCCGGCGGCGCCGGGACGTGCAAGACGGGGCTATCGCCGTCGTCGGCATGTCCGGACGGTTTCCCGGCGCGCGCAATGTCCGCGAATTCTGGGCGAACGTCCTCGCGGGGCGCGACTGCATCACGCATTTCGACGTGGCGGAACTGGAAGACAGCTTCGACGACGGCTCACGCCGCGAGGAGCGTTATGTGAAGGCACGGCCGATACTCCAGGACGTCGACCGTTTCGATGCCGGCTTCTTCGGGGTGCTGGCGCGCGAGGCCGCGCTGACCGACCCGCAACAGCGCCTGTTCCTGGAGATCGCCTGGGAGGCGTTCGAGGATGCCGGCTACGATCCGGCGACGATCGCCGGTGCCGTCGGCGTGTTCGCCGGCACCTCGATGAACACCTACTTCCTCAAGCACGTCCTGACCGATCGTGGCGTGATCGACGAGTTCACGAGCCAGTTCCAGATTGGCGAGTATCAAAAGCTGGTCGGCGCGGGCGATTTCGTCGCCACCCGCACCGCCTACAAGCTCGGCCTCAGAGGGCCTGCCATTTCGGTCCAGACGGCATGCTCCACATCGCTGACGGCGATCGGCCTCGCGGTCGAGAACCTTCGCGCCGGACGCTGCGACATGGCGCTGGCGGGCGGCGTATCGATCACCTTCCCGCAGAAGCGCGGCTACTTCTACGAAGAAGGCGGAATGGGCGCGCCCGACGGCGTTTGCCGCCCGTTCGATGCCAGCGCCCGCGGCACGGTGTTCGGCAGCGGCGCGGGCGTGGTCCTGCTGAAACGTCTCGACGATGCCATCGCCGACGAGGATCCCATCTATGCCGTAATCCGTGGTGTCGGCATGAACAACGACGGCTCCGACAAGGTCGGCTTCACTGCGCCGAGCGTCGACGCACAAGCCCGCGCGATCGCCATCGCGCACGCCGAGGCGGGCATCGATCCCGCCACCGTCGGCTATATCGAAGCCCACGGGACGGCGACGCCGCTCGGCGATCCGATTGAATTCGCGGGCCTCGTGCAGGCATTCCGCCTGGGGGGCGTCGAAGGCGGCCAGTTCTGCGCGCTCGGCTCGGCGAAGGCCAACGTCGGACACCTCGACGCGGCAGCGGGCGTGACAGGTTTCATGGCGGCGGCGCTCGCGCTGCGCGATCGTACGTTGCCTCCCCTCACGCATTTCCATGCGCCGAACCCGGGCATCGACGTGACGAACAGCCCGTTCTTCTTCAACGAGGCAGCGCGTCCCTGGGCGGATGGCCCGACGCCGCGCCGCGCGGGCGTGAGTTCGTTCGGCGTCGGCGGAACGAACGTCCACGTGGTGCTGGAAGAAGCGCCGCATCGCATCGACGCATCCGAGCAGCAAGACGGGCTGCAGATACTGCCGCTTTCGGCAAGGAGCGCAGCAGCGCTCGAACGCGCGAAGGCCAATCTTGCCAGCCATCTCGCAGCCAATCCCGGCGTCTCGCTCGCCGACGTGGCAGCGACGCTGCAAACGGGCCGCCGCGCCTTCACGCATCGCGCCGTGGTGATCGCCGAGAGCGCCGATCAGGCCCAGGCGAAGCTGCAGAAGGGCGCCATCGAAGCACAGGCCCCGCAGGCCGCGCCGCCCGTCGTCTTCATGTTCCCCGGGCAGGGCTCGCAATATCCGGGCATGGGTGAAGCGCTCTATCGCACCGAGCCTGTCTATCGCGAATGGATCGACAAGGGCGCCGAAGCGCTGGCTGCGCACGTCGGGCTGGATATCCGCACGCTGATGTTCAGCGATACCCCGGAAGGCGACGATACCCCGCATCCCATCCGTTCGACGATCTACGCGCAGCCGGCGCTGTTCCTCGTCGAATACGCAGTGGCGCAGTTGTGGATATCGCGCGGCATCAAGCCGGCGGCGATGATCGGCCATAGCGTCGGCGAACTGGTCGCCGCCTGCGTGGCCGAGGCAATCGCCTTCGAAGACGCGCTGTACCTCATCGCGAAGCGTGGCGCGCTCATGCAGTCGGCCGAACCGGGCGCGATGCTGGTGGTGCGTTTGTCCGAGGCCGATCTGAGGCCCATGCTGCCCGCCGATGTCGATCTGGCCGCGATCAATGCGCCGACGCTCAGCGTGGTGGCGGGCCCGTTCGCCGCCATCGAAGCGTTCGAAGCCACGCTGAAAGCCGGCGATATCGAGCATCGGCGCCTGCACACGTCTCACGCCTTCCACTCGCGCATGATGTCCGGCGTCGTCGAAGATCTGGCAAAGCTCGCCGATACCCTTTCGTTCGCACGCCCGAAGATTCCGTATGTGTCGTCGGTGACGGGGCAATGGGCTTCAATGGATCAGCCCGTGCCGGGACGTTACTGGGCCGGACATTGCCGCGACGTGGTGCGCTTCAGCGACGCGCTCGCCACGGTGACGGCGGAAGGCGAGCCGCTGCTGCTCGAAATCGGCCCCGGCCGGACGTTGACCACCTTTGCAATGCAGGGATTGCCCAAGGACCGGTATCTGGGCGCGATGGCCTCACTGCCCGATTTCGCGATGCGCGACCGCGAGCTTGCCGTTCTCGCCGAAGCGACCGGGCGGCTGTGGTTGAACGGGCTCACGCCGAACTGGAAAACCGTCCAGCCGAAAGCCGCCCGCCGCATTTCGCTGCCGACCTATCCGTTCGAACAGGAACGGCACTGGATCGACGCCCCTGCAACTGCCTCTTCACGCAACCTCACGACGCAAGCCGCGGCGATTGCCGCTCCAGCCTCGTCCGACGCCATCACCACCCTCTCTCAGACCGCCATGACCCAAACCGTCCAAATCGACCGCAAACCGCGCCTGATTGCCGAACTGGCCGCTCTTCTCGCCGAGATTTCCGGTGAGGCGCCCGATACGTCCGACCCGAACATGACCTTCTGGGACCTCGGTTACGACTCGCTGTTGATGGGACAGGTCTCCCGGCAGCTTCGCCGTCGCTACGACGTCACGGTCAGCTTCCGGCAGATCATGAGCGACTATCCGACGCTGCCTGCATTGGCCGAGTTCCTCGACGGCGCTATGCCGCCCGATCCCGAACAGCCGGCCGCAGCGCCCGTTGCCGTTGCCGCGCCCGTTGCCGCACCCGTTGCCCTTACGGCGCCCGTCGCGGCCGCGCCCATCGTGGCCGCGCCTGGCTTCGCCGCACCGGCAATGGCGGCAGCCCCGGCCTCGGGCGATATCCAGTCGGTGATCCGCGACCAGATCGCCGCGATGCAGTCGTTGATGGCGCGTCAGCTCGACGTGCTGCAAGGCGCACCGCTGGCCGTCCAGCAGCCTGCCGCCGCCGTGCAGGCAGCGGCAGCACCCGTGCAAGCCACGGCGCCCGTGCCCGTCGCGGCAGCCGCCGCGCTCAAGCCGTCCGCCGGCCCCGAAATCAAGTTCGAGGAAAACCGCCCGACGCGCTTCACCGCCTACAAGCCAGGCGCGACGAACTCCGCGCAGATGACAGATGCTCAGACCGCGTTCATCGCGGACCTGACGGCGCGCTACTCGGCGAAAACACCGACCTCCAAAGCGCGTACGCAGTCCTACCGTGCCGTGCTCGCCGATCCGCGTACGGCGAGCGGCTTCCGCGAGGAATGGAAAGAGCTGGTCTATCCGATCGTTGCCCAGCGCTCCAAGGGGTCGAAGATCTGGGACGTCGACGGCAATGAATACATCGACATAGTCAATGGCTACGGCCAGACCGCGTTCGGCCATACGCCCGATTTCGTGGTGGACGCCGTCAACGCGCAGATGGCGGAAGGCTTCGCGATCGGACCGCAGTCCCCGCTGGCGGGCGAAGTCGCGCAGATGTTCGCCGACATGACGGGGCATCAGCGCGTCACCTTCTGCAACACCGGCTCCGAAGCCGTGATGGCGGCGATGCGCCTCGCGCGCACGGTGACGGGCAAGGACAAGATCGTCTGCTTCGACGGCGACTATCACGGCCAGTTCGACGAAGTCCTCGTCAAGCCGGGCAGCGAGGCGGGCGTCCCGCGTGCCTTCCCGCTCGCCCCCGGCATCCCGCAGAACTCGGTGGGCAACATGGTCGTGCTGCCCTACGCCAGGTCCGAAAGCCTCGAATGGATCAAGGCCAACATCGACGATATCGCCGGTGTGCTGTTCGAGCCCGTGCAGTCGCGTCACCCCAATCTGCGGCCGAAGGAATTCGTGCAGCAGCTGCGCGACATCACGGCGGCCAATGACTCCGCGCTGATCTTCGACGAGGTCGTGACGGGCTTCCGCGTCCACCCCGCCGGCATGCAAGGCTACTGGGGCATCAAGGGCGACATGGCGACCTACGGCAAGGTGGTCGGCGGCGGCCTGCCCGTCGGCGTGCTGGCCGGCAGCGCCCAGTTCATGGATGCGCTCGACGGCGGCCAGTGGCAATTCGGCGACGCATCGGTTCCCGAAGTCCCGCCGACCTTCTTCGCCGGTACGTTCGTGCGCCACCCCGTGGTGCTGGCAGCGATGAAAGCCGTGCTGCTGCATCTGAAGGAAGCCGGCCCGGCGCTGCAGGAAACGCTCGCCGCCCGCATGGACGGGCTCGTGCAACGCATCAATGGCCATCTGGAGAAAGTCGGCATCGCGGCACGCGCCGAATCCTTCTCGAGCTGGTTCTACGTCAGCTTTGCGGGCGAAGACCGTCTGGGCAGCCTGTTCTATCCGTATATGCGCTACCTCGGCGTGCACATCATGGAAGGCTTCCCCTGCTTCCTGACAACCAGCCATTCGGACGAGGACATCCGCAAGATCGGCGACGCGTTCATCGAAAGTATCGCCGCGCTCCAGCGCGTCGGCATTCTCGGCAGCGCGCAGGAGGCCCCGGCTGCCGTGCCGCAGGCCGAACCGTTGCAACTCACCCAGGCGCCCCTCACCGAGCCGCAAAAAGAAATCTGGCTGTCGGCTCAGCTGGGCAACGAAGCCTCGCTCGCGTTCAACGAGTCGTTCACGCTCGAACTGAACGGCAACCTGAACGAGGCCGCGTTCGAACGCGCCTTCGCGGCCACGGTGGCCCGCCACGATGCGCTGCGTGTGCACTTCTCGCGCGTCGGCGACACGATGTTCGCGGACCCGGCGACGGCCGTTCCGCTGGAAAAGATCGACCTGTCCGGCCACGCCGATCCCGCCGGGCAACTCGCGTCGATCATCGATGCGGAAGCCCGCGAGGCGTTCGATCTCACCCGCGCGCCGCTCGCCCGTGCCGGGCTCGTGCGGCTGGAAAGCCAGAAGTGGGCCTTCGTGTTTACCGCCCATCACATCATCTGCGACGGCTGGTCGATCAACATCATCCTGCGCGATCTGTCCGCTCTCTACGCGGCGGAAGTGTCGGGCGTCAAGGCGGAACTCGACGAGGTGCAAAGTTTTCTCGCCTTCGCCAAGGCGCAGGATGAAGCCGGCGTCGACGCGGACACGCGCGAGTTCTGGATGAACCTCCATCGCGAGCCCGCGCCGCAGCCCGATTTGCCCGGCGATCGTCCGCGCCCGGAACTCAAGAGCTTCAGCGGCGCGTCGACGACACGCCATCTGGGAGCCGACCTTCTGAAGCAGGTGAAGACCGCTTCGTCGAAGCAAGGCTGCTCGCTGTTCGCCACGCTGTTCGGCGCGGCCCAGGTGCTGTTCGGCCGCCTGTCGAACAACGACGATGTCGTGATCGCCGCGCCGATGGCTGGCCAGTCGCAAGCGGGCGAAGCGCTGCTGGTCGGGCACTGCGTCAACTTCCTGCCGCTGCGCGTCAGGTTCGACCGCAACCAGCCTTTCGCCACGCACATGAAGGCGGTGCGCGATCATCTGTACGACGCCGGCGACCGGCAGAACTACACCTATGGCGCGCTGGTGCGCGACCTCGGCGTCAAGCGCGATCTCAACCGGCTGCCGCTGACCGATCTGCAGTTCAACCTGGAGAAGGTCGACGGCGAACTCGACATGGCGGGCGTGACGACGCGCTTCACGCCGAACGCGAAGGCGTATAGCAACTTCGATCTGTTCCTGAACGTCATCGAATCGGCAAAGGGTCTGCGTCTGGATTGCGACTTCAACACCGACGTCTATGACGAAGCGACGATCCAGCGCTGGCTCGGCTACTACGAAAACCTGCTGGGCGCGATTGCCCGCGATGCCGGCACCACGATCGCCGCACTGCCCCTGCTCAACGATGCCGAGATCCACTATCTGCGCGATGAACTGAACGACTCGCAGCGTGCCTACGATCTCTCGCAGACGACTCCCGCGATGATCGCCGCGCAGGCTCGTCAGACGCCCAATGCGCCGGCCGTGTCGGACGAGGTCCTGCGCCTGAGCTACGGCGAGCTCGATGCAAGCGCCAGCCGGATCGCCCGCAGTCTCGTGGCGGCAGGTATCGCGCCGCGCGGACGCGTCGCCATTGCAATGGACCGGAGCGTGATGACGGTAGCCGCCATGATCGGCGTGTGGCGCGCCGGTTGCGCCTACGTGCCGCTCGACATGACGATGCCGCCTGCGCGCCTGCGCCAGATCCTCGACGGCGCCGACATCGCCGCCATCCTCACGGATGGCGCAAGCCGGGCCGTGCTGGAACCCGGCGCGCACCGCGTGCTGGACCTGGAGACGCTGCTTGCGCAACACGACGACGCAGCCGTGACGTTGCCTGACGTATCGGATGCGGACTCGGCCTACGTGATCTTCACGTCGGGCTCGACGGGCCAGCCCAAGGGCGTGGAGATCGGGCATCGCGCGCTGAGCAACTTCCTGCTGTCGATGGCGCAAGCGCCGGGCTTCACGGCCAGCGACCGGATCGTCGCCGTCACGACGTTCTCGTTCGATATTTCGGGTCTCGAACTGTTCCTGCCGCTGATCGCGGGCGGGCAAACCTTCATCGCAGGCCATGCCGAGGTGCGCACCGGTTACGAGCTGGTGACGCGGCTGAACGAGCAGGCTGCCACCGTGCTCCAGGCGACGCCGTCGCTCTGGCGCATGCTGCTGGAAGCCGGCTTCAAGGTCCCGCAAGGCTTCAAGATCCTGTGTGGCGGCGAGCCGCTGCCGCGCGATCTCGCCGACGCGCTGCTGGCGACGGGCGCGGAAGTGTGGAACCTCTACGGTCCGACGGAAACGACGATCTGGTCGTCCGCTTCGCGTGTCGTGGCGAACGGCGCAGTGGTGATCGGCGCGCCCCTCGCGAATACGCAGCTGCATGTGCTCACCGACGACCTGCATCTGGCGCCGCAAGGCGTGAGCGGCGAACTGTGGATTGGCGGCGATGGCCTCGCAAAGGGCTATTTCAACCGCCCCGATCTCACCGATGCCGCGTTCAGGCTGGTGGCGATCGAAGGCGCAGCGCCGTGCCGCCTCTACCGCACGGGTGACCTGGCCAAACGCCTCGCCGATGGCTCGCTGCAGCACCTCGGCCGTCGTGACCAGCAGATCAAGCTGCGCGGCTTCCGCATCGAGATCGAGGATATCGAGGCTGCGTTGCGCAAGGCGCCCGGCGTGGCCGCCGCTGCCGTCGCGCTGCATACCGTCGGCGACAGTCCGCGTCTGGTGGGTTACCTCGTCGGGACGGCCTCTGAGAAGAGCGACCACGCAGCCGTCGCCGCGCACGTGGCCGGACAATTGCCCGCGTACATGGTGCCGACCCTGTGGATGACGCTCGACGCCCTGCCGCAGACCAGCAACGGCAAGCTCGATCGCAAGGCCCTGCCCGTGCCGACCGCGGACATGGTGGCCACGCCCGTGCGTCCTGCGCATGCGGCGCTCAAGGTGGTGCCGCCCGCTCCGATGCCGATCGAACCCGTGGCCGCCGAGGCCATCGTGATCGAGCCCGTAACGGCAGCACCCGCCGCCATGACGCAGACGCAGTCGACCATCGCAGCGATCTGGGCAGACGTGCTCGGCCTCCAGCAGGTCGGCCTCGACCAGCAGTTCTTCAGCCTCGGCGCAGACAGCCTCCAGCTGTTCCGCATCGTCGCGCGAATGAACGAGCGCGGACTGGGTGTCGATGCGCGTCAGCTCATGAAAAATCTGACGATCGCCGAACTGGCGGCGAGCCTCGACGGCCCGCCGGCAGACGAACTGATGGCGGCGCCTGTGGTCGCCCGTCCGTCGATCCTCAATTTCAAGCGCAGAGTCGCCGAAGGAGTCTGAGCGATGAACGGACTAGCCTTTAAGATCGCCCCAGCTGACGAAGTCGAAGCCAGCTACGCCGTGTTCCCGGCGACGGCCTGCCAGGTCAGGTTCTGGCATGAGCAAAAGGCGTCGCCGAAGGCCTCCGCGCTCAACATCGCGTTCCGGCTGCAGTTGTCGGGACCGCTGGACGCCGCGAGCATCGAACAGGTGCTCCGCGAACTGGTTGCGCGGCACGAGGTATTGCGTACCGGCTTCCTGATGACGGGTGCAGGGCTGCGTCAACAGGTCTGGAGCCGCGCGCCCTTCCAGCTCGACGTGGTCGACCTCAGCGGTTTCGACGAAAAGGAGGGCCTTGCGGAGGCCGAGCGCGTCGGCGGGCAGCAGGCCCGCACGCCGTTCGCCTTGACGTCGCCCTCCTTCTTCCGGGCCGTGTGGTTGCCCAGGTCAGCCACACAGGGTGAACTGCAGCTGACCTTCCATTCGCTCGTGATGGACGGCTGGTCGTTCGCGATCCTTGTGCGCGAACTCGTCGAAGGACTGGCGGCCGTGCATGCCGGCCTCGAGCCCGCCTATCCCGATGTCGATCTTCACCACGGCGACTACGCGCTGTGGAAGGAAGAGTTCCTTGCCAGCGGTGCGCTCGATCGCGCGCGCGCCCACTGGCGCCAGGAGCTGCAGGATTTCAGTCGCTTCGATGTTCCCGGCGATCGTGCGCGGCCGCAGGCGCGACGCTTCCAGGGCATCATCCGCTCGATTCTCCTGCCCGGCGCGCTCAGCGACCGGCTGATCGCGGCTGCCAAGGCGCAAGGCGTCACGCTGTTCAGCGTTGCCGCCGCGAGCCTCGCGATGGCCTTACAGAAGGCGGCAGGCCAGACGAAGGTCGCCATGGGCACCCAGATGTCGGTGCGGGATCAGCAGGAACTCGAAGGCGTGGTCGGGCCGCTGATCAACACGGTGATACTGCGCCTCGACGTGCCTCAAGGCAGTAGCGTGGCCGCCGTCACGGCGCAGTGCGGCGCCAAGCTCAGCGACGCCATCGAACATCTGCACTTGCCGTTCGAAGAGATGATGGAGATGGCGGGCGAGGTAGCCGATGGGGATCGCCCGCCGCTGTGCTCGGTCAATTTCGCCCTGCAGCAAAGCTTCGTAGGCGGCGGCGACGAAGTTCGCCGGGGCGTTTTCGCTGCGACGACCTCGCCCTCCTTCAACGCCGGCGCGCTCTACGACCTGAACTTCTTCATGGTGCGGCGCCCGGATGGCTGGCGCATCTCCTGTGAAGGCGACACCGACCTCTATGACATCGGGACGATAGACGGACATCTGGCGAAGTGGCGCGAGATGCTGGAAACCGTCGAGATCAACGCGAAGCTGCCGGTGGCGCCCGCTGCCGCGAAAGCAACGGCGACCTTCGTAGCGGGCGTCGGCAACAGCGGTTTCATGAGTCAGGCCGAACTGGAAGCGAAAGCGCGCAATATCGTGCGCTTCAACGAGAATGCGCCGGGCACGCCCATCATCGCGCTCAACAACACGGCCGTGTTCTATGAACTGGCCCGGCAGATCGGCGACGAACGTCCCATCATCGATATTCCGATGATCCCGGAAGGCGCCCCGCGCGAATTCCCGCAGCGCGCGTTCCAGGACGTCGCCGCGGACGCCGTGCGGCTGATCCGGCTGGCCCGGCCACACGGCCCGTATATTCTGATGGGGCACTGCGTGCTCGGCGCGCTGTCGCTGGAAGCGGCCCATCAGCTCAGGCGCGAAGGCGAAACGGTGGAGCTCGTCATTCTCAACGATTCCTGGTGCCCGGGTTATCGCGAATCGATGCCCTGGTACGACCGGCAACTGCGCAAGATGCAGGTGCGCGCCGACAACATTCCGCGCGACTTCCGCAAGGCGCTGCGGGGCGAGACCTCGATGGTCTCGTTCCTCAACCAGTACCGGATCGTCCGCTGGCTCGGCATTGCCAACCTTGCGCTCAAGCTCGGCCTGATTCAGGGCAATGCCTCAGAGCATATGGTTTCGGAGAATCGCTGGTACATCGAATATCTGCTCGCGCAGCAGGCGCGGTATCGTCCTGCCCCCTATGACGGCGACGTGCAGATCTTCCGCAGTGGCCAGGTGCTCAATGGACGCCTGTTCGCGCACGATCTGGGATGGGAGGCAGTCGTCACGGGCAAACCGGACAACCTGGTCGTCACCGAGGTGCCGGGCATGCACGACCAGATCTTCCGCCCGGCCGGCGCGGCTGTCATCGGCAAGCAACTGCGTGAGCGTCTGGCGCGGATCGGGGAGAACAGCGCTGAAGCCAATGCTGGCCAAGAGGACGCTCCCGCAGCATATTTGAGCCGCGCCACGGCTTAGAACCGACTTCATAAGGATTGCACATCGGTTCACGAAGGATTCGTGAACCGACGCAGCAGCCAGAGAAAAAACGCGGCGACCGGTTTCCTGGAATGGTGACCTCTTCAGGTGTCTAGTCTCGCGTTGCAAGCTACATTCGGCGAAGTCGGTGTAGACATTTTCCTCGTGCCAGGCGGATTTGTGATCGCGCCCGGAGGTAACGGGCAACCTGGTCGTGACTGAGGGCCCCGGCATGCATGACCAGTTATTCCACGGTGCGGGCTCGGCGGCCATAGGCAATCAATTGCGTGAGCGCTTGACCGAAATCGAGGCCAATGCACGGCCTTGCAGTAGCCGGAACGGTAGTTAGTTAAACCTATTCAAGTCGGGGCCGGGGGAGAAAATCTGGCCGCGAATTCAGGCACCAAAATTCGGCCGTGTTGCCTAAGGAGGCTAAAATGCGGAGCATAGTCTGGCGGATTCCCGGATTGAAGCAACTGCGTCGATCGGGGTGGCTCAATCACAAGCTTCGGCTCGGATATGGTGCTTATTGGGGCGCATTCCCTAGTCGGGAAGATGCGGTACGGTTTCTTCGGCCCTCTCGACTCGCAACCGCGGACAACGAAGACATGGCCGTGATGAACGTCGAGGCGTTCTCGACTGTCCATTCCTTCGATTGGCCGATAATGTTCTTCATGATGGACTTCAAACGCCGAGGGCGGCTTACCACCGTCACGGATCTCGGAGGTCATCTGGGTGTCAAATACCATGCCTTCCGGAAGTTCCTGGACCTCCCCAAAGACACATCATGGCAAGTCGTCGACGTCCCGGCTGTATGCAAGGAGGGAAGAAGGCGCCAAAGATCCGGGGAAACGTCTCTGCAGTATTTCGAGGATCCGGAAAAGACAGCTCCGTGCGACGTGTTGCTTTGTTCCGGCGTCTTGCAATATCTCGACTATTCACTGGTAGAAGCCGTCGCCCGCTTGCCGTCTCGCCCCCGCCTCATATTGTTGAACAAGGTTGCCATTTCCAGGGACAGCGCCTTCTACACGCTTGAATCCTTAGGACGCAGCCGCATTCCCTACCATGTGACGACAATTGCAGATCTGGATCGGGCACGAGATGCCCTTGGATACCGGCTTCTGTCGCGATGGAGCATTCCGGACCGAATCTTCGAAGCGGCAACGGCCAATGGTAAGCAGTCGATAGAATCGATCGGCGAAGCCTGGATCGCTAACGGCATCACGGAGGAAGCTTCCCCTGGAATCGACACGGAAACGTCCCTGTCCCACAGTTACTAACCGCGACAGGGCATCCGCATGATCTCTGGCACGTCTTCTTCCTGGGTTCTTGGCGCTGCCAGTCTTGTCGCGCTCGTGGTCGCGGCGGTGATTGGCGTGAGCTGGTATACAGGGCTTGCCGATCCGAAGGAAATGATCCGTGCCGCCCTATTCCTCGACACAGACAAGCCTCGGTTGGAGGGGCCCTATGCCGTCGGCTTCTCCAGTGTTGAAGTGAAAACGGGAATCGATGGCCCTTCGCTTCCCGTCGATATCTGGTACCCCGCGCAGGCGCCCGGCGATGGCATTGGGCGCTCGCTTCTGCAGTGGATCAGAGCAATCGGACATCCTATGTCCCCGCCGTTCACACCAGATGGAAAGCTGTCCGAGGCCCGTGCCAAATATCCCCTCATCATTTACTTTCCATCATGGTTCAGTGTTCGCCAACAGAGCACATTCACGCCCGCAAACCTGGCGAGCCATGGTTTCATCGTCGCTACCGTGGACGACATCGTGCACGCCCCTCGTCTTCCCGGACGAGAGGGCGAGGCTCAGGCATCGGAGATCCCCAGCGATTCGATGGAAAGCTTCGAGGCTTATCGCCCCGTCGCAGCCCTGCGGGCTGAACTAGCGGCGAAATCGGGCTCTGCCATCATCGACGCATTTCAGAATATTCCGGTGTTTGGACAACGTGTGGATATGGCGAAGGTCGGCGCCGTCGGATTCTCGTTCGGAGGCGCGACGGCAGCGCAGATGAGTAGCGACGATCGACGCATCAAGGCCGTCGTGAATTTTGACGGCTCCTTGTATGGCCGCCCTGAACGCGGCAATGTCGAGGTGCCTTACATGATGTTCTTTAGTGGTTGGACCTATCCGACTTGCGAGGAACTCATGCATAGTGACTTCGCCACGCGGATCAACTCGGTGCTGACGGTCGAGGCAGTTGCGCACCAGGTCCGCCAGGCCACGCTCCCGAACAACTGGACCTTCACGGTAAAGGGTACGGTACATGATGATTTCGCAGACAAGCTCGCGAAGCCTTCATGGAGGGCCGCATTCGGCAAATCTACAATCGACAGGGCGAAGACCTGGTCCGAGATCAATCGCTACGTTGTTGCATTCTTCACCCGCTTCTTGCTAGGCGAGGACCAGCCTTTGTTGACGGAGCCAGCTCCGTTCGCGGAAATACGGCCTTTCATGGAGAACCAGGCGCCTCCACAAGACCCGGTATCGGCCACTGGTTCCA
Source organism: Paraburkholderia caribensis (assembly GCF_002902945.1). Lineage (NCBI taxonomy): Bacteria > Pseudomonadati > Pseudomonadota > Betaproteobacteria > Burkholderiales > Burkholderiaceae > Paraburkholderia > Paraburkholderia caribensis. Next base: position 2,047,002 of record NZ_CP026101.1, read on the forward strand.
TAAAAGCCCGCTGTCCTTAGATCACAGCGCATTTTTGCGCGTCTGGACGACTAGCGTTGATCTATTCGACGCCGACTCCGGCTACGGCTTTGCCACGCCGATATATTGAGGCGACATCCTCTGCGCGTTCGAAACCAACGAAACGCGACAATGCGTTGAGATATGATGGGCTTAAGGGCAGGAAGCGTCCGAACATCTGGTCGAGTTGCGCGAGGCGGGTCCGGAACGCCACGATATCGTATCGATACAACAGCCGCATGTATGACGAGAGACGTTGCTTGAGCATTTCCTGATCGTCCTCCGAAAGCACGTCTAAAGAATGCCGATGTCCCTCGGTGATCCTGAAGAAGTTCTCCATGTATTGTTCTGTGAGGTGTATGGCGTTGTAGCGCGCTCCTCGGAGCCCAAGACGCCGGTGTCCTTGCTGTCGCCACGCGAAGAGCGGGTCTGCGCTCTCGACCGTCAGAACCTTTGCGCCTTTTCTCGCGAGCTTTAGTAGAAAGTCCTGGTCCTCATCAACCTTGAGATTTTCGTCGAAGCCGGCCACATCCGCGATCCATCGTCTTCTGAATACGCTCTGACCTAAATGTATGAGAGGTCCCTTGGCGAGAATCTCCAATTCGCCCGGCTGTGAAGAAAACGTTGAGCACTCGGCGAGGCGGACCCTTCGCACAGTATCGAGTTCGACCACGACCTCTTCCCATCGCGACATCACATAGGCGACACCCGGATCAGCAGTCCGGCAGGCGATCGACTGAAGCTGCAGTTTTGTCGGCGCCAGGAAATCGTCGGCATCCAGAAACTGAATCCACTCTGCTGTCGTCGATTGCCATCCCAGGTTTCGGGCAGCACTCACTCCCTTGTTGGGCTGCGTGAGAATCGTCCACGGATGGCGGCAACCCTTGAGGTGTTCCCGAGCCTTCGCGACGGTATCGTCCGATGAGCCGTCGTCGACGATCAGGATTTCAATCTCGTCATGCGTCTGTGACGTTACGGTTTGCAACGTGGTGTCGACATACGCAGCGGCGTTGTAGCAAGGAATGACGATGGCGATCTGCAACGATGCCCCCACTGATGGATAATTTACGATCTGATCGCGCCAGGATCCGTTGCTTCATGCCGACTTCAACGTCAGGGGAGGATCGGCGGCGGACCGGGACTTGGCCAGCATTGCCTGGGTCGTGTGCTCAAATTAGCGCTTACAGATCAACGACCCCGACTCAGATTGCGAACGATACGCCTGCGAACGGGAACAACGACCTTCATCACCGATGACTTCGCATTGTCGGTACCGGGGTCCGCACCGGGCGGCTGCGGATTTACCCCGAGTTTGCGCAAGTAGTGATTGGCGGCAAAGATGCGGCCACGGGCCCGGCTCGCGTCGGTCTCATAGACGAACGCATAGGAAACGCTGCGTTCCGCGCCGGTTTGAACCCAATGGGGCGCGTCCTGCGGCTGATGAAAGCCACTTCCGGGCACCAGGTCGAAGACATGTTCGAGGCTCTTGTCTCGCGTGGCCAGATCCACCTGGCCGATCTCGACTATGCCCTGCACGTAGAAATCCTCCAGCTCGTCTTCGCGGACGGCACTGGGACGATAGACATGGTAGTGCTTGTCGCCCTCGATCTGGAAGAAGTGATTGATTTCTGGATCGAAATGGAACGGCGTGGTCGAAGAAGCGGAGCTAACGAAGATGGCAGATTCGAGCCGCGCGACCTTTTCACCATTGAGACCGCCGCGTAGTTCGATCACTTTTTCGAACAGCTTGTCCAACAGTTCCCGAAAGCCGGCGTCATAATTCTCGGGCCGCTTCAAAAGCACGCGCGTCGGCCCTGTGGCAAGTTGAGCAAGCGCCTCATCCGGCTTCAACGTCTTTGATTTGACATCGAAAAATCGGGTCTCCGGCGTGGGAGCCGAACTGGAGACGTAATAATCCGCAGGGTTCTCACCATACTTCTTCGCCAACTCCGCTAGTGCTGCCGGCTGGAACATCGGAAGCTGATGCAGACAGTGCTTGAAACCGAACGGAGTATTGTTGAACGAGGTCTTGTAGACGGCTTGATCAATGGTCAGTAGAGAATCGGCAGACGGTATCATTTAGTCAATCCACACTGGGTTAGAAGACGTCGCAAGCGTGGCAGGAACCGATGTCCAAGGCTTGTCCGGTCAGCGCCTGCTAGGCGCAAGCAATTCCACGCAGCACATAAAGCGGCATGGTATCGGCGTAGCAGACGCAGCACTGCTGGATACCGCACGCAAAACACCGCTCGACAGATTTAGCCTTTAAATCCCATCTCTCCGTACGCGGACACACAAACGCTCTCGCCTGCCTCGGCCAGAATGTGCAAGTCGCGCACTGGAGTACCCCATGACAGCAAAGCCCAGCCTCAAACGCAGCGCAACGCTCAACTTCGTGGGCGGAATCCTGCCTATGTTCGTTGCGCTTGTGACGACGCCGATTTATCTGCACCACATCGGCGCGGGGCGCTACGGTGTGCTCGCCATCGTCTGGATGGTGCAGGGTTATTTCGGCTTTCTCGATCTGGGGCTGTCTTCGGCGACGTCCAACCGCATCGCGCAACTCGACGATGCGCCACCCCGCGAGCGCGAAGCCGTCCTGTGGACGGCGATGCTCCTCAACGCAGCATTGGGTCTCGTGGGCGGCATAGCGCTGTATGCGCTCATGCACGTGCTGCTCGCGTACTTCGACATGGGCGAGGCCCTACGCGTCGAATTGATGCCCGCATTGCCGTACGTAGCCTGCCTCGTGCCGCTCTCGAATCTCATTTTCGTGCTCAACGGCGCGCTCGTGGGACGCGAGCGCTTTGGCACGCTCAACGCGGTAACACTCCCCGTCACGCTGATGTATCAACTCGTGCCTCTCGGGGCGGCGCTCGTCTTCGGGCCGAATCTGCGCTACCTGGTGTTCGGCACGCTAGTGGCCGGCGTAGCGGCGCTGACGGTGACCGCGATCGCGGTCTGGCGCGTCTTTCCGTTGCGCCTCGCCGGCGGCCCGCGCCGCGACCTGGTCGGCCACCTGTTTTCCTACGGCGCGTGGATCAGCGTGACGAGCCTGGCGCAGCCGCTGCTGGAGACGGCCGACCGTCTCATGATCGGCCATGCGCTCGGGCCGCAGGCAGTCACCTACTATCAGGTGCCTTTCAATCTCGCCGCGCGCGTACGACTCTTTCCAAACGCCATCGTCCGGACGCTATTTCCGCGCCTGTCGTCGCTCGATGCCGCAGGCGCCGCAGCGCTCTCCTCCAGCGCAGTACGCGGCCTCGCCGCCGCCCTCACGCCGATGACGGTATTCGGCATATTCCTCATGCATCCCTTTCTCACATTGTGGGTGGGCCAGGAATTCGCATCGCGCGCCACGTCGGTCGGCGAAGCAATACTCGTTGGCATCTGGATCAACTCACTCGCATCGATCGCGGCCTGCCATCTGCAGGCGACCGGGAAACCGGGCATCGTCGCGCGCTTCCAGGCCTACGAAATGTTGCCGTTCTTTGCGCTGCTGTGGTGGATGTTGCATTACTTCGGGGTGCTGGGCGCAGCGCTCGCCTGGAGCGCGCGGTGCCTGCTCGACGGCGTACTGCTGTTCCATGCCGCGCGCCTGGATGCGCGGCCGGCACGCAAGCTGGTCCTCCCGGCGCTGATCATCGCGGCAGCGTATGTCGGCACACTCGTTTTCGAGCCGCTCACGTGGCCATCCATCGCGGTGTGGCTCGGCATGACCGTGGTCTCGCTCGTGTGGAGCGCGCGCTCCGAACCGCAGGCATGGGGACGTGTGCTCGACGTCGTCGCGTCCATGCGCAACTACACGCGACGCTGGGCGCAAAGCCAATGATCACGCGGGATGGCGACGCGCAATAGTACCTTTGCTAATGGCGTCGCCGCGAATCGCAACCTCAACGACTCACAGACCGGAAATACGGGACTTCGAGAGGCTCTCGCGAGCGACTCGGTCCATGATGAGCATGTTTGGAACGATCACGGATCAAACTGCACAATCCCCTCTCCCCGCAGCGTCAGGATGGCTGCGACGATGCAAAGCGTACCGCGTCCGTCGGGAATGCCGCGAAACAGATTGTGTGGCGGCAGCGAGCTGCTTCCTTCGATCAACCGCTTCGTCGCCCTGCTCTCCCCACCATGTTGCGGCGGGCAGAACATGCAAGACCGACCACGTCTGCATCACTCCCTCGACACGAACATCAACCGGGCAGACTCGCGCGCTGTGAGAACACGAGCAGCCGCGATCGCCATAGTCGATCCCGGTGATAAAGAGGAGTGTTCAACGGAGTGGAGATCGCGCACGGTTTGAGCGAGCCATGCAATGGCGATCGGCAATACGGACAACGGCTGCCGACGAACCCAACCACAGTTCCCGATAGCCGCCGAAATCGCGGCCCGAACCCGGCGCACGAGACCTGGCTCACGCATCACCTCATGCGTCAGCCCTGCTCAGGTTCCCGCACCCTGCGTCCCCGTCGACACACTTTCGGCAAGACCCGGCTTGCTGAGCCGCGCCCGCAGCAGGCGCCGGCCAAGGCGCATCGTTGGCACTTCGAACTTGCGATAGGACAAAATCGCAAACCCCAGCGCGCAAGGTATGAAGATGACGAAAAACAGCACGATACGCAGCCCAGCCCCGACAGGCAGATGATTCACCGCCAGCGACGTGCCGCGCATGACGAACAGATGCGTGAGATACAGGCTATATGACGCATCGCCAATCAAAAGAAGCAGCTTCGGATACGCGACATCGCGGCGGCCCATGACGACGCCCGCGAATATCGCCGCGGCAGCCGGTCCCCACACGAGGCCGCGCGTATCGAATGCGCCGTCCGCGGGCGGTCCTATTGCCAGCCAGGTTGCCACGCCCGCCACGACCAGGGCGATCTGAGCAGGCACGCCGATCCGGAATCCCGACAGGCGCAACTGCGCAAACAGCACGCCGAACACGAACTCGAGAATGATCGTATGCGTCCAGCTTTTGAGGATCAGGTATTCGGGTTTCAGCAAGAGGCCCAGCGCGACGAAGCTCACGAATATCGCCGTCACCGCGAGATAAACGCGCCGGACCCCAAGCAGCAGCACCAGTGAAATCACGGCATAGAAGAACATCTCGAAGTTGAGCGTCCAGCCCAGCCCAAGCACCGGTTCCGGTGCACCCGTCATCGGGTTTGCGGACGGCACGAAGAACAGCGAGCGCAGCACGTACTCCACGCCGTACGCGTTCTTGTGCTTCAGTGCGGGGAGCACGAGACCGATGCCAACCGAGAGCAGCGTCGCCATCCAGTAGAGCGGCACGACGCGCACGATGCGATCGCAGATGAACCAGCCGGCGCTCGCGCTCCCGGAGCGTTGCCCCGACACGATATACATCATCACGAAGCCGCTGACGACGAAGAAAATATCGACGCCGAACAACCCCTTCGTATTCACGAGCGGCCACAATTGCTCTGCGGCGGCGCCATGGCCGCCCACCTCGGCCGCTCCGTGGCAGAACACCACCAGCAAGGCCGCGACCGCGCGAAGCACCTGAATCGAATCCAGCTTCTTCATTGCATTGCCCCCAAAACCGATGTGCGAGCCAGCGTGCCGGCGTGGACGTCTGAAAATAGCCATTCATCCGTTCGGTTCGCAATGTGTCGCCTGAGCGGCTTTCGCTTTCAGTTGTTATCGCAAGGCGCGCAGCGGCGCGTGGATAGCGAAGAAAGCACGATTTTGTGCATGTATTGCCCAATGTACCGGGCATGCCGCCTGGGAGACCGTTCGAAAAGCCACACATCGATCATGTGCAGACCCGCGCAACGGCAAGATCGCTCAGTTCGCGCCCCGTGACTCAATGTCCTGAATGATCCTCCCGCTGAGATATCGGGAACCGTCCGGCGACAGATGGTCCCGGTCCGCATACAGGAACTCGCCGCTGCGACGCGCGTAGCAGTTTTTCGCGTCGCACAGCAACGGCAGCGGATTGAACACCTTCACGTCGGGATATTTGTCCAGCAACGCGACGATGCGTGTCTGCGCGCCCGTCAGCCGCTGCTCTACCTTGGCACGCGGGACCGCGCACGGCGAGCGCAGCGAAATTTGCACTGGGCGGCGCACGCAGGCGTTCGGATCGAAATCCAGCTCCGGCGTGTCGAGCACGAAGATCACGTACTTGCCGGCTGCCGTGAGCCTGTCCAAAGTCAGTTCGAGAGCAGCGAGGTAGACGTCGAGATTGTTCCCGCCCTTCCACTGACTCGTCGTTGGGGTCACGCGCTTGCCGTCGACGGCCATGAGGCGGATAAAGTCGCCCTTGCCGTAATCGAGGCCGCCTGCAATCGACGAAATGGCGTAGCTCGAAAGAACTACCCACTGGATGTCGTGCGACTTCACGATGTAATCGAGCACGCCGTCGAACAGCGCGGAGCAATGCTTGACGTGCCCACCCAGCGAAATGTCGACACCGTAGAACGGCGGACAGTTACCGGCGCCGACTGCAAACAGCCCCGTCCCGCGAACGCTCAAGGCCGGTTTCAGTCCTTCGTAATAGTGATTGGCGTGACTGTCGCCGAGCAGCGCCACCTGGGGGCGTCCGTTGGGCGCCGGCATCACGCAGAATTCGGAATTCGGAAAGTCCTTCTTGCAGGTGTCAGTGAAGACCCAGCGCTCCTGCTGCGCGCCGAAGCTCGCATCGGGGAAGCGCTCGGGCAAGCCATCGTGGCGAGAGATCGCGTAGCTGGACAGGCCCACACCCATCATCATCGCGAATAGCACGCTCGCAACGCGCACCGGGTATCGGCGTGAGTAGAAGCTGAAGCGCGCAGGCGCTTCGATAAAGCTGAATGTGATCGACGATAGCGCGACGGCGACCACGAGCGCGGCGAACAGCATCGTGATCGACGGTGTGCCGCCGCTCAGAAGGCGCACGAAGACCAGCACCGGCCAGTGCCAGAGATAAAGCGGATAGCTGATGAGCCCGAGATAGACGAAAGGCCTGAGGGACAGCACACGTCGGTTGAGCCACGCGCCCGGTCCCGCGGCCATCACGAGCGTCGCGCCGCCCGCCGGCAGTGCCGCGCGCCAGCCCGGAAACACGCTCTTCGGATCCAGCAGCACGAAACTCGCGACGATCAGCGCAAGGCCAGCGAACGCGACGGATTCGCGCAGTGTCGACACTTCGCTGCCCGACTGCGAGGCATTGCGTTTGCGCGCGTGAAACTCGGCCCATGCGAGCATCGAACCGAACAGCAATTCCCAGAAACGCACCACGGGCAGATAAAACGCCGCGATCGCATGTGAGCTGCTCAGGTACACGCTGCTCGCGAGCGACAGCAGGATCGCCGCGACAATGACACAGGTCGCCATACGGCGGCTCGTATAACGCCACAGCAGAAACAGCGCGACCGGCCAGATGATGTAGTACTGCTCCTCCACGCCGAGGGACCACAAATGCAGCAGCGCGCTTGCCGATGCTTCCTGCGAGAAGTAGTCGCGCGTCAAGTAGAAATAGACGTTTGCGACGAATGCAACGCTCGCGAGCGCTTCCCGCGCGAGCCGTTCCAGTTCGCCCGACGTCATCAACACGAAGCCCGCCGCGAGGGTGGCGACCAGCACGATCATCAGAGCCGGATAGATGCGCTTGATACGTCGTGCGTAGAAGTCGACGATGCTGAAGCGTCCTTGATCGAGCGTCTCGATGATGTGCTGCGAGATCAGGTAGCCGGAGATCGCGAAGAAGATGTCGACGCCAGCGAAGCCGCCCGCCAGCGTCGCTGGGAACGCATGAAAAATGACCACGGAAACGACCGCGATCGCGCGCAAACCGTCGATGTCCGGCCGGTAACCCTGTGCGGGCTTGCGAGATGTAGCGCTCACCGTTGATTACCCCGCATGTCCGTGTGACCGCGAGCCCCGCCGATGGCTGATCGGCTCAGGTGGAACGTCAATGGTATAGGCTCGACCGGCACGCACTGTGCTGGCTAACGCACGCAAGCGGATGGATTCCAGACGAACGCGGTTCGCGTGACACGCAAGCGACAGTTCGTTTTACTCCTGCTATGCGGGAGTCACTGCTCTCACTGCCTCGAACAGGCTTCGTGCCGCCCGTTTCCATGTGAAGATCCCAGCCTGCCGGCGCCCCGCCGACACCAGAGATTGATGCACCGTTTCATCGTCCAGCACGGTTCGAATCTTCTCGCTCCACGCGTCGGGATCGAAAGGGTCTGCATACAGCGCGGCCTTGCCGCAGACCTCAGGAAGCGCGCCACACGGCGCAGCCACGACCGGACAGCCAAGCGCCATCGCCTCCAGCGGCGGCAGACCGAACCCTTCCGTCAGCGATGGGAAAGCAAGCGCGCCGGCGTTGGCCATCAAGCCTACGAGTTCGGAATCGGTAATGCGGCCGGAAAATCGCACGTTGGGCGGCACGACATGCCCAAGATTTTCGAAATCGGCTTTCGTCGCTCCGCCGAACAGCACGAGCGTCACGCTCTTCAATTCGGACTTCGCGAACGCCTTGAGAAGAATGGCGATGTTCTTGTGCTTCTGCGTATTGGCGAGCGCGAGAACATAGCGCTTCCGTGTGAGGTTCAACGTCATAAGCTGCCCGTCATCCGGCCGCACCTCGAAGACGTGATCGCAGCCGTTGTAGACGACCACGATCTTGTCAGCACTGGCAACGCCGTAGTGCACGAGTTCTCGCCTTGAGAACTCCGACACGGTAAGGATCAGCTTGTGCCGTCTGCCGATAAAGAAGAACAGAAATTTGTACCACAGCCGGAAAGACAACGAATACGACTCGGGCGCGGAGAACACTTGGGCATCGTGTATCAGTGTCGCTGAATCGCGATGACACAACGGCCCGAGATTGCAGAGATTGAGAATGAAGTCTTTGCGGCGAGCCAGCGGGAGATAGCATTGCTCCCACGCTATTCTGTGCATCCGCCGAGCGATTGGATTCTCCTTGACGCACAGAATATTGCGGTAAGACGGAACGCCCGCGCTATTTCTGACTACGAGCGCATAGTCCGCGCCATTGGCAGACTGCTCTGCAATCAGTGCATCCGTCGCGGCAATGAGCTGTTCGGCAACCCTGTGCACGCCCGTTGGCGCTGCTCCAAAGAACTTGCCGTTAAACGCTATCGTCTTGTACATGCAGCACCGGTCCTCAAAGTTTTGCTGCCCGCTCGGGCGTCAGCCTGCCTCGCACGAAATCCCACAGGCCGATCAGATTGCCGCCCAGCCGCCCTCGCCGGTCGATCCACGGCTCCGGCGCAAAACTTCGCACCACGTTGCTACCGACATTGCGCAGAACATGATTGAGTGCGTCGCGCAAAGGCATGGTCTTCTTGCTCACCAGATAAAGCGGATTGATGACCTGCGAATAGCCGAGCTTGCGGCCGGACACCCTGCCTCGCTTGACGCCAAGATGCACGCCGAGTGCAGTATTGATGCGCACCAGGCGACCGCCGCGACTCAGGATCTGGCCGCCGAAGTCGCGATCTTCCTGCCAGCCATAGAGAACAAGACGCTCGTCGAAGCGGAGTCCGGCAATGCTGCTAGCTCGAAAGGCCATGTTGCAGCCGTAGGGGCAGCCCGTCGAAACGACCCGCAAGCTTTCCGGCACGTCCGCCCTTGCCAGGATGGCTTGCCCTTCTTCGACGGAATAACCCGGCCCATGGATACCATCGGCGAGTACCGCTCCCGTGACGCAGGAAATAGTGGGATCGCTATCCAGGGTCTTGAGCACTTCCGCGATCCATCGGCTGTGCATCAGGAAATCATCGTCCAGCAGGACCACGACGTCGGTGTCATCCGGCACGTGCTTCAAGGCATGGTTACGTTGCACGGTCAGGCCGGGCTGGCCCTTGAGCACGAGCAATCCGGGCCGGCTTGCGAGCTTGCCGGCATCCTCGTCCGAAACACAGGAGATGATGATCATATCCGGCTGCACAGTCTGCGAATCGACGAAGGCGACGACACGTTCAAGCACTTCGGCGCGCCCGCGCGTGGCGAAGATCAGACAGACCTTTGCTTGCCGGACAGACGATGGCAGACTCATTTCCCCGGACATGGCTACTTGCGAACAGACAGTCGAATTCAACATTCACCTCGTCGGCCAATGCATGTTTTTCTGGAAATCGGACAACGGCAGTCCGTCTTGTGCGGGATTCGATCGCCCGACCGTGCCAGCGAGCAAGCCATGCCAGCACCTCGGGGTCCATGCTATCGATGCCGCAAACGCAGCACTGCTGCCTACCCCACGCAAACGCGCGCTTCCTGAAAGCCGAAGCGTGTGATGCATGCGCTACGGCTCACGGATGCGAGAAACAACACCGGGCGCTCTTCCCTGCATGCGCGGCGTGGCCCATTCCTGGCGCCTGGGCGCGCGTCTCGGTGCACGTTGCGACAGTGCGCTCGCTGCGGCCGCAAACAGGTAGAAGGTCGCGCCCAGCTCGAACACCCCAGCAGCAAGCGAAGCGACGATCAAGGTCGCGATCATGCCGTGCCGTGCCGCGTGGCAGACGGCGCGTTCCGTCGGCGGGTAATGCGCCGAGACAGGCGACAGCAGCGCCTTGCCAATAAACATCCCGTAGCAGATCACGCCGACCGCGCCCAGGTTTGCCAGCACCACGACGAGGAAACTCGACGCGCGAATGCTGCCCAGTCCTACGCCTACCCCGTACGTGTCGATGAAGTTGGTCACGCCTTGCGTGTTCCAGCTCATCCGTTCGATGCCCGACGAGCTGCCCGCCTTGTTCATGACGGTGGCGTCGACGAAATCGGTCAGCGTTTTCGCCACGCCCGGCATGAACAGGATCACGTAGAGCGTGCCCAGCACGCCCGCGCAGGCAGCGATGATCCACATGCGCTGCTGGCGCGCGACGGCGCCAGCCGAAACACGGCCGGGCCGGCTGACCACCTGGACACACATGTATATGGCCAGCCCGACATACGCCGTGCCGGAAGTGGACATCAGCAACAGTGTCCCCGTCGCTATCGCGAGCGCCCCCGACAGCTTCGCGCGATAATCGAGCAGCCAGAGATTGAGGCAAAAGACGAACAGCGGCAGCGTGAAACTCGAAAACGCAGAAGTCTCGGCGAACGTGCCCGTGATACGCACCAGTCCGCCCAACTCTTCCCCGCTCAGATCGGCGTACTGAGCCGTCTTGATGACCGACATCACATCCAGACCGGCAGCATGAGTGACGAAATCGATCACGCCCGCCGACACGTCGAGAATGGTGAGCAGGAAAATGGCGTTCGCCAATACCCGGTATGCACCGCGATACTTGAGAAACACATACATGCAGGCATACACCACGAGATCGCCGATCAGATAGATCGCCTGCGACAGATTGCCGGAAACGGGGCCGAGCGGCTGCAGCACGGCGACACCCGTGACACTGCGGTCGACCGGGAAGACGAGCGTCGCGCCCTGAAACAGACGCGGCAGGATAACGGCGCCTGCGACACCCCACACGCAGGTGCAGAGCAGCCAGAAGCCCGGCTTTTCCATCGACAGCGCGTCGCCGATTCCCTTTCCGCCAGCGAGATTGAACGCCCTCAGGGCAAAGAAAACGAGAAAGAGCTGCGCCGGCATGATGCCGATCGTGCCCAGACTCAGCGCAAGCGTCATGGCAAACAGCGAAAATACCGCCATCGCGTAAACGGCGCCGCGAAACGATCCATGGAGCACCAGCAGCCCAATGACGATGACCAGGATTCCGTATATTGACGGCACTGCTCCCCCCTCCATTCACCGCACGCATGCGCGAGCGGACTTGCTGTATTGCACGGCTCAGGCAGAGCGCCAGCGGCGAATCTCCGGCGCCGGATCGGCGGACACTTTGCTGTCTTCGACCGCGCGTTCCACCACGCTCAGGAACTCGCGCCTGAACCGTTCCTGAGTAAAGCGCAGCGCGTTGCGGCGACACACTTCCGCGCGGAACGGCGGCGACTGTTCGAAGCGCTCCACCGCATCGACGATGGACTCCACGCTCTGTTCGCCGAAAAAGAGCCCCGTCGCCCGTTCGGGATCCTGCGATTCGACGACGATCTCCCGCACACCGCCACGGCCCAAGGCAATCACGGGCGTGCCGCAGGCCTGCGCTTCCACGACCGAAATTCCGAAATCTTCTTCCGCGGCAAAGACGAATGCGCGCGCGCGCTGCATGTAGTCGACCAGTGCCGCATCGGGCTGATAGCCGAGCAGCGTCACATTGGGCGTCGCGCATGCCTTGGCGCGCGCGAAATCCGTGCCGTCGCCGATCACCACGAGGCGCCGCGAAGGCATCGCCGCGAAGGCCTCGATGATCAGCGGGATGCGTTTGTACGGGACCATGCGCGAGGCAATCAGATAAAAGTCCTCGCGCTCCGTACTGAGTTCGAAGCGTTCGACATCGACGGGCGGATAGACCACCGTGGCGTCGCTGCCGTAGGCCTTGCGAATGCGCCGGCCCACGAAGGCCGAATTGGCGACAAAGGCATCCACGCCATGCGCGGTGCGGTGATCCCAGATACGCATGTAATGAAGCAGCAGACGCACGATCCAGCTCTTCATGCCGCGCTGCATGCCCGCCTCGGCCAGATATTGATGCTGCAGATCCCACGCGTAGCGAATCGGCGAGTGCACATAGCTCACGTGGACCTGATGCGGGCCCGTCAGCACGCCCTTGGCCACCGCATGATTCGACGAAATCACCAGATCGTAGCCGGACAGGTCGAACTGCTCGATAGCCAGCGGCATCAGCGGCAGATAGTGGCGAAACGATTTGCGCGCGCGCGGCAGATGCTGGATGAACGAGGTATGCGCGCGTTTGCCGCCCAGCACGTCGCGCTGCGCCTCAGGAAAAAAATCGACGACGCTGTACAGATCGGCGTGTGGGAACAGTTGAAGAATCTGCTCGACCACCTTTTCCGAGCCCGCATACGCAGCGAGCCAGTCATGCACGAGCGCTACGCGGCCAAAGCGACGTATGTCGTTAGCAGGGGTTGGGGCAAGCGTTACATTAGCCACGGCGAAATCTCCTCGATCAACCTGGCAGCCGTCGCGCGCCAGGTCAGTTCTTCCGTCCGTGTGCGGCCTCGCTCGCGCAGGCTTGCACGCAACGCGGCGTCGGCGGTGATCCGTTCGAGCAGGCGCGCCAGTTCCGCGGGATCGTCAGGCGACGTGTAGAGCACGGCATCGCCGCACGCTTCCTGTACGGCGGGCAATCTCGACGCGATGACGGGACAGCCCAGTGCCAGCGCTTCGACGGGCGGCAGCCCGAAGCCCTCGTAGCGCGATGGATAGACAAAGCACGCGGCACGCCGGTAAAGCGCGGCCAGTTCGCCATCGCTCACGTAGCCGAGGTGCTTCACAAAGGCGGGCAACGCGTCCTTGCCCGCCCCGTAGACGCGCGGATCGCCGCCGCCCACCACCACGATGTCGAACTGCGCATCGTCGATAAGGCGCGCAGCCTCGGCCACGAGCTGAAAGTTCTTGTGACGGTTGAGGCTGCCGACGGCAAGCACGAACGGACGCCCATTCAGCGTGGGTGCCACGGTCCCTTCGTCCTCTTGCACGCGCAACATGTGCTCGCCGCTCTCCGACACCACGCCAATCTTGCCAACCGGAATCCGGTAAGCGTCACACAGTTCGCGCCGCGAGAATTCCGAAACGGTAATGACACGTTTCGATACCCGGCCAAGGCGCGGCGCCATCAGGCGATACCAGGCGACAAACGACCGGCTGTAGCTGTCGGGCACGCGCGTGGGCGCCGCGTCGTGCAGGACCGTCACCTGACGGCGGTACATCAGCGGTCCCGAGTTGCACAGGTTGAGCAGCAGGCGACCGCGCGCAGCCTGCGGTAGCGCGAGTTGCTCCCAACGCACACCGCCGCCTTTCCCACTGGCTCGCAGCCCGACGTGCAGAAATGGGTTCGGCAAGGCAGTCAGTGCTTCGGGCACGATGATCTCGACCTGCAATCCGGCGACAAGCGGATCGCGCAGCTCGATCAGTTGATCGAGCGCCCGGATGGTCTCGAATGCAAAACGATCGACACCCGTCGCACGTCGGCCAAGGAAGCGGCCATTGATCAACAGGTTGGGGGTATGCACGTGTGTCATCGGCAGGGTCCGAGGTGTCGCTCATGACCGGTCGTCATCCGTGCGCGAAGTCACCGCGACACACGACCGGATTCGACAAGCCACGCCTTACTAGTTATGTGGCTTGAAGTGTGTCCGATGTCCCCTGCCGCGAATGTTCGCCGTCGCTCATGGCACGCCAATTCGCGCATGCAATGCCGCTGCTGAACGCCTGATATTTATCCACGGACCGCGCCTTTTGCATCGCAAGTGAAATCCGATGCTCCGCGAAACAGGTATCCGTTCGCCGTCGCACACACCACGGATGCGGCAACGCATCAGAATGACGGCTGCATTCGCCTCCGACCGACGCAAAACCATCGACGATGCCGGCATGGCGCAAAGCGCCCGGAGCCGGCAGCCGTCGCACGCGAGGAATTCGCCGTGAAGCATCCCGTAGCAAGCATTCCTGCCCTGCCTGCCCGCCAGTCGGCCTCTCGCAGTTCACGCCGTGCAAGCCGGGCGAAGCCTCACAGATGGTTTGGCACGCGCGCCGTCGAAAGTCTCGCTACGAGCCTCTGCGTGCTCGCGTGGGCATCGGCCGCGTACGCTGCCGATCCCGTGCGGGCCATGCCTGTCGACGCCTTCATCGACACGCTCGGTGTCGTCACCCACGTCAACTATACGGACGGGGCCTACGCCAATGTGCGCAACGTCGCCGACGATATGAACTGGCTCGGCCTGCGCCACGTTCGCGACTACACGCCCGGCCCCAGCGCGCCATTCGAAAGCTATGTGTTTCTCGCGCAACGCGGCGTCAGGTTCAACTTCCTGGTGCGCTCGAACATCGCGGAGTCGGTCGATCTGGCCGCGCAGTTGAACGCCGCCGTGCCCGGCAGCGTTGCGGCGATCGAAGGCTTCAACGAGATCGACAACTTTCCGGTTCCGTATCGCGGCCTCAGCGGCATGCCTGCCGGCCTCGCCGCGCAGCGCGATATCTACGCACGCGTGCGAAGCACGCCGGCACTTGCCGGTGTACCCGTCTACGACCTCACTGGCTACGACGTCAAGTCAGTCGAAACGCGCGCGGGTTCCGCCGATTACGCAAACCAGCATGCTTATCCGCAAAACGGCGATCAACCCAGCTATAACGCACCGCACGGCGGCAGCTGGATCCCTTCGGCCATCGGTAGCGTCAAGAAATACAATCTGCCCGTCGTCATCACCGAATTCGGCTACTTCTCGATGCCTCAGTCGGGCTGGTACATGATCGGTGTCGACGAGGCGACCCAGGCCAAAGGCATTCTCAACGGTTATATGGACTCCGCCGCAGCGGGCGTGAAACGGATCTATGTCTACGAACTGCTCGACGAAAAGTCCGATCCGCAGAACAAGAGCGGCGAAATGCACTTCGGGATGTTCCGCTTCGATAACAGTCCCAAGCCCGTGGCCCACGCGGTTCGCAATCTCACGACGATCCTGAACGCCAGCGCGCCCACACGTGCGAAGAGCGCGGCGCGCAACACGCTCGCGTACACGCTGTCGGACATGCCGCCATCGGCCAACAGTCTGCTGCTGCAGAAAAAGGACGGTCGTTTCGTGCTCGTGCTATGGAACGAATCGCGGATCTGGGACCGCGCGAAGGGCACGCCTGTCACCATGCCGCCAGCGCGCGTCAACGTCGATTTCGGCGCGACAGCGCGCCGTGTCGACGTGTACGATCCGCTTGTTTCGGCCGCGCCTGTCGACAGCCAGCGCGACGTGCGCCAGCTCCCCATCGACGTACCCGACCACGTCATTCTGCTCGAAGTCACACTCGCGGACACGCCGGGAACCTGAGCACGTCGAGCGGCACCTGCTCGCGGGCGCCAATGCGTTTCCTGTCTGGGATCTCTTGCTGGCAGCGCTCGGTACCATTCGACAAATTACCGGATTGCGTACGGTCACACACGAAACTGCGCACTCATGTGCGCCCTTGCAATGTCAGAATAAACGCGGAATCGCAGAGCATCCACTCCGGCTGGCCTTGGCAAACGTGCAAATCGCGCCCTACACATGAACAAGCTACAGTCTCTTACCGTGTTGCGAGGCATTGCCGCCACAACCGTCATCTTCTATCACATCATGGTGCCGACGGGGCACGCGCTCGGAGAATTCGGCGTCGACATATTTTTCGTGCTGAGCGGTTTCGTCATCGCACTCGTGCTGGACAGCCCCCGCATCACCGCACAGCGCTTCCTCTCTGACCGCATTGCCCGAATCGTGCCGCTCTACTGGGTGCTCACGCTTGTGGTGCTCGCCGGCACGCTCATCGCGCCTTCCCTGTTCAACTCGACCACAGCTTCCTTCGGAAACCTGCTGAAGTCGCTGTTTTTCATCCCCTATCGCAAGGAGAGTGGCTTTATCTTCCCGATGTTGTTTGTCGGCTGGACGCTGAACTACGAGATGATGTTCTACGTGGTCGCGGCCATTTCGCTGGTGCTGATGCGCCGCTACCGGCTGCTGTTCGCGTCGGCGCTGATCCTCGTGATATTTGTCGCGGCGAATGCATCCCGTTCACATGGCGCGATTGCCGAATTCTATTCGCTTCAGCGCATCTTCGAATTTCCGCTGGGCTTCGTGGTTTACCGGCTGTGGAACCGCGGGCTGCGGATGAAGCCGGCGCTTGCCGGCGGCATAGCAGTCGCGGCCTACACGTGGATGGCATACGTGAGCTGGAACGCCCTGTCGGACTCACACCTGCTGTATTTCGGCGTTCCGGCTTTCCTGCTGGTCGTTTGCAGCCTGAGTCTCGAACCGGCGATAGGCTCTGGCCCGCTCACCAAAGGGGCGATATTCGTCGGCGACGCCAGTTACGCCATCTATCTTAGCCATCCGTACTGTGTCGAAGCCGCGCGCAAGCTACTGACGTCGGCGTTCGATGGCGTTGACGCCACCGGGCCCGTCGCGGTGACGGCGATCATCATCGTGGCGATAGCCGTGGGCGGAGCACTCTACTGGTTCGTCGACAGGCCGCTGCACAAGAGCGCACGCCGGCTCTTGCAGAGCGTACCGGACATACGGTTGCGCGGAGCCAGCCAGACTGGCAGGCTTCAACCACAAGCTCATGACCGCCGATGACCAGACGGCGCGCAATGCGCCTGTCAACCAGGACGCACGCTGACCCGCGAAGCACGCACGACCTGTGCACGATCAGTGCGCAGTCGGAAGATGTGTGCGGCTCACCAATTTGGCGGGTCGAACACATCGCATCTCATCTTTTCAAAGCACGTTGGGAAGAAGCCTAAGATAGCGCACGCCGTTATCGTCGTGCCCGGACATGTGTTTCACGCAAATTCCCCAGCGGGCTCAGGTGAGCAGGATTGTGCGGCCTTCAAGGAACGAGAGCGCACCGTCGCCCGCGCCATGCAATGCAATGTCGATGACCCCGGTTGCTGACATGACGTCGTGAGCGCGAGGCGTGCTGAACTCCACGCCGGCGAGCGATCTGCCCAGGTTCGAGAGGATCGGCGTACCCCGGTGTGCGGGTTGCGCCTCTGGTGAACGGCGGCGCCGGCACCTCCCGGACCGCCCGGGGATGCGACACGTCGTCGGAATCGGGGAGCAGCGTTTGCGCCATCTCGACTGGCACCCGTCGATGACGCAAACAGATGGCTGGGTTCACTTTCCTTTAGCACCTACGATACGCAATTGCAGATGCTCAAGATGAACTTCCGCGAGCGGCACTTCGATCGGACATCGATCGCCATGGCCCGTGTGGCCTCGCACGCGAGCGCCGACCCGATTGCCCCCGGTGCCCCCAGCGATCGTAGTGCGAGTTGCCCGTGACACGGCCGGGCTTCCGCGTTCAGGTTCCGCGCGCTGCGTCGCCGCCCGTATTGCTGTAGCTCGCGTAGCCATAGGCGGCATATTCGCTGCCGTACTTGCCGGGCCGCGACGTCATGTCGTTGAAGACGACACCGCGGATCGGTACACCGATCTGTTCAAAACGGCGCACCGATTCGCGCAGCTCCGATACGCTCGTCACACCCTGGCGCGCAACCAGGAACACCATGCCCGCCAGATGGGCGACGATGCCTGGATCGGCAACGGGCAGAATAGGCGGCGCGTCCATCAGAACGACGTCGTACTCGCTGTCGGCCCATTCGACAAAGCGCGCGAAGTTGCGATGCCGAAGCAGCTCGGCCGCATTGGTCACATAACCGCCGTTCGCGACGAAGTCGACACCCGGCATAATGCTCCGATGCACCACGGCATCGTAGTGTGCGCCCTGCATGATGTCCGTGATACCCGGGCTCGCACGCACGCCTACGTGGGCGTTCAGCGTGCCGCGCCGCAGGTCCGTGTCGATGAGCAGCACACGGTGGCCGGACGAACCGAGCAGCGCCGCCAGATTCACCGACACAAACGACTTGCCTACCATCGGCGTCGGGCCGGCGAGCAAGACGACGTGGTTGGGCGCATCGCGCAACGCGAACTCGAGCGCACCCCGGAAACTGCGCAGACTCTCGACGGCCGAATCGAACGACGCCGTGCGCGCCAGCACGCTGCACGTACCTGGCAGGCCCTCCGGCAGCCGCCGTGTGAGCATTTGTTGCACGCGGCTGCGCGGCACGGAAGCATAGACGTGCAGACCCGCGCCCGCCTCGATCTCGTCGACCATCGCGATACCGCTATTCATCCTGCGCTTGAACAGCACGAGCGCCGCGCCGACGAACAGACCCGTGAGCGAACCCGCCACCACGATCAGCGCGCGCTTGGGCCGGATCGGGCCCTCCGGCACGGCAGCGCTGTCGATCAGACGTGCATTCGAGATTTTGCCCGCCTTGGCCAGACGCAACTGCTCCTTGGTGTTCAACAGGTTCGTGTAGATGTTCGTGTCGACCTGGACTTCGCGTTGCAGCCGCAGCACGCTCTGCTCAAGGGGCGGCAGCCGCTTGGTCTGCGCGGCCAGTTCGGCCAGCGCCTTCTCGGCCTCCTCCAGTTGCCCGTTCGTCGCAATCAGTGCGGGGTTGTCGGGCATGTAGCGCGCGTCGAGCTGGGCGCGCTGCTGCCGCAACTCGGCGATGCGGTTTTGCGCCTGCGCCGAGCTCTGCAGCAAGGCAGAGGCTTCCGCGCCCAGATCGACCGCACCGTGCTCCGAACGGAACTGGTTGTATTCTTCTTCGGCTTGCTCCAGCTTCGCCTTCAACTCCGGCAATTGCTGGTTGAGGAACGCGATCGACTTCTCGGCTTCTTCCTGCGTGCGCTGCACTTTCTGCCGCATGTACTCGTTGCCGATCGCATTCAGGATCATGCTCGTCTTCACCGGGTCGCCGCCTTCCAGTGCCGCGCCGATCACCGACGACTCCTTGCCCTTCTCGGAGATCATCAGCCTGCTTTGCAGATCGAGGGTCGCCGCAAGCGCGGACGAGCGTGACAGCTCGAAGGTGACGCCGGGGCGTCCGTCGATTGCACTCACCAGCAGGTCGATCGCGCCGCCCGGCACCTCGGCGTGCAGCGTCTCGCCGACCCGGCCTGGCAGGTCCATGCCATTGTGCACAAGCGCGTACTCGCCGTTGCCTTTCAGCGTGACGATGAATTTCGCCCCGTGCATCCGGTCGGGCACGTCGAAGCGCGCCACGGTGATTGCCTCGTCGCCCCAAGCGTAGCCGCCACGGCCCGACCAGCTCGACACGTTCAGGTGCGTCGCGATCCATCGGCCCACCACCGGGAAATAGCGCGGCGACGCGTTGATATAAAGCTGCGTGGCTTCGACAGCACGCGAGACGACCATCCGCGAGCGCAGCACTTCGATCTCCGCCGAGGCCGCGGTCTTCACCGCGAACATCGACGACACATCGGCTAGTGCGTTTTTCGCGGCGCCATCGCTATCCTCCACGTGGATGAGCATGTCGGCCTGATAGACAGGACGCGCGAGCATCGCGTAGACGAGGCCCACGAGCGTAAAGAGCGACGCGATGATGACAATGGTCTTGCGGCCTTCATACAGGGTGTCGAGAAGCTTGCCGACATACCCGCCCTCCGGCGGCAGTACGCCGTCGTCGACCGACCCCTCTAGCAGATATTCACGTTGTTTCAATCTATCTCTCCGTCGGTGCCCGCGAGCGCGCCGGGCACGTGCATGGATATACAACTATCAGTAGCCGAGTGCCCGGGTCGCCGACGCCGCCTGGGTGGCCGGCAGGATCAGACCAATGACGCGGCTCCACTTGACGAGCGAGGAAGCGTCGACGAACACGACATCGTTCGGCTTGAGTTCGAACGAATCGGCCGTTGCCATCGCGGATGCCGAGGTCGCGTCGAGGTGGTAGACCACGCGCTTGCTCACCTCGCGGCCACGCACGACGTATACCTGCGACGCGTCGCCGGAAGTCTGGCTGATGCCGCCCGCGTCGCCCAGCGCCTGGTTCAACGTCATGCGCCCGTTGTTGAACGGCAGCCCGCCGGGACGCTGGACTTCACCAATCACAAAGACCTTGCTGTCGTTCTGCGCGTAAACACGGACCAGGTCGCCATCGCGCAGGATGATCCGGTCCGGGTTCACGTTGTTGCGGATCATGTCCGGCATATCGACGAGCACCGTCTCGTCGCCGCGCGTCAGCGACACTTTCGATCGATCCGACTTGTCGGTAAAACCGCCTGCCCGGTTGATCGCTTCGGGAAGCGTCATCGCCACGTCGTTGAGCACCTGCACGCCCGGCGTTTTCACTTCGCCGTCGAGATAGACGCGCTTGCTACGGTAAGTCTCGACGCGCACCGTCATCTGCGGCTGCCTGACGTAGCGGGCCAGCCTGGCGGTGAGCATGTCCCTCACGCCCATTTCCGAGAGCCCCTGCACCTTGATGGGCCCGATATAGGCGTACTGGATGAAGCCATTCGTATCGACCGTATAGCCCGGCGCGACGGCAGGGGCGCCCGACGTGCTCGGTCCGCCTCCCGTCGTTGCCGCCGGCATGCTGAGTTCCGGGTGGTCCCACACGACGATGCTGAGGACGTCACCCGGCCCGATCACATAAGGCTCCGCCTTTGCGAACAGGTTACGCACATCGGCCGACACGCCTGTTGGCCGTTCCTCTTGCTGCTTCGCGACCAGGTCATCGGTGATTTCGACGAGCGAGCCCGCGGGTGCGCCATCACTGCCCGTCGCATCCTGCGAACCTGCGCGGCCTGCCGCGGCCTGCGCGGCACCCGCCGCCCCAACGGCGTTGCCCGAAGGCATACCTCTGAATGTCATCCCCGGCGACAGCGCGCATCCCGACAGCAGCACAGCCGCGGCTGCGGGCGCTGCCCATCCGGATGCGACCAGACGGATTGCGCGTGCAAGGTCGAGCCTCGCACGCGCGCGAACCGTTCGCCACCACGAGCACAGGCGCGCGGTGCGCGCCTGTGTCTTCCAGTTCTCGCAAACTCGCTTGAGTTGCATGGTCTAACCCCCTGTTGCGTGTTGGCTGTCCCGCTGCGTACCGTGCGCAGCAGATACGGGCCCGGTGCTACTCGTTCCACGATGCCTTGGCGATGCCCTCTCGCACATGCCCTGCCCGTGTTGCCGCGGGCGGCGTTCAGACTGCAAAGTCAGTAAGCGCCATTCCCCTTGATGACGACCAGGATCGTCTTGAAGAGAATGCCGATGTCGCTATGCAGCGACCAGTTCTTCACGTAGGTGACGTCGAGCGACACGCGCGTGGCGTAGTCGGTTTCGCAGCGCCCGCTCACCTGCCAGAGACCCGTAATGCCCGGCGTCGCCATCAGGTAGTACTTGCTGTTGGCGCCGTAGCGCTCCAGTTCCTGGGCAACGATCGGACGCGGGCCGACCAGGCTCATTTCGCCGCGCACGACGTTCCATAGCTGCGGCAGTTCGTCGAGGCTGGAGCGGCGCAGGAAGTGGCCGATGCGCGTCACGCGCACGTCGTTCTTCAGCTTGAACTCGCGCTCCCACTCGGCGCGCGCCACGGGATCGTTCGCGAGCAGCTCTTCGAGCACCTGCTGCGAATTGACCACCATCGAGCGGAACTTGAGGCAGCGAAACTTTTCGCCGTTGCGGCCCACGCGGGTATGGCCGTAGATCGACGGGCCGCCGTCCAGCTTCACGACCAGCGCAATCAGCACGAGCAAGGGCAGCAGCGCCAGGATCATCGTCAGGCCGACCGTGACGTCGAAGACCCGCTTGACGGCATGCCTGACCGAGCCCTTATGCGGCTCGGTTTCGACGGGATCGTGGTCGGCGTCCTCGCGCCTGAGCCATGCGGTCGCCTGACGGGCCACGCTGAATTCCGCAAAGAAGAGCGTATGCGAGGCGAGCAGCGAAATGCCCGTGGTGAGTGTCCAGTAGATGAACCACGGCATGGAAATCAGGTTGTCGCGATGAATGGCGTAGAGCAAGGCAAGCCCGCAGAGTTGCACGGCGAGCCATGCAAATGCCGTGCGGCCGGCAACGCTCGCGACGGGATGCCGCCCTCGCGGCGGATAGGTTCCACACGCTGGAAACACCGATAACGCGAGTGCCGCGACGAACGCGACGAGCGTGGGGTCGAGCTGATGTGCAGGACCCACTGCCGCCACGTTGAAGTTCAGGTTCAAGTGCAGTGCGCCGAAAGCGCCCAGCACGATTAGCGCGATATCGATCGCACGATGCACCAGCTCGGACATATTCCTACCCCACTGCGTCGCGTGTTCAATGGTTGATGTTTAGCCGCCGCTGTTCGCCCAGTCGTCGCTCGCACTGCGAAAGCCGTCGTATCCGGCAGCAACCTTGCTATGCCCGTTTGCCGCCGCACGTACCCGCTTTTGCTTTCGTGTGCCGCCCACTTTGCGCGGTCCCCTGTGATATCGCCGTCCGCCGTCGAAGCAGGCAGGCAATGCGTAAATCACATCGATAAGGTACGGGGATGGCAAAAGTGATTCCGTGCGCAATCCCACCAACGATTCGCGATCGTCGGATGCGCCTTCTGCAACCCGATTGGATGCGGCAACAACATTGCGCGTTGCGTGCGAGAGCGCACGCAACGCGTGTGTGAAGGTGTGTGAAGGGTTGAAATCGCTGCGGGGTGATTGTCGAGATCGAGAAAAATGTTCTGCGATTCTGCGATTCGACGAGACACGCGGCGAGCGCGAATGGTGTGTTCGACGTCGCCGTTTTGCCAGACAGTTCACGCGGCTGCGCTGCTTCGCCGTGTTCGAAAAGCACTCGCAGAGCGCCGCGCGAAGGCGCGAGCCACGTCTATCGATCGTCAGTCAGCCCGGGCGCACGCACGCAGTGTGCGCGAGCGTACATATGCTTGCGTTCAGGCTCACTACGATCCATTCGCGATGCACCCGGGAACGCGCGCGCTCTTTGGCCGACGCGTCCGCGACGCTTTCGATTGGCAATCTTAACGACTTGCGCGAGATCCGACGCACGTCGAAGCATGCGCGCGTATACCCGGATGGGGAATGTGGCGAGATACGTTTCGCGCCATGCTGTCGTCGCTCGACTCGCCGCGCGTCTGGAATACCGCTGCCGATTCAGTGCGACGCAAGCGTGACGGGATGGACGCGGCCCAGCTGTCGGGCGTGGACCGCTTGCATTGGAAGGGAGAGTACGGAGCAGCCCTGCGGGCCGTCCTGGCGTCGCGCCGCGTCGTCAGCACGACGGCACGACGCGAGGGCTGCCGGTGTCAGCGATTCGGGTAGTCGATCGTCTCGACGCCGTTGGCCGTGCCGAGCAGGCAGAGATCCGCGCCGCGCGTGGCGAACAGGCCCACGGTCACGACACCCGGCCATGCATTGATATGCGTTTCGA
This sequence comes from Paraburkholderia caribensis, assembly GCF_002902945.1. NCBI lineage: Bacteria > Pseudomonadati > Pseudomonadota > Betaproteobacteria > Burkholderiales > Burkholderiaceae > Paraburkholderia > Paraburkholderia caribensis. Next base: position 2,070,844 of record NZ_CP026101.1, read on the forward strand.
CCGTGCGCGGATCGCTGATGCGCAGGCCCTTGACGTCGAGGATTTCGTTGCCGTTGTCGGTGATGTACGGCGAGCCGTCCTTCGTCACGCGCACGACGGGCACGCCGCCCATCGCCGTCACGCGGCGGCCGATCGCCGTGCGCGCCATCGGCACGACTTCGATGGGGAGCGGAAACTGGCCGAGCACGTCGACGACCTTGCTCGCGTCCGCGATGCAGACGAACTTCTCCGACACCGACGCGACGATTTTCTCGCGCGTGAGCGCGCCGCCGCCGCCCTTGATCATCGCGCCGCTGTGATCGATTTCATCGGCGCCGTCGACGTAGACGGGCAGCGATTCGATGTCGTTCAGATCGAACACCTGGATGCCGTGCGATTGCAGGCGCGCCGTCGTCGCGACCGAGCTGGACACCGCGCCGCGATAGCGCGACTTGTGCGCGGCGAGCGCGTCGATGAAGCAGTTCGCCGTCGAGCCGGTGCCGACGCCGATGATGGCGCCTTCGGGCACGTTTGCGATCACGTAGTCGGCGGCGGCTTGGCCGACCAGTTGCTTGAGTTCGTCTTGAGTCATGATGGGAAATGCCAGGGCAAGCGGAAAACTGCAAGTTTACCGGAGTCGCGGCGCGCAGCCGGATTTATTGCGCATCTGGATGCGTGCACCTGAGCCGTACTTTCATGGCGCGGGCCGCACCGGTTCCGGGGCGGCGGTCTGCGTGTACTTGTCGAGCAGTGCCTGCGCGATCGCATCGGATTGAGCATCGGGGTTCCCGGAGTAATCGGCGGGACGGAAATGCATCTGGAACGCGGCGAACACGCGGCGCGTCCGGTCGTCGAGCACGCCGTCCGTCGCGACTTCATAGCCATAGCGTGCGAGCTTTTGCTGGAGCGCGCGGACGTCCGTGGGCGCATGCGGATCGCGGCCCGCGAGTTCTTTTGCGACGGTGGCATCGTCGGGCCATGCGCCGACGCCTGCATCGTAGAGTTGCTTCCACGGGAACAGCGGGCCTGGATCGATCTTGCGTTGGGGCGCGATGTCGCTGTGGCCAACGATGCGCGTCGGCGGAATGTTGTATCGCGTGACGATGTCTTTTGCCAGGCGGATCATCGCGTTCACCTGTTCCGGCGGATAGGGTTGCCAGGTGCGGCCCTGCGGGGTGTCGACGGGTCCGAGGTTGACGTTTTCGATGCCGATCGAGGCGGCGTTCAGTTCTGTCGTGCCTTGCCAGGAGCTGAGGCCTGCGTGCCAGGCGCGTTGTGATTCCGGCACCAGTTGCCAGACGATGGGTTCACCGTTTTTTTCTTGTGGATGATCGGGGATTACGTAGTGCGCGCTGACCTGTTCGTGGGTCAGGACGTCTAGCGATTGCTTTTCGTCGATCTCGGTGTAGTGCATCACGAGGAAACGGATGCGGGTGTCCTGGTATTGCGCTGTGCGCGACGTGTCTGTGTAGTACGTGGTGTGGTGGATGATGGTCGGGGTGCAGGCTGATGTTAGAAGGGTTGCTGCTAGCGCTAGCAGTGCCTGGAGGATTGAGGTGGGTTTCATTGCTGGTGGTCTTTTTCGTTCTCTGGCTTTTAGCGGTTTTGGCCTTTGTGGCGCGGGCTATGCCGTTTGGTGTTTCGGATTTTGCGCTGGCAGCCGGGTTGTGCCTTCGTGGCGCGGGCTACGCCCTTCGGTGTTTTTTGCGTTTTCGCTGGCATCCGCGATTCGTTAGCTCGCTTCACGCGTCGCCCCTGTGCGGGGCGGCACCTACTTTTCTTTGCCGCCGCAAAGAAAAGTAGGCAAAAGAAAGCGGCTCACACCGCCAGACCTAGTTCTTGCCTGAGGGCCCCCAAAGGGTCTTACGCTTCACACGGCAATCACGTGACCCACGTTCGTTGCCAACGCTCTGAATGAGCGCCTCACCCTCTTCACGCACCCGCATTTCAGCATGTCGTGCCAGACAGTCCACCGCCGCCCAGGTGGCAAACTGTGTGTCGGCCCTCGGTGCCCCACACGCATCACTCCGGACCGATAGCGCACGTGTTCCACCCTGTAAGAGCGCTACCCTATACGACGCGACAACCTACACACAGTTTGCCACCTGGGCGGCACATACGATTCGCTGCCGCCAACCCTTGTACGGGTGTCTGAAGCGGGTGAGGCGCCTGTTTGAAGCGTTGGCAACGGGCACCAGCCAAGGCGTTGCCGAGTGAAGCGTGGGGACGTTGGGGGCCCGTGGATAACCGTCAAGCACTGGCGGTGTGAGCCGCTTTCTTTTGCCTACTTTTCTTTGCGGCGGCAAAGAAAAGTAGGTGCCGCCCCGCACAGGGGCGACGCGTGAAGCACGCTAACGAATCGCGGATGCCAGCGCAAAACCCAAAACCCAAAACCGCGAATGCCAGCGCAAAGGCAGAACGCGGATACCAGCCCGAACAGGCAAAGCAAAGCAAACCAAACCAAACCGCCCGCGCAACACCCCCACCACACCGCCAAAAAAGCCACCCCACGTCGCAGACAAAAAAAACCTACTTCTTAACACCCCTCTGCCGCACCGCTTCAAACAGACAAACCCCTGACGCAACGGAAACGTTAAGGCTCTCCACCGACCCAGCCATGGGAATATTCATCACCTCATCACACGTATCGCGGGTAAGCCTGCGCATCCCTTCCCCTTCGGCACCCATAACCAGCGCTACAGGCCCATCGAGTTTCGTCTCATACAGCGACGCTGTCGCCTCCCCAGCAGTGCCAACGACCCAAACCCCCGCATCCTTCAACTCCCGCAACGCGCGAGCCAGATTCGTCACGGTAATGTACGGCACCGTATCAGCCGCACCGCTCGCAACCTTCGCCGCCGTGGCATTCAACCCCACAGCCCGATCGCGCGGCGCAATCACCGCATGCGCGCCCGCCGCGTCGGCAACCCGCAAACACGCGCCGAGATTGTGCGGGTCCGTAATCCCATCCAGCACCAGCAACAATGCCGGCCCCTGAACGCCATCGAGCAGCTCGGCAAGGTTCTGCGCCAAAGGCAGATCGCCCGCACGCGCTACCACGCCCTGATGCCGCTCGGTATGCGCAAGCCCCCACAGCCGCGTCTCGTCGGCAGCAATCAGGCGCACTCCCGCCTCTTTCGCCACGGCCAGAAACTCGTTCATCCGGCGATCGCGGCGGCTCTGGTCGTAATAAATTTCTTCGACCGTCGATGAATCGTGACGCAAGCGTGCCGTCACCGCATGAAAACCGTAGAGAACCTTGAGACGTGACATGACTAGAACAACCTTTGAATGAGCGCACCTGACCAAACCAGTCGAACAGTTCAGGGCGCGCCCGATGAGAATGAGCGCCGCGCACGCATGACGCGCGCGCGGCGTTACTACGGAATCAACGCTTCTTGTGCACCGGCTTCGCGGTCGACTTCGACGCCGCGCGCTTCTTCGACGCCGCCGCCTTGCGCGCCGTGCGTGCTTCCTTCACGGCCGCTGTCTGCGCGGGTGCCGCTTTCTTGCGCCGCGCGCCGTCGACGGGCGCCGTGCGATCGACGGAACGCACGCGCGGGCCGCCAGTATCGCTCGCCTTCTCCACCGGGTTGCCGCGATGCGACTGCGACTTCACCGGCGTGTCGCGCACCAGACGGAAATCGATCTTGCGCGCGTCGAGATCGACGCGGCTCACCTGCACCCGCACACGATCCGACAGGCGATAACGGATGCCCGTGCGCTCGCCGCGCAGTTCGTTCTTGATCTCGTCGTACTGGAAGTAGTCCGAGCCGAGCTCCGTCACATGCACGAGCCCTTCGATAAAGAGCGCATCGAGTTGCACGAAGATGCCGAACGACGTCACGCCGCTCACCATGCCGCCATACTCTTCGCCGAGCTTGTCGCGCATGAAATAGCACTTGAGCCACGCTTCGACGTCGCGCGATGCTTCGTCCGCCCGGCGCTCGTTCGCCGAGCAGTGCAGGCCGAACTCTTCCCAGATCGCCGCGTTCGGACGGCCGCGATTGGTGCGATTGCCGCGCTTCTCGTCTTCCGCCTGCAATGCGCGGGCTCGCGGCGACAGCGCCGTGTTCAGCTCGACGCCGTGCGGCGCCTTTGGCTCATACTTGCGGCCTTGCAGGATCGCATAGATCGCGCGGTGCGTGAGCAGATCGGGATAGCGGCGGATCGGGCTCGTGAAGTGCGCGTACGCCTCATAGGCGAGACCGAAGTGGCCGATGTTGTCCGGGCTGTAGACGGCCTGCTGCATCGAGCGCAACAGCATGGTCTGCAGCATCTGCGCATCGGGACGATCGCGGATGTGCGCCATCAGCGCGGCGTAGTCGCTTGCGTGCGGCGTGTCGCCGCCGCCGAGCGTCAGGCCCATGCCGCGCAGGAACGTGCGCAGGTTTTCGAGGCGCTCCGCCGTCGGCCCCGCGTGCACGCGGTAGAGGCCAGGGTGCTTGTTGCGCTTCATGAAGTCGGCCGCGCAGACGTTCGCGGCCAGCATGCATTCCTCGATCAGCTTGTGCGCGTCGTTGCGATGACGCGGCACGATCTGCTCGATCTTGCCCTGCGCATTGCAGACGATATACGTCTCCGTCGTATCGAAGTCGATCGCGCCGCGCTTCTGGCGAGCGGCGAAGAGCGACTTGTAGACGCCGTACAGGTTCTGCAGTTGCGGCAGCAAAGCGGCGCGGCGCGTCGCCTCCGGACCCTTCGTGTTGGTCAGCACGGCCGCGACTTCCGTGTACGTGAGACGCGCGGCCGAATGCATGACGCCCGGATAGAACTGGTACGCCTTGATCTCGCCGCGCGCGGTGATGACCATGTCGCACACCAGCACGCAGCGGTCGACCTGCGGGTTCAGCGAGCACAGACCGTTCGACAGCTTCTCCGGCAGCATCGGAATCACGCGGCGCGGGAAATACACCGACGTGCTGCGTTCGACGGCATCGACATCGAGGCCGCCGTCGGGCAGCACGTAATGCGACACGTCGGCGATCGCGACGATCAGGCGGAAGCCGTCGCCGCGCCCCACTTTCACCGGCTCGCAGTAGACAGCATCGTCGAAGTCGCGCGCATCTTCGCCGTCGATCGTAACCAACGGCACATCGCGCAGATCGACGCGATGCTTCATGTCGACGGGACGCACTTCGTCGGGCAGTTTCGCGGCGGCGTCGAGGGCAGCCTGGCTGAACTCGTGCGGCACACCGTATTTGCGCACGGCGATTTCGATTTCCATGCCGGGGTCGTCGATGTCGCCGAGCACTTCGACGACGCGCCCCAGCGGCTGCGAATGGCGGCTCGGAAAGTCCGTCAACTCGACCACCACCACCTGCCCGACCTTCGCCTTCTTCGTGTTCTGCGTGATCAGGATGTCGTGGCCGATGCGCTTCTCTTCGGGCGCGACGATCAGCGCGCCGTTCTCGTTCAGCAGGCGGCCGATCACGCGCTTGTTCGCGCGGTCGGTCACCTCGACGATATGGCCTTCGGGACGCCCGCGCCGGTCATAACCGACGATACGCGCCAGCACGCGATCGTTGTGCATGACCTTCTGCATTTCGCCCGTCGGCAGGAACAGGTCGTCCTGGCCGTCGTCGCGGATCAGAAAGCCGTAGCCGTCGCGATGGCCCTGCACGCGGCCCGCGACGAAGTTCGACGGATGAGTCAACTGATAATGGCCGCGCTGATCGAGTCTGATCTGGCCATCGCGCTCCATCGCGGCGAGGCGCTTGAAAAACCCTTCGCGCTCCTGGCGCTTGATCGACAGTGCTTCGGCGATGTCGTTCGCTGCAAGCGGCGTTTCACTCGTGCGTAGCACGCCGAGGATTTCTTCGCGGCTTGGAATCGGATACGGATATTTGCTCAAGGGCTTGTCGATGATTGTTCTCGTTGCGTGGACGTCGGCGGATGGATGACGCTGCTCTAACTGAACTTGAACTGCAACTGCTGCTCTTGTGACTTTGTTGACTGCGACTGCTCTCTGACCGTCGACAACCGTGCTGCCGCGAATGCGGCCCTGAGCGAGGCCTCCACTGAGACCCGCCGGCCCGTCACGCGGGGCCGCGCACGGGTGCCCGGCGCCAGCCTGCTACTGCGGCGATTCTAACACCCGTCTCGCCCGCTACGCGCCGCCCGGCGGGCGACTGCGCGACGCGCGCCACGCTCCCGCGCGAGCATGGCGGCCGTCACGCGAATGTTTTCGCGAAATGCTTGACACGCTTCTTCGACCCGCTATAATCTCGGTCTCTGCTTCAAACGCACCTTGCCCAGGTGGCGAAATTGGTAGACGCACTAGGTTCAGGTCCTAGCGGTGGCAACACCGTGGAGGTTCGAGTCCTCTCTTGGGCACCAGATTCAAATGAAAAGCCGCCTTCGGGCGGTTTTTCATTGTAGTGAGAGCATTGCGCTTCGCGGCGGTTTCAAGATCGCGACGAAGCACGGCAGGAAGTTGCAGTAACGGTTGATCGTCGAGTCATTTGATGCGCGAACAACCTGACGAAAAGATGAAGCGTTTTCAAAATACCGATTGACACGCAGATTCTTCTCGTTAAAATAGCGGTCTAGCTTGAGACGTGCCCAGGTGGCGGAATTGGTAGACGCACTAGGTTCAGGTCCTAGCGGTGGCAACACCGTGGAGGTTCGAGTCCTCTCCTGGGCACCACTCTCTCAAGCTGAACAGATCACCCCGCTAAGCGATAAGCCTGCGGGGTTTTTTGTTTTTGGGGCAGCCTCACCGCGGCCGATCGGCAACGCAACGGCCCACGTCGCGTGTTCGGTGATTTCGCGTGTTCATACTTCACGAACATCGCCCAAGCCTGAACGACGACTGCTCAAGCGCTCAAGTCAGCGCGCGTCCGACCTGAACCGGACATATCCGCCCACGCTCCCTTCACGCCTCATCCCCAACTTCTGCGCAACGCGCTGCGAAGCGAGATTGCCTTCGGCGATACCCGCCACCACCGAATGCAGCCCAACCGTGCCAAATGCATGGGCGATCACGACGCGCGCCGCCTCGCTGGCGATGCCTCTGCCCCACGCTTCACGCACGAGGCGCCAGCCGATCTCCGCCTCCGGCCCATACGTGTCTTCCGGAATCAGCAGCACCCAGCCGACAAAACGGGCCGGCGCACTCCGTTCGGCAATCGACCAGTAGCCGAGCCCATCCGGATACGCGCGGGTGAGGCGATCCACGACGAACCGTCGATGCGCATCCGGCTCATGCCATGGACCATCGATATGCCGCGTGACCTCGGGATCGCGATCCATCGCGATGCAATCGTCGAGATCGGCCAGCGTGCGCGGCTTTAAATACAGGCGTTGCGAGAAAAAAGCGGGCAGCAATTGTTATTCCCGTTTATTACGAATAGCAAACCGTATTCAATCATAATTAATACATATATTACATTATGCAGACATCATCCCCGATTCCGAAATCGATTATCCAGGGATAAGCACTGACAAAGCCAGGCTGTTTCATGCAGCCGCTTAACGGTCGGCGTACACTCGTCGCAGCCTTTAGTTACGGGCATGCCGTGCCATTCCAGGTCTTTCGCCAATTGAATGGCACGAATTGGAGACCGCAACCACGTTGCATGAATCAGAGTAAGCGCCAAAACGCCAACTCCGATCGACAGGAGAACAATTGAAATGAGCTGGACTCGGGAACAGAGAAACGTCACGATCGCGGCATATTTAGGCTGGACTCTCGACGCATTCGATTTCTTTCTGATGGTTTTCGTCCTGAAAGATATCGCCAGTGAATTCGGCACCGACATCAAATCGGTTTCGTTCGCCATCATGTTGACCCTGATGATGCGGCCCGTCGGCGCGCTCATCTTCGGCTACCTCGCCGACAAGTTCGGCCGCCGCCCCACGCTGATGGTCAATATCGCGTGCTTTTCGCTGCTCGAACTGTTGTCCGGCCTCTCGCCGAATCTCACCACGCTACTCGTGCTGCGCGCCCTGTTCGGCATCGCGATGGGCGGCGAATGGGGCGTCGGCGGCGCGCTGACGATGGAAACCGTGCCGCCCAAGGCACGCGGCTTCGTCTCCGGCCTGCTGCAGGCGGGCTATCCGAGCGGCTATCTGCTCGCGGGCCTCGTGTTCGGGCAGCTGTACCAGTACATCGGCTGGCGCGGCATGTTCTTCGTCGGCGTGTTGCCCGCCCTGCTCGTGCTGTACATCCGCGCGCACGTGCCCGAATCGCCCGCGTTCAAGACGCTCGAGAAGAAGGCGCGCCCCGGACTCGTGGCCACACTCAAGCAGAACTGGAAACTGTCCGTCTACGCCATCATCCTGATGACGGCGTTCAACTTCTTCTCGCACGGCTCGCAGGATCTGTATCCGACCTTCCTGCGCGTGCAGCACCACCACGACGCCCATACCGTGCAATGGATCACGATCGTGCTGAACATCGGCGCGATCTGCGGCGGCCTGTTCTTCGGCGCGCTGTCGGAGCGGATCGGCCGCAAACGCGCCATCTGCATCGCCGCGCTGATCGCGCTGCCCGTGCTGCCGCTGTGGGCGTTCTCGTCGACGCCCGTGCTGCTCGCAGCGGGCGCATTCCTGATGCAGATTTCGGTGCAAGGCGCATGGGGCGTGATTCCCGTGCATCTGAACGAAATCTCGCCCGATGAAATTCGCGCGACCTTTCCTGGCCTCGTGTACCAGCTGGGCAACCTCATCGCGTCGGTGAACGGACCGCTCCAGGCGGGCATCGCCGAAGCGCACGGCAACGACTACGCGAGCGTGATGGCGACGGTGATCGGCATCGTCGCTGTCGTGATCGCCGTCTTCATCCTGTTCAGCCGCGAACGGCGCGGCGTAGATATGACACAATCCGCCCAACAGGTCGCGGCGACGGTACACTGAGCGCACGCACCGCACATCCAACATCAGGGCGCCACGGCGCCCGGGCCAATGCAGCAGATACGAGGCCGCTCCGATTCGTTTCGGAGCGGCCTTTTTTGTCCGCGTCGTCTGCGAGGGCACGCGCGGTCGGACACTTTTAGAGGGGTTTATCGACACTCGCCTCTTGCCCGATCACCGACTGCATTCTTATCCTGAAAAAGAACGCACGTTTCAAATTCCAATTTGAATCGATTGTTTCGATGGGCGGGAGTCAGGCGCTGAAGCGCAAACTCCGCCCACACAGGGAGACACAACATGACAACACGGACGACGAGCCGCCACGCCGGCGACACGAAGGCGCGCATCCTCGATGCGGCAGAGACGCTCTTCATCGAATGCGGTTATGAAGCGATGTCGCTGCGGCAGATCACGTCGAAGGCGGAGGTCAATCTGGCCGCCGTGAATTACCACTTCGGCAGCAAGGAAGCGCTGATGCACGCCATGCTGGCGCGCCGCCTCGATCTGCTGAACCAGGAGCGCGTCAAGCTGCTCGACCGTTTCGACGCGATGCTCGGCACGCGCCTGACCTGCGAGCACGTGCTGGGCGCGATGTTCATTCCAGCGCTGCGCGTCTCGCGCGACACGCGGATCGGCGGCAAGGCGTTCCTGCGGCTGCTGGGCCGCGCGTACACCGATCCGTCGCCGTTCATCCGCGACTTCCTCAACGCGCACTACGCGAGCGTCTCCGTGCGCTTTTTCGATGCGTTCCAGCGCGCGCTGCCGCATCTGCCGCGCGAGGAACTCGGCTGGCGGCTGCACTTCGCGATCGGCGCACTCTCCGGCGTGCTGGCGGGCGCCGATACCGACAGCCTGATCAGCGAGTTCTCGCAAGGCAAGTCGATGAACGACCTGCAACTGATCGCGCGGCTCGCGTCGCTGATCGTGTCCGCGCTGAAGGCGCCGCTGCCCGATGCGAGCCAGCTCGCCGTGTTCGCCTCCGTGCTCGGCGATGCGGGCAGCGCCGACATCGCGTGCGATGCGGTTCGGCAGGCGGCGCAAGATGGAGCGCAGGCGGCCTCGGAGCCGCAGACGCCATCTGCGCCGCAAGCATCGCAGCCGCACCCATCGACCGATGCGGTCCACCGCTCCGGCCTGGGGTCCTTCGCGCAACCGGCGCAACCGGCGCAAGCCGACCGTCCTGCCGACACCCGCGATTACGGCGCGCACTACGCGACGCACGGCTGACACCCGCTGCAGCACGCGCGCAGGCACCGTTCCAGGTGTCTGCGCTTCGCATCGAACGAGGCAACGCCTGGCCTGAACCGCATTAGACGCGCCGCTCGGTGCGGCGGGCACACAGGCTGCGAAGGATAAGAGCGGGCGTCCGCCCCGCACCAGACAACCCGAAGACATCGCGAGCCGGCCATGTACCGCAAGCCGCGCTCGCCCTGAAAAAACGAAAAGGAGGGATCGCCATGACGTGGTTCATCGTTGCGCTGATCGTCGCCGCCGCGGCGCTCGTCTATGGGCAGGCACGGGCCTCGTGGTGGCTCGCGTTCCTCGTCGCGTGGGTCGCCGCTGCCTTCGTGACGCGCGCAGCGGGCACGACGGCGACGATCCTGCTGTCGATCGTGCTGGTCCTTCCCGCGCTCGTGCTGACGCTCAAACCGCTCCGCCGCGCGTGGCTCAGCGCGCGGGTGCTCGACCTGTTCCGCAAGATCCTGCCCGACATGTCGCCGACCGAGCGCGACGCGATCGAAGCGGGCACGGTCTGGTGGGACGCCTCGCTGTTCTCCGGGCGCCCGCATTGGGACACGCTGCTCGGCTATGGCCCGGCCACGCTGTCCGTCGAGGAACAGGCATTCCTGGACAACGAATGCGAGCAACTCTGCGATCTCGCGAACGACTGGGAAACGACGGCCATCTGGCAGGACCTGTCGCCGCAAGCGTGGCAATTCGTCAAGGACAAAGGCTTTCTCGGGATGATCATTCCGAAGCAGTACGGCGGCAAAGGCTTTGGCGCCTACGCGCACTCGCAGGTCATCATGAAGCTCGCGACGCGCTGCTCGGCGGCCGCCGTCTCCGTGATGGTGCCGAACTCGCTCGGCCCCGCCGAACTGCTGCTGCACTACGGCACCGACGCGCAGAAGAATCACTATCTGCCGCGTCTCGCGCGCGGCGACGAGATCCCCTGCTTCGCGCTGACGAGCCCTTACGCAGGCTCGGACGCGGCCGCGATTCCCGATGTCGGCATCGTCTGCAAGAGCACGTTCGAGGGGCGCGAGACGCTCGGCTTTCGCGTCACGTGGAGCAAGCGCTACATCACGCTCGGCCCGATCGCGACGGTGCTCGGTCTCGCGTTCCGCGCGCTCGATCCCGACCATCTGCTTGGCAACGACGACGAGCCGGGCATCACCTGCGCGCTGATTCCGACCCGCCACCCCGGCGTGAACATCGGCCGCCGTCACTGGCCGCTCAATGCCGTGTTCCAGAACGGCCCGAACTGGGGCAACGACGTGTTCATTCCGCTCGACTGGGTGATCGGCGGACGCGCGCAGGTTGGCAACGGCTGGCGCATGCTGATGGAATGCCTCGCGGCGGGCCGCGCGATTTCACTGCCGTCGTCGAATGTGGGCATGTCGAAAATCGCGGTGCGCGGCGTGGGCGCGTATGCGGCCGTGCGGCGCCAGTTCCGCACGGCGATCGGCAAGTTCGAGGGCGTGCAGGAAGCGCTCGGCCGCATGGGCGGCAACCTCTACGTGATGGACGCCGCGCGCCGCCTGTCCGCGCAGGCCGTCGATCTCGGCGAGAAACCGTCGGTGATTTCGGCGATCTCGAAGTACCACATCACCGAACGCAACCGCGAAGTGATCGATGACGGCATGGACGTCGTCGCGGGCAAAGGCATCTGCATGGGGCCGTCGAACTTTCTCGCGCGCGCGTACCAGCAGGTGCCGATTTCGATCACCGTCGAAGGCGCGAATATCCTCACGCGCTGCCTGATCATCTTCGGCCAGGGCGCGATCCGCTGCCATCCGTACGTGCTCAAGGAAATGGCCGCGACGCGCGAGCCCGACCGCGCGAAGGCGCTGCGCGATTTCGACGACGCGTTCTTCGGCCATATGAGCTTCACGCTGTCGAACGCAGTGCGCAGCCTCGTGCACGGCTTGACGGGCGGCGTGCTGATCGCGAAGCCGCAGCGCGCGCACGCGCCGCTCGTGCGCTACTACCGCGCGGCCACTCGCCTTTCGACCGTCTTCGCGCTGCTCGCCGACGTGTCGATGCTCGTGCTCGGCGGCGAATTGAAGCGCCGCGAGCGTATCTCGGCACGTCTGGGCGACGTGCTGTCGCAGCTCTATCTGATCTCCGCGACGCTCAAGCGTTACGAAGACGAAGGCCGTCACGGCAGCGATCTGGCGCTCGTGCAATGGGGTGTCGAAGATGCGCTGTATCGCGCGCAAACCGCCCTCGACGGCGTCCTGCAAAACTATCCGAACCGCTTCGCCGCGGGCCTCGTGCGGATGCTCGCGTTTCCGTTCGGCCTGCCGCATCGCGCGCCGTCCGATGCGCTCGGCAGCACCATCGCTGCACTGATGCAGACGCCGGGCGACACGCGCGACCGTCTGCTCGCGGATTCGTATGTGCCGCACGCCAGCGTCGACGCGATCGGCTACGGCGAGCTGGCGTTCGCGCTGACGCCGCAGGTCGCGCAGATCGAACAGCGCTTGCGCGAAGCGATCAAACATGGCCGCCTCGCGCCGATTCCGCAAAGCCTCGCCGATCTCGCCGAATGGACGGAGGCGGCGCAGCAGCGCGGGCTGATCGACGAAGACGAGCGCAAGGTGCTCGACGACTACGCGCGCTACGGCGCCGAGGTCGTGAAGGTCGACGACTTTCCCGCCGACTTCGGCCTGCTCGCCGACCTGCAACGGCGCAAGGAAGCCCTCGACAAGGCAATGGAACTGGCCGCCTGACCCATCTGCTCGATTCACCGCGCATCGTTTGACGGCTGCCGCAGGGGGGGGGCGGCCGGCCAACGCCCTTCTTTCGCTCTCGATCCGTTAGTATTCCCCCGCAGCAACTCGAAGAAGGGACGCATAGATGCTAAGGATTCCAACGCTTGTCAGCCTTGCCTTTCTCGCCTCGGCAGCGTCGGCTGCCCACTTCGACAACCAGTCGGGACGCTATTCATTCACGCCGCTGCCCTCGGCCGAAGCCGAGATGAAACGCATGAACACGATCATGGAGCTGTCGGATCAGCAACCCACGGGTCGCTACGTGCGCAAGGGCGAGACCGTGCGCGTGAACGTCGGCGGCATGCCCGGCGGGTATCGTGCGCGCGCGATGGTCGGCTTCCGCCGCATGATCGGAAAGTCGTCACGGGATCAGCAGACCGCCCGCCTGCGCAACGGCAACAACCGGTTCGTCGCCAGCCAGAACGGCCCGCTGTTCATCACGATCACCGCGCCGGCCGGCAGGCCCGCCATGTCGACTGAAGTCGAGGTATCGATCGCGGATGGCAAGCCGTTGCCCCTCTTCGTGCAAGGCCGCACGAGCATGGGCGACTGGCGGGCGCAACTGGATCGCTACGCGGACGCGCCGTTCGTTCAACTGGTCGGCCAGCAAAGCATGATCACGTTGCCACGCGACGTGTTCCGGCGCGATCCCATCGCCGATCCCTCCGCCACCCTGGCGACGATCGGGCAGGTGCTCGCGATGCAGGACACACTGGCAGGATTCGACGGCGCAACACCGGCCGACGCGCGCACACCACTGCGCGCACACCTCGTGGTCGACTTCCGCACCTCACCGAAGGAAAGAAAAGGGGTGTACATGTATGCCACCGACCAGTTCATCGGCATGTTCGCGGACAACACCGCCGACCTCACCGACCCGGCGCGTCTGCGCAGGGAGTGGTCCATCTGGCATGAGGTCGGACATACGCACCAGCAGAACTCCTGGACATGGGACACGCTGGCCGAAGTCTCCGTCAACCTGTTCTCGCTGTATGTGCAGGAAAAGATGGGCGAGCCCAACCGGCTGGACGTGCCCGAACATGACGGCATCACGCCTCGCGAACGTGCGCGCGACTATCTCGCCCGTGCGTCGCGCGACTATGTATCGGACGTGGACGGCGAGTACGACGGCCTCGCGTTCGTGCGGCTCGTGATGTTCGATCAACTGAAGCGCGCCTACGGCTGGGATCTTTTCACCCGGCTGTTCCGGTATTACCGCGAGCATCCTTTGCCTGACGACGTATCGGAGGCAAACAGGGTCGACCAGTTCGTGGTGGCGATGTGCACGGTATCCGGCAACGATCTGCGTCCATTCTTCGAAAAATGGGGTTTGCGGGCCAGCGCAGACGCGTACGGCAAGATCGCCGCGCTGCGTCTTCCCGTGCGCGCGATCGAAACCTGACCGGTCAGGCTGAAGCGTCCAGTTGCGGCGCGGCTGGCACATGACAGAGCCCGCATCGTGCAACGCACCGCAACATGCCGCAGACGCCCGCCCCCGCAAATCCGTCCCCCAGCTTGCGGCAAGTCACGCGCTCCGTGCACACTGTCGTTCATCCGCCCGTCCGGGGGCCAGGAGCCAATAACGTGAATGATTCCTACCTGAACTTCGTCAATTCGCCGCTGGGCGCGCGGGTCGCGCGCTCGCTCGGTTTGCCGAAGCCCGAGGTACTGCGCCGCTACCGCGCCGATGCGCCGGAATTCGACGGCATCGTCGCCGTCGGCGCGGGGCCCGCGCCGCAACTGCTCGACGCGCTCGCCGACGTGGTCGCGCATATCGGCATGACGAGCGTCGCGCATGCCAGCGCGGGCCTGTGGGTGCCGCTCGCGAACCGCCACGGACTGATGACGGGCCGCTTCGAGCCCGCCGATCCCGCAGCCGGCTCGCAGGCGCGCGTCAAGGCGCTCGTGTTCGATGCGAGCGGCATCGAAAGCAGCGCGCAACTGGAATCGCTCTACACGTTCTTTCATGACGCAGTGCGCTCGCTCGACACATGCGGCCGGATCGTCGTGCTCGGCCGCCCGCCCGAAGCGTGCGCGAGCCCGCGCCAGTGGACGGCGCAACGCGCGCTCGAAGGCATGACGCGCTCGCTCGGCAAGGAAGCGCGTCGCGGCATCGCGGCCAATCTGATTTATGTGTCGCAAGGGGCCGAAAGCGGCATCGAATCGACGCTGCGCTTCTTTCTGTCGCCGCGTTCGGCGTACGTGTCGGGCCAGGTCGTGCGGATCGGCGCGGCGGCCGGCGGCATCGCGCCGAACTTCGGCCAGAACTTGGGCCAGAACTTAGGCCAGTACTTCGACTGGACCCAGCCGCTCGCCGGCCAGCGCGCCGTCGTGACGGGCGCGGCGCGCGGCATCGGCGCGGCGATCGCGAACGTGCTCGCGAGCCAGGGCGCGCACGTGATCGGCATCGACATTCCCAGCGCCACGCAAGCGCTCGACGCCACCCTGCGCCAGCTCGGCGGCACGGCGCTCGCGCTCGACATCGCCGCGCCGGAAACGCCCGCGCAGATCGCCGCGGCGCTCGACGAACTCGGCGTCGACGTGTTCGTGCACAACGCGGGCATCACGAAAGACAAAACCATCGCGAAGATGACGGAAGCGGCGTGGCGCAGCGTGATCGACATCAATCTGTCGGCGCAGGAACGCATCGACGACGCGCTGCTCGAAGCAGGCACGCTGCGCGACGGCGGGCGCATTATCTGCGTATCTTCGATCAGCGGTATCGCGGGCAACCTGGGACAGACCAACTACGCGGCATCGAAAGCGGGCGTGATCGGCCGCGTGCAGGGCATGGCGCCGTATCTGGCCGCGCGTCGCATCACGATCAACGCAGTCGCGCCCGGCTTCATCGAAACGCAGATGACCGCGAAAATGCCGCTCGCGCTGCGCGAAGCGGGCCGGCGGATGAATTCGATGAGCCAGGGCGGCCAGCCCGCCGACGTCGCCCAGACCATCGCCTGGCTCGCGCATCCCGGCTCGGCGGGCGTGACAGGCCAGGTCGTGCGGGTGTGCGGACAAAGCCTGATAGGAGCGTGACCGTCATGGCGTTCTACGACTCCAGTTCGGTGTTCGGCGCGCCGCGCCTGAAAACGATCGTGCTGCCGGAACTGCCCAAACCCGCGAACCTGTATGCGCGGGCGCTGACGGGCGTCGTCAAGGGCTTCCAGCGCAACCGCCCGAGCGATCTGCCGCTGCTCCGGCTGGTGCGGCCCGCCGTATCGCTCGATTCCGTCGCGATCGAGCGCTATGCGCGGGTGTGCGGCTTTTTCCCCGAGCAGGGCATTCCGTTCACGTTTCCGCATCTGCTGGCGTTCCCGCTGCATCTAATGTTGCTGACGGAGCCCGCGTTTCCGTGGTCGGCGCTCGGCCTCGTCCATCTGGCGAACAGCGTGCACATGCGCCGCCCGCTGTCGTTCGACGACACCTTGCGCGTCGAAGTCGAATTCGGCGCGCGCCTGCGCCACGACAAGGGCCAGGCGTTCGTGCTGCAGACGCGCGTCTACCGGCGCGGCGAAGCCGTCTGGGACGGCGACAGCGTGTATCTGAAGCGCGGCGTCGCGGCGAGCGGCGATCCGCTCGCGCCGCTGGAGACGGCAGGCGACACGCTCGCGCGCGCGGCGCGCTGGCAGCTTCCGTCGCAACTGGGCCGCGACTACGCGAAGGCATCGGGCGACTTCAATCCGATCCATCTGTCGATGCTCTCGGCCAAAGCGTTCGGCTTTCCGCGCGCGATCGCGCACGGCATGTGGACGCTGGCACGCACGGCGGCGGCACTGCAACCGCCCAGGCGCCTCGCCGATGCAACGCTCGCAGGCGAATTCAAGCTGCCGATGCTGCTGCCCGGCGAAGCGTCGCTGTGGACGGCATCGCCCTCGCCCACTGCGCGCGAGTTCGAAGTACGCGATCCCGAAGGCGGCAAGCCGCACCTGCGCGGCCGCTTCCAGTGGAACCTGCAATGACGCGCGCCGTGCGCGCCCCGCTGCACGGCCTGCATCCGACGTTGGAATCCATGCCCGGCCTGATCCGTTTCAAGCAGGTGCCGGGCGCTGCATGCACGATCCGATCCGTCCAGCAGACGGACACTCCCAGGGAGCCACTCGATGCCTGACCCGTCACATCCACCATCCCACCCGCTTCCCGCCGCGCGCCGCGTCGCGATAGTGGGCGGCAACCGCATCCCGTTCGCGCGCTCGAACACGGCCTACGCGACGGCGTCGAACCAGGACATGCTGACTTTCGCGCTGCAAGGTCTGATCGACCGTTACAACCTGCATGGCGAGCGCCTCGGCGAAGTCGCGGCGGGCGCCGTCATCAAGCATTCGCGCGACTACAACCTGACGCGCGAAGCCGTGCTGTCGACCACGCTCGCAAAGGAAACGCCCGCATATGACGTGCAACAGGCATGCGGCACGGGCCTCGAAGCGGCGATTCTGGTGGCCAACAAGATCGCGCTCGGCCAGATCGACGCGGGCATTGCGGGCGGCGCCGATACAACCTCGGACGCGCCCATCGGCGTCAACGAACGGCTGCGCAAGATCCTGCTCGAAGCGAACCGCGGCAAGTCGGCGGGGCAGCGCGTCAGCGCGCTCGCCAAGCTGCGCCCCGGCATGTTCTTCAAGCCGCTTTTGCCGCGCAATAGCGAGCCGCGCACGGGGCTGTCGATGGGCGAGCACTGCGAGCTGATGGCCAAGCGCTGGGGTATTTCGCGCGAGGCACAAGACGTGCTCGCCTACGATAGCCACCGCAAGCTGACGGAAGCCTACGCGCGCGGCTTTCTGAACGACCTGATGACGCCCTTTCGCGGTCTCGCACGCGACAACAACCTGCGCAGCGACCTGACGCTGGAGAAGCTGGCTACGTTGAAACCCGTGTTCGACCGCGACGCGGGCACGATGACGGCGGGCAACTCGACGCCGCTGACGGACGGCGCATCGGCCGTGCTGCTCGCCAGCGAGGCATGGGCGGCGGCGCGCGGCCTTCCCGTGCTGGCGTGGCTCAGCTGGCACGAGACGGCCGCCGTCGATTTCTTCGACAAGAAAGAAGGCTTGCTGATGGCGCCTGCGTACGCCGTGCCGCGCATGTTGAAACGCGCGGGCCTGACGTTGCAGGATTTCGACTTCTACGAAATTCACGAGGCGTTCGCGGCGCAGGTGCTCTGCACGCTCGCCGCCTGGGAGGACGATGAGTACTGCCGCACGCAACTGGGACTCGAATGCGCGCTGGGAACCATCGATCGCGCGAAAATGAACGTGAACGGCGGATCGCTCGCGACGGGCCATCCGTTCGCCGCCACGGGCGGACGCATCGTCGCCGGACTCGCAAAGCTGCTCGCGCAGCTCGACAAGCCGGCGGGCACGGCGCGCGGGCTGATTTCGATCTGCGCGGCGGGCGGCCAGGGTGTGGTCGCGATTCTGGAACGGTAGAATCGCGCGCCATCCGCACCCGAACGATTCATGCACACGACACATACAACGACAAAGCTGGCACTCCGGGAGACATCGCCATGACCGAGCCGACCACATCGCAATCAACGCAAACGCAGACGCAGATGCAATCTCAGACGCAACCGACACAACCGACGCAAGCGCAGCGCGCGCCGAACACCGACGGCATCTGGTATGCGTCGTATGCGCCCGATGTGCCGCGCGAGATCGACGTGTCACAGTATGCGTCGCTCGTCGAGTTCTTCGACGAATGCACGACGCGCTTTCGCGAGCGCGTCGCCTATGTGAGCGTCGGCGAAAGTCTCACGTACGCCGAACTGGCGCGCAAGGCGACCGCGTTCGGCGCGTATCTGCAGAGCATCGGCGTGAAGCCCGGCGACCGCGTCGCGATCATGCTGCCGAATACCTTCCAGTATCCCGTCGCGCTATTCGGCGTGCTGAAAGCGGGCGCGGTTGTCGTCAACGTGAATCCGCTCTATACGGTGCGCGAACTGTCGCATCAACTGAAGGACAGCGCCGCGCAGACCATCATCGTGTTCGAGAACTTCGCGAAGACTGTCGAAGACTCGCTGCCCGGCACGCGCGTGCAGAACGTGATCGTCACGGGCTTAGGTGATCTGCTCAAGGACGGTCTCAATCTGAAAGGCAAGCTGATCAACTTCATTCTGCGCCACGTGAAGAAACTGGTGCCCGCGTACAACCTGCCGCAAGCCGTGCCGTTGCTGGATGCACTCGCAACGGGCTACCGGCGCACGCTCGCGCCCGTGCAGATCTCCCCTACCGACCTCGCGTTCCTGCAATACACGGGCGGCACGACGGGCGTCGCGAAAGGCGCGATGCTCACGCACCGGAACATGGTCGCGAATCTGCTGCAGGCGAAGGTCTGGGCGGAAGGCCAGTTGACCGACGAGATCGAAACGGTGCTCACCCCGCTGCCGCTCTATCACATCTACTCGCTGACCGTGAACGCGATGATCTTCATGGGACTGGGCGGGCGCAACATCCTGATCGCGAACCCG
This sequence comes from Paraburkholderia caribensis, assembly GCF_002902945.1. Lineage (NCBI taxonomy): Bacteria > Pseudomonadati > Pseudomonadota > Betaproteobacteria > Burkholderiales > Burkholderiaceae > Paraburkholderia > Paraburkholderia caribensis. Next base: position 2,090,140 of record NZ_CP026101.1, read on the forward strand.
CGCGACATCAAGATGGTGATGAAGATTCTGCGGCACGAAACCTTCACGGGCATCACAGCCGTCAACACGCTCTACAACGCGTTCCTCGACAACGAAGAATTCCGTCACCGCGATTTCTCGAAGCTCAAGCTCGCGATGGCAGGCGGCATGGCGATGCAAAAAGCCGTGGCCGACCGTTTCCGCGAGGTGACGGGCAAGCCGATCATCGAAGGCTACGGGCTGACCGAGTGCTCGCCGATCGTCTCGATGAACCCGGTCGATCTCAAGCGCATGCGGGAGTTCGACGGCTCGATCGGCCTGCCCGCGCCGTCCACTCAGGTGCGCTTTCGCAAGGACGACGGCAGCTGGGCGAATATCGGCGAACCGGGCGAGCTGTGCGTACAAGGTCCGCAGGTGATGAAAGGCTACTGGAACCGTCCCGAGGAAACCGCCAAGGTGCTCGACGACGACGGCTGGCTCGCGACAGGCGATATCGGCGTGATGGATTCGCGCGGCTATATCCGGCTGATCGACCGCAAGAAAGACATGATTCTTGTGTCGGGTTTTAATGTGTATCCCAACGAGATCGAAGACGTGATCGCGATGCACCCCGACGTGCGCGAAGTGGCCGCGATCGGCATTCCCGACGTCGCGCAGGGTGAACGCGTGAAAGTGTTCGTCGTACGGCGCAACCCTTCGCTCACCGAGGAACAGGTGATCGCGCATTGCCGCAAGAATCTGACGGGCTACAAGGTACCGAAGGTCGTCGAGTTCCGCGACGAGCTTCCGCAAACGAATGTCGGCAAGATTCTGCGGCGCGAGCTGCGCGATCAGGAGCTGGCAAAGCAGACAACCTCGTGACGGTTTCGCGCGCCTGACCGCGTAGCAACGGCGAAGCCTTCCGCGCTTTTGGGAGCGATTCATGCGTCACCCGGAGTTGGTGGAAAAGCTCGCCCGCTGGTGGCCGCGCTTCGGCTCGCGCTGTGGCTCACTTTATGGCTCGCGCTGGATATCGCTGGTCGTCGCGCAGCTGGCCTGCGTGTTCATCGCGGGCGCCGCCGCAGCGCAGAACGATGCCGCCGCGCTCGCCGCGCATGTCGCCCCCCAGATCGCGCTGGGCGCGAGCGAGGCCGTCGCGAATGCCGCGAAGCTGCCGCTGGAGCAGCAGGTCAAATGGCTGCGCAACGCCGCGCAAAGCGGCGCGCTCGAGCAGATGGACGACGCGCAGCTCGTCGCGTTGTTCGAATCGTTCGATCCGCTCACAGTGCCGCGCTATATCGAGGAAGGGCCGAACGGCTACCCGTCGTACGAGTTCACGATGCTGCGCCAGGAGCGCATTCGCGGCATCTGGCCGCGCCGGCCCGATCACATGCTCGTGCGGCTCACGCGCGAGCCGCTGCGCATCTACGCGCGGTGGCTGCCCGACGGCCCGCATTCGGGTCAGGAAATCATCTACGACGAGTCGAAGCGCGCCGACGAGATGTACGGCCATCTCGGCGGCATCTTCAACATCATCCCGCTATGGACGTCGATCAACGGCACGCTGGCGCGCTCGCAGTCGAACCATCGCGTGCGCGATCTGGGCACCGAGTTCATCGCGCAGCAGTTTCTCGACGAAGGCCGGAAGTTCGCCAATGTGGGGATCACGCGGCCTGCCAGCATCGACGTGCGAACGGTCGGCGGCGTGCGCGTCATTGCCTTCACCTATGAAACGCCGACGGGTCAGCCCGAGTACTACGCGAAAAAGGAAGTACTCGGCCTCGATCTGCGGCATCCCTATTTCCGGACGGCCGAATCGTACGGCAACGACGGCCAGATTTTCGAACGCATCGTGTTCCTGACGATCACGCCGAAAACCTTCGACGACATGGCGTTCGATCCGAAAAACCCCGACTACCGGTTCTGATCAGGCGGTCAGCGCGAATGCGACCGATGCGTGCTGTGGCACGCTGCGCGCGTGCGTGATCGGCGCGGCGGGTGGCAGCGCAAGGCGCGCGAGCACGAAGAAGTCGGCGGCGCGCGTGAGACCGACGAGCGTCAGCCGTCCGCCCGGATGCAGCATGCGCGGCGCGAGCGTGTCGTACCAGAGCGCGGCGATATCGGCGTGCGGCGCGGCGCTCACATCGAAAACGGGCAGACGCATGCGCGCGGCGTGATCGCTCAGCGCCGCGGATTCGGGCAGCGCCGTGTCGATCAGCGCGAGATCGGCGCGCATCCCGTCCAGACGAAGCCACGGCATCCCAAAAGCCGGCGCCGCCGACAGCCACGCGCCCGCTGCGATGAATGTGCGCCGCTGCATGTCATGTCCCCATGCTCGTGGTCATGTGTATCCGCGCCAGTTGCGAAACGCCTTTGGCCAGATGCCCTGCTTGCCCGGCGACAGGATACCCATCGGATCGAGCGCGTCCTTGATCGTCTCCGACAGCCGCAGCATGGCGCCGTCGTTGAAGCTGTAGCGCGCCGCCGCGAAGTCCATGTAGACCAGATGCGAGCGGTACTCGCCGTAACCCGCGCCGTGCGCGTCGCTCATCCACGCGCGCAGCAGGTCGCCGGCCAGTTCGCTTTGCCGCGCGTCGCTTTTGTCGAAGATCGCCGCGGCGATGTGATGCAGATGCCGCTCGCCCGACGTGAAGCCGCCGTAGTAGTCGAAGCCATATTCGTTGGCGCGCGCCTTCGCCATCGAATACTGGCGCATCGCGTCGCGCCCTGTTGCCGGACAGACGGGCGAAAAGTCGACATGCGCGCCACTGCCGCCGCGCCAGTCGAGCATGCGGAACGCCGTCATGCCCGGAATGCCGGCGAGGTTACGATCGCCGCCCGCCTCCGGCTCCGCGTTGCCGTCGTAGGTCTTCGACAGCATCCGCGCACCCGGAATGCGGCCGAATGCGCGCCGCACGAGCCGCTCTTGCACTTCGATCACTTCGCGATCGCCGTAGAGCGCGTAATGCAGATTCCAGCGGCCAATTTTGAGCGCCTCGGTCATCGACGCGATCGCGCTCTCCGGCATCACGCCCATGCCCTGATACCACTGAGAGCGTGGCCCGATGCCCGCCGCCCGCCGCAGCGCGCCTTCGATCACCGCCTGATTGCCGATCGTGCCGTTCAGCCGCAACGGCCGCAGCGTCTCGACGACCGCTTCCAGATCGTCGTCGCGCTGAAACTGGATTTCGCCCAGCAGATACGCGCTCGGCGCGGGCATCAGCCAGACGCCCATCTTCGTGACGATGCCATAGTTCGACTGCATGAACATCGGATCGAACGACGGCCCGTAGCCATGCCTGAACGCCTGCCACGACGTGCCGATCTCGATCCCGCCCATGCCCGTTCGCACGAGTTCGCCATTCGCGAGCATCACTTCCATCCCGCATTGCGCCGCTGCGTGATCGCCGTAGTTCGTCGTGCCGAAGCCGCGTTCGAGCGTGTTGCCGATAATGCTGCCCCAGCCCGCTGCGGGCGGATCGACCCACAGCTTGTAGCCGCGCTCGCGCAGATGATGATGCAGATCGAAGTAGCTGACGCCGGGTTCGACGAGCGCATAGGCGAGCGGCTCGTCGACGGCGAGAATCCGGTTCATCCGCTGCAGATCGAGCACCACCGATCCCGGCAAACGCGGTGCCGCGCCGCCATACGCAAAGTTGCGCCCTGTGGACACCGTCCAGAGCGGAATGCGGTACTCGTTCGCGACGCGCAGAATAGCGCGGATCTCATCGACGCTCGCAGGCAGCAGCGCAGCCGACGGCACGAACGATGCAGCCAGCGAGCCCGGCGCGAACGGATCGGCATAGGGCGCAAGGCTCGCTGGCGACGACGCGACCTGGGTGGCGCCGACGATCGCCTCGAAGGCGGTGAGCGCGCGGTCGAACGTCGCGGCGGAAATGTCCGGCGGCAGGATGCGTGTCAAGGTGTGCCCTCGTCGTGTCGAAGCGGTATTGGCTGGCTGGGTTGCCGGCTGTCGCCCGTTAGCGTTTGTTCATTACTGGTCGTCGACGCGAGGCGTTCGCGCGACACGCATCGCGCAAGGTCAACGCCGATGCCCGCCGCCCATGCCACCCATGCCGCCCCATGTGTGCCCACCGCCCCATGTGTGCCCGCCGCCCCAGCCGTGCATGCCGCCCGTTCCGTGGAATCCGCCGCCCGGCCGCCCCCAGTGCACGTGGTTCATGTGATGGAAATGATGGAACCGGTCGACGAACACGAACGACGCGCCGAAGCCCACGGCGACAGGCGGCCCCCAATACCACGGGTCATAGTAAGGATAGGCGGGAATCGGATAGACGACGGCGGCCGCGTCGCCGCCCTGCTGGATTTGCCATGTCCCGTCCGGCTGCTGGCAAGCGAGCCCGCTGATCTGCTGCGTCGTGCCGTCGATCTCCGCCTGGCCGACGATGTTGCGGCATGTCGTCTGATCGTTGAGCGGCTCTTGCGCGGCAACGGGCGGTGAAGCCGGCACCGCGCATCCGGCGCACACGCACAGCGCCGCGCCGAGTCCAAACAAAGTACGCATGATGTGTCCTGCCCGACGGTGCGGCGTTGCGGCACGTTCGTGTGCCGTCGCCGTGAAGACGCCCTCGATTCGCCTTGCAGGACGCGCGGCCAATGGCCGCTGCAGATCAGCCGTGAGCGAAAAATCACGCGCCTGCACAACTTAAACGCTTGTGCACAAGGCGCTATTCCTGCCGCACGGGAAGCGGCGGCGCGGATCGTGTTACGCGATGTTTCCGGCACGTGGAACGACGCTGCGGCGCGACGATTACTGCCACGTCTCCGGACGGCCGCCGAGTTCGCCGCACACTTCGATCGCAATCGAGCGCAGCTTGTCTTCCTCGATCGGGCCGGACAACGCGTAGCCCATGCGGTCGCTGATCCAGTAGAAGGTGCGACGGTTGCCGTCGCGGAACAGCCGGAACGCGGTCTCGTCTTTCGGAATACCCGTCACGTAGAGCGTGAGCCGCGCGCCGCCCTGGTTCTCGTACATGAATTGCGCGGCGGGGCCTGCCTCGCCCGGCAACAGCCGTCCGCCGACGAGCGTATAGCCGTACTCCTGGAGCGACGGCACGGACAGGTGGCGGTTCAGGCGCTTCGACAGCCAGTTGATCAGATGCTCTTCCTCGGCGGCCGCCACCTCGACGGGATGACGGCGCTCCGGCGTATAGACGGCATACGCGATATCCGCGCGCCGCGCGAACGACATCACGTCGCCATTGCCGCCGCCTCCCAGGCGCGGCACCAGCGGGCCGAGCGCAAGCGCCAGCCCCGCGCCGACGGCGAGCCAGCACGCGGCGACGGCCACGCGGCGCCACCACGGAATGCGCGCGCGCAGCACGATGAACGGCGGCTCCTCGCGTTCGGGCGCGCCGCACAGCGCCTGCAGCGCGGCCTTCTGCGCGCGCCACGACGCGACCTGCGCGGATGCCTGCGGGTCGCGCGCCAGATGCTCGCGCACGGCCTCGCGCTCGCGCTCTGACAACTCGCCGTCGACGAATGCCGACAGCGCGCGCAGATCAGGCGCGTTCGCGGAACCGGTAGTGTTTTCGTCGTTGTTCATTGCGCGCTTCTCACCTGGCCTTCACCACTTTCAGCGACGGCGACTTGTGGACAGGCCCTTCCGTCAACAATGCCCGCATATGCTCGCGGGCGCGAGACAGCCGCGACATCACCGTGCCGATCGGCACGCCGAGCGCCGCAGACGCCTCCTGATAGCTCAACTCCTCCACGCAAACCAGCAACATCACCTCGCGCTGCTCGACGGGCAGACAATAAAGCGCGCGCTGCACATCGCGCAACACCAGACCGTCGACTTCGCCGCGCGGCGCTTCGAGATTGCGCCATGGCGCACTCTCGTCGTCGACGGCGATTTCGCGGCGCACGCGCAACTGGTCGATATACAGGTGCCGCAGGATGGTCAGCAGCCACGCGCGCAGATTGCTGTCGGGGCGGAAGCCCTTCCAGCGCGCGAGCGCGCGCTCGGCCGTATCCTGAACGAGATCGTCCGCCCAAGCAGGGTCGCCCGTCAGCGCGCGCGCATAGCGCCGCAACTGCGGGAGCCACGAAATCACTTCGGCCTCGAAGTTCACCCGGCGCGCGCCGTCATGCGGGCACAGGCATCGTCAATAGCCGCCACTGCTGCCGCTCGTGCCGCTGCTGCTCGCACCCGAGCTTCCATCGCCCATGGCTTGACATGCGCTCAGCGAGAGCGACGCCACCCCGAGCGCGAGCACAACGAATACAGCCGATACCAGTCTGGACACTTTCATGTAAAACCTCCTGCACGGCCAGGCGCGACGTATCGCGTGGCCATGCGTTGATCCGGCGGCACGCGCGCGAGCGACAAATGACGCGACACCGGTGACCCATTGGACAGTTGAGGAAACTTTCTGCAGAGACGGACGCCCATTGCCGATGCGTGCTGCTGATGCGTCCGTCCTGCCGTCTCACGGCTTCGCGGCTTTCGTGCGATGCCTGACCGATAAACGCTCGCGGCCGGCGTTTTATTCCGCCGCCTGCGCCGATGGCGGCATCTGTCGTCTCGAACGAGCGTGCGTGCCGACGCCGCCGGGCGCCCTCGTCCGCCTGTGAACGTTGGCTGGCGCGCATAGCGCCGCATTGATTTGGTAACTCAACGTTACACTTGATCTTTTAAGGATGCTTCCGCGCCCACAAGTGGTTATAGTGGTCGTCAACCCAGTTCGACCTCTGGAACCATCATGTCGCCACAAAGCGACAACGGGTAAAATCACGGCGAACAACCGTTTCTCTACACACAATTGTCCATGCCTTCCGCAGAATCGCATCCGCAAAACGACTTTATGAACGCAGCGCGCAAAGAACGTAAGCGCGTCGAGATTTACCTCGTCAACGGCATTCGCCTGACGGGCTGCATCGAGTCGTTCGACCAGTATCTGGTGATGCTGCGCACGCCTGTCGGGCTGCAAGGCATCTACAAGCGCGCCATTTCCACGATCCAGCTCGACACGGGCACACGCCCCGCGCCGCGCGCAGGACGGCCGTCGCATGGCGAACATTCCGCGCGTGGCCCGCACGGCTCGCGCGAACACCGCGAGCCCCGGGAACCGCGCGAGCCGCGTGAGTCGTATGGTGCATCGCAAGGGCCGTCGGACCGGTCTTCGTCGTCGGACGCTCCCGTGGTCGTCACCCGCCGCAGACGCCTGTACGGCGCGGGCAACAATGGTAGCGATCAGGGTAACAACGGCGGCGGCACTGAATAAGGCCGCGAGCCGGACAGGCTTCACGGCAGAATGAGGCGCGCACCGGGCGCGCCTGCATCGCAACACGGGCGGCTGGCTAGCCGGGACGACTGGCCAGCTGCTTGAGCATCTTCTCGATCCGCACGCCCTGCTGGGCAGTCAGTTCATACCCGCACTTCACTTCGAGCACCCGTCGCTGCCAGTAGCGCGCGTTCAGCAGACGCACCATCGGCTGACGCATTGCCCACTCCAGATGCTCCAGTTCCGACTCGACAACATGTGACGCGTTCAAGCGCTGTCCGCTGCCATATCCGTTCGGTTGCATGGTCGCCCTCGTAAGCCAGCCGCGCCCGGCGCTTTCGTACGCGCCAGCGTCGTGTGACACCGTTATAACGAACGATCCCGCGAGAAATTCCATTGGCCTGCATGGAACCTACAACATGCTTTCGCGATCTTCAACCTGAGTCGCGGGTCCGTGTGCGATTCGCGCCACGCCGCGTGCTGTCCACGTGCATTTGACCTATGCCATTGGCCCAGGCGACTGCGACGGCCTGGTTGCGTTATGCTGACTTCAATCTATGTAGCGGAGCCCGTCATGTCCACTTCGAAACACCCCAACCCGAAGGCCCCCGACACACATCCGTCCAGCGACGAACGCCTGGACGAAGCGCTCGACGAGACCTTTCCCGCCAGCGACCCGATCGCGGTCGATCCCGACGAGGACGACGACGATAACCGTCAAGGCAAGCAGAAGAAGTCGCGCTAAGGAAGGCACTTGCGGGGCGAGATATGCCATCCGCGCGGACGCTACGCGCGCGCGGGTGGATAGAGACGGCCGTGTGAGCGACGACGCGTGCGCCGTGCGCGGATGCACGGCTCACGTTGCTATCGCTGCGTACGTCGACGCAAACGCCTCGCGGCGGCGCAGACGAACGAACACACGCATGGCCGGACGCGTGGCGCGGGTCTGCTCAAACAGACAAGGCGAGCCGCGAAACCGTGAAGGCCGGCGCGGCTCGCGCAACGTCAGTGCACTGGCAAACCGCTTTCGAGCTGGCGCTGCAGATCGCGCACCTGGCGCTGCGCCGCGCGCAACTGCTCCTGCGACTGCGCCTTCTGCTGCGCAAGCGCAGCCGCTTCGGCACGGGTCTGCTGCTGCATGCTGTTGACGATGGTCTGCTGCTGGTGCGCGATGTTCAGGTCGGCCTGCAGACGGTTCGCGCGCTCCTGCGACAGCGCGACGAGGCGATCGGTGTACGCCTTCTGCGCTTCGAGCTTGGTGCGGCGGATCTCGACATCGGACAGCTGCGCTGTCTGGCGCGCGAAGTCGCGGTAGATCTGCTCGGCGCGCGTTTCGTCCTGCGTCTTGATCACGCGCCAGAAGTTCTTCTGCTGGAAGAGCGCGACGTAGTACGTCATGTCCTTGCCATAGAACAACAGGCTCGCACCGTAGCTGCCGTTGTAGGTCGTGCGCAGTTCGGTGATATCGGTGCCGTGAATCTTCTGTTGCAGTTCCGCGACATTGCCCGCCGCCGACTGCTTCGCCTCGTCCGGCGTGAGCGCAATCGTTTGACTGGCCGCATCGACGGGAGCAGCAGCAGGCGTGGTCTGCGCAGCGATCACACTCGCTGCGTCGTCCGTGCCGTTGCCGGCGGAACTCTGCGCGTAGACCCCTTGAACGCCCCCGAAAACGATCATTGCCGACATCACGATGTGTCGAACTTTCGACTTCTGGTCCATGTAATTTCTGCTCGTGTCGTGTTTTAGTTTTGCAAAACCGTTCAATTATTACTCACTTTCACGAGTTTCGGGTTCCTCGTCGAAAATTTGGTACTTACGCATCTTTTCCCACAGCACCTTGCGGCTGATACCGAGGTATTGCGCCGTGTCCTGGCGGCGCCAGCTGTTCGCATCGAGCGCGGCGAGCACGCGGCTGCGCTCGGCCATATCCCACTTGCTGCGATCGACGAGCACTTCCGCCGCGCTCTCGGCGGGCACGGGCTGACTGCTGCGCGCCACCGCAAGCAGCCGGTGCAGCCGGGCCGCATCCCACGCGCCGATCTGCCGCACCGTCACGCCGATCCGTTCGGCCAGGTTGCGCAGCTCGCGCACGTTGCCGGGAAAGTACGTGTCGGCGACGGCGTCCGCGAGCCAGTACGGAATATCGGGCAGCGACGCGAGACGCTCGGCCCCGACCACGGAGGCGATGAACGCCTTGAAGATGGCGATCTTGTCGACCGCGCCCCGCTCTTCCAGCGACGGAATTTTCAGTTCGATCACGGCGAGCCGGTAGTACAGATCCGCGCGAAACGTGCCGTCCTTCACGAGTTGCGGCAGGTGCCGGTTGGTCGCCGCGACGAGCCGGAAGTCGAGCTTCACGGGCGTCGCCGAGCCGATGCGCGTGACGGCGCTATCCTCGAGCACGCGCAGCAGCTTCACCTGCTGGTACAGCGGCAGGTCGCCGATCTCGTCGAGAAACAGCGTGCCGCCATCGGCCTGTTCGAAATAGCCCTTGTGCGCGCCGACGGCGCCTGTGAACGACCCTTTCGAATGTCCGAAGAACAGCGACTCGAAGAGCCCGTCGGGAATCGCGCCGCAATTCACGGCGATGAACGGCCCGCGCCCATACCGCGAATGTTTCTCGTGCAGCAGTTGCGCGATGCGCTCCTTGCCGACCCCCGTTTCGCCATGCACGAGCACGCTCGTCTCGCAGTCGGCGAACGTGTCGACTTCGTGCAGCAGCGCCTGCATGCATTCGGAGTTCGCGACGAGCGCACTCGGCTCCAGCGTCTGCGCGGAATGCGCGCGCAGTTGCACGACCAGCTTCGTCACCATGCTGCGCAGTTCGGCGCAAGTGAAGTCGAGGGGCAGCACGTGCGAGTACTCGGCGGGATACATTGCCGGGTCGTGGTCGCGCGGCGCGGCGCCGACCCAGATCACGGGCATGCCGTGCGTCGCCTGCAGGTCGCGCACGGCGAAGCCCGCCGTATCGATCACCGACACGCTGATGAGCGCAAGCGACGGCCGCGCCGACGTGCGCTCCAGCGAGATCGCGACATCGTCGGCGCGGATCACTTCGACTTCGAAGCTCGCCATGCAGCGCGCGACGCGATCGACGATATCGGCCTTGCCCTCCCAGACGTACAGGTCCAGTTCCTCGATTTTCGTGGTGGCTCTCATAAGCAGGATTTCATTGGATGGCCGTTTCCTGTTAGTCGACGAGTTGCGCGTCGCTGCACGACAGCGAGATCGCATGGACGGTGCTCACGCCGACCTGCACGCCGAGTAGTTGCAGCAGCGGCACCAGCACGGTGTCGAGGCTGCCCAGAATGGGTTGCAGCGTATCGGCGAGCGATTGCACGCTCGGCTGGTATGCAAGCGCCTGCCCCGCCGTCAAAGGCACGCCGGCGAGCGTCAGATAAACCCGGGTCGGCAGTTGCGAGATCAGTTGTCCGAGCAGCCCGCCCGATTCGGAGCCGAGCGCGTTCGCATTGCCGCCCTGCGTGTCGTCGCCGTCGCCTGCGGCGCCGTTGAACATGAGCGTCTCGGGTGCCTGGCTCTGCAACGCGACATTGAGTCCCGACGAAGGCGTGCCCGTGCCCGCATAAACCTCGACCAGCGATCCCACCAGGCTCGCCACTTTCGCGGGCTGCTGGCATTGCGCAACGTTCGTCGTATTGGTCAGTTTCGACGCGGCATCCCCGCCGATGCATGCGCTCGCCACGCCCGTCTGCATGACGCGTATCGTGCTCGTGCTCGCGGCCTTCGAAGCCGCGCACTGCGTCTGCGTCAGGGCAGCCGTGCCGTTCGCGCCTTCGACATAAAGCGGAAGGTCGATGGTCGCGAGCAGCGGAATGGTCAGATTCAGATCGAGATACACCCGCACCTGCGCGGCGTGCGCGCTCGTGCGCCAGGCACCGCTGCCGTCCATGCCCGCCTCGCCGACGGCGATCACGGGCGCTTGCAGGATCGCGGCCTTCGCGGTCAGCCTCACAGGCAACGTCATGCCCGCCATCGCCGACGGATTGAGCGCCGCGCCGAGATCGAGCGCCGACGTGCCGTGCGCGAGTTCCGCGGCGACGATCAAGGCATCGAGCGCGCTGATCGCCGCCGAGGCGGCCGCCTGCCTATCGGCAAGACCGATCGCCAGCAATCCGGGCGCGGCTGTGCCGCCGTCGCCCAATGCGATCTTCGCGCCGCCGCTCGCCGCCGCCTGAATCGCCGTCAGCGCGGACGTCACGCTGGCACTCGCGGCTTGGTTCCGGCTGAGCACGCTGACCATTGCGCCGGCGAGATCCGGCACCGACGCTTTCGCGTTCAGCAGTTCGTCGATCGACGCGACGCCGATTTGCGCGGCGAGATCGCCGAGCCGCACGTTCGTCGATGCGAGCGCCTGCCACGTCGCGACATCGAGCGACACGTTCGCGCCGAGCAACGCGCTCATCAATCCGTTGATCGCGCCGCCCGACAGCGAAGCCAGATTCGTCGACAGCGAGAACGACGCCGTATCCGTTGCCTTCGCGGTCGCGACGGCCTGCACATCGCGCGCGGGTCCGATGAAGAAATGCTTCACGCTTTGGGTGGCCGTCACCTGCACGGCATTGAGCGGCGTCGCACCCGACGTGTCGAATTGCGCAGGCCCGCTCGCCGTCGTCCATCTGCCGCAGGCGACGCTGACGGGAGCATCCCCCGCATAGCCGTTGCGCGCCGCCGCCTGCTGCGCGGAAAGCGTTGCGCCCGCGCAGCCGCCCGCCATGCCGATGGTCTGCGCGCCCGCGACGGCGGCCATGTCGGCTGCCTGCTGCAACTGGCGGCGCACCAGAAAGACATCGCCGACGTCGAGCACACCGAGCGCCGCGACAGCCGTGCCAATCCACACCGCCGCCAGCACGGCCGTCGCGCCGCGCTGGCGGCGCGCGCTCGCGTGTCGGGAACGGTGTGCGAAAGTCTGCATCGACGAGGGGCGGTCGGTCTGGCGCAATGGCATTTCAGTTCTGCTGCGCTCCACCCGTGTTCGTGTAATCGACCCGCAGCAGATTGCCGCCCCCGCCCACCGACGAGCCAAACGACACAGGAATCTTCGCCTTGAACGACTCCATGTAACGCTGGTACGCAAGGCCCGCTTCATCGCCGAGCATGGTCAGAGGCGGCGCGGCTTGCGCGCCGGTGCGCTGCAGGTCGAGCCAGGCATGCGTCGAGTGGCCGATTTCGCTTGCGAGCGGCGTGTCGACCGCGGGGCTGCCGCCTGCATCCTGCGCGCAAGCGCCACCCGTCATGCACAAGCTCGCCGCAACGATGCATGCCGCGCCGATGCCACGCCCTCTCATCTCCGTTTTCATCGCTCTCTCCCTGATCCCTGGTCGCCGCGCGAGCCGCGTCTTCATTGCGCAAACCGTTGCAGCAAACGCCGAGGCTGATCGACGGGCTGCAGGTTCGCCACCGGCGTCGGCGTCGGCGGCGCGGGCAGCGCAGTGGCCGCGGCTGACATGGATGGCATCGGCGGCTTTGCCGCGCGCGGCTCGCCGCCACGGCGCGCACGGCTCGCGGCCGCCACCTTCGCCGCCTCGTCGCGAAGTTGCGTGCGCACGTCAGGCGCGAGCTTCTGCTCCTTGACGAGCGCCTGCGCGCGCGTGGTCTGCCCATCCGCGAGCAGATACAGCGCGATGTTGCCAATCACCTTCTGGTTGTGTCCGTCGAGTTCCGCCGCTTTCATCAGCGGCACGCGCGCGCCCGCGATGTCGCCCGCGCGCAGCCGTGCATAGCCGAGATCGGACAGTGTCGCGACATCCGTCGGCGCGAGTTCGGCGGCCTGTCCGAGCGCCTGCGACGCGCGCTCGAAGTCGCCCGACGCGCCCGCCAGCAGACCCAGCCCGCGATACCCGCGCGCGGCGAGCGGCGTGTTCAGCAATTGCGTGTAGGCGGCCGCGCTCGCCGCCGGCTGATCCGTCGCGCGCAATGCGTCGGCGCGCAGCAGGAGCGAATCGGGCGATACGCCGTACTGCTTCTCGTAGGCGTCGATATGCGCGAGCGACGCGTAGTACAGCCCTTGCGCCTGCATCCGGTCGATCAGGCCGAGGTACATGCCGGGCGTATCCGGCGCGGTGTCGCGCGTCGATTGCTGGAGCTTCGCCTCGCGCTCGGCTTGCGGCCCGACGCCGTAGCCCGACTCTTTCACCGCGCACGCGCCGAGCAGCGCACAGGCGGCAAGCAGCGCAACGACGCGCAGCGGCTTCGACGCGGGGGACTGCAACGGGCGCTTCATATCGTGGTGCCTCTTCATGATGTTTCGTTTTCCCTATCGATGCCCCGCCGACGCCGACAGCGAATGCACGACGGCCAGCACGCCCGGCCCCGCCGTCACGATCAGCAGCGCGGGCAGCAGCGTCACGACCATGACGCCCGTCATCTTCACGGTGAGACGTCCGATGCGCTCGCGCAGCATCGCGCGGCGCGCTTCGCGCAGACGGTCGCCGAACTGCTTGAGCGGCTCCTGCACGGCGCCGCCATGCCGGTCCACCTGAATCAGCAGACGCACGATCGCGCGCAGATCCTCGTTCGCATAGCTCGATGCGAGACGGTGCAGCGACTGCTCGCGCGTGCGGCCCGCCGCGGCCTGCCGCTGCGCGATCGCGAGTTCGCCCGACAGCACGGGCAGTACGCTGCGAAAATCGCTGACCATCACCTGCAGGCTCTGATCGAGCGAAAGACCGACGCCTTGCAACAGACGCAGCAGATCGACGAGCATCGGCAGTTCGTCGATCACGGCAAGACGCCTTGCCGCCGCGCGCCGCCGCACGATGAGCTTCGGCAGCATGAAGCCCGCAAGCAGCGCGAACACGACGACGGCAGGCCCGCGCGAGCCCTGCGGATGAAACTCCGTCAGCGCCAGCGCGACGAGCGGCAACACGATCGCGCCGCCAATGCGCGCGATCAGGAACAGGCCGCGCGCGCGGGCATCGACGAAACCACACTGCTCCAGCACGCGCCGGTCTTCTTCGGCGACGACCTGACGGCCGAGCGGCGTGTCGAGCCAGTGCATGCCCGCTTCCGACGCGCGCCCGATGAACCGTTGCAGCCCCTTCGCGGGCGTCGTCGCCGATGCATGAACGGAATCGGCAGAATCGGCGCGCACCGGCCGCGCGCCTGCGCTTGCAGTCGAGGCCGTCGCCGCCTGCGCGGCGCGCCGCTCCAGCGCATCGGCCAGCACTTGCGCGCTGCGCCGCGCAGCCGCATGACGCCGCCACAGCGCCACGCCCGCCAGCAACGACGCGAGCGCGGCACAGGCAACGGCGAGCGCGGCGAGACGGTGCGCGTCCATCGTCAGGCCTTCAACCGCGCAAGGCGGTACAGCAGGAACGCGCCCGTCATCTGCAGCGCGAACGCGAGATACACGAGGCGTTGCCCGGACGCGTCTTTCCACATCCACGCAAAATAGTGCGGATTCGATGCGATCAGAAATGCGCCGATGCCGATGGGCAGCAGCGTCAGCACCCATGCGGACAGCCGCGTTTCCGCCGACATCGCCGACAGTTCGCGCTCCGCCTGTTCGAGGTCGCGCATGAACGACGCCATGCGGTCGAGCATCACGTCGGCCCGTCCGCCGTATTTCACCGACAGGCGCAGCACCGCACCCAGCAGTTCGAGTTCGTTCGCGCGATAGACCTGCGCGACATGACAGAGCGCGCGATCGATTTCGACACCCGCGCGCAGCATCTGCGAGACGTGGTCGAGGCACTGGCGCAACGGCGCCTCCGTGGTCTGCAGCGACGCCTGGAACGCGGCGGGCACGCTGTTGCCGAGCACGATCAGACGCACGATGCCGTCGAGAAACGACGGCAGCTGACGCACGATCAACTGGCGGCGCTTCAGGATGCGTCGCGCCATCAGCACGTAGAGCAGCACGGCGCAGGTGATCAGCGTCATGCAGAACACGCCCGCCCCCGCACGGCTGCCCGCGAACCCGGACAACGCGAGCGCACCGGATAGCGCGCAGAACGCGGGCAGTCTTGCGTTCGATATGCCCGCGCGATTCATCGACTGGGCGAAAGCGAGCGCCATGCGCGCCTTGAGCTTGCGCCAGCCGGTTGCTTCGTCCGCAGTCTGCGCGAGCGCCTGTGCGCGCAGCGAGGCTGTCCGGTTGCCGATGCCCGCGGCCGCGCCGCCAGTGGCCCGCGCGGGCTGCGAAATCTGCGCCATGCGGCTGTCGATGAAACGCGCGGTGCTCGCGCGCTCCCTGCGCTGCGCGCCGCGTTGCACGACGATCAGCGCCCCCGCTGCGCACAGCAGCGCGAGCGCCGCCGCGATGAGCGCGGCGCTATACATTGAAGCCTCCGCCGCCGAAGCCGCCACCCGCCGCGCCGAATCCACCGCCCGTTCCGCCGCCGGCGCCGCCACCCAGCGCCTGTCGGAACCGCGCGAGCTTGGGCGAATGCGGATGAATGCCGAGCGACGTCCAGTTGTCCGTCTCTTCGCCTTCGGGCGAGGTCAGCGGTTCGAAGCGATAGAGTTCCTGCGTCGCGATGATGTTGTCCGACAGCCCCGTGACCTCGGTGATCGACAGGATGCGGCGCCGGCCATTCGAGAGCCGCCCGATCTGCACGATGAAGTCGATCGCATTCGCGATCTGCCGCCGCAAGCTCGATTCCGTGCCCTGAAAGCCCGCAAAACCCGCGAGCATTTCGAGGCGGTACAGACATTCGCGCGGCGAGCTCGCGTGCACGGTGCCCATCGATCCGTCGTGGCCCGTGTTCATCGCCTGCAACATTTCGAGCACTTCGCCGCCGCGCACTTCGCCGACGATGATGCGGTCCGGGCGCATGCGCAGCGTGTTGCGCAACAGGTCGCGGATCGACACGAGGCCATTGCCGTCGAAGCCGCCCGGCCGGCTTTCGAGCCGCACCACATGCGGATGATTGAGCGAGAGTTCCGCCGTGTCCTCGATGGTCACGACGCGCTCGGCGTCGGGGATATGAAACGCGAGCGCGTTGAGCAGCGACGTCTTGCCCGAGCTCGTGCCGCCCGACACCAGAATATTGCAGCGCGCCTCTACGGCCGCTTCGAGCAGCGCGCCGAGCTCCGCGTTGTACGTACCGTTGGCGAGCAGATCGTCGGGGCGCAGCGGGTCCTTGCGGAACTTGCGGATCGACACGACCGGCCCGTCGATCGACAGCGGCTCGATCACCACGTTCACGCGGCCGCCGTCGGGCAGCCGCGCGTCGACCATTGGATTCGATTCGTCCAGACGTCTGCCGATGGGCGCGAGAATGCGCCGCACGATGCGCAGCAGGTGCGCGTTGTCCGCGAAGCGCACGGGGATTTTCGCGAGGATGCCGTGGCGCGACACGTACACGTCGTTGTAGCCGTTCACGAGGATGTCCTCGACGGCGGGATCGTTCAGCAGATCC
Source organism: Paraburkholderia caribensis (assembly GCF_002902945.1). Classification (NCBI taxonomy): domain Bacteria; kingdom Pseudomonadati; phylum Pseudomonadota; class Betaproteobacteria; order Burkholderiales; family Burkholderiaceae; genus Paraburkholderia; species Paraburkholderia caribensis. Next base: position 2,106,728 of record NZ_CP026101.1, read on the forward strand.
TCGATCGGTCCGAAGCCCGCCAGTTCCTTCGTCAGCGCCTCGGCGATGCGCCGCACCTCGCTCTCGTTGATCGGGATGCGGCGCAGGCGCACGAAGCTGTCCATCTCCAGGTCGACGAACTGATTGATCGCATTGCGCGACCAGCGGCCGAACTCCGCGCCGAGTTCCTCGATGCGCGTGAGCAGATGTTCGTGCGCCGCGTTCTTGATGTCCTGGAACTGCTGGCTCTGCTCGAACGCGGGAGCGTCGTCGGCAAATTCGATCTCTTTTGCCATCGTCTATGACCGTTTGCTGGAAGTGGGAAGGAAGCGCCGGAACGCGTCGAGCGCGGACTTGCCGCGCGCGCGGGGCGTGCTGGTGGGCGGCGCTGCGTCGGCTGCGCCGTCCGTCGCCGGCGCGATGGCTGGTTGGGCCGCCTTGCCTGCCTTGCCTGCCTTGCCTTCAGCGCCCTGCCTGGCGGGCACGCCCGCGAGCCTCGTCACGAGTACGTCGAGCGCGCGCACATACGGGTCGCGCGGCGCGGCCTCGGCCAGCAGGTGGCCCTGATTCATCGCCTGGCCCAGCGCAACGCGCCGTTCGGGCAGCGTCGCGAGCAGGTCGAGTTCGAGACGCTGCGCGATCTGCGCGGGCGTGAGACCCAGTTCCGGCACGACCTTGTTGACGACGAGCCGCACCTTCTGCCGGATCTTCTCCGCTTCGATGCCGTGCGCGCACAAGTCGTCCAGCACGCCGACGGCCGACACGACGGACGGCACGCCCTGATCGCAGACGAGCCACGCTTCGTCGGCGGCCTGCACCACGCTGGCAATAAACTCGCTGTTCGTGAAGCCGCCGAGATCGACGATCTGCTGGTCGAAGAATGCGCGCAGCCGGTTCAGCAATCCCACCGACGACGCGTGCGAGACTTCGCGCATGTCGCCGGGATCGGCGGGCAGCGTCGTGAGCGCGAGGCCGCTGGCGTGATGCGACAACGCAGTGTGCACGAAGGTCTGATCGAAGCGGCGCACGTTGCGCACGGCTTCGACGAAGCCGAACTCGCACTTGGTGTCGAGCAGCAGCATGCCGTCGCCGGCGGGCAAGCCGAGATCGAGCAGCAGCGCCTCGCGGCCTCGCGCGGCATCGCGCCGTTGCAGCAGCACGGCGAGATTCGCGGCCAGCGTCGACACGCCCATGCCCGTACGCGCGCCGACGATTACCGTCAGTTTGCCGTGACGGCTGACGGGCTCGACGATGTGCTCGAATACCTCGCGCGTGATACGCAGCGCGTCGGCCGCCGGCGCGCACAGGTCGATGAAATCGCGCACGCCCGCGCGCAACGCGGCGAGCGCGCTCTCCGGCTCACGCACCGAACCGAGCGCAACGATTTGCAGGCCCGGATACGCAGTACGCGCCGCATGCGCCGCGGCGCTCGCGGCGGCGATCCGCCCGCCCGAAAAATCGACGAACACGAGCGACGGGTTGAGCGTGCCGATCCGCTGCACGAGCGCGTGCGGATCGAGGCTGACCGGCTCGACGGCGCCCGCCGACACCAGCGATCCGGCGAGCCAGCGCACGTGCTCGTCGGTTTGCGTCGCGAGCACGAAGCAGTCGGTGACGGCGTGCTCAGTCAAGGCGTAAGTTCTCGCGTTCATGTTGCCGTTCCTGTTGCGGCGGCCAGTCCATTGCCTTTGCCGTTGCCTTTGCGGATACCGATATCTGCCGCGCGTTCATTTCGAAAATCCCGGCGCGGCATCGCGCGACGCCGCGCCGCCGAGCAGCGACCGCCATACGGGCGCATCGCGCTGCTCGGACTGCTCGCCTGGTGTAGACGGCATCGCCGCGCCTTTCGTGAGCGGCGACACCAGATGCGGCGAGACGATGATGAGCAGCTCCTTGTCGCTCTGCGAGTAGTTCAGTTGCTTGAAGAACGCCCCGAGGATGGGCAGATCGCCAAGCACGGGCACCTTGTCGACGTTCGACGCCGTCTCGCGATCGATCAGCCCGCCGATCACGAAGCTCTCGCCGTCGCCGAGTTCGACGGTCGTGTCGGCGCGGCGCGTCGTGATGGCGGGCACCGAGATGCCGTTCACCGTCACGGCGTGCACGAAGTCGAGCTGGCTTGCTTCGGGCGCGACTTTCAGCGCGATACGCTGCGGGCTGAGCACGGTCGGCGTGAGCGTGAGGCCGACGCCGTACGGCTTGTATTCGATCGACGTGGTGCCGAGCCCCTGCGGCACGGGAACGGGAATCTCGCCGCCCGCGAGAAAGCTCGCGCTCTGGCCGGACAGCGCGACGAGCGTCGGCTCGGCGAGAATGCGCGCGAGGTTGTTGCTCTCCATCAGGCTCAGGTCGGCGAACAGGTTATGCGCGACCGAGCCGAACACGAGATTGAAGGCGGACGCGATGGGCATCGTCGAATCGAACGAGGTGCCCTGGCCAGGCGTGAAGGTCGCCTTGTTCAGCGACGAAGGTCCGAACGAGCCGAACGCGAAGCCGTTGTAGCCTTTCGAGAAATTGAAGCCGATCTGCTTGAGCACGGCGCGGCTGAATTCGACCACACGCACGTCGACCTGCACGACCGGGCGCGTCGCGATCGACGAGACGTCGAGCACCGCGCCGCCCTTCCCGTTCGCGCCGGCCGAGGCCGCAGCGCCCGCCGCGACGCTTGCCGCCCGCTGATGCGCTTCCATCGTCGCGGCCTTGCCCTGGATCACAGCCGTGCCGCCCAGCACCCTTACCTCCGTCGTGCTGTCGTCGAGCAGATGGCTGGCGGCGGCAGAGGTGACGTTCACCGTATAGGTAAGCGGCGCATCGCCGTCGCGCTCCCACAGCATCACGCTCGTCGTGCCCGCCGATTTGCCGACCAGCAGCACGCCGCCGCGTTTTTTCGCACCGCTCTTGAGAATCAGCACGTCGGCGACATTCGGATCGCCGACGGCTACACGCATCAGCGCGCGGCCCGCCGCGAGCGTCTGCTGCGCGCCAACGGCGAGGTCGATGACGGGCGCGGCAGCGGACGCCGGTGCAAGGCCCGCGCTGTCGGCTGCACCGCTCGCGACGGGCCGCGCCGCCATCGGCAGCACGCACACGATCATGGCCACGCGCCACGCAAGAATCCGTTTTCTCATATTCCCCCGGACGCGCCTTCGCGCCCTCCCTGGAAGCACGCTTTTTTCATCGACGGTCAACCGCGCCGTCCGTTTTCATCGCGCCGCGCGCGTTGTCACCATGCAAGCGTTTCCGACCGGCCGCCGCGTATCACCTCGATTGCACCGCCCGCCTCAGGCGCGCTGCGCGGCACGGCGGCTGGCGCGGGTAAGGACTGTCGCGTACGGCTGCCGGACAGTTCGTCGAGTGCGACACCCGCCGCCGCGCGCGTCGACGGCGGCGCGCCACGGCCCGCCGCCGTCTTCAGCACGCCCGGATACGCAGGCAAGGTGGCGGCATCGAGCACGTCGGTATCGCGCGGGTTGCGCAGCGCGAGCACGAGGCGCCCCGCGCCGTCGGCGAGCGCCAACCTGTCGACATCGGCAAGCGGCACGGCGAGCACGGCGGTGCGCGCGGGCGTGTTCGCATCGGGCGTGCCGTTGGCGGCGACGTTGCCCCACGCGAGCACGCGCACACGCGACAGCAGCAGCCGCGCCTGCGTCCGCTCGACTTCCGCCTGCCCCGCCGGACCCACGCTCAGGCCATCGCGCTTCAACGTAAAGAACACGTCGACGAGATTGCCCGGACGCAAGCGGTTGCCGACCGCATTGGTTTCGTCGACGCGCACGGCCACTGCGCGCTCGCCCGGCTCGATGCGCTCGGCAATGCCCGACGACAGCTGCGCCTCGAGCACGGGCGCCTGCGCGCCGATCTCCGCGACGGGCACGCGGCCGGCGACCAGTGACGGTTCGTCGAAGGCGCCCGACGGGTTGATGGGCAGATTCTGGATGCGCAGCGCGTCGGCGGGTATCGGCTGCCCGGCGGGCAGCGAGCGCAGCGCGACAACTACGTGATAAGCCGCCGGCGCCGGCGCGACGGGCGCGGCCACGGGCGCGGGACGGCGCGCCAGCGTCAACGCGAGCACGCCGAGCACGACGGCGAGCGCGATCAGCACGCCCGCCACGATCCGCGTCACATGCGGAGTCAAAGTCGGACTCAGATTCGGCATGGCTCGCCTCCTGCGCGTACCCGCTTGCCGTTGGCCGGGTCATGTGCAAATGGGGAAAATGGGCGCGGCATCGCAGTCACAGCACATACCCCGGGTTGAGTTGAACCATCGCCGAGCTCGTCAGTTGCGCAGGCAGCGCGACATCGAGCAGCGGCACGGGCGGCACGAGCGGATAGCTCTGGTAGTTGTAGGTGAGCGTGACGGTGACGCAGCGCATCGTGCCGTCGAACGTGCATGGGGCCCAGCTCGCGTCGCATTTCGCTTTCGCCGCGAGCCAGTTGGCCAGGTTGGCCGCCGCCGTGCACGCGGCCGCCGTGCGGTTGTCGAGCGCGGCATTCACGTTTTGCGCCTGCTGATAGTTGAGCGCGGCACGCGCGCCTTCTTCGGCAGCGAGCGTCAGGCTCTGCTGCGCGACGAAGATCAGGCTGAACGTCACGATCGCGTAGAAGATCATGAAAAACAGCGGAAACACGAGCGCGAATTCGACGGCGCTCGCGCCGCGCTGACGCCGCCGCGCATGGCACGCATGATCGCGCATGCGATTGCACTCGCATGTGGGCTGCAGGGCTGGCGTCGGCACAGGAACGGTCATGTTCCTCCCAGTTGTCGCAGCACGAGCATGCCGAGCGCCGGGATGGCGAGGCACGTCACGTAGGGCGTCGCGCGGTGCCCGCGCAGCCCGAAGGTCGCCTCGCCGCTTCGGACGAGCGTGGCGAGCGGCGTGCGCGTCGCGACCAGCAGCGCAAGCGCATGCAGCCCCGCGAGGATGCTCGCGGCAATCCATAGATCGAGCAGCGCGTGCGGACCGCACCACGCACCGAGCACGGCGAAGACCTTGACGTCGGCGGCACCCATCACGCGCAGCGCGAAGAACGGCAGCAGCGCGGCAAGACCGAGCAGCGCGCCCAGTGCTGCCTGAGCCGGCCCGACGCCGAACGGCATGCGCACGGTGAAGGTGCACGCGAAGGCCGCTATCAGCCCGGCTGCGATCAACGCGTTCGTGACGCGCCGATAGCGAAGATCGCACGCCGCCACCGTCGTCGCCCACGCAACGAACGTCAGACTTCCAATCCAGGTAGCCATAGGAATTCAGCAAGCTTTTACCGAACGGATACCAGGCAATACGAATTAATTACGACGCGCGATTCATTTCGCATTAATTCGTCATGCCTCTTTGAATAGACGCAAACTGGCAACGAGCGTCGCTGGCGGCGCTCGCTACGGGATGCTTCTAGATGAAAGCGATTAAGCCGCTGTCACGTTTTAGCTGCCGTGGCAGCCGAGGAAATCTTGCCGGCGATATTGTCGAACAGCGTCGACAGATTGGTTCCAACAGAACCGGCGGAAGTCGCGATTGCAATGGCGACGACACCTGCAATCAGGCCATATTCGATTGCCGTGACGCCCTTGTTGTCTCTCAGGAATTTGCTGGCGAAATGCTTCATTTTGGTGACCCTCGGTTTTTCTAGTCGTTGATTTGATGACGCTCGCAATGCTTGCAGACGGCCCGTCAAGGACATTCTCTCCCATGCCCCATGCGGTTTATATGCCTTGGCCTGAAGCCTTTTATCTGCGCATGAACATACTGGCGTTGATGCGCTAAAGCAATATGAAAGTGGTTGTCTGTTCTATAGCGCACCTCCCGCTCCAGGCGCCATTATGTTTTCAGATTTATAACTTAACAATCTTTTGGAAGCAATCGCGTTACGCCACAAATTTTCAGACCGTTGCGTTTGAACCATTTAGCGTTCTTGCAGATTAGCGGCAGTCTGTGCGCCACAATACATAGGACTTACCATAAGTTAGATTGGCTCCACCAAGCACCCGTTTGAGCCGTTCGTTTCAAGCACCGCGTTACCCCGCGTTACCCATCCTCCCGTAACGAAACCGCGTTCCCGTTACGTTACGCCGCGCTCTGCGACGTCGCGCTCCCAGCTGTTTAGCGTTCCTCAGCAGTTATCCCACGTTCCGCGCAATCACCCGCCAGGGCGCGCCGGCATTGGAGCAGCGCGCTCCACACGCGACGGCTCCCGATTTCCTCATACGCAATGGCATACCTGTTGCAGATAGGGACGCGCAGCACCACCACACAACATGAGAGATCCGAGGACGAAATGAAAATTCAAACGACACACGCGCTGGTTCGGACATCGATCGTCGCGGCTACAGTGACGGCATTGCTGTCGCTGGCCGCTTGCGGCGGATCGGGCTCGTTGAGCCAGGGCACGAAGGGCGGCAGCAGCGGCACGCTGTCGACGGGAGGCGCAAGCGGAACGGCAGGCAGCGGCACGGGCGCGGGAGGCAGCACGACGGCGGGCAACGGCTCCAGCGGCGGCTCGGACAACACCGGCAATGGCTCCAATCCGGCGACGAAGACGGCCAACCAGGTCGGCACCGTCTCCGCCGGTGCGGGCGGCGTCGTAACGGATGTCGGCTCGACGGTATCGGGCATTGGCAGCACGGTCGGATCGCAGACACTGCCGGGCATCAGCACCGATACGACGCAAGCGGCTGGCGGGGTCGTGTCGAATCTCGGCGCGGCCGTGTCGACACTCGGCAACGGCGTGTCGCAAGGACTCGGGCAACTGGGCGCGACCAGCGACCCGCTGGGCACCACCGTAGCGAGTACGGGCGGGGTCGTGAGCCATGTCGGCGGCGCAGTGACGAGCGCGGGCGGGCTGGTGCAAAGCGTCGGCAGCGGACCGCTTGCGCCGCTCTCGGCCGTCACGACTCCGCTTGGCCACGTCGTCGAAACGGTGGGCGGTGCCGTGACCGATGGCGGCAACGCATTGACCACCGCTTTGTCGACGGGGCCCGTTCAGCAGGTCACGCAACAACTCAGCACGGCCGTCACGCCGATCACGTCGACGGTCGCGGCGACCACGCAGACGGTTGGCAACACCACGGGCATCGGCGCGCCCGTCAACGGGCTGCTGACGACACTCGGCAATCAGCTCGTGAAAACAGGCGGCATCGTCGCGACGACGGGCGGCAGTAATCCCGTCTCGGCGGGTCTGGGCAACGTCGTCGCCGATGTCGGCAAGACCAGCGTCGCGGCAGGCGGACTGCTGACGGGAGGCTCGGGCGGCGCGGGCGGCAATCCACTCGCGCCTTTGACGGGCGCGCCTGGCGGCCTGACGGGCGGTTCGAGTGGCTCGGGTGCGGGCAACCCCTTGAGCGCCGTGACGGGCGCGCTGGGCGGCATCACGGCCAGCGTCACCGGCAACGTCGCGGTCGGGATCACGGGTGGCGCGGGCGGCGCGGGCGGTGGCAATGCGGCTTCGGGCGGCAACCCGCTGGGCGGCCTCACGAGCGCTGTCACGGGCGTCGCCTCGACGGTCGCGGGCGCCGTCGCCGCGCCGGCGGCATCGACCTCTTCCACCGGTTCCACCGGTTCATCCGCGCCCGGCGGCCTCTCGCTAACTTCGACGGGCGGCGGCAACGCGAGCGGACCGGCCAATCCTCTTTCCGCCGTCACGTCGCTGGTCGGCGGCCTGCTGGGCGCGGGCGCGAAGAAGTAGCCAAAGCCTCGCTGGCAGTCTGCAGCCTTTGGCGAAGAGATGACGGCCTTCGCCCGGGCGCGACGCGCGTGCTTCACGCCGAAGTGAAGCACGCAGCGGCCGTTCGCGCCCGAAGGTGCACTGAAGGCGCACTGAAGCCCCCGCATCGCAGAACCATCCAGGCACGAGAGCAGCGGACGCGACGCCCGGCCAGGCACGCGTGCGCAAAACAATAACGGGCCTCCGAGGACACACCGATGAAATTCGGGACCAGGCAATGGACATTCGTGCTGGCGGCCATCGCTGCGAGCGCGGTTCAGGCGCAGACGCGGCCTGCTGTCAGTGGCAATCCGCTGGGCGGCAATCCGCTGGAGGCGCTTCCGCAAATCAAGGCGCCTGAGAAAGGCCCGAACGCGACAGCGCAAATCCAGCCGCAAGCGCCGCAACTCCAGGAACTGCTTGCACGGCATCTCACACCGACCAGGGTCGAGGTCGAAGGCGTCAAGTCGATTCCCTTCAACGACGTCGCGCAGCGCTTCACCCCGCTGGTCGGCAAGGACATCACAATCGGCGAGCTGATCGAAGTCGCGAACGGCGTCACACGGCTTTATCAGGAGCGCGGCTACCCGTTGTCGTTCGCGTTCGTTCCAGCGCAGACGTTCGAGAACGGCGTCGTGCGCGTGACGATCGTCGAAGGCTACGTGGCGAACGTGACGGTGACGGGCAAGCCCGGCAAGACCGAGGACAGGATACGCGCGATCGCTGCGCACATCGCGGCGGACCGGCCGCTGCGCCGCACGACCTTCGAACGCTATATCAACGCGATGGGTCTCCTGCCCGGCGTGAAGGTCGCGGCGAACGTGCCGCCGCCGCAGACCACCGACGGTGCAACCACGCTGGAACTCAACGTCGATCGAAAACCTTTCAATGTCAGCACCGGCATCGACTTCAATCATCCCGGCGCGCAAGGGTTGCTGACAGCGACGGAGAACGGGCTCACGTCGCTCGGCGAGCAGTTGAGCGTGTCGGCACTGCTGCCGAAGGGGCGCGACAACGTCACCTATCTGGCGGCGCATGGCGCGCTGCCCGTCGGCAGTGAAGGCATGACCGCGAGAGTCGACGCGTCGCACTATCGCGGCAATCCGAAGGACAATCCCGGCTTGCCGTCGTACGTCGAGCGCACGGTGATCAACGACAGGATCGGCGGTTCGGTGTCGTATCCGTTCATCCTGAGCAACGCGCGCAGTCTGTCGGGAACGGTGACGGCCTATGCATCGCACGATGAAGACCGCTTCAACAATACGATCACGGGCGCGGCGCTCGGGCTTCGTTCGCAGGTGCGCGTGCTGCAGTTGCAGGCCGACTACGCGGACGTGCAGACGGGCCAGGCGCGCAAGGCCAGCATCAACGTCGCGAAGGCCTTCGACATACTCGGCGCGGGTAAAGCCGGCGACTCGAACATCCCCGGCACGACGACCGTCAACCCCGCTTCGATCACCTTTGTCCGCACGGGTGCGAGCTTTTCGCAAACCAACGAGTGGCCGCTCGGCATCGGCACGACGCTCGCCACAACGGGCCAATACAGCCCCGATACGCTGCCCGCCTCCGAGCAGATTTCATTCGGCGCGCAACGCTTCGCGCAGGGTTATCAACCCGGCGAGACATCGGGCGATTCGGGCTGGGGCGCGTCGTTCGAAATCAATCGCCCTATCGCGCCTGGTTTCACGTATCTGCGCACGTTCACCCCGTATGTTTCGGTCGACATGGCGCGCGTCTATCTGCATGCGGGCACGCCGCAGCCGAAAAAGCTTGCTTCGGTAGCGCTCGGTTTCCGGATCTCCGACGCGAAGTATTACAGCCTGGATCTGTCCGTCGCGAAGGCCGTCGGCGATGCGCCTGTCGAGAGCGCGTCGCGCAGTCCACGCATCAACGCGACGTTCTCGTATCAGTTGAACTGACTCATGCGTCGTTGCCAGGACCCGCACCGATTAGAGCATTCACTATCAAACGACGCGGATACTTTCACGTATTCTGCCCTCTCTCATGTATCAAAAGACAGGCATGGCGCCGCCTCGAATCAGCACTCACACGGCGCCGCGCGACATCCATCGCGACGATTTTCAACAAGGAGGACGACAATGACATCACTCACCCGACGCGCGCGCTTTGCGCCCGGCACCACGTTGAAACAGGCCATCGTGGCCAGTGCGCTGCTCGCGGGCGCCGTCACGGCATTCGCACAAGCCGACACGCCCGTCGGCACATGGCAAACCATCGACGATCATACGGGCCAGCCCAAAGCACTCGTGCAGATCACGCAGGACGGGAACGGCAGGCTGAGCGGCAAGGTCATCAAGGGACTCGGACCGAACGATCAGCCGGATCGCCGCTGCACCGCCTGCACGGACGCGCGCAAAGATCAGCCGATTCTCGGCATGACGATCATCGACGATATGAAAAAGGACGGCGACGGCTGGGACGGCGGGCAGATTCTCGACCCGGAGAACGGCAAGCTCTACAAATGCAAGATGCACGTGGAAGACGGCGGACAGAAACTGGTGGTGCGTGGGTATATTGGCGTGTCGCTACTGGGGCGTTCGCAGACGTGGATTCGCCAGAACTGAGGTTGTCGCGCGGTGCTCGACTGTCGGCGAGCGCCGCAGCAGGACGTAAAAAAGCCGGTCTGGCGTTGAGTCTCGCCAGACCGGCTTGTCGTTGTCGCGCGCGCTCAATTCGTTCGATCCGTCATGCCGCGTTCTTGAAAGGACTGGTGTAGTCGAACACCAGCGGTGCCGCAGGCACGCCCGACGGCGGCGCAAACAGCGGCATGGCGGGCACGGACGGCTTCACGGCATCGTTCGCGGCCGTGGCCACGTTCGGCGCGTGAGTGCGCATGCGGGATTCCATCGTGTTGCATAGTTCGCCGCCTGCGTCGCCGAACAGCTGGTCCATCACACGTTGCAGAACGCCAGCCTGATGCCACGCCTTGAAACGGCGATGGCAGGTTTGATACGAGGGGTATTTACGCGGCATGGCAGACCAGGTAGCGCCGCTGTAGATCACCCAGAGCACACCGTTGAGCACGGAGCGGGTGTTGGCAAGCGGCCGGCCGCGCAGTTCGGAACGGGGCCGCAGTTCCGGCAGCAGCGGCGCGATGCGCTGCCATTCTTCATCACTAATATCGCGATAAGGGGTCATGAGTTCTCCAATCGTCAAGAGTATTTCGACGATATAGAGTCGTCCCACTACCGAATATCAGACCAATCCGAATCTTGAAAATGCACCGCCACCCGCCGCAGCATGGTTCAGCGCGTATCGCGCTATCCCAAACGGGGCAGACGCAGGTGGCAATTTGATCAGGTGAGCGATGTATCGACGATCCGTCGCGGCGCATCCAGATATTCCTGCGACTGCATCTCGACGATACGCGAAACCGTGCGCGTGAACTCGTTGGCCATCGGCCCCTCTGTGTAGAGCTCTTCGGGCGGCACGGCGGCCGACATCAGCAGCTTGACCTTGTGATCGTAAAAAACGTCGATCAGCCACGTGAAGCGGCGTGCTTCGGACTGCATACGAGGCGTCATCTGCGGAATGCCGGACAGAATCACCGCGTGGAAGCGGCTCGCCAGTTCGAGATAGTCGTTCTGCGAGCGCGGGCCGCCGCACAGCGTCGCGAAGTCGAACCAGACCACGCCGTCCGCGCGACGCAGCGCCTTCAGTTCGCGCTTCTCGATGTGCAGCAGCGGGCTTTCGTCAGGCACGGCCGCGAGCTTGCCGAATGCGTCGCGCAACGCCTTGTCGGAGGCGGCGCCGAGCGGCGTATGATACACCTCGACCTGCGACAGCGTGCGCCGCCGGTAATCGACGCCGGCATCGACGTTGATCACCTCGAGCTTGCTCTTGATCAGCTCGATGGCGGGCAGCAGACGATCGCGATGCAACCCGTCCGGATAAAGCAGATCGGGATCGTAGTTGGACGTCATCACGAACTGCACGCCGTTCGTGAACAGACGATCCAGCAACCGGTAAAGGATCATTGCGTCCGCGATATCGGACACGTGGAATTCGTCGAAGCAGATCAGCCGATAACGCTTCGCAATGCGCCGCGCGAGTTCGTCGAGCGGATCGGCCTGCCCTTTCAGTTCTTCGAGTTCGCGATGCACTTCTCGCATGAACTCGTGAAAATGCAGACGCGTCTTGCGCACGAGCGGCACGACTGCGTAAAAGCTGTCCATCAGGAAGCTCTTTCCGCGTCCTACGCCACCCCACATATAGACGCCCTTCGGCAGATCAGGGTGCATGATCAGCTTCATAAAGGCGTTCGGACGACGTGCCTTATACGCAGCCCACTCTTCATAGCACTGTTGCAGACGATCGACGGCCACGCGTTGAGCCGGATCAGACTCGTATCCCCGGGTCTGCAGTTCCTGTTCGTAGTATTCGGTGACGTTCATTGTGTGAGGCAGCAATGAAGAAGGCGGGAGGGACTCAACCCACCCGCCTTCGTCGTGTTTCGCTCTCAACCCGCATTCCGCATAATTCAGAACCGGGCAGATGCGTCTTACATGTTCAGCGCGCGCTTGTCGACGGCGAGCGCCGCTTCACGCATCACTTCAGACAGCGACGGGTGCGGATGGCAGATACGGCCAATGTCTTCCGACGCGGCCTTGAACTCCATCGCGACAACCGCTTCGGCGATCAGATCCGACGCGTTCGCCGAAATGATGTGCACGCCGAGCAGTTCGTCCGTCTTCGCGTCGGCGATCATCTTGACGAAACCATCCGCCTTGTTGATGCCGAGCGCGCGGCCGTTCGCCATGAACGGGAACTGGCCCGTCTTGACTTCGCGGCCTTCCGCCTTGAGCTGCTGTTCCGTCTTGCCGACCCACGCGATTTCCGGTTCCGTGTAGATGACCCACGGCACGCAGTTGTAGTCGATGTGCGGCTTCTGGCCATCAATGATTTCGGCAACCAGCACGCCTTCGTCCTCGGCCTTGTGCGCGAGCATCGGGCCACGCACCACGTCGCCGATTGCGTACACGTTCGGCACCGACGTCGCGCAGTGATCGTCCACGTCGATGAAGCCGCGCTCGTTCGCCCTCAGGCCGATCGCTTCGAGGCCGAGGTTGTCGGTGTTCGGCACACGGCCGATCGACACGATCAGGCGGTCCGCGTCGAGCGTCTTCGCGTTGCCGTCCTTGTCCGTGTAAGCGATCGACACGCTGTTGCCCGTCGTCTTCACTTCACCGACCTTCACGCCGACGTGGATGTCGAGACCCTGCTTCTTGAACTGCTTGGCGGCTTCCTTCGCGAGCGCCTGGTCGGCGGCGCCGAGGAATTCGGGCAGCGCTTCGAGCACGGTGACTTCCGCGCCCAGACGGCGCCACACCGAGCCCAGCTCCAGGCCGATCACGCCGGCGCCGATGACGGCGAGCTTCTTCGGCACTTCGGTGAACGACAGCGCGCCTTCGTTGTCGGCGACGATCTTGTTGTCGACGGGAACGTTGGGCAGGTGACGCGCCTTCGAGCCCGTCGCGATGATCACGTTCTTCGCCGTGACCACTTCCGTTTCGCCTTCGCCCGACACTTCGATCTGCACACCGGCGTCCGTCTTGCCCGTGAACTTGCCGTGGCCCTTGAGCCACGTGATCTTGTTCTTGCGGAACAGGAACTCGATGCCCTTCGTCATCTTTTCGACGATGCCTTCCTTGCGGGCCAGCATCTTCGCGATGTCGACCTTCACGTTTTCCACGCTGATGCCGTGGTCCGCGAGGTGATGCGACGCGTTTTCGAACTCTTCCGACGAAGCCAGCAGCGCCTTCGACGGAATGCAGCCGACGTTCAGGCACGTGCCGCCCAGCTTCAATGTGCCGGCCGGGTTCTTCCACTTTTCGATACAGGCAACCGTCTTGCCGAGCTGCGCAGCGCGAATGGCCGCGATATAGCCGCCGGGACCGGCACCGATCACGACGACGTCAAATTCTTTGGACATGACTATCCTTTTTGGCTAGCCGACGCGGCCGCGCTCCGCGGCGCGCGTGGCTTCAGATACTGCGGGAATGCGAGAAACACCCGATGCATATATCGCGACGGCGGCTTGAAGTTTCAAGCCGCCGTGCGGCATGCATTACAGGTCGAGCAGCAGACGGGCCGGATCTTCCAGCGCGTCCTTCATCGCGACCAGCGACAGCACGGCTTCGCGGCCGTCGATGATACGGTGGTCGTACGACAGCGCCAGATAGTTCATCGGGCGGATCACGATCTGGCCGTTTTCGACCACTGCGCGCTCCTTCGTCGCGTGCACGCCGAGGATCGCCGATTGCGGCGGGTTGATGATCGGGGTCGACAGCATCGAGCCGAACACACCGCCATTCGAGATCGAGAACGTACCGCCCGTCATTTCTTCGATCGACAGCTTGCCGTCCTTTGCCTTCTGGCCGAATTCGGCGATCTTCTTCTCGATGTCCGCGAGGCTCATCTGGTCTGCGTTGCGCAGGATCGGCACGACGAGGCCGCGCGGCGAGCCGACGGCGATACCGATGTCGAAGTAGCCGTGATAGACGATGTCGTTACCGTCGATCGACGCGTTCACCAGCGGGAACTTCTTCAGCGCGTGCACAGCCGCCTTCACGAAGAACGACATGAAGCCGAGCTTCACGCCATGTTCCTTCTCGAACTTGTCCTTGTACTTGTTGCGCAGGTCCATGACGGGCGCCATGTTCACTTCGTTGAACGTCGTGAGGATGGCGTTGGTTTGCTGCGACTCGAGCAGACGCTCGGCGATACGCGCGCGCAGGCGCGACATCGGCACGCGTTGTTCCGGACGGTCCTTCAGCCACTGGTCAGCCGATGCCGGCGCGCCGACTTGCGGCAGGGCCGGCTTGGCAGCGCGTGCGGGCGCTGCTGCCGGTGCCGGCGCAGCCTTGGCAGCCGGTGCGCCTGCGGCGACGGCGTCCTGCTTCGTGATGCGGCCATCGCGGCCCGTGCCGGCGACGTCGCCTGCAGCGACGCCCTTCTCGGCCAGAATCTTCGTCGCAGCCGGCGATGCCGCGGTGTTTGCGCCCGCCACAGCGGCAGCCTGTGCCGGTGCGGCGGCAGTTGCCGGTTCAGCTTGCGGAGCCGGCTTGACTTCGGCTTCGACAGCCGCTTCGCCCGCCTTGCCTTCCGTATCGATCTTGGCGATCACTTCGTCGGCGACCACGATATCGCCGTCGTTCTTGATGACCTGCGCGAGCACGCCTGCCGACGGCGCCGGCACTTCGAGTACGACCTTGTCGGTCTCGATTTCGATCAGGATTTCGTCCTGGGCGACAGCTTCGCCCGGCTTCTTCTTCCACTGCAGCATCGTGGCTTCCGAGACGGACTCGGACAGCTGGGGGACCTTGACTTCAACAATAGCCATTTGATTTCTCTGAATACGTATCGGGTGACAACGAACCTTGTGCGAGCCGCGTCCGATATTTGCGCGTAGTAGTCGCGCTTACATGGGATGTTCCGACGCGGGGCGGGAAAGCGCTCAGCGCTTTCCCGGTTCGCTCTCTGTGGTTATTTAACGATGGACGCGCCTTTCAGACGGCCAAACGCGCCTTCGATCAGCGCCTTCTGCTGCTCGTAGTGCTTCGCGTAGTAGCCGACAGCGGGCGAAGCCGAAGCGGGACGGCCGCTGTACGCCAGCTTCTGTCCTTCCTTCATGCCTTCGCGCAGGTGATGTTCGATGTAGAACCACGGGCCCTGATTCTGCGGCTCGTCCTGCACCCACACCACTTCGGTTGCGTTGTCGTACTTCTTCAGTTCGGCTTCGAACTGCTTGTGCGCGAACGGATAGAGCTGTTCGATACGCAGGATCGCGACGTCTTGCGCCTTCGCTTCGCGGCGATGCGCGACGAGGTCGTAGTACACACGGCCCGAGCAGACCAGCACGCGCTTGACCTTCTTCGCGTCGATCGAATCGTCCGCTTCGCCGAGAACCGGCTGGAACGAGCCCTTCGCGAGTTCCGACAGATCCGACACGGCTTCCTTGTGACGCAGCAGCGACTTCGGCGTGAAGACGACGAGCGGCTTGCGGAACAGGCGGATCATCTGGCGGCGCAGCAGGTGGAAAACCTGTGCCGGCGTGGTCGGCTGAACGACCTGCATGTTGTGATCTGCGCACAGTTGCAGGAAGCGCTCGATACGCGCCGACGAGTGCTCCGGACCCTGGCCTTCGTAGCCGTGCGGCAGCAGCATCGTCAGGCCCGACACGCGGCCCCACTTCACTTCGCCCGACGAGATGAACTGGTCGATCACGACCTGCGCGCCGTTCACGAAGTCGCCGAACTGCGCTTCCCACGCGACGAACGTGTTCGGCTCAGCCGTCGAGTAGCCGTATTCGAAGCCGAGCACGGCTTCTTCCGACAGCACCGAGTCGATCACCGTGAACTTCGCCTGACCTTCGGCGATGTTCTGCAGCGGCACGTACGTGCCGTCGTTCCAGCGTTCGCGGTTCTGGTCGTGCAGCACCGCATGGCGGTGCGTGAACGTGCCACGGCCCGAGTCCTGACCCGTCAGGCGCACGGCATAGCCCGATGCGACCAGCGACGCGAATGCCAGATGCTCGCCCATGCCCCAGTCGAGTTGCGCTTCGCCACGGCCCATTGCACGGCGGTCGTTGATCACGCGCTCGACCAGCGGGTGAACCTTGAAGCCTTCGGGGATCGTCGTGATGCGCTCGGCCAGACGCTTGAGTTCGGCGAGCGGCACGGCCGTGTCCGCTGCGTCCGTCCACTTGCGGTTCAGGAACGGAACCCAGTCGACAGCGTACTTGCTCTTGTAGTTCGACAGGACCGGGTCGACCGTGTGGTGACCTTCGTCCATCGCCTTGCGGTATGCCTTGACGAATTCATCGCCTTGATCGGCGGTGATGACGCCTTGCTGCACGAGCTTTTCAGCGTACAGCGCGCGCGTGCCCGGGTGCTTGGCGATCGTCTTGTACATCAGCGGCTGCGTGACAGCGGGCGTGTCCTGCTCGTTGTGGCCCAGCTTGCGGAAGCAGATGATGTCGATCACGACATCCTTGTGGAACTGCATCCGGAAGTCGATGGCCATTTGCGTGGCCAGTACGACGGCTTCGGGATCGTCGCCGTTCACGTGCAGCACGGGCGCTTCGATCATCTTGACGACGTCCGAGCAATAGAGCGTCGAACGTGCGTCGCGCGGGTCGGACGTGGTGAAGCCGATCTGGTTGTTGATGACGATGTGCAGCGTGCCGTGCGTGCCGTAACCGCGCGTTTGCGCCAGGTTCAGCGTTTCCATCACGACGCCCTGGCCAGCAAAGGCAGCGTCGCCGTGGATCTGCACGGGCAGCACCTGCAGGCCGTTCTCGTCGCCGCGACGATCCATACGGGCCTTCGCCGAGCCTTCGACCACCGGGTTGACGATTTCGAGGTGCGACGGGTTGAACGCGAGCGACAGGTGAACCGGGCCGCCTTCCGTCGCGACATCCGACGAGAAGCCCTTGTGGTACTTCACATCGCCTGCGGGCAGATCGTCGACGTGCTTGCCTTCGAATTCGGCGAACAGGTCCGCGGGCATCTTGCCCAGCGTGTTGACCAGCACGTTCAGACGGCCGCGGTGCGCCATGCCGATGACGATTTCCTGCACGCCGCTCTTGCCTGCGTGGTGCACGACTTCGTCCATCGACGCGATGAAGCTTTCGCCGCCTTCCAGCGAGAAGCGCTTCTGACCGACGTACTTGGTGTGCAGGAAGCGCTCGAGGCCTTCTGCTGCCGTCAGACGGTTCAGGATGTGCTTCTTCTTGTCAGCCGTGAAGTTCGGCGTGGAGCGGATCGATTCGAGACGTTCCTTCCACCAGCGCTTCTGTTCGGGATCGCTCAGGTACATGTACTCGGCGCCGATCGTGCCGCAGTACGTGTCGCGCAACGCCTTGACGATGTCCCGCAGCGAAGCCTGCTCGAAACCGAAGTACAGGTTGTTCGTGTTGAACGTCTGGTCCATGTCGGCTTCGGTGAAGTCGTAGAACGCAGGTTCAAGCTCGGGAATGTTCGGACGTTCGCGGCGCTTCAGCGGATCGAGGTTGGCCCATTGCGAGCCGAGGAAGCGATATGCGCCGATGAGGGACTGCACATAGACTTGCTTGCGCGCGGTGGTGAGATCCTCACCGCCCGTGCGCGGCAGAAAGGCATTCGCCTTTGCGCGCTGAGCAAACGATTCGACGATCGGGCCATGGGCCACGTCGTTGGCACTGGTGCCATCCGATGCAGGAACGTTCTGCAGAGCGTCGAAATAATTGCGCCAGGTCTCGGGCACTGACGCGGGATTGTCGAGATATGCTTCGTACAACTCTTCTACGTACGGAGCATTGCCGCCGAACAGATACGAGTTCGACTGGAATTGCTTCATCATTTTACGCTCACCTTTCTTCGAGCTTCTCGAGAAATAGCGGGTTACTGAACCTTCCGCGACACGGCCTGACCGTTTAGCGGATTGCGCGAATCAAGTCTTGCTTGGAAGGACCTAAAACTTGCACTCGCCGGAGCATATCACATAACCCATAGTTGACATAGGACAGGCCCCAACTGGAAAGCCCGTGGTACGGGGCTTTGCGGCAAGTTTTATGCTTGCGTAACAGTGTTTGCGGCACTGCAGAAGAATACTTTAGGCGCTTCCACGAAGCTCTGCAGCGAAACGCGCAACGCAAATGCAAAAAGCCGCCCGAGGGCGGCTTTTTGCTGAGGCTTGCGCGAGACTTCGCGATCAGTCGACGGCAGCTTCGCGGCTGGCGCGGCGGCGCTCGTGTTCCTTCAGATGGCGCTTGCGCAGACGGATGCTTTGCGGCGTCACTTCGACGAGTTCGTCTTCGTCGATGAATTCGACCGCGTATTCGAGCGACATCTGGATGGCCGGCACGAGGCGCACGGCTTCGTCGGTGCCCGACGCACGCACGTTGGTCAGCTGCTTGCCTTTGATCGGGTTCACGACGAGGTCGTTGTCACGGCTGTGAATGCCGATGATCATGCCTTCGTACAGCGCATCGCCCGGCTTCACGAACATGCGGCCGCGATCCTGCAGCTTCCACAGCGCGTAGGCGACAGCCGCGCCGTCGTCCTGCGAGATCAGCACGCCGTTGCGGCGCTCGCCGAGCGAGCCGTCCTTGACGGGCGCGTATTCGTCGAACACGTGGCTCATCAGGCCCGTGCCGCGCGTGAGCGTGAGGAATTCGCCCTGGAAGCCGATCAGGCCACGCGCCGGGATGCGGTATTCGAGACGCGTGCGGCCGCGGCCGTCCGACGCCATGTCGAGCATTTCGCCCTTGCGGCGGCCCAGCTCTTCCATCACGCCGCCCTGGTGCGAGTCTTCGAGGTCGACCGTCAGCAGTTCGTACGGCTCGTGCTTCACGCCGTCGATTTCATGCAGCACCACGCGCGGACGCGACACGGCCATCTCGTAGCCTTCGCGACGCATGTTTTCGATCAGGATGGTCAGGTGCAGCTCGCCGCGGCCCGACACTTCGAACACGGTTTCGTCGCCAGTGTCTTTCACGCGCAGCGCGACGTTGTGATTCAGTTCCTTCATCAGACGGTCGCGGATCTGGCGGCTCGTCACGAACTTGCCTTCCTTGCCGGCGAGCGGCGACGAATTCACGAGGAAGTTCATCGTCAGCGTGGGTTCGTCGACGGTGATCATCGGCAGCGCTTCGGGCGCTTCCGGCGCGCAGATCGTCGCGCCGATGCCGACTTCTTCAATACCGTTGATCAGCACGATGTCACCGGCTTCCGCCTCGGCGACCTGCACGCGCTCGAGGCCTTCGAACGACAGCACCTGGTTGATCTTGCGGTTCAGGATTTCGCCTTCCGGACCGAAGCGGATCACGACCTGCTGACCCGGCTTGATACGGCCGCGCGTGATACGGCCCACGCCGATACGGCCGACGTACGTCGAGTAATCCAGCGACGTGATCTGCAGCTGCAGCGGACCGTCCGGATCGGCCGGGCGCACGGGGACGTGTTCGAGAATCGCTTCGAACAGCGGGCGCATCGTGCCTTCGCGGATGCTCGGATCGAGGCCGGCGTAGCCGTTCAGGCCCGACGCGTAGACGACCGGGAAGTCGAGCTGGTCTTCCGTGGCGCCGAGCTTGTCGAACAGGTCGAACGTCTGGTTGATGACCCAGTCGATGCGCGCGCCCGGACGGTCGATCTTGTTGATCACGACGATCGGCTTCAGACCCAGCGCGAGCGCCTTTTTCGTCACGAAGCGGGTTTGCGGCATCGGGCCTTCGACGGCGTCGACGAGCAGCAGCACGGAATCGACCATCGACAGCACGCGCTCCACTTCGCCGCCGAAGTCGGCGTGGCCCGGGGTGTCGACGATGTTGATGTGCGTGCCTTCGTATTCGACGGCGCAGTTCTTGGCGAGAATGGTGATGCCACGCTCTTTTTCGATGTCGTTCGAATCCATCACGCGTTCAGCGATCTGCTGGTTTTCGCGGAAGGTGCCGGACTGGCGGAGCAGTTGGTCGACGAGCGTGGTTTTGCCGTGGTCGACGTGAGCGATGATGGCGATGTTGCGAAGAGCGCGGGACATAGGAACCTGGAGACGCTGGGATACGAGTGGAGTGCGCCACCTGCCCAGCCACCTTCGCCAAGCCCAAAGCGCACTTTTGGGAACCAATAAGTATAGCACGGACCCGTGACGCTTTTCTGGTATTCCCTGATACCGGACCCGAAAGTCTCGATAAATCGACCTGCGCGCCGCCGCAGCACACTCTCTCCGGACGCGAGAAAGATCCTTGCCTAAGCTGTAATAACGCTTGCCGCGTCAATTATTCGCCTCTACAATCCTGCATAGTCAACCATTGCATTCGCACGAGAATCATGACCGAACCGTCCCAGACACCATCGCCCGAGGTTAGCGAATACCAGTTGGGTGAGAGCGTCGGCTATCTGATTTCCCGCGTGAAGTCGACCATGTCGAACCTCGTGACCCAGCGCACCATGGCCGAACTCGGCATCACCAGCCAGCAAGCCAGCGTGCTGTTCATGGTTGCCAGCGGCAAATGCCTGCTCGCGGCGGAACTCGCGCGGGAATACGGCATCGACGCGAGCGCGGTAACGCGTCTGATCGACCGCCTCGAAAAACGCGGCCTGCTGACGCGAGTGCGCAGCGCCGAAGACCGGCGCGCCGTGCGCCTCGCGCTGACGGCCGAAGGCCACGCAATCGCCGCGCGCATGCCGGCTGTCTTCACCAGCGTGACCGAGAAACTGCTATCCGGCTTTTCGCCAGAAGAAACGGGATTCCTCAAAAGCCTTCTGAGACGCGTGCTCGCGAACAGCTGCGAAGCGTTCAGCGAAACCCGTGACTCGGCAAGCAATACCGATAACAAATCGTAAGAAATTAGTTGCATCGTCCATTATAGAAAAATGCCATTACACGCAAAGAGTCGAGCGATGAAATTCCTTTCCAGGCCCGCGCCCGTTTCATCGGGCCGTGCGGTCCTCGCCGCGGCCGTGGCGGCGTTCGCCCTCGCCGGCTGCGCAAATTACTTCGATCTGAAGAACGACAACAAGATTGCGTCGACCTCGCAGTTCGAAGCGTCGCAAAGCCTGCCCGCCGAAGGCGGCCAGTGGCCGACGCTCGACTGGGCCGGCCAGTTCGGCGACCCGCAGTTGCCGAAGCTGATTGCGGAGGCGCTCGAAGGCAATCCGTCGATCGCGCAGGCGCAGGCCCGTATCGCGAAGGCGTCGTCCTATATCGAAACGTCGAAGTCGGCGCTGTATCCGAAGGTGGAAGGCAGCTATTCGTGGACCCGCGAGCTGTATTCCGCCAATGCGCTATTCCCGCCGCCCTACGGCGGGACCTGGTACAGCGAAAACAACGTGCTCGCCAGTGCGTCCTGGGACCTCGACCTGTGGGGTAAGAACCGTCAGCGGCTCGGCCAGGCCGTGTCGCAGGAAAAGGCAGCCGAAGCGGACATGCAGCAGGCGCGCGTGACGCTCGCCGCGTCGGTTGCGCGTACCTACAACTCGCTCGCGCAACTGTACGCGCTGCGCGACATCGCCGAGCGCGAGATCAAGAACCGTCAGACGATCGGCGTCATCGCCAACGACCGCGTGAAAGCCGGCCTCGACACCAACGTCGAACGTCAGACGGCCAACGGCAACATCGCGACGAGCCAGTCGAACCTGACGGAACTGGACGGCCAGATCACGACCACGCGCTACGAACTCGGCGCGCTGCTCGGCAAAGGGCCGGACCGTGGCCTGCAGATCGCCAAGCCGGCGTTCAACCCAGGCGGCGCCGTCACGCTGCCCGACAACGTGCCCGCCGATCTCATCTCGCGCCGCCCGGACATCGTCGCCGCGCGCTGGCAGGTCGAAGCCGCGATGCACGACGTGAAGGAAGCGAAGGCCGAGTTCTTCCCGGACGTGAATCTCGCTGCCGGCTTCGGCTTCGATGCGTTCGGCTGGGGCAAATTCCTGACGTCGTCGAGCCGCCAGATCCAGTTCGGCCCGGCAATCCATCTGCCCATCTTCGACGCCGGCGCGCTGCGCTCGCAACTGAAAGGCCGCTACGCCGACTTCGACCTCGACATCGCGAACTACAACCAGACGCTCATCAACGCGCTCTCCGACGTCGCCACGCAGATTTCGTCGATCCGCTCGCTAGACCATCAGCAAGGCGACGCGCAGCGCGCGCTCGACGCGTCGGCGAACGCGTACGAACTCGCCGTGATCCGTTACCGGGCCGGGCTTTCGCCGCAGTTGCAGGTGCTGACAGCGGACCAGAACCGCCTCGCCGCCGAACAGACCGTGACCAACCTGAAGATGCGCCGCCGCGATCTGCAGATCGCGCTGATCAAGGCGCTCGGCGGCGGTTTCGACGCAACGCAGACGGGTCTCGTCGTGCCGACGGATGCACCCGCTTCGTCGGCCTCGACCGCCCACGCGGCGAACTGAGCGCGCAACGATCCGGGCATAAGCACAAGCACACGCACACCCGATTGCGATCCGAATAAACGATACAGACTGACAGAATCCGGAGCCTATCCATGAGCACGCCCCAACAACCCGCGAACGCGCAGCCGGCCAGCAACGGCAAACGCAAGCGCATGATGACGCTGCTGGTCATCGTGATCCTGATTGCCGCGATCGCGTACGGCCTCTACTACTTCCTCGTCGCGCGCTTTCACGAAGAGACCGACGACGCCTACGTGAACGGCAACGTCGTGCAGATCACGCCGCAGGTGACGGGCACCGTCGTCGCCGTGAACGCGGACGACACGCAGACCGTCAAGGTCGGCGATCCCCTCGTCGTGCTCGATCCCGCGGACTCGCGCATCGCGCTGCAATCGGCGGAAGCGAACCTCGGTCAGGTCGTGCGCCAGGTGCGCGGCCTCTATGCGGACGACAGCCAGTACCAGGCGCAAGTCGCCGTGCGCCAGGCGGACCTGTCGCGTGCGCAGGATGATTTGAAGCGCCGCATGCAGGTCGCCCAGACGGGCGCCGTATCGCAGGAAGAAATCTCGCACGCGCGCGACGCCGTCAAGAGCGCCCAGGCCGCGCTCGACGCGTCGCAGCAGCAGCTCGCCTCCAACCGCGCGCTGACGGCGAACACGACGATTGCCAGCCACCCGAACGTACAGGCCGCGGCCGCCAAGGTCCGCGACGCGTATCTGAACTACGCGCGCAACACGCTGCCCGCGCCCGTCACGGGTTACGTGGCGAAGCGCTCGGTACAGGTCGGCCAGCGCGTCGCGCCGGGCAATCCGCTGATGGCGATCGTGCCGCTGAACGCCGTGTGGGTCGACGCGAACTTCAAGGAAGTGCAGCTCAAGCACATGCGCATCGGCCAGCCCGTCGAACTGACGGCGGACGTGTACGGCTCGTCGGTCAAGTATCAGGGCAAAGTGGTCGGCTTCTCGGCGGGCACAGGCTCGGCATTCTCGCTGCTGCCCGCGCAGAACGCGACGGGCAACTGGATCAAGGTCGTGCAGCGTCTGCCCGTGCGTATCGCGCTCGATCCTCAGCAACTCGAGAAGCATCCGCTGCGCATCGGCCTGTCGATGCAGGTCGAGGTGAGCATCAAGGACGACACGGGCGGCGAACTCGGCAGCGCGGTGAACACCGTGTATCAGACCAACGTGTTCGACAAGTACGGCGATCAGGCCGACGCGGAAATCGCCCGCATCATCGCCGAAAACGCCGGCCCGAATGCAGGTCAGCCGCAGAAGGCGGCGACGGGATCGAAGACCGCGGCCAAGCTGATGTAAGCGGTACGCATCTGCCAGGTATCTGCCTCAGACAAGGTTCGAACAATAGATGGCTCAGTCTCAAGCGCAACTCCCTCACCCGCCGCTCGAGGGCGCGCAACTGGTGATCGGCACCATCGCCGTGTCGCTCGCCGTGTTCATGAACGTGCTGGACACGTCGATCGCGAACGTGTCCATTCCGTCGATCTCCGGCGACCTCGGCGTGTCGTCCGACCAGGGCACGTGGGTGATCACGTCGTTCGCGGTCGCCAACGCGATCTCCGTGCCGCTCACCGGCTGGCTCACCGACCGCATCGGCCAGGTGCGCCTGTTCATGGCGTCGATCGTGCTGTTCGTGATCTCGTCGTGGATGTGCGGGCTCTCGCCGAATCTGCCGTTCCTGCTCGCGTCGCGTGTGCTGCAGGGCGCGGTGGCCGGTCCGATGATTCCGCTGTCGCAAACGCTGCTGCTCGCGAGTTATCCACGCGCGAAGGCGCCGATGGCGCTGTCGATGTGGGCGATGACCACATTGATCGCGCCCGTTGCCGGTCCTATTCTTGGCGGCTGGATTTCGGACAACATTTCGTGGCCGTGGATCTTCTACGTGAACATTCCAGTCGGGATCGTCGCCGCGCTGGCCACGTGGGCGATCTTCCGCAACCGCGACTCCGTCATCAAGAAAGCGCCGATCGATATGGTCGGTCTCGTGTTGCTGATTACGTGGGTTGGCTCGTTGCAGGTGATGCTCGACAAGGGCAAGGATCTCGACTGGTTCTCATCGACGACGATCGTGGTGCTCGCGCTGACTGCCGTGATCGCGCTGGCGTTCTTTATCGTATGGGAGTTGACGGACAAGCATCCTGTGGTTGACCTGTCGTTGTTCAAGCTGCGCAATTTCACGGGCGGCACGGTGGCGCTCGCGATCGGCTACGGCCTGTACTTCGGCAATCTGGTGCTGCTGCCGCTTTGGCTGCAAACCGACATCGGCTACACGGCGACGGATGCCGGTCTCGTGATGGCGCCTGTCGGCGTGTTTGCGATCATTCTTTCGCCGCTGACGGGCAAGATCCTGCCGCGCACCGATCCGCGTTATATCTCGACCGCGTCGTTTTTGGTGTTCGCGCTGTGTTTCTGGATGCGCTCGCGTTATACGACGGGCGTCGACACCTATTCGCTGATGCTGCCGACGTTGATCCAGGGGATCGGCATGGCCGGGTTCTTCATTCCGCTCGTGTCGATCACGCTGTCGGGGTTGCCGGGGAACCGGATTCCGGCGGCGTCGGGGCTGTCGAACTTCGTTCGGATCATGTGCGGCGGGATCGGCACGTCGATCTTCGAGACGGCGTGGGATCATCGGTCGATTCTGCATCATGCGCAGTTGACCGAGCATGCGAATGCGTATAACCCGGTGTTCAATCAATCGGTTACGCAGATGAGTGGGCTCGGGCTGAATCAGTCGCAGGTGTATGGGCTCGTCAATTCGATGACGACGCAGCAGGCGGCGCAGCTTGGGGTGAATGATCTGTTTTATATATCGGCGGGGATATTTGTTGCGCTGATTGCGTTGATCTGGGTGACGAAGCCTGAGCGTGCGGGCGGAGATTCAGCCGCTGCGGCGTCTGCGGCGCATTGAACGTTGCGCCGTGGTTTGAGTTGCCCTTCGGGCGGGTGGGTTGCTGTTCGTTGGCGTCCGCGATTTGTTTTTGTGGTTCTGGCGCCGCCGGTCGGTGTTTATGACTTTGCGCTGGCATCCGCGTTTCGTTAGCTCGCTTCACGCGTCGCCCCTGTGCGGGGCGGCACCTACTTTTCTTTGCCGCCGCAAAGAAAAGTAGGCAAAAGAAAGCGGCTCACACCGCCAGCGCTTGACCTTTGTCCACGGGCCCCCAACGTCCCCGTACTTCGCACGGCAACGCACCGGTTCGCGTGCGTTGCCAACGCTCTCCCTTACGCCTCACCCGCTTCATATACCCACGTCACGGCACGCCGCGCCAGACAGTGCACCGCCGCCCAGGTGGCAAACTGTGTGTAGGTTGCCGCACCGCAGAACTCAGCGCTTTTACCAGAAACACCAACCATGCTACCCAGTCCGGAGTGATGCGTGTATGGCGCGAAAGCCTACACACAGTTTGCCACCTGGGCGGCAGCAACCATTCGCTGACGCTCGCGCTTGTGCAGGTGTTTGAAGCAGGTGAGGCGCCTGTTCAGGGCGCTGGCAACCGACATCAGTCACGTGGTCGCAGTGTGAAGCGTAAGAACCTTTGGGGGCCCTCAGGCAGGAAGAAATGTTGGCGGTTTGAGCCGCTTTCTTTTGCCTACTTTTCTTTGCGGCGGCAAAGAAAAGTAGGTGCCGCCCCGCACAGGGGCGACGCGTGAAGCACGCTACCGTAACGCGGATGCCAGCGCAAAGGCATGAACACCGACCGGCGGCGCCAGAACCACAAAAACAAATCGCGGATGCCAACGAACAGCAAACCAAACCAACCCAACCCTACCCTCGAAAGCAAAACCTCAACTCACAATCAACCGCTCAGGCGCCAACACACCCTCACCCACTCTAGCGACCCCAAGCAGTTTCCCTTCACTCGCATAAACCCGCGCACGCGTACCCTGCAGCACACTCTCATCCACAGCCAGATCAGCAAGCCGTAACCGCTGACCATGGAGAAAACGGCGAGTCGCATCAGCATCGAGCTGAACAGAAGGAAACGTCGACAGCAATGCATCAACAGGCTGAATCCACGCGTCACGCTCGTCAGGCAGCGCATCGGACAACGCATCCAGCGTCACCGAATCAGCAAGCGTCAACGCGCCGACACCCGTGCGCCGCAGCATCACGAGATGCGCACCACACCCAAGCGCCTCGCCGATATCCTCGGCCAGCGTACGGACATACGTCCCCTTACTACACGTCACGCGAAACGTCACATCCGGCAACGCACAAGCGAGCACCTCAAGCGCATGAATCGTCACCTGACGCCCTTCGCGCTCGACCGTCTGCCCAGCGCGCGCATACTCGTACAACGGCTTACCGTCACGCTTGAGCGCCGAATACATCGGCGGCACCTGAACGATCTCGCCACGAAATTGCACGAGCGCCTGCTCGACGGCAGCCTGATCGCACGTCACGTCGCGCGTTTCGATAGCTTCGCCTTCGGCATCGCCCGTCGTCGTGCGAATCCCGAGCCGCATCGTGGCTTCGTACGTCTTGTCCGCCTCCAGCAAATCCTGCGAAAACTTCGTCGCTTCACCAAAACAGAGCGGCAAAAGGCCTGACGCGAGCGG
Organism: Paraburkholderia caribensis; assembly: GCF_002902945.1. Lineage (NCBI taxonomy): Bacteria > Pseudomonadati > Pseudomonadota > Betaproteobacteria > Burkholderiales > Burkholderiaceae > Paraburkholderia > Paraburkholderia caribensis. Next base: position 2,133,888 of record NZ_CP026101.1, read on the forward strand.
ATCCAGCGTGCCCGTATGGCCCGCCTTCTTCGCGAGATACAGACGCTTTGCGCGAATCAGCGCGTCGTTGCTCGACAGACCAACCGGCTTGTCGAGCAGCAGCACACCGTCCAGCGCGCGGCGCGGCACCTTCGGACGTTGATTCTGAGTCATATATGCGCGTGCCTCGACCTGCGATCAGTCGTCTTTCGCGCGCGAAGCGTTCGCCTCGTCGATCAGGCGCGACATCTCGACCGCGCGCTCGATCGTCTTGTCGTAATGGAAATGCAGCGTCGGCACCGTGTGAATATGCAGGCGCTTGAACAACAGATTGTGCAAATGGCCCGCAGCGTGATTGAGCGCGTCCTGCGTCTGATGCGGATCGCCCGTCAGCGTCGTGAAATAGACCTTCGCGTGGGCATAGTCAGGCGTCAGTTCGACGCTCTGAAACGTGACGATACCGATGCGCGGGTCTTTGACCTCGCGGATCAGATCAGACAGATCGCGTTGAATCTGATCGGCGATCTGCACATTGCGATTGGGAGAAGTACGTTTCTTAGGCATGGTGAATCCGTGATCCAAACTACCGAATAGGCAAAGTGTTCGCGCATTCGGCGGCAGCGAGCCACGGACTCCAACGCAAACACCACAAACAATCGATGCAAAAAACAAAGGGGCGGGACCGGGCTTCAGCGCCCGCCCCGCCCCTCATGCGCCTGACGCCTGAATTACAGCGTACGCGCGACTTCCGTAACTTCGAAGACTTCGAACTGATCGCCTTCCTGGACGTCGTTGAAGTTCTTCACCGACATACCGCACTCGAAGCCCTGGCGCACTTCCTTGACGTCGTCCTTGAAGCGCTTGAGCGAATCGAGCTCGCCCGTGTGGATGACGACGTTGTTGCGCAGCACGCGCACCGACGACGAACGCTTGACCACACCGTCCGTGACCATACAGCCCGCCACCGTGCCGACCTTCGGCACCTTGAAGACCTGACGGACTTCGACCATGCCCGTGACGACTTCGCGCTTCTCCGGCGCCAGCATGCCGGACATCGCCGCTTTCACCTCATCCACTGCGTCATAGATGATGTTGTAGTAACGGATGTCGATGCCGTTGGTTTCGGCCAGCTTGCGCGCCTGGGCATCCGCACGCGTGTTGAAGCCGATGATGACCGCCTTCGACGCCGTCGCCAGATTGACGTCCGACTCGCTGATGCCGCCGACCGCGCTGTGCACGATCTGCACGCGCACTTCGTCGTTCGACAGTTTGAGCAGCGACTGCACCAATGCTTCCTGCGAACCCTGCACGTCGGCCTTGACGATGAGCGGCAGGTATTGCACTTCGCCTTCACCCATCTGTTCGAGCATGTTTTCCAGCTTCGCGGCCTGCTGCTTCGCCAGCTTCACGTCGCGGAACTTGCCTTGACGGAACAATGCGACTTCGCGCGCCTTGCGGTCGTCCGGCATGACGATGACTTCTTCGCCAGCCGCCGGCACTTCCGACAGACCCTGGATTTCCACCGGGATCGACGGGCCTGCCGCCTTGGTCGGCTTGCCGGTCTCGTCGAGCATGGCGCGCACGCGGCCGTAGGCGCTGCCTGCGAGCACGACGTCGCCGCGGTTCAGCGTACCCGACTGGACGAGGATCGTTGCAACCGGACCCTTACCCTTGTCGAGCTTCGCTTCGATCACGAGGCCCTTGGCCGGCGCTTCGACCGGTGCCTTCAGTTCCAGCACTTCCGCCTGAAGCAGCACGTTTTCGAGCAGATCGTCGATACCCGCGCCCGTCTTGGCCGACACCGACACGAACGGCGAATCGCCGCCGTATTCTTCCGGCACCACGCCTTCCGCGACGAGTTCCTGCTTCACGCGGTCCGGATTCGCGTCCGGCTTGTCGATCTTGTTGATCGCGACGACGAGCGGCACGCCGCCCGCCTTCGCGTGCGAGATCGCTTCCTTCGTCTGCGGCATCACGCCGTCATCCGCTGCAACGACCAGAATCACGATGTCGGTTGCCTTCGCACCACGCGCACGCATTGCCGTGAACGCTTCGTGACCCGGCGTATCGAGGAACGTGATGACGCCGCGCGGCGTTTCGACGTGATACGCGCCGATGTGCTGCGTAATGCCGCCCGCTTCGCCAGCGGCAACCTTCGCGCGACGGATGTAGTCGAGCAACGACGTCTTGCCGTGGTCGACGTGACCCATGACCGTGACGACGGGAGGACGCGGCAGCAGCGGCGCGTCGGAGACTTCGCCTTCGACCAGCATCGCTTCCGGATCGTCCAGCTTTGCCGCGACGGCATGGTGGCCCAGTTCTTCGACGACGATCATCGCCGTTTCCTGGTCCAGCATCTGGTTGATCGTGACCATCTGGCCAAGCTTCATCATCACCTTGATGACTTCCGAAGCCTTCACCGACATCTTGTGAGCAAGGTCGGCCACCGTCACGGTTTCCGGCACGTGCACTTCACGCACGATCGGCTCGGTCGGCGCCTGGAAGGTCGTGGCTTCCTGATGCTTGCCACGGCCCTTCGGACCGCCGCGCCAGCCACGATCGACGCCACCGCTCGAGTCGCCGCGCGTCTTGATGCCACGGCGCTTCGCTGCGTCGTCCTGCCAGCCACCCTTGCCGCCCGCCTTCTTCTTGTCGGCGCCGGGACCTGCCGGTTGCGCAGCCGCTGCCGGTTGCGCCGTTGCGGGCGCCGGCTTCTTCGCGGCGGGACGCGCCGACGTTTCGCCAGCCGGACGCGCCGGCTTGTGCAGCGTGCCCTTCGCTTCAGCGGGCTTGGCCGCCTCGACGGGCTTCGGTGCCGGTTCCGGCGCCTTCACCTGCGCCTTGCGCGGCGTGTTCATCATTTCGCGGATCGCGCGCGCTTCGGCTTCGGCCTTGGCGCGGCGCTTTGCGATTTCTTCCTGTTCGAGGCGCGTCTTCTCGGCCTGCTCGCGTGCAGCGTCTTCAGCCTTCTTCGCCGCTTCGCGCTGCGCTGCGCGCTCGGCCGCCGCGCGCTCTTCGTCCTGCGACGACGCACGTTCCTGCTCGGCCTGCTCGCGAGCTGCCGCTTCGGCTACCGCCGCCGCGCGCTTCTTCGCCGCTTCCTCTTCGGCGCGGCGACGCTCCGCCTCGGCCGCCTGTTCGCGTGCCTGACGCTCGGCTTCTTCGGCTGCGAGACGGTCCTGGCGCTCCTTCAGCTCCTGGGCCTGCTTCTCGAGCAGCTCCGCCTCGTGACGCGCTTCTTCCTCGCGACGCTGAAGTTCGAGTTCTTCCGCTGCGACCACATTGTTCGATGCTTCCGCGCCTTGCTCGACGGCTTCGTCACGGCGGACGAACGTACGCTTCTTGCGCACCTCGACCTGAATGGTACGAGCTTTACCCGTCGCGTCGGACTGCTTGATCTCCGACGTATGCCGCTTGGTCAGCGTGATCTTGCGCTTGTCGGCATCGTTCGAGCCGTGTGACTTGCGCAAGTGGTCAAGCAGACGCGCCTTGTCCGTTTCGGACAAGGCATCGTCCTCACTCGCTTTCTGAACACCCGCTGCGTGCAACTGCTCGAGCAGCACGCCTGCAGGCATCTTCAGTTCCGCGGCAAATTGGGCTACGTTGTTACTCGCCATTCATTCCTCTTAATGCAAGGACCAATTCCTTGCGGTTAGCATCGGGTCATGCAGCCTTACGGCCGCGATCAGGTCAGTGGTTCATGGTCTTGGATCTCATTGAAACCAGTGTTCACGGGCCTTCATAATCAACGCCTTGGCGGCGTCTTCATTCATGCCGGTCATCTCGACCAGCTCGTCGACGGCCAGTTCTGCCAGCTCGTCGCGTGTATGGATCTGATGTTCAGCCAGCTTCGCGAACAGCTCGTCGTCCATACCGTCGAGACTCTTCAGGTCGAGTGCAACGCCTTCGACCTTCTCCTCGTTCGCAATCGCCATCGTCAGCAGGGCATCACGAGCGCGGTTACGCAGTTCGTGAACCGTGTCTTCGTCGAATGCTTCGATTTCGAGCATCTCGTTGAGCGGCACGTAGGCAATCTCTTCGAGACTCGTGAAACCTTCGTCGATCAGGATGTCGGCGACTTCTTCGTCGACATCGAGACGCGCCATGAACAGGTCGCGCAGTACGCTGCGTTCCTGGTTCTGCTTTTGCGCAGACTCGTCCGGCGTCATGATGTTGATCTGCCAGCCGGTCAGTTCGCTGGCAAGACGCACGTTCTGGCCGCTGCGGCCGATGGCGACGGCCAGTTCGTTTTCGTCGACGACGACGTCCATCGAATGCTTTTCTTCATCGACGACGATCGACTGGACGGCTGCCGGCGCGAGCGCGCCGATCACAAACTGGGCGGGATCTTCCGACCATAGCACGATGTCGACGTTTTCGCCACCGAGCTCGTTACGCACGGCCTGCACGCGCGAGCCGCGAATGCCGACGCAGGTGCCGATGGGATCGATGCGCTTGTCGTAGGCGACCACGCCGATCTTCGCACGCACGCCTGGATCTCGCGCCGCCGCCTTGATTTCCAGCAGGCCCTGCTCGATTTCCGGCACTTCCATTTCGAAGAGCTTCATCAGGAACTCGGGCGCCGTGCGCGACAGTTCGATCTGCGGACCGCGCGCGGTGCGATCGACCTTGCCGATGTAGGCGCGCACACGGTCGCCGACGCGCAGGTTTTCCTTCGGAATCAGCTGGTCGCGGCGCAGCAGCGCTTCGACACGGCCCGATTCGACGATGAAGTTGCCCTTGTCGAGACGCTTGACGGTGCCCGTCATGATGCTTTCGCCGCGCTCGAGGAAATCGTTCAGGATCTGCTCGCGTTCCGCGTCGCGCACCTTCTGCAGGATCACCTGCTTGGCAGCCTGCGCGCCGATACGGCCGAATTCGATGGACGGAACGGGTTCTTCCAGGAAGTCGTCGATCTGAGCGTCGGCCTTCTGCTCACGCGCTTCGAACAGCAGGATTTCCTGATCCGGCTCCTGCAGCCCGGCTTCGTCGGGCACGACTTTCCAGCGACGGAACGTCTCGTGCTCGCCGCTTTCACGGTCGATATGAACGCGGATGTCCGCGTCTTCGTCGAAGAGTTTCTTGGATGCAGACGCGAGCGCTGCCTCGAGCGCGGCAAACACCACGTCCTTGTCGACATTTTTTTCGCGTGCCAGCGCATCCACCAGCATCAACACTTCGCGACTCATTGTTTGCGGCTCCTAAAGTCAACTTTCGGAACGAGGCGTGCCTTGTCGATATCCGCGAGCGTGAAATCCAGCATCGCGGCGCCTTCCTTCCCTTCAAATTCCAGACCGATCGTTTCGCCTTCGGGCGCATGCAGGATGCCCCGGTACGATTTCCGTCCGTCCAATGGCTTTTTCAATGTGATGACCGCCTCGCTACCCGCAAAGCGTTCGAAGTCCGCCAGTTTTTTCAGCGGACGGTCGAGACCCGGCGACGATACTTCAAGACGCTCGTAATCGATGTTTTCGACCGTCAGTACGTGCTGGAGCTGACGGGTAACTTTTTCGCAGTCTTCGATCCCGATGCCGGCGGGCTGGTCGATATACACGCACAGCATGCCGCGCCCGGTGCGCTCGAGATCGACGAGCTCATAGCCGAGGCCCACGACCGTGGTTTCAATCAGTTCCGTCAGTTGCACAGTGCCCTCTAAGATGTTCGCGCGACAAGCCTTCGCGATACACCCGCGGGCTGCGCGCCAAGCCGGCGCACGTTCGTGCTACCCGAGATGCCGATCCACATAAACTAAGCGGCAAAAAAAAATGGGCGAAACGCCCATCATCTTATTGCCGGTGGTCGCACCTGAGCCGCACATGAAACCGCACGCCCAGTGACTTCGTGATTGTAGCCATTTTTCACGATGAACGCAAACCGCCGACCGGCCACTGACGCCCATTTGCGGCTGATTCCGCCCCAATCAAGGCGAGAAACCGGGCGTTTTACCGCATTTCCCGCTGACGGCCCCGCGCGACACAAACGCCGAAGCGCCGCAAGCAGCGCGGGCCCAACGCAAACCGGGGCGCGAACGCCCCGGTCATTCAATCATGCAGCGCGGCGGGCAGATCGAGACTGCCCGCGACGACAACCGATCAGCGTCCGCGCGAACGGTTGCGTGGCGCGCCGCCGCTGCGATTGCCGCCGCCGGCGCCAGCATTGCCGCCCGTGCGATTGCCGCCGTTGTTCGAACGGTTGCCACCCGGCGCACCGTTCGGCGTGCGGCCACCGCCGCTGCCGCCGCGCTTCGGGTTGGCGCCCGCACCCGCGCGGTTGCCCGAAGGCGCGCGATTGCCGTCGACGTCGCCGCGACCCGGACGGCCACGCCCTTCGCCGCGATTGGGTTGCCCGTTGCCGAAGCCGCCGCCCACGCCAGAATTCAACGCGCCGAAGGCACCGGCGCCCTTACCGCCACGCCGGTTCTGGCCGCCGCCTCGCGGTTGCTGCTGATCGAAACGTCCGTGCGACATCAGCACCGGCTCGCGGTTGATGAAGCCCATCGACGTCTGCATCGGATCAGGCTGACGACGCTCCGGCTCGCCGCGGCGTCCGCCCTTCTCCTCGGTCGGTGCCTTCAGGCCCACCGATGCCAGCAGGCTGCGCACCTGATTGTCCTCGAGCTCTTCCCAACGGCCGCGCTTCAGGCCGCGCGGCAGCGTGATCGGACCGTGACGCGTGCGGATCAGCCGGCTGACCATCAGGCCGACGGCCTCGAACATCCGGCGCACTTCGCGGTTGCGCCCTTCAGCCAGCGCGACGTGATACCAGTGATTCGTACCCTCGCCGCCGCCGTCGCGAATGCGCAGGAAGTTCGCCGGGCCGTCTTCCAGCTCGACGCCATGCAACAGCTTTTGCCGGTTGCCTTCCGCCAGTTCGCCGACCACGCGCACCGCGTATTCACGCTCGACGCTGTAGCGCGGATGCATGAACCGGTTCGCCAGATCGCCCGACGTGGTCAGCATCAACAGGCCTTCCGTATTGAAGTCGAGGCGGCCGACAGCGAGCCACTTCGCGGTCTTCATCGGCGGCAGCTTGTCGAACACCGACGGACGGCCTTCCGGGTCAGCGTGGCTGACGATTTCGCCCGTCGGCTTGTGATACAGCAGCACGCGCGGTGGCTTGTTCTGCAGCTTGCGCTTGACGGGCTTGCCGTTGATGCGCACCAGATCGGTCGGCATGATGCGCTGGCCGATGTGCGCCGGTTCGCCGTTGACCGACACGCGGCCCGCGACGATCAGCTCTTCCATCTCGCGGCGCGAGCCCATGCCCGCCTCGGCGAGCACCTTGTGCAACTTGGGCGCGTCGTCGTCCGGCGACAGTACGCGCTTGGGTGCGACGGGCCGGCCGCGGCGCAGCATCGGTGCACGCACGCCGCCCGTTGCGGAGTTGTCGGCATCGAAGGCGGGCGAAGTCACCCAGGAAAACAGATCATCCTGCTTGTCGCCTTCGGCCGCGGCCGCGGGAGCCACGTCACCCGCTTCGCCGCCACGGCTCTTGCGCTGATTGCCTTGATTACCTTGCCGGGGGCCCTGCTGGCCGCCCTGCTTGCCGCCCGCACGGCGGCCGCCCTGGCCTTGCCCCTTGGCGGCCGCGTCCTTGCGCGGCATCCGCACTTGCGCGACGACTTCGCCGTCGGGCGGCGCTTCCGTCACGACGGGTGCCGGCTGCGCGGCAGCGTCGGCCGCCTTCGCCTTCGTCCCTGCGCGGCGGCGCGCGATCAGGCTGCGCGGGCCGCGTCGCAAACCGCGGCGCGGGCGATCGTCGCCCTCGGCGTCCGGCGCATGGGCACCGCGTTCGCTGTCGCCCGCCGACGTTTGCGCTGTGCGCGTTTCGTCGGGGCGCGCGGCAGCGACGGCGCGCTCGGATTCGGACGAATCGGTGTCGTGGATGTCTGTCAAAACAACCTCAAAATGTCAGGTCGCGCGCCCATTGCGGGCGCGGCAAAAAGTACGGTTACGTCAGGCGCTGCGCGACTCGGTTTCGTCGTCGGCGAGTTCGCCCGCGTCGGGTGCGGTGTCGCGGCGATCATGCTGATCGTCATGCACCGCTTGATTCTGGTCTGGTCCGGCCGGGTTGGCGCTAGCCGCGTCCCCAGTCTCGTTATCCAATTCGCGCGTGTCTTCGTGTTGCTCTTCCGACTGCGCGTCGAAACCGGCTTCATGAGCCAGTTCTGTCTCGTGCGTCGCCTCATCGGCGATGCGGTGTTCGGTGTACGCCAACGCATCCGTGCGTTCGACGCTGTATTCGGCAGATGCCTGCGACGCCGCGTGCACGTCTTCCTCGAACGATGCCGCTTCGTCCGCATCTGGCTGCGATTGCGTTTCTTCGCCGGCGCGCTCAGCCTCGGCGGCGACATCTGGCAGCGCGACATCTTCCTGCGCAGCATGAGCCATGCCATCGACCGCGTCTTCGACCGCTTCGCCGTCGGTGAACTCGATTGCATGCTGCGCGAGCAGATCGATGTTCGATTGCGCCGACGGGTCGTCGAGCGGCGGCAGTTCTTCGAGCGACTTCAGGCCGAGGTCGTCGAGAAACGAGCGCGTCGTCGCGTAAAGCGCCGGGCGGCCCGGCACGTCGCGATGTCCGATCACTTCGATCCAGCTGCGGTCTTCGAGCTGCTTCACGACCTGCGTGTTCACGGTCACACCGCGAATCTCCTCGATATCGCCGCGCGTGACGGGCTGCCGGTACGCGATGATCGCAAGCGTCTCGAGCACCGCGCGCGAATATTTCGGCGGCTTCTCGGGATGCAGGCGGTCGAGATACGTGCGCATCGCGGGCTTGCTCTGGAAACGCCAGCCGGACGCCAGTCCGACGAGTTCGACACCGCGTCCGGACCAATCGTGCTTCAGGTCTTCAAGCAACGTGCGGACCGTATCCGCCGACACGCCGTCGGCAAACAGCTTACGCAAATCACCGAGCTTTAACGGCTCCTGCGCGCAGATCAAGGCAGTCTCGAGGACGATCTTCGCCTCTTGGGTATTCATGCAGCTAGGTCAGACCCTGTGGTCAAAGAAACCGGATCAAACAGACGATGTGGAACTGAAGACGCGCTCGCCCGATTCTGATCGGTCATATTGATGGGAGCACGCACCGGGGGGAGGCGAAAAAGGCATCGAGCCAAACCCAGCCGGACGACGGAGCAGCGAAATTCCGCGAGGGAACCGCGTGACTGGCTGCCATATTACGCAAAAACAATCGGTGCGTAAAGACGAAATCCAAACTGCACCGTCATCGACATACACAGCCATGCATAACGCGTCGGCGCGCCGCGTGAGTTCGGCATGCGGCGCCTTTTCGCGTGGTCAGCGCATTCAACGCCCGGCGCCGTGCCGTTCGAGATAGTCCTTGAGCCGCTCGACGCCCGCGTCGAGGCGCGCGGTGTCGCACGCGTAGCACCAGCGCACGAAGCCCTCGCCTTCGGGTCCGAACGCGCTGCCGGGCGCGAGGCCGAGCCTCGCATCGCGTACCAGCGCCTTGCACAGATCGAGACTGCGCGACGCGCCCGGCAACGAGAAGAACACGTACATCGCACCCGGCGGTGCCTTCGCGTCGACGCCCGGCACGCTGGACAGCGCCCTCACCAGATGATCCCGCGAAGCCCGCAAATCGGCGACCAGTTCACGCGTGAAGGCCGCGCCCTGCTCGATGGCCGCGATGCCCGCCTGTTGCACGAACGCCGGCGAACAGGACGTGTTGTACTCGACGAGCTTGCCGAGATCGTCCATCAGCGAGGCTGGCGCGACGATCCAGCCGAGCCGCCAGCCCGTCATCAGCCACGCTTTCGAGAACGAGTTGACGCAGATCACCCGCTCGTCGCGCGCGGCGAGATCGAGAAACGACGGCGCACTGTCGCCCGGCTCGCCCGCGTAGTAGAGACGCTCGTACACCTCGTCGGCGACGATCCAGATGCCGTGGCGCCGGCAATGGTCGAGCACGATGCGCTGCTCGTCGCGGCTCATCACCCAACCGGTCGGATTGTTCGGCGAGTTCAGCATCAACAGCTTCGTATCCGGCGTCAGCGCGGCGAGCAGCCGCTCCAGATCGAGCTGCCAGCCATCTGCACCATAACCGAGCGACACGGTGTCGACGTGCGCGCCGAGAATCTTCGGAATCTCGACGAGGTTCGGCCACAGCGGCGTCACGGCGACCACGCGGTCGCCCGCGCCCACGACCAGTTGCGCCGCCAGCATCAGTGCATTGACGCCCGCGCTCGTCACGGCCACATGGTCGGCCGATGTCGGCCCGTGCAGCTCGCTCACATAGCGCGCGAGCGTCTCACGCAACGGCGCGATGCCGAGGTTATGCGTATAGAAGGTCGCGCCCGATGCGAGCGCCGCGCTCGCGGCATCGCGAATGAACGGTGGCGTCACGCGGTCGGACTCGCCGAACCAGAACGGCAACACATCCGGCAAACCGAAGCCGGCGTTCGCCACTTCGCGGATCTGCGACGGCCGCAGCGCGCGCACCGCGTCGCGGGCATCGGGTCTGGCGGTGGGTATCGATTCAGCTAGCTGCGACTGGGGCAAGTCCGTTTGGTGCATCGAGGGTCCGGGCGGGTCTGTCGAAAGGAGCCAGTGTAACGTGTCCCAAATTACGGACGGAGTGAATCCGGCAGGCGCGCGATCGCGGCCTCAGCGCAAGTCCTCGGTCCGGCCGGGCACCTGATGAATCAGGTTCCAGACGGCGTCGGCGGCGGGCGACAGCGAGCGGTCGCGCCGCCGCACCAGCTCGACGGTCCGTTCGGCGCGCGGCACGAGCGGCCGCGCCACCAGCGACGAGTCCGCCGGCAGCGGCATCGCGAGCCACGGCAGCACGCTCACGCCGATCCCGGCCTGCACCAGTCCGAATACCGTCGACGGATGGCCGAGTTCCTGCACGATATTGGCGCTCACGCTGTGCGCTTCCAGTGCGGCGTCGATGATGGGCCGGCTGCCCGACGCGTGATCGAGCATCACCAGACGCTCGCCGTCCAGTTCACGCCACGCGACCTGGGCGCGCGACGCCAATGGATGGTCTTCGCGCGACACCAGGCAGAAGGAGTCGGTCATCAGCGGCTCGGTGAACAGGTCGTCGGCGGACAGCGGGCCAATCACGACGCCGAAGTCCACCTCACCCGACTTGACCTTGCGCACGACGTCGCTTTGCACGTCGTCGCGCAGCCCGAGCGTGATGTATGGAAACTGGACGCCGCATGCCGCGACGATATTCGGCATCAGCCGGCACGCAATGGTCGGGCTGGCCGCCACCATCACGCGGCCGCGCCGCTGCTCGCCGATTTCACGAATCTCGCGCAGCGCGTCGTCGAGATCGGTCAACAGGCGCGACACACTCGCCACCAGATTGCCGCCTACGTCGGTCAACTGGACTTCGCGCGTGGTCCGGTCGATCAGCTTCAGGCCGATCTCAGCCTCCAGCTCCCGCACGCACCGGCTGACGGCGGATTGCGTCAGCCCGATCTCGCTCCCCGCGCGGCTGAAACTCTGCAGCCGTGCCACTTCGATGAACACGCGCAGTTGGCGCAGCGTCACATTCATCCCTTCTCCTCATGAATGACGTCGTTTGATGCGAATCTTATGCCTTGGAATGCGTTCGCGCACTGTTTCGTCGAATTCGCTGCAATGCAGCAAGAAGGCGCAAACGCACGCGGGACGGGCCTGATTGCACAAGATTGGTGATTGTCCCGATTTGCGTGATGAGTTTTTTGGATTCTCATACGGGCCAGGCTAACGCCCGAAACGGCTTGATGTGGCGGGGCTTCGAGGCGGTTAAGTGAAAGGTGGCACGCTTCATGCATTTCCCCTTGCACAAGAGTCGGCGCTGATTCGGACTGGTGAAAAAACGGTTCGCTACGGCATAGGCCGGCTCTCCGCCGGCGCCCGGTACCGATCGGGCGCATGAAGAGTGCGCAGCGCGGGGCAGCGCACCGGAGTTAGCTTCGCTGAGGTGAAACATGATGGTGTTCGACGATTTGAGAGACAACGAGTGGGCGCTGGTTGAGGCGTTGTTCTGTGCGGAGCCCGCGCGGAGCGAGCGCCGTGGTCGACCACGCGTCGAAGCTCGCGCGGTAGTCAACGCCGTGTTGTGGGTTTTGTCGACGGGCGAGGGCTGGTCCAAGTTGCCGGGCCGTTATCCGTCGCCGCCGACGTGCCGTCGTCGTTTCGACGAATGGCAAGCCGACGGTACACTCGCGGAAATTGTGAAGCGTCTCGGCACGAGCGGTCGCGAGATTTCGCTGCGCGGACGCATCGGCGCAACGGCTGCGAAGCCGCCCGCACCGCCCAGCCGCGACCGTCTGCGCGGCGCGTTCTGGACCAATCCGGAATCGTGGCGCGCGCCGGTCAAGATGGCCTGATATAGCTATTCACGCAACCGGGCGCCCTTGGGCGCCCGGCGCGTTTCTGAGGCCGGCGCCCGTCCGGCCCGATTCCCCGCGATCCGATGAGGCGCGGCACCCGTCTGCGGGCTCGGTCGCATGCGCGCGAACGCTGAGTGACGCCCCCCGCTTCCTTCACGACGGCCTGATCCGTCCGCCGATTTTTCCGCCGGTTACAACATCGGCGCGTCCGTCCATGCGCATCGCCGCAGGCGGGCGCTGACGCCCTTCCCGCCCGCCTGCGTCCACAGTCATCCGATCAGCATATCGACGGTGACGGGACGAAACATCCATTTACTTTTATTTACAGCACGCTTTCGCAGCGCGGCATACCGTGTGAGTACGCAAACAAGCCCGTCCCGGCCGGCTTGTCGGGAACCGATCATGAGGCCAATGTCACTGTATGTCTGCGGCCTGCTCGTCTCACTGCTCACCGCGTCTGCATTCGCGCAACAACGACCGCAAGGCTGGAACTGGCGGCCGGAGCAGCCTGCCACGCTTCAGGCGTGGCAGCAGGCGGAAGCGCGCAATCAGAATTTCACGCCACCGGCGCCGCGAGGCGACCTGCGCGGCGATATCGCGAGTAACGTTCGCGCGCGGCCCGACGGCCAGCGAGACGACGTGCCGCCGCGGCCGCATGCGCCCGCGCACTAGGTGCGCGTCGCTCACACCGGCGGGACGGGCCGCCTGACGATGACGTACGTCGAAGATGTGCGATATCGGGAACCACCTGCGGCGCAGCCAGTCTCATCAATGCCATTAAGCACAGCGTGGCAGAAGTAATTCCGGTATGCCCGTATCCTCGCGATACGGGCTTTTTTTTTGCGTCGACACGGGTCAGGTCCGCGCGCACGGCGCGCCGCCCGGAGCATATCGGGCGTCATAAAGGAAGTGTAAAAACGGGGGAATTGGCGGCGACATGCCCTCGACGCGCCCTCATGCGGCGCGTTTTCCGCGCGCTACGTTGTTCTCACGTGCGCGCGCCCTGCGATGCACCGTCGCCTAGACGGCCGTTGCCCTCTCTCCGGCGACCGCGCCGGCGAAAACGTAGCTGCGCACACGGCGCGCGTCCCAGTCGAGAGAGCGCTCATCGCGCGCGAGCCGTGCGAATTCGGCGCGGCCGAGTTCGGTCAGCACCGCAATGTCCACAGGCGCATGGAAACCGGGCGCAGGAGCGACTGTCCGTTGACGAACGGTGTCCATCATGCCAAGCGAACGGAGATATTGAAAAACGCCCGGGCGCTTGGCCCACGGCACCTGACGGTATTGCGCCCGTCGCAGCGCCTCGAGTACGACTTCGTTGGAATAAGCGGTCATCTCACTTCTTTCTTAAAGTGCAGCCATGACTTATTTGTTCGCGACACAATGGCACGTCTGCCGACGTGCGCATGACGGAAGGCGAAGAAGTCACGCCCTAGCCGCCAATGCGGCCATTGGCCGCCGTTTATTTCGGCCCCCGTGTGAACGCCGTGCTAGCGTTCTGCTTCCAACTGGCGGCGATGCGACCGGAACGGCGCGATAGTCCGCGGGTGGAATGTCCGAATACCATACGTTACCCCAATAAAATTGATTCTCTTAACTTTATTGCTGCTTTTTTTTGCAGCTTTTATGCTGCTGCGCAGCGCCCGCACGCTAATCGGCGTGACGACCATCGTGGTTTTCTGGGCGCTCGGCGCGGGCTGGCTGGCCCAGCCCTTGCTCGATCTCGCCCAGCGCGGCGCGCCGCCCGGCGGACAGACGGTTGCTCCCGCAACCTACGCCGCGCACACCGCCATCGTGATGCTCGGCACGGGCACGATTCAACGCGACGGCAAGCTCGTTCCGCCCACGGACGGGATCGCCCGGATCGTCAAGAGCGCCGATCTCTACACGCGCTGCAAGCAGGCCAGCCCGGTGTGCCACGTGATCATCAGCGGCGGCAATCCGCAGCGGCACGAAGCGTCGGAAGCCGACACCTACCTGCCCTACCTGCTGCGCGAAGGCGTGCCGCGGGGTGATATCATCCTCGAAAACACCAGCATGACGACGTACGAAAACGCCCGCAACGTCGCTGCCATTCTGCCGGACAGATATTACGGTTCGTTGATCCTCGTCACGTCCGCCTTTCAGATGCCGCGCGCCTTGCTCGACTTCCACCACTTCGGGATGAAGCCGCTAGCCGTCGTGTCGAACACCCGTCACGCAACGCGCGGCCTGCTACCCCGCCGGGCAAACTTCTTCAACGCCGAAATCGCGCTGCATGAACTGATCGGCATTGCGCAGTTTCATGTCTACCGGCAAATTGGCTGGTTCTGATACGCGCGCCGCGAGTGTGGCAACTTGTTTAGCTATCCGATGGATTCGGAGTGGAGTTCCAGGCGGCTGCCCGGCAACCGCGCGTTCATGCAGAATGGGAAAATCTGACTTGTCGCGATACGCACGGCGAAGCGCATCACAATACGGTCGATACGCGACGGCTGCTGCGGAGCGGCTTCGCAACCGCCACCCACGAATGTAACCAGACGTAACTGTCTGTGAATTCTGTTACAGAAGTCGCGCTGGACTGAACATTGCTGGCTAGAATGCACTGTCGTTCCAACGGACAGGCCATACTCGGGTCCACAACCACTCTCTACGGAGGCAACGATGAAGAAAGTGTCCCTGGCAATCCTGGTTTCCCTCTCGGCACTGACGGGCGCGGCTTACGCGCAAGATCAAGGCGTGCGGATGAGCACCGATCCGGCAAAGGCCGCCGACGTCGAGCAGCGCGCACAAGATCTACAGGCCAAGCAGCAGGCGATGGAAAGCGCGCCGCCGGCGCAGATGAAACACCATAAGGGCATGCATCACAAGAAGCCGGCCGCGCCGGCCCAGTAAGCGCACTGCATTGCCCCATCGGCCCGCGCGCAGCAACATGCAGGCGCGCTTCGCGGCTGGATCACTCACCTCGCCATGTAAAAAGCCGAAGCCGCTCAACACGGCCTCGGCTTTTTTATTTTTGCGCTGGCGGGAGTCCGATGACGGGCGGCACATCGCGTGTCGCGAGACGCTCATCGACGTTATGCTAAAGTCGCGCACCGAAGAATCAACCCAATTCACCCAACCCGCGTGCGCCCCTGGTGCGGAGGACAGAATGAGCAACATCCAGCTGGACATCGAATGGACTGAAGCAGCATCCCGCAAGATCGAAAAACTCATGCCGCGCGGCAATCAGGATGCGTTCCTTGCGCTGCCGCCCGTCGAATGTCTGCCGATGGAAGGCGACGTGCTGTTTCTCGGACCGGCCGGCAAGCAGCAGCCGTTCATCGTCGCGGAGCGCCAGTATCATCACGAAGGCGACGCAGACTGGACGATCATCCTGATCCTCGACGTGCCGCAAGCGACGCACTGAGCCGCACTGAGCATGTTGCGCGCTTGAATTGCTTCATCGCGCATCATTGCGCTTCAATCCGGGCCCGGCAGCCATGCTGCCGGGCCTTGCTGTTTCCGGCCTCGCCCGCTGCGCCTGCTCGCGGTTACGCGATCTTCGACACGATGCGCAATTCCGCCGATTCGATCCATTGCGCGGACGCTTGCTTGTAGGCTTCGATATGCGCGGACTTTGCGTGTGCCGCCAGCGCTTCCTCGCTTTCCCAACGCTCGAAGAACACAAAGCGGCGCGGCTCGCGCAAATCGCGATGCAAATCGTACTGCAACGCACCGCGCTCCTTGCGCGTCGGTCCGACAATGCCCTCGAGCGCCGCGCGCAACTGCTCTTCATGGCCCGGCTTCGCCACCGAGATCGCCACCACCGCGATTTCCGACATGCTGCACTCCAGTTTTGGAAAACCAGCAGCATAGCGCCGCTGCCACAAACGCGCCGGCAATCTGCGCCAACTTCGAGTCATAACTGCGCGGACACTTGTAGCCGTCTGTGATAACCCGAACATTCGAATCGCATACGAACTGCTAGACTGATTTCGACGAACTGAACTGCACAACTGAGCGGAGTCGCGCGTGAACGGCATCGATCCGATCGCCTTCGGGCCCGACCTCCATTGCGCCGATGTAGCGCATGCCTGCCGCCGGCATGTCGCTGCACACGGGCGAGCGCCGCACGCTGCATAGGACAATCTGCCGTCATGCCAAACGTCGACGATACGACGCTCGCTGGCCTTCTGCAGCATATGGTGCAGGACGAGGCCGGATGGGCCGCGCCGTGGCGAACCATTACGTTGCGCAGCGTCTTCCAGCCGGTCGTCTCCGTGACGCATCAGCGCGTGGTCGGCTATGAAGCGCTGCTGCGCGCCTTCGATCCCGTCGGTCATCCGATCTCCCCCGCCGTGCTCTTTTCAGGCACCCGCTCGACGGCCGACGCGCGCGCGCTCGACCGTCTCGCCCGCTGCCTGCATGTGGCGAACTTCATGGCGCAAGGCATCGAGACGGGATGGCTGTTCCTGAACACGCGCCCGCAGGTATTCGAAACGGGCTGGCCGCAGCGCCCGTTCATCGATGAACTGTCGGAGCATTTCGGACTGCCGCAGGAACGCATCGTGATCGAAGTGCTCGAACAGCCCGCCGACGACGAATCCGCCGTGGCCAGCATGCTTGCCGCGTCGCAACCGCGCGAATTCCTGATTGCCATCGACGACTTCGGCACCGGCTTTTCGAACTTCGATCGCGTGTGGCGCTTCCGGCCCGACATCGTGAAGCTCGACCGCTCGCTGGTGGCGCGCGCGGGCCGCCAGGACAACGACAACTCGCTGATCGGTCATCTGATCAACATGTTGCACCAGTCGGGCACGCTGGTGCTCGCCGAAGGCGTCGAAACGGAAGACGAACTGATGACGCTGATGCAGGCCGACGTCGATTTCATCCAGGGCTACTGGTTCGGCCAGCCGAAAGCGTCGATCCAGGCGGCCACTGCGCGCGTGCCCGAGCTGATCGGGCAGATGTGGCAACGTTTCGAAAGCTACGAGCGCTCGCATTCGCGCTACCAGCGGCCGGGCTTCGAGGGTTTTACGGAAGCCGTGCTGGCGGGCGCCGCGCTCTACATGCAGACAGGCGACCTGGAAGAGGCCGCCAGGCCCGTCTTCCTGCTGCCCGACGCGCGCCGCGTGTTCGTGCTGAGCGATCGCGGCGAGCAACTGGCGCCGTCGATCACCGCGAGCGGCACGCCGTCGCCGCCCGCGCGGCTCGCGCCGCTCATTCCCGACACGCGCAACAACTGGTCGCGGCGCGCGTATTTCAAGCACGCGCTCGCCGCGCCGGGACGCGTGGCGATGATGGGGCCGCACTGTTCGCTGATGGATGGCCAGGACTGCTACACGGCGGCTGTCACCGTCCAGCGCAACGGCGCGACGCATGTGTTTTGCGTCGATTTCCTGCCCGAAGTGCGTAACGCGAGCCCCGTTTGAGGCAGCGCACGCGGCGCGGCTGTTGCGCCTGTCGTGCCCAGGTCGCGCCCTAGTCGTGCGAAATGCGCTGCCGTCCTGATTTCACGTCGCTGCGCTTCGCCTTGCTTTCGAGCCGGCGTTCTTTCGACGCGCGCGTCGGCCGCGTCGCGACGCGCGCCTTACGGGTCACGCTGATGCTGTCGATCAACGCGTCGAGCCGCGCCAGCGCTGCCGCGCGGTTCATTTCCTGGGTGCGGTATTCCTGCGCCTTGATGATGACGATGCCGTCGCGCGTGATCCGATGATCGCTCATCGCCAGCAGGCGCATTTTCAGCACGTCGGGCAACGACGATGCGCGCACGTCGAAGCGCAGATGAATGGCGCTCGATACCTTGTTGACGTTCTGCCCGCCCGCGCCCTGGGCGCGCACGGCCGTCAGTTCGATTTCGTTCGGCGGGATCGGATAGCGTGATGTCATGTCAAAGAGTCGGGCGAGGAACGGGAAGTGTAACCGGCTATTTGCCAACGCATGAACGGTACGCGAATTGCGTGCACACTGCGCAGCGTTTGCGTCGCGCCCCCATGCTCCCCATCGTGCCACGCATTTGCCGTCCATCCACAATCTCGCCGATACTGAAACTTTCAGCCCGAGGGCCAATTATCGTGATGAAAATGCGCCCCGCGCAGGTGCTCGAACTGGTCGTCAATCTCGTGTTGCCGTGGGTCGCGTACCGCCTCGTGCAGCCCTACTGGGGAGAAACGGGCGGGTTGATTGCGTCGGCCGTGCCGCCCGTCGCGTGGAGCATCGTCGAACTCGTGCGCTTCAGACGCGCCGACGCGCTCAGCCTGACGGTGCTGCTCGGCATCGTGCTGTCGATCGGCGCAATGGCGCTGGGCGGCGACCCGCGCATGTTGCTGTTCCGCGAATCGCTGGTGTCGGGTGCGGTAGGCGTGGCGTTCCTGCTGACGCTGCTGGCGGGCCGGCCCGCCGTCTTCTACCTGACGCGCGCGTTCGTCGCCCGCGAGATGACCAACGGCGCGGCCCACATCGACATGCTGTGGCGCGAGCGCCCGGCTTTCGCCCGGGGAATCCGGGTGCTAACGGCCACCTGGGGCCTCGGCCTCACAGGCGAAACCGCGCTGCGCGGCTGGATGGCGTGGCACTGGCCGATCGAGCGCGTGCTGGTGGTGTCGCCCTTCGTCGGCTACGGCATCTTCGGCGCGCTGATGGTCTGGACGCTGTGGTACCGGCGCACGCTGCGCGACCTCGCGCAAAGCGAGACGGAATCCGAAACAGAATCGCCGCCCAGCACGGCTGCCAACTGAGTCACGTCACCCCGCACGTCCTCTCACCCGTCATTTCGCATCGCCTCGACGATTCGCGCGGCAAGCCCGGAGTCGCGCTGCGTCGGCGTGGCGATCGCACGCATCAGCACGGCCCGTGAGCCGACCACCTCGACCCGCTCGCGCGCCCGCGTGACGGCCGTATAAACGAGTTCGCGCGACAGCACCCGGCTGAACGTGGACGGCAGCATCAGCACCGCATGTTCGAACTCCGAGCCTTGCGACTTGTGCACCGTGAGCGCGAAGGCCGTGTCGTGCGGCGGCAGCGCCGCGGGCGACACCGCGCGCAGGCTGCCGTCCGCGCCACGGAAAAACACCCGCAACGCGCCGTCCGCGCCGGGCAGCGCGATGCCGATATCGCCATTGAACAGACCCAGCGCATAGTCGTTGCGCGTGACCATGATCGGCCGGCCCGCGAACCATTGCGCGCCGACGGCCATCGGCACGCGCGCGATGCGCCGCACCTGCGCGGCCATCGCGGTATTCATCTGTTCGACGCCGCGCGAACCGAGTCGCGTCGCGCACAGGATACGAAAGCGATTGAGCGCGTCGAACAGCGCCAACGCGTGCGAGGCCGCGCCCGCCGCGCCGCCGGCGAGCGCCGTTGCGAGCGCGTCCGCGTAGGGCGCAAAGCCGGCCGCGAGCCGCTGGATCGTGCGCTCGGCTGGCACGGCATCGGCGTCCTGGTGAAATGCGGCCGCGCAGGGCTCGACGGGATCGATATGCAGCACGTCGAGCGCGTCCTGAGCCGCGCCGCGCCGGATCGCGAGCGACAACCGCCCGATCGCCGACTCCAGCCCGAAGCGATAGTTACGTTCGAGCCATACGACGCAGTCCGCAAGCGGCGCCGGTTGCGCATCCGGCATGGACGACGGCAGGTCGGACGGCATGCCGAACAGGTCGTCGAAAAGCGGTTGGGTGTCTCCCGGCGGCGCATCGTCGTCGCGGCCCGTGGGCAACGCGTCACGCAAACGGCGCTCGTCGATTCCCAGTGCCGTCGCGATCGAGCCGACGCCCTTCGCCGTGAACGCGGGTTGCGCGCTCAACTCGGCGAACACGGCACCCGCTTCGACGGCTGCGAGTTGATCCTTGTCGCCGAGCATCACGAGATGCGTGTCAGGTGCGAGCGCATCGAACAGATGCGTCGCCATCGCGACGTCGATCATCGATGCCTCGTCGATCACGATCACGTCATATGGCAACGGGTTGTCGCGATGATGACGGAAGCGCCCATTCGGCCCGGTGCCCAGCAACCGATGCAACGTAAACGACGTTTGCGGCAGACGCGCGGCGAGTTCCTGCGGCAACGAACTGGCGCGCGCGAGCAGCGCCTCCTGCATCCGCTGGGCGGCCTTGCCCGTCGGCGCGGCGAGCGCGATACGCAAGTCCGCGCGCGCGTCCAGCAGACAGGCGAGCACGCCGACGACCGTGGTCGTCTTGCCCGTGCCCGGACCGCCACTGACGATGGTCAGCCGCCCGGACAGCGCCATCACGGCGGCCACGCGCTGCCAGTCGATCTGGTCGTCCTGTGGTTCACCGAAATAACGCAGCAACCTGTCGCGCAAACCTCGAGATGACATGCCCGCCGACACGGCATCTCGATCCGCGCCTCGCGCATGTCCGACGAGCGACTGCGCAAGCCGCCTTTCATAGTCGTAGTAACGCGCGAGATAAAGCCGCCCTTGCCCATCGACGACGAGCGGGCGCAACGCATGCGCCGGCTGCACGCCGTCGCTCGCGACACCGCTCGCGAGCAATGCGTCGCGCACCGGCGCGACCTCGGCGTCGTAGCGCTGCGCGAGTTCGTCGAGCGGCACGCACACGTGCCCTTCCGATGTCGCACGGCTCGCAGCGAACGCGGCGCGCGCGGCCCAGCGCACGCTGTCCGCCGACGCGCCGCCGCGTTGCGCAAGCGCGCTCACGCGACGCGCGAAGCCTTCGGCGAGCGCCGTGCTGAAATCCGCGGGCGCGGGGACATTGACCTCGACATCGGGCAACGGCTGATCGAATGTGCTCATTGCGCGCCTCCGTCCATCAATGCATCGAGCGCCACGACGAGCGCGTGGTCCGGCCGCCGTGCATGCACGCCGGCCGCGTGTTCACCGTGTTGCCAGCCGGGCCGCACGCCGCGCACGAACAGATACAGATAGCCGCCGATGTGCGTGTCATAGTCATAGTTCGCGAGCCTCAGCCGCAGATAGCGATGCAGCGCGACGACATACAGCAGCGCCTGCAGGTGATACGCCTGGCTCGCCATCGCTTCGTCGAGCGGCGCGGCGGCGTAGTCCTCGGGCGTGTCGCCGAGATGGTTCGACTTCCAGTCGACCACCCAGAAGCGCCCCTCGTGCTCGACGATCATGTCGATGAAACCTTTGACGAAGCCACGCAGCGCGCCCGGCTCCAGCGCGACATCGGGGAAGCCATGCGCGGCGAGCAACGCGCGCAACGCGGGAAAGTCCAGCGATGCCGCCGAGAACAGAAACTCCATCTCGTTGAGCCGGCGCTGCGGATCGAGCGCGGCGAGCGTCATGCCGGGCACGAGTTCCGTGCTCACGATATCGGCGAGCAAGCGGTGCATCATTGCAGGCAAACGTTGCGCGAGCTCGGGCTCGGCAGGCGCTGGGCGCTCATGCAGCGCGCGCTCGATTGCGTGCGGCCACGTACTGCGGTCGGAGAAATCCGCGAGTTCGAACATGCGGTGCAGACACTCGCCCGCCGCCGGGCCGCGCGGAAACGCGAGGATGTCGTCGGGCGAGAGTTCGACGGGCGCGGTGACGACATCGAAAACGGGCGCGTGCGGTTCGCCCGTCGCGATGTCCGCCAGTTCGTCGTGGTCCGGACGCGCTTCTTCGCTGCCTGCTGACGCATCGTCGGTGCGCGAACCCGCCGCGATCAGCGAGCTGAAGCTCGCCATGCGCCACGTGTCGCGCAATGCGCGCTGGTTCATGCGCGCGCGCATCCGGGCGTTGCTGTCGGCCACGCTTTCCAGCGGCACCCGACGCGTAACGGACGGCAGATCCGCGATCGCCACGGGGTCGCCTGACAGCGCCTCCCAATGCTGATAAACCGAGTCGTCATCGAGCGGCTTGGCGAGCCATTCATCGAAATCGCGGGCTTTGCCCGCCACGAGCCAGTTCAACACGCTGCGCGCCGATTCCTTCGTCGATCTCGACGCCAGATACGCGCCCGCCACCAGATAACAGCGATACACGGCCCGCGTCAGCGCGACATAGATCAGCCGCGCGCGCTCGGCCGCCTGTTCGCGCATCGCCTGGCGGTTCGCGTGATCGGCCTGCTCGTCGTCGCTGCCGTAGTGAAGCACGGCCGAACCGTCGTCATCGTGATATTCGAGCGCATCGGGCAGGACGGTCGCGTACGGCTCGCGCAGGCGGCCGTCATTGAGAAACGGACAGAACACGACCGCGTATTCAAGGCCCTTTGACTTGTGCACGGTGACGATCTGCACGAGGTTGCGGTCCGATTCGAGCCGCAGTTGCGCTTCTTCGCCGCCCCGCCCGCTTTCCGCGCGTTGCGCGGCGAGCCAGCGCAAGGTCGGGGCGATGCCCGGCTGTGTCGCGGCGCGCGCCTGCACGAGTTCGGCCAGATGGTTGACGTTGGTCAGCCGCCGCTCGCCTTCCGCGCCCTCGACCAGCCGCTGCGCGACGCGCAGTTCGCGCATCAGCGTGCGCCACATGACGGCGAAGCCGCGCTCGTGCCACAGCATCCGGTAGCGCGAAAAACGCTCGACCCAACTCATTGCATCGACAGCGCGCGCGGCGTCGCCCGATGTCGGCGAAGCCTCGTCGACCTGTTCGAGCCGCCACAGCGTGGCGGCATCGAGACCGAACCAGTCGGTCGCGAGCGCGGCCCGCAGGCGGCGCAAGTCGCCTGGTGTATCGACAGCGGCCAGCACGCGTTCGATCTGCTCGGCGTCGAGCGATTCGAACACCGATGCCTGCGCCAGCTCGACGCTGCCCACGCCCCACGCGGACAACACACGTTTGATCAGGCTGCCCTGCTTGTGCGTCTGCACGAGCACGGCGATGTTGCCGGGCGCGAGCGGCTTGTCGCCGATCATGACGCTGCCTTCGCGCGCCCCGCGCAACAGACGCACGATCTCCGCCGCGCACGCCTCGCTCGCCGCGCGCTGCGCGTCGCGCTTGCTCAGCACCGCGTCGCCTTGCGGCAGCGTCCACACGCGGAAGTCGCCGCCCGCCGCGCCGTCGCGGTCGACGAGCGGCGGCCGCTGCCGCTCGCCCGCTCGCACAGGTTGATAGTCGAGCCCTTCGAGCACGAACGCCCGCGCGTTCGCTCCGAAAATGCGGTTGCATGCTTCGACGATGGGCGCCGTCGAACGCTGATTGACGGCGAGCGTGTATCGCGCCGACGCCTGCGCACGCGCCGCGAGATACGTGTGCAGATCGGCCGCGCGAAAACTGTAGATGGCCTGCTTCGGATCGCCGACCAGAAAGAGCGGCCCCTTCGGCGCAAAGATGCGATTGAAGATTGCGAACTGCAGCGGATCGGTGTCCTGAAACTCGTCGATCAGCGCCGCGGGATAGCGCGCGCGCAACGCGTCCGCGAGCCACACGTGACTGGCCAGCGCGCGATACAGGTTCGACAGCAGGTCGTCGAACGACACGACGCGGCGCGTGCGCTTTCTTGCCGTCAGTTCGTGCGGCGCGTAGTCGAGCCACTTCTGCACCAGCCCGAGCCAGCGCGCACGCTGGGCGGCTTCCGCCGCGAGCGAGGCTGCGGCCAGTTCGTCGGCTGCGTTGAAGAACGCATGCGCGGGCGGCTCAAAGTTCTTTTTCGTGCCTTTCGTCAACGCGGTGGCCGTCAGTTTGAGCGCGACTTTCGGCGGCGCCGCGTGACAGTCGTCCTGGGCGAAATAGTCGCTCCACGCGCTGATCGCGGCGCTCACCGTTTCGGCCTTGTGCGAGGTCTTGCTCAGACGCTCCTGCACCTGTTCGAGCAGACGCACGATGTTGTCGCGCTCGGCGTGCCACATCTCGCAGGCTTCGTCGAAGCGCGCCTGCATATCGTTCGGCGCACCTTCGGCTGCACCGACATCGCCCCAGCGCAATTGCGCAAGCGGCTTCTTCAGCCGCCGCGCAAGCTGTTCGTCGAGCGAGGCAGGCCCCGCGCCCTTTTCGACCAGCCACGCCGCAAACGACCGATGCGCCGCCGCAACGGGTTCGACCTGCTCGCGCCAGAAGTCGGCGGCCAGTTCGAAACGCAACGCAGCGTCGTCCGCTTCCATGTCGAACGCGAACGGCATCGCCGCGGCAAACGGCGCTTCCTGCAACGCGCGCTGACAGAACGCGTGAATCGTGTGGATGGCTGCCTGATCGAAGGTGCGCAACGCGCGGCGCACCGTCTTCGCAGCCGCTTCGAGGTCGATGCCGCGCGCTTCGGAAAGCGTCGTTTCGAACAGCCTGACGATGAACGGATCGCCGCCATCGTCGCCCGTTTCGATCGCGCGCTGCACTTCAGCGAGACGCCCGCGAATCCGTTCATGCAACTCGGCCGTCGCCGCTTTCGTAAATGTCACGACGAGAATCTGATCGGCGCTCAGATTCTTCTCCAGCAACAACCGCACATAGAGCGCGCAGATATTCCATGTCTTGCCCGTTCCCGCCGATGCCTCGATCTGATTGACGCCGTCGAGATCGCACGCGAACACATCGAGCTCGTGCGCCGCGGGCGCATGCATCCATGCCGTCCCGCTCATGATGCGCTCCTCAGATGCGCGACCAGCGGCTTGAAGACGATCGCGGCGAGTGTGCCGAACGGCTCGTCGAGTGTGAGCGGCGCGCCGCGAAACGCGATGCGCAACGCAGCGTCATCGGACTCGCCGCGCACGCGGTCGCTGATCCATGCGCCTTGCGCGGCGGAATCGCCGTCGCTGATCTTCGCCCATGCGCTCTTCGGGAAAAAGCGCAGCGGAAAGGCGCGCCCGGCGCTGAACAACGCGGCAAGCGGCGCCAATTGATCCAATGGATTTTCGACGGGTGCAAGTTCGAACGACTCGCCGCTTGCATGCCATACCGTACGACGCGGACCGTCGGGCAACGCCGCGCAATAGACGAGATGCGACAGCCACGCGGACAGATAATCGCGCGCCGTGGGCCGCGCGTAACGGAACACGACCTGCCCCGTCGGCGTCAGCAGATTGAGCGTGCCTTGCAGTTGCAATGGACCTTCCGATGTTTTGCGCAATGCTGTTTCATAAGGGCCGAAGAGCGCGATGTCGCCCGTGGCGGGCCAGCGCGCGTGGATGTCGAGCGAAAACGGCAGGCGCGTGACGCCCGACGCCACTTCGCGCCGCACGCGGTCAGCAAGGCCGCGCAACGCCGATAGCTCGCGCGTACGCCATACCGCGCCCGTCGCGCCGCCAGGCAACTCGGGGCTCGCTTCCGCGACGCGCTGCACGCGCTCGAACGCCGCACTGTCGAAGTCCGTATCGAGCAGCGCGGGCAACAGCCGTTCGGCCAATGCATCGCGGCCCGCGAAGTCGAGTTCGAACGGCTCCATATCGAGCAGCTCGCCCTGTGCATCGGAAAGCACGATGCCGAGCCGGTCGCGCAACAACGCGCGCGCGGGATGCCGCCAGAAACGCTGGAAGTCGTCGAACGGCACGGGTTCGTTCGGCACAGCGGGCAGCGGCGCATCGAAGAACGGCGCGGGCGTCTCGCCGGACGGTGCGGCGAGCAATGCGGCCAGTTCCGCGCGGTCGGTGTCGTACGTGAACAGGCCGCTCTTCGCGTTGAAGTAGTCCGACGCGAAAGGCTGCAAAGGATGCTCGACGATGAACGCGCGCCGCGCCGCGTCGAGTTCGGCAGGCGACGCGTCCTCATCGGACGAAACCCGCGCGAGGTGATCGAGCAGTTCGTCGACGAGCGCGGCGGGCGGCAACGGCGCGTTGTCGCGAATGCTGCGCCCCGTGTACGCGATCATCAGGCGATCTTGCGCAGCGAGCAGCAGATCGAGGAACAGGTTGCGCTCGTCGTCGCGCCGCTGGCGGTCGCCGGCCTTGCCGAACTCCGCCATCAGGTCGAACTCGTCGGCGCGCGCGAGGCTCGGCAACACACCGTCGTCCATGCCCAGCATGCAGACGATTCTGAACGGCAAGCCACGCAGGCTCGTCAGTGATGAGAACGTGACGCTGCCCCACGGCACGCCGCCGCGCGCCGGGTCGTCAAGCGCTTCGGACAGCGACGTGCGCACCACGGCGGCCGGCAATGCCGTGTCGCCCGCGCCTGTGCGCATTGCGTCGCTCATGGCATCGACGGCATCGCGCACGGTGGCGAGGCTGTCCGCGAAATCGACGCCGCCGTCGAAGCAGCGGCCCAGCACTTCGAGCAGCAACTGCGTCCACTCGACGGGCGTCATGTCGTCGGCGCAACGGCGCGCGAACGCATCGACGTCGTCGACAAAGCTCGCAAGACGCCCGAGCAATTCCGCGTCCGAGCCGTCCGCGCCTTCGACGGGCAGCCAGGCATCCACCGGCTGGCCTCCTTCGGGCATCGCGTAGCCGAGAAAGAGGCGCGTGAGCGCGTCGGCGAAGGTGTGACGCGCGACGGGAGTCGCGCTGTCGGCAGGCGGCACGGGCGCCAGACCGCGCCGCGCGCCCGCTGCCGCGAGCCATTCCTGAATGTCTTCGAGCGCCGCCGCGTCGATGCCGTAGCGCGCGGCGATCGCATCGACACGCAGCCATTCGATCAGCTCCGGCGCGCCGACATTGCGCTCGGGCAACGCGAGCCAGTCGAGCAGCACGCGCGCCACAGGGTTCGCCTGCGAAGGCGGCAAACCGGTGATGCGATATGGAATGCGGCGCGTGTCGCCCGAGGGCGCGGTGCCGAACACGGCGTCGATCAGTGGACCGGCCGCGCCGAGATCGGGCAACGTGACGAGCACATCGGAAGGCTGCAGATCGTCGAACTCGTCGAACCAGCCCAGCAGGCGGTCGTGCAGCACTTCGAGCTGGCGCGCAAGGCTATGGCACACATGCACTTCGATGCCGCGTTCGTTTGGCTGCGCGTCGAGATCGCGCTCGTCGCGCAGATCCAGCATGCCGTTCTGCACAGCGGCGAGCCACGTCGGCGCGGCGTTTTCGGCGAAGTACGAGGCCTCGGCCGAGGCCGCGCTTTCCGTCAGCTCGTGCAGCATGTGAAGCTGCGCCTGCGTCTGGCGCGCCCATTCGGCGAGCAGCGGATGGCCGACTTCCTGATAGTCGAGCTGGCCCGCCGCATCGAGCGCCTCGACGCGCCCCACGCTGACGATGTCGAACCAGAACTCGCGGCACGGGTTCATCGCGTACACGCGCACATCGATCCAGCGCGACAGCTCGCGCAGCAACGCGATATGCAAAGGCGGCATGGTCGGCAGCGCGAACACGCTGACCGACTCGGGCCACCCCGCTCGCGCGATCGCGTCGAGATCGAGCGAGCGCACTTCGTCGAGAAAGCGGTAGGCAGGCGGCGTAGCGGCCTGCGCGGAATGCGCGTCGCCGGCGACCTCGCCGAGCAGCGTGCGCCACAACGCGCCCTGCCAGTGTTCGTCCTCGCGAGCCGCGGCGCTCGCGCCCGTCAGACGCGGGCCGGCGTCGTCCGCTGCGCCGCTTGCGAAGATGGAACCGCCCTTCTGCCATTGCAACAGCCATTCGGGACGATAGGTCAGATAGTGGTCGAGCACCGTCGCGACGCGGCGTGCGAGTTCGTAGCGCATCGGTGCGTCGGCGGCATCGAGGTAGCTGCGCAGACGCGGCGACGCATTCCACGGCCGCGCTTCATCGGCGTCGCCGAGCAGACGGTAGCAGCGCCACACCAGCCGGTCCGGCGAGAAAGGCGAACTCTTCGGCACGTCTTTGATGACGCCGCCGATCTGCGTCCACAGCCATTGCGCAAGGTAACTGAACTCGATGTTGGCGCACACGCCTTGACGCGCGGCGATATCGAGTTCCAGCCGCCGCCGCACGGCCGCGCTCGGCACGATCACAGGTTGCGCCGTCCACGGACTGGAAGGCGTGGCAGCCAGTCCGTCGAGCAGCGCGCCGACGAGCACATCGTACCGGTTGGAATAGAAAAGCTGGAGCATGGAATGGCTTGGAACAGGCGGCGCCGCGCTCGTGCGCAGGCCGTGTGAAGAAACGATGCGACAGCATAACAAACGCGTTCGCAGACACGAAACCTGGCCATCCGGCAGATGGTCCGGGCGGGGGTAAATCAGTTAGACTCGACGGCAGTTCAAGCGGGCGGAAGCCGCGAATGTCGGCCCGGAAAGCCGGCCCACGCTGCATCATCAACATATAGACACGAGACACCAGGCGGTCGATGCGCTATTCAGTCGAAATCAAGAAATTTCTGTATAGCCAGTACTTTTATGGCGGCTTGCGCATCGCAGTGGGCGTGTCGCTGCCCGCCGTCCTTTGCCTGATCGTCTTTCACAACCGCGAGCTCGGCTTCACGATCGCCACGGGTGCGCTCGGCGCGTGCGCCGTCGACATGCCCGGCCCGCTCAAATACAAGCACAACGAGATGCTCGCGTGCAGCGTGATCGGCTTTCTCGCCGCGCTCGCCACCGGGCTCGCGACCGTCAATCCCGTCGCGCTGTGGTGCACCGTCGTGCCGCTCACCTTCGTGCTGTCGCTGATCGTCGTCTACGGCAACCGCTGGCCGCAGATCAGCTTCGCGACGCTCTTCATGATGGTCGTCACACTCGAAGAGCACTTCACGCCCATGCAGGCGCTCATCAACGCGTCGTGGATACTCGTGGGCGGACTGTGGTTCACGTACTGGTCCACCCTCGTGAGCCGCTGGATGATGTACCGGATCGAGCAGCAGGCGCTGGCAGAGAGCGTGTTCGCGCTCGCCGACTATCTGCTCGCGCGCGCGGACTTCTTCGACCTGGACAACGATCTCGACGAGTGCTACCGCAACCTGGTCGCGAAGCAGATCGCAGCCGTGGCCATGCAGGACGCCGCGCGCGACATCGTGCTGCGCAATCTGCCCAAGCTGAAAAGCGGCCGCTTGCCGCCGCGCCGCGCGACGCTCTTCAACCTGTTCATCCATACCGTCGATCTGCACGAGCAGTTCGTCGGCGCACATACCGACTATCCGCTCGTGCGCAATACGTTCGGCGGTTCTGACCTGCTGATCTTTTATCGCGACCTGATCCGCAAGGCGGCCGCGGACCTCGAAGACATCGGCCTCGCCGTGCTGCAAAACGAGCCGCCGCGCGCGCGGATCAACGTGAAGGCGGAGTTGCGCGCGATCGAATTCGAAATCGAGCAGATGCGCAAGCAGGACTTGCCGAAGAAAAATCCCGAAGCCTACTCGGCCGTCTCGGCCTCGTTCAGACGCGTCTGGAGCGCGACGCGGCTGATCGACCGGATGCGCAAGAACCTCGCGAACGAAGAAAGCACGAAGGAAACCGATCTGCGCATCGACCAGGCGCTGACGCGCTTCGTGTCGAGCCGCCGCGTGCCGTACGGCTCGATCTTCTCGAACCTGACGATGGCGTCGCCCAGCTTCCGGCATGCGTTGCGCATGACGATCGCCGTCGCGATCGGCTTCTGGCTCGGGCGCCTGTTGCCGCTCACCAATGCCTACTGGATCGTGATGACGACCGTCATCATTCTGAAGCCCGGTTACTCGCTGACCAAGCAGCGCAATGGACAGCGTATCGTCGGCACGCTGATCGGCTGCGCGGCGAGCATCGCGCTCATCATGAGCGTGAAGGAACCACATATCCTCATCATCGTGATGTTCGCATGCATGGTGATGAGCTACAGCCTGCTGCTGTTCAACTACACGGCGAGTGTCGTGTTCACGTCGTCTTACGTGCTGCTGATGTTCCATCTGCTTGCGCCGGGCAGCCTGCATATCATCGGCGAGCGCGCGATCGACACGGTCGTCGGCTGCGCGATCGCGATCGCGGCGAGTCATCTGTTCCCGTACTGGGAATATCGGCTGATGGGCAAGCTCGTCAACGACATGATAGCGGCCATGCGCAGCTATCTGGAAGCAAGCTGGTGGTGGGGAGACAAGCCGGCCGCTTCCGTCATCGCGCCATCCGCGCTGACGGAAGCAGCGGCGCTGGCGCCCGCCGTGGCCGTCGCGGAGATTGCTGCGAGCGGCGTTGGCGGACTCATGGAAGCGTCCGGCAATGCAGTTGCGTCGGGATCAGCGGCGGGATCGGCTGCTTCCCCAGGCGTTGCTAACAGGACGTCCGCCCCGACGCCCGCCGCCGCTGCCGCCGCAAGCGCGCTCGACCGCGACTATCGATACCGCCTTGCGCGCAAGAACGTGCATGTCGCGTTCGCCAATCTCGGCCAGGCGTTTCAACGAATGATGCTCGAGCCCAAGTCCGCGCAAAAGTTCGTGCCGGAACTGAACGACCTGCTGGTGCGCTCTCACGTGCTCGCGTCGCAGATCACGGCGGTGGCGCCGTTGCTGCGCACGTCGTCCCAGCAGATGGGCGGGCCGTCGCATCAGCCGCTGCAGCGCGCGCTGACGGTGATACGCGACAACCTTGCGAACGCCGAGGAAGGCGAGCCGCCTCCCGCCGACCAGGTGGACATTTCAAAGCAGTTGACGCGTGAACTCGACGCGATGGTGGTCGAAGCGGAGCGTTCGCCCGACTACACGCCCGATGCCGTGCATGATCTGAAACTGCTCGCGCATCAGTGCAAGCAGATGCTCGCCGCGTCGTTTCAGATCCGCAAGGATGCGGGTGTGATCCGCTTGCCCGAGAACTGAGCGGGTTGACAAGCGAGTGAGTGAGCGGGTCGCGCTTACTGCGACGCACCCTTTGCCGCATTCACGGCAGCCGCCGCCGCGGAGGCCGCCGACGCCGTCGAATCAGCGGGATTGTCGCGGTCGTACTCGCGCTTTTCGGAGATCGCGTTGTAGAGAATCGTCGCGATGACCAGCAACACGACAACGACGATAAACACTGCGATGCCAAGCGTCGGGTTCTTCTTGCGCGGATCGTTCATGAGTCGGGCTCTGCTGGCAGGTGGATGCGGCAAAGCGGGCATTCTACGCCGAAGCACCTTGCACGCGGCTTGCAGCCCGGCATGCGCGCGCGTTCACGGAACAGGCTCGCCGCGACGCCGGGCAAGCCGCCAAGCTAGCGGCTTTCCGCAACCACGGACGCCCGCACCGGCAACGCCGTCGAATACTTGATCTGTTCCATCGCGAAGCTGGAACTCACGTCGTAGAGCGGCACGGCGCGGATCAGTTGCTTGTAGACGCGGTCGTAATCGTCGATATCCGAGACGACGACACGCAGCAGATAGTCGGTCTCGCCGCTCATCCGGTAGACCTCGACCACTTCGGGAATGTCCTGCACCGCGCGCGTGAAATCCTGCGCCCAGGCTTCCGTGTGCTGGTTCGTGCGTACGGCGACGAACACCGTCGTGCCGACCCCGAGTTTGCGCGGATCGCACAGCGCGACTTGCGCACGGATCACGCCCGCTTCCTTGAGCCGCTGCACCCGTTTCCAGCATGGCGTTTGCGACAGGTTCACCCGTGCCGCGAGTTCGGCGATCGGCATCGTCGCGTCTTCCTGCAGGAGTTCGAGCAGCCGCCGATCAATGATGTCCATTCCCATCTTTCCACCCAGATAGAAAATTATTCTATTTCTCGTTGAGACGAGGGAATTATATGAAAACTCTTTCTCCGCGCAAATGGGTATAAATGAGGGCAGTCCCGACCTCGAAAAACAACGCCAGCGGAGCCTTCCATGAACCCGTCAGCCGGCCTGATCACACGCGAATCCGCGTTGGCCGAAACCACTTCCGTCACCTGCGCCATGCCCGCTGCAGGTGCGATCTCACAACTGTGCGCGACGCTCGACGCGGCTTTCGACGCCTGCGCCGGCACCGATGATCCGTCGCGGCACGCGGCCTTCGCGCGCGGCGTACGCGCGGCGCTTGCCGAAGCTGCCGCCGATGCCTCGCTGCTCACCGACGCGCAACGCGAAGGCGCCGCCGCCTGCTATCGCCGCCATCTGCTTGCCGCCGATCCGCAAGGCCGCTATGCAATCGCTGCGCTCGTCTGGATGCCCGGCCAGGCAAGCCCGGTTCACGCGCATCACACGTGGTGCGGTTACGCCGTGATCGATGGCGTGTTGACGGAAACCCTCTACCACTGGAACGCGGACACCGGCTGCGCGACACCCGCGCGCGACCAGATGCGCGAGCCGGGCGCCGTGTCGTTCACGCGCTCGGGCCGCACCGGCGTCCATCGGCTCGGCAATTGCAGCAGCGGCACCGCCGTCTCGCTTCACATCTACGGCGTGCCCGGCGAACAGATCACGACCCACGTGAACGACATCGTGCGCGTCGCCGATAGCGTGCAGGCCGTTGCCGCCTGAACGCCGCGTCGTTCTCGTGGTACGCATCAAACGAAAGGCGTCACGCTGGAATGCGTGACGCCTTTCTCGCCAGAACCTTCCTTCTCTGTCACGTCTTTCCGCCGTCGCCCGCCGTTGGAATCTGCGGCGGCACGGCGGCCGTTTGCCCCGTCGACGGCGGCGCCGGACGCGGCTCGTGCGACACGTCGCGCGCGGGCGGCATCGGGCCGCCCTTCTTCGGCCTGAACGGCGCCGTCGTGCCCATTGTCGTGCCCGTCGCGGACTCGCGCGCGTGGTCCGCGCGGTGCGCGTGCTCTTCGTCCCGCAACATCTCGCCCACTTCGTCGCCGCTCGACGTATGCACGCGCATCTGCGGCACGGGAATCTCGATACCCGCTTCGTCCATCTTGCGCTTCAGACGCAGGTTGAAAGCGCGCGCCACGCTCCACTGCTGCAGCGGCCGGGTTTTGATCTGTCCTTTGACGACCATCCAGTTCGGGTCGAAGCGGTCGAGCCCCCACACTTCGACGGGGCCGAGCATCTCGCGCCGGTAACGGAAATCGGCCATCAGGTCCGCGCCGACGGCACGGATCAGTTGCGTCACCTCGTCGACATCGGCGGAAAACGGCACGCGCACTTCGAACACCGCATAGGCGAAATCGCGCGACAGGTTCTTCACGATCTTGATCTGCGAGAACGGTATGGCGTGGATCGCGCCCTGGCCGTCGCGCAGCCGCACGGTGCGGATCGACAGATACTCGACCGTGCCCGCGTGTCCGCCGTCGATGTCGATCCAGTCGCCGACCGAGATCGTGTCTTCGATGATGATGAACAGGCCCGTGATCAGATCGCTCACCAGCGACTGCGCGCCGAAGCCGATCGCCAGACCGATCACGCCCGCACCCGCGAGCAGCGGTGTCACGTTGATGCCGAGATTGGCCGCCGTGACGATGCCCGCGATGGTCAGGATCGAGACGAGCACCACGTTGCGCACCAGCGGCAGCATCGTGCGCGCACGCATGCTCGGGTTCTTCGACTTGTTGCGCGGACCGCTCGGGTTGACGGCTTCCTGGATCGCCGTGTCGATCAGAATCCATACGAGCCACGACACGAACACCGTGATCAGGATCGCCGTCAGCGCGTGCGCGATGCCGCGCGCCGTGACGCTTTCTTCGATGATCTGCGCGAGCGACACGTCCCACAGGCGCGACGCGAATTCGAAATACGCCAGCCAGACGAACAGCGTGATCAGCGTGCCCGCGAAACGCAACAGCCGCGTCAGATAGGGCGAACGGCGCCGGCGGCGCGTATTGCGCGGGCGCGTCACGCGCAGCACGATGGCCGACAGGAAGAACGCCAGCACCAGCAACAATGCCGTCACGACGGAAATCTGCAACACGTTCTCGCCGCTGCCGATACCGCCGATCGTCGCGATCACGGAAGCGGTCGCCAGCACGAGCATCGGCACGTGCCAGAGCGACGCGAGCACTTCGAAGCCGTCGGTAGCGGCCTTGTGATCGTGCCGCTGTTCGTAAGCGCGATTGCGGATCAGATGCGCGACGGGACGGCGAAACGCGAGCGCGAAGTACGCGGTCAACACCGCCGCCGTCATGTTCGAGACGGTCGACACCAGCGCCGCGAGATTCGTCCCGAGTTCATGCGCGACGTCGTAATTGACGGCGGCATCGCCGAGCGCGCTGCAGATGCCGATCGCGAACAACGGCCGGCGCGCCTGCTCGATCAGCGCGCGCACGGCGGCGCGTCGATGGCCCGAGCCGAACAGCGAGAACATGATCAGGCAGATCGCCGAGAACACGGCGCCCGCGACGATCGCATACGCGATCACCATCGCGATCGTGCGGCCGAGCGAATCGGGCATCGAGCGCACGAACATCAGCGCGGCGACGAACGCGACGATCCACGGCCCGACGCGGCGCAGCGCGAAGATCAGCAGTTCACGCGTGGTGGGATTCGGATCGAGCCGCACGACGATGCCAAAGCGCGCGTGAATCCTGCGCTGCAGGTAAATCAGACCCGCCGCGCACGCGCCCCACCCCGCCAGCACGGCGATCATGTTCAGCAGCACGCGGCCGAAGTGCTCGCGCCCCTGGCTCGTGACGATCGTATAGATTTCGTTGCCCGCCGCGTTGAAGCGGCCGGACCAATAGTTGAGCGGCGAGCGTCCCTGCTGCACGTCGGTTTCGAACGATGCAATGCCCGCAGCGATCGCACCGAGCAGACCGGCGCTAGACGGTGCGCTGGCGGACACGGGCGGCCCGACCGTCTTCGTCGCGTCGCGCAGCTTTTTCAGCTGCGTGACGAGCGCGGTGCGCTGGCGGTCGCTGTCGAGCGTCGTGATCACGCTGTCGAGCGATTTCTCCAGCTCGGCCTGGCTGGCAGGCGACGGCGCCGATGCCGCATCCGCCGCCGACGCGCCCGACGCGGGCGCCGCCGTCGAAACCGTCGCGCTATTGATCAGGCTTTGCAGCGCGGGAATCATCGGCGTGCCCGTCGCCGCGCCCGCGGCGCGTGCGGTGCCCGGCACGCCGAGACACGCGCCAGCAAGCGCGAGGCACAGGCACAGACATAAGGCGGACACGAGTCCGCCCGACCGCGCCCGGCGGCATGCTCCGGCGCGTGAAAAAATTTGGGAAAAAGCACGAAAAACAGCGTCAATCGCCAGAAGCCCGCCGGATGACGGCGCAGCCTGCGATTCACGCCGCGCGAGGCATGACTTCATGGCAATCCGTGACTTTTATGCAAGCAATCTGCATGGGAACGGGAGACGCCAAGTTTAGCGGGTGTCGTCGAGGGAAAGCTCCCCGATGCGTAACCGAATGTTAGTGCACTTGCGCGGCGGCGCGACAGTCGCTCATGCGCGCCGCGCGGCGGATGCGCGGCGCCCGGCGACGTTTCGAAGCCCTCAGTATGCGACAGTCGCAAGCTGATGAACGAAACGGCCCTGCTCCAGCTCGTCGACGAACGCAACGGCGTAGTCTTCCGCCGAAATGCTGCTGTTGCCCTGCGCATCGACGATCAGCGCGTTGGCACCCGTGCGGAACGTGCCTTTGCGCTCGCCCGGCGCGATCAGCGCGGCGGGCGCGAAGAACGTCCAGTCGAGATCGCTGGCGGCACGCAGGATGGGGAGAACGTCGCGGTGCGCCAGCGCGATCGCTTTGTAGGCATCCGGAAAGCCTTCCGTGTCGACCAGTTGCTTGCCGGGCGCCACTTCGAGCGAACCCGCGCCGCCCACTACGACCAGACGTTTGATCCCCGCCGCGCGCGTGCCTTCGACCAGCGCGCGGGTCGCCTTGTCGATCTGCGCGAGATTGTCCTGCGGCGGCGCATACGCGCTCGCGACGACATCGTGTCCGCGCGCCCCGGCCGCGACGCTCGCCGCGTCCGTCACGTCGGCCTGCGCAGCTTTCAGGTTCGCGACATCGGCAGGTGCGCGCCCGGGATTGCGCGAGAAAGCCGTCACCTGATGCCCGCGCCGCGCCGCTTCCGCCGCGATGCGCGAGCCGATCATGCCCGTTGCGCCGAACAGCGCGATCTTCAGTGTCTTGCTCATGTCAATGTTCCTTCCGCTTAAATGTAACTATGTTGATTACATATTTGTTTAAAAAAATCGGGGCGATGCCCCGCACTTCATGCTTGATGCTTCGTGCTACGACTGCGTTCAGCGCTCACCCCGTCGCGGCTTTGCGCTTGCGTTCGCGCGCCCGTTCCGCGCGCACGACGTCGGCCGTCGCGTCGGCCAGCGTGCGCGACGCCAGCGACGCTTCGAGCGCCTGTTGTGCATCGCCGATGATGCCCGTCAGCACCGTCTGGATGTTGCGCCCGACCATGCACGCGGGATTCGGCGTCTCGCGATGCATGGCGAACAGTTGCGCATCGTCGACGGCGCGGTAGATGTCGAGCAGCGTGATGTCCTCGGGCTCGCCCGCCAGCAGCGCCCCACCGCCCGCGCCCAGTTGCGACGTGGTGAGGCCCGCTTCCGCGAGCATCGCCAGCAGACGCCGGATCAGCACGGGATTCGTGTTCACGCTTCCCGCGATCATGTCCGACGACAACGGCACGCCTTCCTGCAACGACAGCAGGGCGAGCACATGAACCGCAAAGGCAAATCGGCTACTCGTATTCACAACGCTAGATCATCCGATGCGCATCAGACGCGCGAATCCCATCGCATCAGCCGGCGGCGATGTGTAATCATCATAGTTACACTTCACACGCCGGTCAAGCGCGGGCTTATTTGTCCATCTGTTTCTGGGCGTCGCTGGATTCGGTGGGCGCGGATTGCGCGCTGGTCGTCGATGCCTCGTTGGACCATTGCTGCAGCTTGCGTCCCGCCGTTTCAAGTCCTGCGCCCGTCGAGCCCATCGCCTTGTTGACAGCAGCGTTGGTCGCGCTGGCAGCGTTGTCCAGATTGGCTCTCGCCTGCGACGCGAGCGCGTTCGGGTCGAGGTTGATCGACGGGCCGGATGCGGCCGCGTCGAGATTCTGTTGCGCCGTGGCCTTCGCGGCGTCGACCTGCTGACCGACATAGCTTGCAGCCTGGTCAAGCTTCTGACCGGCCTGCTGGGAAAGATCGTTGAGCTTCGTCGACGCCTGACCCGCCGATGCATCGTTTTTCTGGCAGGCGGCAAGGCCAGCGAGCAGCATGACAGCAAAGGCAGTAGTACGGACGAGCGGATGGCGTGAGAGTGGTTTCATACTTTTGGTCGAGCCGCTGCGAGCGGCTTCATCATGCGAAAACGCCTCAATGATACGCCGTTGCGCGTGACCGACTCCTGCGCGTTCACCGCGAAGCCCGCCCGCTCGAATGCTTGCCTCGCGCTGATGCTGACATCGGCTGTCACCGTCAGCACGTTCGCAGCGCGCGCCCGCGCTTCGAGCCGCGCGAGCAGCGCCGCCGCGAGCCTTTGTCGCGCAAAGGCAGGCGCGACATAGAGCATCTCGATGTGATCGGCCGGATGCAGTTGGCCGAACCCAGCATGGGCGCTACCGCGCAAGGCAACGAGCGTCACGCCGCGCGCCAGCCGCGCGCCGAACGCGGCGACCTCGCCGGCGGCCGACGCCCATGCCTCGCGCGCCGCCGGGTCGTAGCCCGCGGCGGCCAGCACTGCATCGTGAAAAAGCGCAGCGAGCGGCGCGGCGTCAGCGGGCCGGAACAGGCGGAAGGTAAATGGAATAGGATCGGTCATGCGTTTGCGATGTTGTCGACGACCCCAGGGTAGACTGGCCGACGTTCGACGTGTTCCCTCAACCACTGGAGGCATGCGATGGCAGCAAAGAAGATTCTGTTCCTGACGGGCGACTTCGCCGAGGATTACGAAACGATGGTGCCGTTCCAGGCACTGCAGGCAGTCGGCCATATCGTCGATGCCGTCTGTCCCGGCAAGCGTGCGGGCGAGCGCGTGAAAACGGCGATTCACGATTTCGAAGGCGACCAGACGTACACCGAGAAGCCCGGCCATTACTTCACGCTCAACGCAAGCTTCGACGAGATCGATCCGTCGCAATACGACGCGCTCGCCATCGCGGGCGGCCGCGCGCCGGAGTATCTGCGGCTCAACGCGAAAGTGATCGACCTCGTGCGCCAGTTCGCCGAAAGCAACAAGCCGATCGCCGCGATCTGCCACGCCGCGCAACTGCTCGCCGCCGCCGACGTGATCCGCGGCAAACGCATTTCGGCGTATCCCGCGTGCGCGCCCGAAGTGAAGCTGGCGGGCGGCGACTACGCGGACATTCCCGTCGACGCGGCTGTCACCGACGGCAACTTCGTCACGGCGCCCGCGTGGCCCGCGCATCCAGAATGGCTGCGCCAGTTCCTCGTGGTGCTCGGCACGCGTATCGAACTTTGACCCGCGTCAAGGTCGGACCAGCGCCCGGCCTGTCGATCAGACGCGCTTGCGTGTTGTCTATCCTGTTTGAGACTTCTCTGATACCCGTGATGGGTACGGCCCCCTAGAGTTGCAGGTTGACTTTGGAAGGCTCAATCATGGATCTCACTAACTGGGTGATTATTCTCGCTGTCGCGCTGATTTCGCTGACATTCTTCTGTTCGCGCGCGCCGGCGCACTGGTCGATCGAAAGCCGCGCGCGGCGCTTCACCGGCATGCGTCTGCTCGCCCAAGCCGTACTGTCGTTCTGGACCGCACTTCTCATCGTCGCGCGCGGCCTGTTCGTACTGGGTTCGAAAACCCTTCACGTCGCACCCGCGGCCATCCTGACGGGCGCGCTGCTGCTGATCGTCGCGAGCGGCTACTGGTCGATCCGCGGCCGCAGAATGCTCAAGCCGCGCCGTCTGTTCTCCGCCTCCTGAGCGCCGGGCGGGCACACCGCGCGCTATCGCGCGTCCGCCCGCAACGCCTGTCCATCGCCCGCTGTCGCGGCATCGTCCTCGTCGTCGCGCGACGGTGCGGCGGCATCCGGCAACGACAGGTAGAACGTCGTTCCCACACCCTCCGTCGATTCCGCCCACACGCGTCCGCCGTGCCGCTCGACCATGCGTCGCACCAGCGCCAGACCGATCCCCTCGCCCGCCGCCACGTTGCCGTGGAGCCGCTGGAACGCATTGAACAGGCGCGGCATCGCGATTTCCGGAATGCCCATGCCGTTGTCCTTCACATAGAAGATGCGCAGCGTCTGCACGCCAGGCGGCGCAGGCGCCGTGCCGATTTCGACGACGCCCGCGCGCTCCGGGCTCAGATAATTGATCGCGTTGCCAATCAGGTTCGCGAAGATCTGCTCGAGCGCCGTCGGATCGCCCCATACGGGCGGCAGCGCCTGCACGATGACGCGCGCGCGATGATCGCGAATCGTGGCCTGCATCGCGTCGATCACGCGCTGCACGATGTCGCGCACCTCGACCTGCTGGCGCCGGTATTCGACGCGGCCCACGCGCGATAGCCGCAACAACGCGTCGATGATGTGCGACGCGCGCAATACCGCCGTCTGCAGGAAATGCAGCGCCTCGCCGATGTCCTCGTCGATCAGCCGCTCGACATGCTCACGCTGATGCGTCGACAGCGACGACTGGCGCAGGGCGGCGCGCAGATCGTCGCACGCATGCGTCAGTTCCTTCGAGAAACCCTGCAGATTGACCAGCGGCGCGCGCAGATCGTGCGACACGCTATAGATGAACGTCTCGTTTTCCTGGGTTTGCTGGCGCAGCGTTTCGTTGGTCTGCGCGAGTTCGGCGGCGTGGCGGCCGAGATCCGACTGGAAGCGCGCCTGCTGGCGCTCCGCTTCGAGCAGCTTGCGGCTGGTCATATGCAGCGTCAGATCGAGCCGCGCGATTTCATCGTTGCCGGGCGTGAGAGGCGCCAGCGGCTCGTTGCTGGCAAGCCGGCTGGCGTTGTCCGACAGCAGCGCGAGCCGGCCGCGCACGCGGCGCGCGAACACCCAGAACGCAATCGCGACGAATACCAGCGAGCCGAGCACGGCCGCGACGATCAGCGACTGCTGCCGCTCCCGCGCCGCCGCGGCCTCGGCCGAACGCACCGAATCGAGCTGCCGCTCCTGCGCCTGGAACGCCGCGATCTGCGCGCGAAAGCCGTCGAGCACGTCGGTTCCGGCAAGGTCGCGAAAACGCTGCAGCACGTCGCGCCGGCGTCCCGAGCGGATCAGGTCCTGCACGCGGTCCGACCATTGGCGGTACATCTGCACGGCCTGGCGGATCTGCGCGGCGCGCTCGACTTGCGTGGGATTGTCGGCGACCAGTTCGGCGAGCCGGTCGATGCGACGGTCGACGTCCATCCAGAACGCCACGGGCGTCGAGGTATCGCGTGTGCCGCTGACGACGGCGCCGCGCAACCGCACCGATTCCAGCAGCACGGGCGCGAGAATGCTGGCTGTCTGCCGCAGCACATCCTCGCTATGCATGCTCCAGCGCTCGGCCTGTTCGGCATCCGACTGCGCCTTGATGAGACCCGACAGCAATGCCAGTTCGAAGACAGCGGGGATCGCAATCAGAAGCAGGCCTTTGGTCGTCAGTCTCATGCGCGCGCCGGGAGAGTCGGAAGCCGGCGGGTCGCGCCGGGGACGGCACATTATGTCGGCGATTGCAGTTCATGACAAAGCGCAACCCGGCGGGCGCGTCGCCAAGCTGGTGCAGGAGGCAGCCGATCGCGGGCGCCGGGCGTGGCGCATGTTCAGGGCGCGTTCCGCCGCGCTGGCGCGCCAATTACCGCGTTATTGATTCGTATGGAAATAGCAAGCAAATCATAGGTATATGCCCGTTTTTGGGATATTTGCATGCCCCGATTTCGCGCTCATGCACACTTAATGTGCCGATATCGCGGCGCGCGTGCCGGGAAGGTGGAGTAATCGAAACGCTTCGAGGCGGCATCGGCCCATTCCAGTGCAGCATCGCACCGACAACACGCGTTAGCGCATCCATTTGGCCCACTTCTTGCATTCGATGCCCGCTTTTTGCGCATCGCAGGAATCAAACGGATGGACAGTCTGAAAACCGGCACCGATACCCTCTTTCTTCTGCTCGGCGCGGCAATGGTGCTCGCGATGCACGCGGGCTTCGCGTTCCTCGAACTGGGTACGGTCCGTAAGAAAAATCAGGTCAATGCGCTGGTGAAGATTCTGGTCGACTTTTCGGTGTCGACGATCGCGTATTTCTTCATCGGCTACACGATCGCTTACGGCGTCCAGTTCTACGGCAGCGCCGAAACGCTCGCCGCGCACAACGGCTATGCGCTGGTGCGCTTCTTCTTCCTGCTGACGTTCGCCGCCGCAATTCCCGCGATCGTGTCGGGCGGCATCGCCGAGCGCTCGAAGTTCAACCCGCAACTGTTCGCGACCTTCGTGCTCGTCGGCTTCATCTACCCGTTCTTCGAGGGGATCGTCTGGAACGGCCACTTCGGCATCCAGACCTGGCTCACGCAGGCGCTCGGCGCGCCGTTCCATGACTTCGCGGGCTCCGTGGTCGTGCACGCGTTCGGTGGCTGGGTCGCGCTGCCTGCCGTGATGCTGCTCGGCGCGCGCCACGGCCGCTACACGCGCGACGGCCGTATCGCCGCGCATCCGCCGTCGAACATTCCGTTTCTCGCGCTCGGCGCGTGGGTGCTGGCCGTCGGCTGGTTCGGCTTCAACGTGATGAGCGCGCAGACGATCGACAAGATCAGCGGCCTCGTCGCCGTCAACTCGCTGATGGCGATGGTCGGCGGCACGCTGACCGCGTGGCTCGCGGGCCGCAACGACCCGGGCTTCACGTATAACGGCCCGCTCGCCGGACTGGTGGCCGTGTGCGCCGGCTCGGACGTCATGCATCCGCTCGGCGCGCTGCTGACGGGCGCCGTGGCGGGCGGGCTGTTCGTCTATATGTTTACGATCGTGCAGAACCGCTGGCGCATCGACGACGTGCTCGGCGTGTGGCCACTGCATGGCCTGTGCGGCGCATGGGGCGGCATCGCGGCGGGGATCTTCGGCCTGCACGCGCTGGGCGGACTGGGCGGCGTGTCGTTCGCGGCCCAGGTGATTGGCACGCTCGGCGGCGTCGGGTTCGCGACGCTCGGCGGCACGCTCGTCTACGGCGTAATCCGGATCACGGTCGGGCTGCGCATCGACCAGGAAAACGAATTCAACGGAGCCGATCTGTCGATCCACAAGATCACGTCGACGCCGGAACGCGAAACGGTCGGCTGACGCACCACTGCAAGCCCGTGGCGTCTGGTGTAACCTCGCGTTTCCGGGGTCGGCACATGCCATCAGGCGCGCCGCCGGTCCTTCGTACCAACGTGCGCGCCGATGTTAGACTGGCGCGCGCCGGAGATGGCATTCTCCTAAACCGCCCTCGTGGCTGATGATGCCTGCTTCGCCCGGACCTGCGGACGTTGCAGCATCACGCCTCGCCGCAGCCCGGTTCGTCGATGTTCGGCTTTCCAGGCTTGCTCATGTATCTGTCCATTCTTGCCGTCGGTATCGGCGGCGCACTCGGTTCGCTGTTTCGCTGGTTTCTCGGTCTGCGCCTCAACGCGCTCTTTCCGGCGTTGCCGCTCGGCACGCTCGCCTCGAATGTGATCGCGGGTTACATCATCGGCGTCGCCGTCGCGTACTTCGGGCGCAATCCGCAGATCGCGCCCGAATGGCGCCTCTTCATCATCACGGGCCTGATGGGCGGCCTGTCGACGTTCTCCACGTTCTCCGCGGAAGTCGTCCAGCACCTGCAGCAAGGCCGCCTCAACTGGGCCGCTGGGGAGATTGCGATTCACGTGGCGGCGTCGGTCGTCATGACCGTGCTCGGCATCGCGACGGTCGCCGTCGTCTCGCGCTGAACGGCACGCGCGCGCACCCCGCGCGACGCGCCCAGCACGACGATGACTGACACCTGCCGTTCATCAAAAGATCATTGCTGAACGCTGCCGCGTGGGCGTCGCGTGGCTGTATCATCGTCGTCATATGCGGCGGACCTCGTGACGGCCCGTCACGCATGCATCGCCGCCGAACGCGCGACGAGCCTTGCATCGTCGCATCGTCGCAAAAAAGGGCTT
The DNA here is from genome assembly GCF_002902945.1 of Paraburkholderia caribensis. NCBI lineage: Bacteria > Pseudomonadati > Pseudomonadota > Betaproteobacteria > Burkholderiales > Burkholderiaceae > Paraburkholderia > Paraburkholderia caribensis. Next base: position 2,176,811 of record NZ_CP026101.1, read on the forward strand.
GGGCCGGACGGCGCGCGCAGCGCCCGCTTCGCGCGCATCCCACGCAAGCCAGCTGGGGACCTCTTGAAGTACAGATATCTTTCGCGTCGTTCGTTGCTTCCTCTGCGGCGCAGCGCAGAGGAGTTGTCGTTTGCGTTTTCCGAGCTGCTCGCGCAGCCGCTGAGCCGGCCCGAAGCAGCCGCACGTTTCGAAACCCTGTGGAACGAAGTCAACGACGCCGCGCAGTCATGCGACGACAGCGATACCGCCTTCAGCTATATCGCGCTGCTGCACAGCATGGACCAGCGTTGGCGGTTCCTGAGATCGATGAACTAGCGGGCAAACAACCGTGTCCTCCGATCCGTCCGATAACGAGCCGACCGATAACGAGCCGACCGGGTCGGCAGCGCGGCCACCCCGCCGCGCCGACGAAATCGAAAAGGACTTTCTGGATCGGCCGACGTCCGGCATTCCGCCCGACGTCGCCCGCGACAAGTTCGAGCGCCTGTGGGATGAGACGAACGCCCTCGCCGCATCGTCGATGATGTCGGCGCAACGCCTTCCGTATATCGCGCTGCTCAAGCGCATGCATACGGCGTTCGTGGAGCGCTATCCGCGCTGAACGGCCGGGCGCGAACGGCTCTCCGGCATCGCGGCGGCACGCGCGGCCGCCACGCGGGGTCATGACTTCGCGGGACGTCCCGTCTTTACCGCTTCGAGTTCCTGAACGGCCGCGATCAGGCGTTTGGCGGGCGACACGGCGAGCAGATTCAGGCCCGCGCGCAGCAGTTCGCTCTTCTTGACGGAAATGCCCGCGTCGAGACAACGCTGCTTGAGTTCGGCGATCTTCGCGTAGTCGGATTTCGGCATGGTGAAGCTGTCGCGGACCACTTTTTCCTTCTCTTTCTTCGCACGCGGCTTTTTTTCGGGAGCGGCGGCGGATGCCGGCGCGGTCTTCGCTGTCTTGACGGCCCTGGCTTCCTTAGGCGCCTTCGCAGGGGTCGCGTTCGCAGCAGAACTTGCACTGCTGGCGGGCTTGACTGCCTTTTCCGTCTTTGCGCTCTTCGCCGCCTTCACAGTGCCCGCGGTCTTCGTCGTCTTCGTCGTCTTCGTGGCCTTCGGGCTCGCGCCTGCCGCTTCCGGCGCAACTACGGGCGCCTGCTCGACCGTCGCTGCCTTCTTCGCTTCCGAAGTCCGTGATGCCTTCACTGCGGGCTTTTTGGTTTCGGCAGCCGGTTCCTTCGCGCTCTTCGGGAAGTGGTAGGCCTTTTTGGTGGGTTCTTTGGTTCGCGGCGTGCTCATCGTGTTTCCTCGTTAACGGTATAAACAGTATATACGGTTTCGCGAATGGTGCCGCCCGCCTGAAGTGATGTGCAGCGCCCGCTATGTTTCGCGCAACAGCTGCACCGCCTCGCGCCGGCGTGCCTTGCGACGCTCCTTCAGAAGCGCAAGCGCCGCGCGCGCCTCGGCTTCGTCGGCGAACAGACCGGTGTTTTCGCGCAACAGCGCAATGCTTGCCGTCACGTCGTTGAGCTCGCCGAAGCACTGCTGCAGTTTCTTGAGACGCTTCAATGTGTGGTCGTGGCCGACGTCATCGAGCACAGGGCCGAAAAGCTCGATCAGATAGCGAACCTTCTTGCCCGCCTTGCGCACGTCGTGGAGCGCATCGTAGTCGGCGGGCTTCGCACGGGACGCCTTATCCATCCGCTTTCGCAGCGATTTTTCGGCGGCGCGCACGCGCTTTGCCGCGAACTTCTGCAATGCGTGCCTTTCGGGCGCCGAGTTCAATTCCTTCGATGTGCTTGCGAGTGCACCATGCAGCACGTTGCGAATGTCCGCGTTGATGAGCGTCTCGCGGCTCGCGGCAAGCGCGCGCTCGCGTGCTTCGCGCAGGCAGGCGGGTGCGGCGCGCAGCGCGCCCTCTTCACCCGGTTCACTGGTTTCGTTCGTCTTGCTCGCCAGCAGTTCCAGCAGGATGTCCCAGTCGCGCGTCTTACCGGCGGCATCGGCGAGAAAGCGGTACAGCGCGCGCTGCCGCGCGTTTTCCTGCCTGTCGAGCAGCGGACCATACGCCCACCACAACGAGCGCAAGCGTCGCAGCGCAACGCGCAGCTGATGCAGCGATTCCGGCGAAGCGTCGGCGTGAATGGATGCGCTTTGCGAAAGCGCTTCATCGACGAGCGGCGCCGCGAGCGCGGCGAAGGTCGACTCCGCATGCGCCTCGCCACCGGAATCGGCGACATCGTGCGGGCGATCGTCGTGTCTCATGGGGCCTCGTATCGGGAGCGACAACAAGATGCCTTGTGATGCATCGACCGATGCAACACACATCATACGCTTTCCCGTCGCGCCGAAATCGCGATCTCCGCTGTTGCTGCGGCTATCTGTCCTGCGGCAGGTTGTGCGCGGCGAAGGTCGGCAGGTCCATCACGAGACAGAAGCCTTCGCCTGCCGCGAGCACGCAGTCGCCCGGAACCGCCGAGCCTTCTTCGCGGGACAGCTTGCGCCGCAACGCGGCGACGCCCTGGATCCAGCGCCGGAACGCGGGCAACGGCCATCCGCACAAGGCGACGTCCGCCACCTCCACTTCCACGTTTTCCTCATGCAGCCAGCCGCCGATGTAGTTACGCGCGCACAGTTGCCACTGTGGCAGAGGCGTCATCTGCGAAACGTTCGCGACTTCGACTTGCCCGCTACCGCTCGCCATGCTCCCGGCGGGAGCGAGATAGATGAAATAGTGTGGCGCGAGTAGCCGCGTGCTGGCGACGATATCGACCGCGCCACTTTCGACACCACGCCCGGACAATACGAACTCATCCGCGTCGGGCGCAGTGTGCGCGCGCATCTCTGTCAGCTTGACGCGTAGTGCTTGAATTTTTTGCCTGCACGCATTCGTCCAGCGCTGTTCGGCATCGTCGAAATCGAGTTCGAGCGTGCTGAGGTCGCCCGGATGCACGGCCTTCGCATCCGCGAGCGCGCGTCGCGCCGCGACGATCGCCTTCGGCGCGCTCAGCGAGATATACCGCGACAACTCGCGGCCCACGTCGTCGTCGTCGATCCGGTATTCGAGCAGGCACCAGCGCAACGATGGATCGTGCATGGGCACGTCGGCGCGCACGGCGCGCCCGCCGAGCGCCATCGTCGCGTAGAGATATTCGACGGTCTTGCGCGTCGTCGGCGCTAGCTGTTGAAGTGGAACAGGTTCGGGCTGGCTCAGATTCAGGGCGTCCATGTTCATTCTCGCTTCGGGGTTCGCATTGCCGCGCGCCGGTTCAATCGACACACGATGCTGATTACCCCATACAGCTAAAACTACGCCACGTTTCTCGCGACTCGCTCGCCAACTGACGCACACACGAACGTCGGCCCATGACGCGCGGTCCGAACGGACAGGCACGCCGGATGCGCTATGCATCCCGTGGACTTCCAAAGGAGGAAATCATGACCACACTTGACCCGAAAATGAACCCGGCACGTGGGGGCGCAGGCATCGTCGGCGGTGGCGTGGGCGAAGGTCCCGGGCCCGAAGTGATGGCCGCGGCAACGCTGGATGGCAACAAGGTCGTCTCTTCGGATGGCGAACACGTCGGCAAGATCTCGGACATCATGCTCGACGTGCGCAGCGGGCGCGTCGCCTATGCAGTGCTGTCTGAGGGCGGCTTCCTCGGGATGGGCAGCAACCTGCACGCCATCCCATGGAGCGCGCTGACGCTCGATACGGACGAGAAGGTATTCCGCGTCGATATCACCGCGCAGCGCATCAAGGACGATCCGGGTTTCGACAAGGATCATTGGCCGTCGATGGCCGACGAAACCTGGGGTACCCAGATGCACAAGTACTACAACCGCGATCCGTACTGGACGACGACGTCGGTAGATCCTGTCGCGGAGCGGGATCGGGGGCTGTAACTTCGGCTTCGGTCTCGCACCTGACCGTCATTTCCTGATCGTCGATCACTGACTTTTCTTTACGCTGTCGTCGCGGCGGCCGTCCGGATGGACGGCCGCCGCGTACTTTTCTGGATGCGCAGCGTTGGATCGAAAGCGGCACTCCGACACCAGCGCTTGCAGAGTGTTCGTGCATATCCAACATCGAGGCCTGCCGCCGTCCACCCGCGTCGAGGCGTACAACGGGCAGCAGCCCCGCCCGTGCTCGTTCGCGCAAGGTAGTCATGGCCGTCGGCATGGTCATTGCACTTGTTGGCTACGTCGAACAGGAGCAAGACATGATGCGCCATTTTCCGGATGCAGCCGAACCGAGGTCGTTTCGCACGACAACCATCGTCGCCATTGCCGCGCTAGCCCTTATCGCCGCTTGCGGGACTGGGATTGCCGCACTCTGCGGGCTTTTGCCAGAATCAGAGAATGTCGCGGTCACGGCGACCACGATACCGCTGGTCGATATCTGGCGAAATGAGTCGAGCTCCCCCATTCGACCGCAGTCCGAAAGCCGGGATTCGGGAATGTCCGTGGAATAATCACCGGCCCCGGCGCCGCGCGTCGCACTGACCATATCGCCCCAGCACTTTCCCGCCTCGCGACCTCTCCCTCTCCGCATCGTCTCTTCTGGCTGCAACACCGCAGCGAGCCGTAGGAAATCGATCCGGCGAAAAGCCGTCGTGCTTCTCCGACGATCCCGGTCCCGATAAACCGGACCCAGGTACGGGCGGAATCCAACAAACGCAGGCACAAAAAAAAGGCGCCATGTTTCCATGGCGCCTTCAAAAAGTTCTAGCCATTCCGAGGGCCGTGCTAGAACCTGAGAGACGGTACTGAGATACGGTACTGAAAAACTGCCTGGAAAGCGGCGCTGCAGCGACGGTATCAGCCTGTGACACGCGCGCGACTACCGCACACTTTCGAAATATAGTTCCATTTTTTATGGTAATGCTGACTAAGTCAAGCAAAATTTAATCGCTGCGGACTGCCCGGAAATTACCTTCCTATACAATGAATCGTCGTAGGAAAAAGGGACTTAGGCTTTGCTGAGAGAAGGCTTGAGGCGCTTCACCGGAGTCGTCATCCCGAAGCGTGTTCCACAAATATTGAAATAACGTTTCATAAAAACCACATGAACCAGTCATCGACGCGCCCGGCCGTCACCGATTCCGCAAGGGAAAAAGACGGTTCCGGCGACGAGGTTACCGCGCTCGCGCGCGGCCTGACGGTACTCCGGAGGGTCGCGGCCGCCGACGCCCCACTGTCCAACCGCGAGTTGACCGAACTGACGGGCATTCCAAAACCGACCGTCTCGCGGATCACCGCGACGCTCGTCAGCGCCGGCTTTCTGTTCCGTCTGCCCGACAGCGAGCGTTTCGTGCTCACGTCGTCGGTGCTGGAACTGAGCAACGGCTTTCTGCGCAACTTCGACATCCGCGCCCGCTCGCGGCCGTTTCTGATCGAACTGGCCGAGCGGACATCACTCTCCGTGCACCTCGCCGTGCGCGACCGGCTCGAAATGGTTGTCATCGACGCGATCAAGCCGCGCTCCGCCGTGCTGGTATCGCGCCTCGACGTCGGCTCGCGGATGGACCTGAGCCGCACCGCCGTCGGCCGCGCCTATCTGGCGGCACTGAGCGACACGGACCGCGACAAGCTGCTGATCGGCTTGCAGGCCGCGGCGGGCGACGACTGGGGAAACATCGGCGCGCGACTCGACGCGGCGTTGCGTGAAACCACCGCGCAAGGCTTCGCCATCGCAACGGGCGAATGGCATGAAGGGCTCAATGCCATCGCGGCCGGCTTCATCGGGCCTTCGGGCGAACGCTACGCGGTCAACTGCGGCGGCTCTGCGCACCAGTGCCCGCGCGACTGGCTCGTTTCGCGCGCGGCGCCGGCGCTGCTGGAGACGATCGACCGGATCGTCCACGAGATCGGCGGCACACCGGGACGCAGGCTCGACGCCTAAGCACGGCTTGCCGCAACCGCACGCCACAACAGCAAGCCGACGCGAAGCCCGACGCGAAAGGCGACATCCCGCTGACGCACGGCTTTCGACCCGCGCGAAATCCGTGTAACGGTCGTAATCCGCCGAAAAATACGCCGCTGGACTGTAACTCGGCCCGGGACGTAGCATCATGCTTTCCCGCGCGCCCGGGGAAGCTGCCATAGTCTCCCGCGCGCCCCGCCAGCGCATGCGCATTTCAATGCCGACGGGACCGCGCCCGGCAACGGACGCAGCGGCGGGCACCAGCACGGCCAACAGGGAGGAGCCGTCAACCATGCCCGTAACGTGTCTGGCCGCGAGAGCGGCCGCCGCCACGTCATGGTCATCGCGATGAATCACGCATCAATTAGCATCGCGCAGGCATGCGCGATCAGCACAAAGCGGCGCCCAGCGAAACACCGCCGCGCTCATCGCGTTACCTCGGCACGTTTGCCCCATTAAGCCAGTCACCTGATCGAACGATGGACGAACAAAAAAAGCAGCCTGAAACGTCACGCAACTCCGCTCCCGCCAGCCCGCCTCCAGGGCGCGATCCCGGTCCCGGCGCCGTCAAGCGGCACCGCGGCCGTACGATCGCGCTGATCGTCGCCGTCGTGGTAATCGCGGGCATCGTGCTGGTGCGCTGGCATCCGTGGAACAGGACCGCTGACGGCGCGAGCGCGGCAGCAGGCGCCAGCGGCGCGCAGACAGGACGCGCCGGCGGTGGCCGCCGCGGCGCCGCGGGCGGCATGAACCAGCCGCAACCCGTTCACGTGGCGACCGTGAAGCAAGGCGAAATGCCCGTCGTGCTGAATGCGCTCGGCACCGTCACGCCGCTCGCGAACGTCACCGTGCGCACGCAGTTGACGGGCACGCTGCAAACGGTCGCCTTCCAGGAAGGTCAGATGGTCAAGAAAGGCGATCTGCTCGCGCAGGTCGACCCGCGTCCGTATCAGATCAGTCTTGCGAATGCCGAAGGCACGCTCGCCAAGGACATGGCGCTTCTGCAAACGGCACGTCTCGACCTGAAGCGCTATCAGACGCTGCTCTCCCAAGACTCGATTGCGAGCCAGCAGGTGGACACGCAGGCGTCGCTCGTCAAGCAGTACGAAGGCCAGGTGAAGGCGGATCAGGCGAACATCGACACCTTCAAGCTCGATCTCACCTACGCGCGCATCACGGCGCCCGTCTCCGGCCGCGTCGGCCTGCGCCAGGTCGACGCCGGCAATTACGTGACGCCGGGCGACACGAACGGCGTCGTGGTGATTACGCAATTGCAGCCGATCAGCGTGATCTTCACGACCTCGGAAGACAACCTGCCCGCCATTCTCAAAGGCATGCGCGCGAACCAGAAGATGTCGGTGACGGCGTACGACCGCAGCAACACGACCTCGCTCGAAGCCGGCTATCTGGAGACCATCGACAACCAGATCGACACCACCACGGGCACCGTGAAGCTGCGCGCGACCTTCCAGAACAACGAAGGCCTGCTGTTCCCGAACCAGTTCGTCAACACGCGCCTGCTCGTGAACGTCGTGAAGGATGCCGTGATCGTGCCGACTTCAGCCGTGCTGAACGGCTCGATGGGCGCGTTCGTGTATGTCGCGAAGCCCGACAACACGGTGACGGTGCGCCAGGTGAAGGTCGGCCCCGTCGACGGCGAGCGCACCAGCATCGCGTCGGGCCTGCAGGTCGGCGAGCGCGTCGTGATCGACGGCTCGGACCGGTTGAAGGAAGGCGCGAAGATCACCATTCCCGCCGATCGTCCGCGTGGCGCTTCGGGGGCGTCGGGCGCATCGGCGGCCCATGCGGCGTCGGGTGCATCGGGGGCCGCGGGTGCCGCGGGTGTGATAGGTGCCTCCGGCACGCACCGTCACCGGCACGCGTCGCAGACGTCGGCGGAATAAGGCACGGCTGATACCGCATGAATCCATCCCGCGCCTTTATCCTGCGCCCGGTCGGCACCGCCCTTCTGATGGCGGCGATCATGCTGGTCGGGCTCGTCGCATTGCGTTTTCTGCCGCTGTCCGCGCTGCCCGAAGTCGACTACCCGACCATCCAGGTGCAGACCTTCTATCCGGGCGCGAGCCCCGACGTGATGACGTCGTCGGTCACGGCGCCGCTCGAGCGCCAGTTCGGTCAGATGCCGTCGCTGAACCAGATGTCGTCGCAAAGCTCGGCCGGCTCGTCGATCATCACGCTGCAGTTCAGCCTCGACCTGCCCCTCGACGTCGCCGAGCAGGAAGTCCAGGCGGCCATCAACGCGGCGGGCAACCTGCTGCCGTCCGACCTGCCCGCGCCTCCTATCTACGCGAAGGTCAACCCCGCCGACGCGCCCATCATCACGCTCGCGATCACTTCGAAGACGCTGCCGCTCACGCAGATCCAGGACATCGCCGACACACGCCTCGCGCAGAAGATCTCGCAGGTCGCGGGCGTCGGCCTCGTCAGCCTGTCGGGCGGCCAGCGCCCCGCGGTGCGCATCCAGGCCAACCCGCGCGCGCTGGCGTCGTATGGGCTGAACCTCGACGATCTGCGCACCACCATCTCGAACCTCAACGTCAACACGCCGAAGGGCAACTTCGACGGCCCGTCGCGCTCGTACACGATCAACGCGAACGACCAGTTGACGGACGCCGACGCGTACAAGAGCGCTGTCGTCGCGTACAAGAACGGCCGGCCGGTGATGCTGACGGACGTCGCGACCGTCGTGTCCGGTGCCGAGAACACGAAGCTCGGCGCATGGGTCGACAGCACGCCCGCGATCATCCTCAACGTGCAACGCCAGCCGGGCGCGAACGTGATCCAGGTGGTGGACAGCATCAAGACGCTGTTGCCCACGCTGCAGCAGTCGCTGCCCGCCGCGCTCGACGTACGGGTCGTCACCGACCGCACCACGACGATCCGCGCGTCGGTGCGCGACGTGCAGTTCGAACTGATGATGTCGGTCGTGCTCGTCGTGCTGGTCATGTATCTGTTCCTCGCGAACATCTACGCAACCATCATCCCGAGCCTGTCGGTGCCGCTCTCGCTGATCGGCACGCTCGCCGTCATGTACCTGTGCGGTTTTTCGCTGGACAACTTATCGCTGATGGCATTGACGATCGCGACGGGCTTCGTGGTCGACGACGCGATCGTGATGATCGAGAACATCGCGCGCTACGTGGAGGAAGGCGAGTCGCCGTTGGAGGCCGCGCTGAAAGGCTCGAAGCAGATCGGCTTCACGATCATTTCGCTGACGGTCTCGCTGATCGCGGTGCTGATCCCTCTGCTGTTCATGGGCGACGTGGTCGGACGGCTGTTCCATGAGTTCGCGATCACGCTCGCGGTGACCATCGTGATCTCGGCCGTCGTGTCGCTGACGCTGGTGCCGATGATGTGCGCGAAGCTCTTGCGCCACACCCCGCCGAAGGAGAGCCACCGCTTCGAAGCACGCGCGCACGCGGCCATCGACTGGGTGATCGCACGCTATGCGGTCGCGCTCGAATGGGTGCTCGACCGGCAACGCTCGACGCTCGTCGTCGCCGTGCTCACGCTCGTGCTGACGGGCGTGCTGTACGTCTACATTCCAAAGGGCTTCTTCCCGGTACAGGACACGGGCGTGATCCAGGCGATCACGCAGGCGTCGCAGTCGGTGTCGTATGCGTCGATGGCCGAGCGCCAGCAGCAGCTCGCCGCCGAAATCCTGAAGAACCCGAATGTCGAAAGCCTGACCTCGTTCATCGGTGTGGACGGCAGCAATATCACGCTGAACAGCGGCCGCATGCTGATCAATCTGAAGCCGCGCGACGACCGCGACGCGACGGCGAGCCAGGTGATCCGCCAGTTGCAGCGCGACACGTCGCACATTCCGGGCGCGACGCTCTATATGCAGCCGGTGCAGGATCTGACCATCGATTCGACCGTCAGCCCGACGCAATACCAGTTCATGCTGACCGATCCGAATATCGACGAATTCGCGACCTGGGTGCCGAAGCTGATGGAGCGGCTCGCGCAGTCGCCTGAAATCGTCGACGTCGCCACCGACCTGCAGAACAACGGCCAGTCGGTGTATGTCGAGATCGACCGCGCGTCGGCGGCCCGCTACGGCATCACGCCCGCCACCGTCGACAACGCGCTCTACGACGCATTCGGCCAGCGCATCATCTCGACGATCTTCACGCAGTCGAACCAGTACCGCGTGATTCTCGAAGCGCAGCCGACCATGCAGCACTACACGGAGTCGCTGAACTCGATCTATCTGCCGTCGTCGACGTCGTCAGGCGGACAGGTGCCGCTCAACTCCATTGCGAGCTTCCACGAACGGCCCGCGCCGCTGCTCGTCACGCACCTGAGCCAGTTCCCGGCCACCACCGTCTCGTTCAACCTGGCGCCCGGCGCATCGCTTGGCGAGGCCGTGAAGGCGATCCAGCAGGCGGAAAAGGACATCGGCCTGCCTGCTTCGTTCCAGACCCGCTTCCAGGGCGCGGCGCTCGCGTTCCAGGCGTCGCTGTCGAACGAGCTGTTCCTGATCCTCGCCGCCATCGTCACGATGTACATCGTGCTCGGCGTGCTGTACGAGAGCTTCGTGCACCCCATCACGATTCTTTCGACGCTGCCGTCGGCGGGCGTCGGCGCGCTGCTGGCGCTGCTGGTGACAGGCCACGATCTCGACATCATCGGCATCATCGGGATCGTGCTGCTGATCGGCATCGTGAAGAAGAACGCGATCATGATGATCGACTTCGCGCTCGAAGCCGAGCGCGAGCACGGCAAGCCGCCGCGCGAAGCGATTTATCAGGCGTGTCTCTTGCGCTTCCGCCCTATCCTGATGACGACCATGGCGGCGCTGCTCGGCGCGCTGCCGCTGATGCTCGGCACGGGCGCCGGTTCGGAACTGCGCCGCCCGCTCGGTATCGCGATCGCGGGCGGCCTGATCGTCAGCCAGTTGCTGACCCTCTTCACGACGCCCGTGATCTATCTCGGCTTCGATTCGATTGCGCGGAGCCTGCGCGCGCGCTTTCATCGTGAAGATCATGGCGATGGTCCGACCCGGCCGCCCGTCACCGACGCCGACGTCTGAATGAAAAGGCCGAACCGATGAACCTGTCGCGCCCCTTCATTCAACGCCCCGTCGCCACCACGCTGCTCGCCATCGGCATTGCGCTGGCGGGCCTCTTCGCGTTCGCGAGGCTGCCCGTCGCGCCGTTGCCGCAGGTCGATTTCCCGACCATCTCGGTTCAGGCGAGCCTGCCGGGCGCGAGCCCCGAGACCGTCGCGACCAGCGTGGCCAGCCCGCTCGAACGGCATCTCGGCACGATCGCCGACGTCACCGAGATGACCTCGTCGAGCTCGGTCGGCTCGGCCCGCATCACGATGCAGTTCGGCCTGAACCGCAACATCGACGGCGCCGCGCGCGACGTGCAGGCCGCCATCAACGCGGCGCGCGCCGACCTGCCCGCGAGCCTGCGCTCGAACCCGACGTATCACAAGGTCAATCCCGCCGACGCGCCGATCCTGATTCTCGCGCTCACATCGAAGACGATGACGGCGGGCCAGCTATACGATTCGGCGGCGACCGTGTTGCAGCAATCGCTGTCGCAGGTGGACGGCGTCGGCGAAGTCGACGTGAGCGGCTCGGCGAACCCGGCCGTGCGCGTCGAGCTGGAGCCGCAGGCGCTCTTTCACTACGGCATCGGTCTCGAAGACGTGCGCGCGGCGCTGGCGTCGGCGAACGCCAACAGCCCGAAGGGCTCGATCGAGTTCGGCCCGAACCGCGTGCAGCTTTACACCAACGACCAGGCGAAGAAGGCCGCGCAATACAAAGACCTCGTGATCGCGTATCGCGACGGCGCGGCCGTGCATCTGTCCGATGTCTCGGAAGTCGTCGATTCCGTCGAAGACCTGCGCAACCTCGGCCTGATGAACAACGAGCGCTCGGTCCTCGTGATTCTGTACCGGCAGCCGGGCGCGAACATCATCGAGACGATCGACCGCGTGAAGGCGATGATTCCGCAGCTGAAGGCATCGCTACCCGCCGCCGTCGAAGTCACGCCGACGGCCGACCGCTCCACGACCATCCGGGCGTCGCTGAAGGACACGCAACTCACGCTGATGATCGCCGTGGCGCTTGTCGTGATGGTCGTGTTCCTGTTCCTGCGCAACTGGCGCGCCACGTTGATTCCGAGCGTCGCGGTGCCGATCTCGATCATCGGCACGTTCGCGGCCATGTACCTGCTCGATTTTTCGATCGACAACCTGTCGCTGATGGCGCTCACCATCGCGACGGGCTTCGTCGTCGACGACGCGATCGTAGTGCTGGAGAACATTTCGCGGCACATCGAGAACGGCATGCCGCGCATGAAGGCGGCCTTCGTCGGCGCGCGCGAAGTCGGCTTCACGGTGATGTCGATCAGCATCTCGCTGGTCGCCGTGTTCCTGCCCATTCTGCTGATGGGCGGGATCGTCGGGCGGCTGTTCCGCGAGTTTGCGCTGACGCTGTCGCTGGCGATCGGCGTGTCGCTGATCGTGTCGCTGACGCTCACGCCGATGATGTGTTCGCGGCTGCTGTCCGAGCCGCACGAAAAGAAACAGGAAGGCCGTTTCGGACGCTGGCTGGAGCGCGGCTTCGACTGGATGCAGCGCGGCTATGCGCGCACGCTCGGCTGGTCGCTGCTTCATCCGCGGCTGATTCTCGCCGTGCTGATCGCGACGATCGGGCTGAACGTGTATCTGTACATCATCGTGCCGAAGGGCTTTTTCCCGCAGCAGGACACGGGGCGGCTGGTCGGCGGCATTCAGGCCGACCAGTCCACATCGTTCCAGGCGATGAAGGTGAAGTTCTCCGAGATGATGAAGATCGTCCAGGCGAACCCAGCCGTCGACAGCGTGGTCGGCTTCACGGGCGGACGGCAGACCAACTCGGGTTTCATGTTCGTGTCGCTCAAGTCGAAGAGCGAGCGCAAGGTTTCCGCCGACCAGGTGATCCAGCAGTTGCGCGGGCCGCTGTCGGACGTCGCTGGCGCGCGCACCTTCCTGCAGGCGGTGCAGGACATCCGCGTGGGCGGCCGGCAGTCGAACGCGCAATATCAGTTCACGCTGCTATCGGACACGACTGCCGATCTCTACAAATGGGCGCCCATTCTGACGGAAGCGCTGCAAAAGCGCCCTGAGCTCACCGACGTCAACTCCGACCAGCAGCAAGGCGGTCTGGAAGCGATGGTGACGATCGACCGGGCGACGGCGGCGCGCCTGAACATCAAGCCCGCGCAGATCGACAACACGCTGTATGACGCCTTCGGCCAGCGCCAGGTCTCGACCATCTACAACCCGTTGAACCAGTATCACGTCGTGATGGAAGTCGCACCGAAGTACTGGCAGAGCCCCGACATGCTCAAACAGGTGTGGGTCAGCACGTCGGGCGGCAGCGCGAGCGGTTCGCAATCGACCAATGCGACGGCGGGCACGGTGACGTCGAGTGCGACGTCGAGGGCTTCGTCAGGCGGCACGGGTGGCACGACCTCGTCGAGCGCGGCTGCCGTCGCGAGCGATGCCGCGCGCAATCTGGCGAACAACTCGATTGCGGCGAGCGGCAAGTCGAGTGCATCGACGGGCGCGGCCGTGTCGACGTCGAAGGAAACGATGATTCCGCTGTCCGCGATCGCGAGCTTCGGGCCGGGCAACACACCGCTGGCGGTGAACCACCAGAGCCAGTTCGTCGCGTCGACGATTTCGTTCAACTTGCCACCGGGCAAGTCGTTGTCGGAGGCGACGAATATCATCTATCAGACGATGGCCGAGATCGGCATGCCGGCGACGATTCACGGCAGCTTCCAGGGAACGGCGCAGGCGTTTCAGCAGTCGATGTCCGATCAGCCCATTTTGATTCTCGCGGCGCTTGCGGCGGTTTATATCGTGTTGGGGATTTTGTACGAGAGCTATATTCATCCGCTGACCATTTTGTCGACGTTGCCGTCGGCGGGGGTCGGGGCGTTGCTGGCGCTGCTGCTCTTTAATACCGAGTTCAGCATCATTGCGCTGATTGCGGTGATTCTTCTGATTGGTATTGTGAAGAAGAACGCGATCATGATGGTCGATTTTGCGATCGATGCGTCGCGGCAAGGGCTGTCTTCTCGTGATGCGATCGAGCAGGCTTGTTTGCTGCGGTTCCGTCCGATCATGATGACCACGTGCGCGGCGCTGCTCGGCGCGTTGCCGCTCGCGTTTGGACGCGGGGAAGGGGCGGAGCTGCGGGCTCCGCTTGGGCTTGCTATTGTTGGTGGGTTGATTGTGAGTCAGATGCTTACGCTCTATACCACGCCTGTGGTTTATCTTTATATGGATCGGATTCGGGTTCGGTGGGAGGGAAGGCGGAATCGTGGGGCGGCGGCTTCGGGTGTGTAAGGTTTTTGTTTGTCTGCGACGCTAGGTGGTCTGCCAGTGTTTGCGCTGGCATGCGCGATTTGCCTTCGTGCTTCATGCTTCTGAGCGTTTGCCTTTGCGCTGGCATCCGCTTTACGTTAGCTCGCTTCACGCGTCGCCCCTGTGCGGGGCGGCACCTACTTTTCTTTGCCGCCGCAAAGAAAAGTAGGCAAAAGAAAGCGGCTCACACCGCCAGCCCTTGTTCTTGCCTGAGGGCCCCCGAAGGTTCTTACGCTTCACACGGCAATCACGTCATTCGTGTTCGTTGCCAGCGCTCTTGCGGTGCGCCTCACCCGCTTCACGCACCTGCGCTTCAGCACGCCGCGCCAGACAGGCCACGGCCGCCCAGGTGGCAAACTGTGTGTCGGCTCTCGGTGCTCCACACGCTTCACTCCAGACCGAATGCGCACGCGCCCCACCCGGTAAGAGCGCCAAGCTATACGACGCGACAACCTACACACAGTTTGCCACCTGGGCGGCGCATACCATTCGCTGCCGCTGGCTCATGTACGGGTGTTTGAAGCGGGTGAGGCGTTCATTCGAAGCGTTGGCAACGGGCACTAACCACGGCACTGGCGTGTGAAGGATGGGGACGTTGGGGGCCCGTGGGCAAAGGTCAAGAATTGGCGGTGTGAGCCGCTTTCTTTTGCCTACTTTTCTTTGCGGCGGCAAAGAAAAGTAGGTGCCGCCCCGCACAGGGGCGACGCGTGAAGTGAGCTAACGCATCGCGGATGCCAGCGCAAAGGCAAGCGCACAAGGACAACGCGTGAAGCACGCTAACAAATCGCGGATGCCAGCGAAACCAAAGTCCAACCCACCACCGCCACCAGCAAAAACCCCCATCCACCCAGCGTCGCAGACAAACAAAAAACCCTTAAAGCTTCTGCGCCATCGCCAGATCAAAAATCCTGACCCACTGCCGAGCCTCGCGCTCGGACCTCACCGGTAAGCGCCACTCGGGATGCGCCGCATCCTTGACATCCAGCCTGACCTGCCAGCGCTCCCCTTCCCGCACCGGCTGTGCCTCCCGAAGATCGGCAAAAATATACGCCCCCCGCACACCGGCGACCTGCAAATCGCACAACCGCTTCCCCGCCGCGAGGCGAACCCCACCCCATTCGCCCTTGAGTTCGTGAGTCCAGTCGCCATCGCGAATATTCGCCGACACTTCCTTATGCCGACGCCACCACCATGCCAGCGCCGCAAGCACGAGCGCAGCAAAGAGGATCGCGACACCCACGGCCACGCCAAGCCCAAACTGTGCAGAGAGCGCATGAAACGCCTGCACACAGCCATAAATCAACGCAATCAGAGCAAACAGCGCAACGACAATCGGCATGACAACGTATCCAGCAATGGCAAAGCGATACCAATAACACAAACAACCAAAACAGTAATCAGATGCCGCGCAGCGTAAAAGGCAAACAGCGACCTACGCCCGCTCAGGGCTGCTTATGCGTCGCAGCCCACTCCTTGAGCGCCTGCATCGTGTTCTCGACATGCTTGTCGGGCGAAAGGCTCGTGTACTCGTAAATGATCTTGCCGTCCGGTGCAATCACATACGACACGCGGTTCGCCATCGACGCGTGCATCGGCAGCCCCGCGTCATACGCGTTGATCACCTTCGAGTCGGGATCGGCCGCAACGGGGAATTTGCTGCGGCATTCGCTGACCGAGAACTTCGTCAGCGTGTCGATGTTGTCGTGCGACACACCAATCACAGTCGCGCCGTACTTCTTGTACTCATCCACCGCTTCCGCGAATTCGTGCGCCTCGATCGTGCAGCCCTTCGTGAAAGCAGCCGGATAGAAGTACAGCACCACAGGACCCTTCTTCAACGCGTCGGCCAGCGCATACGTGTACGTCTTGCCGCCCAGCGACGCCTGCGTGGTAAAGTCCGGCGCGCTGTCGCCCGGCTTGAGCGTTGCGGACGCCGTCAACGCATACAGCGACATACTCGCGCACAGCGCAGCCGCCAGCGCGAACGGCACAATCTTCAGCTTCATGTCGAATCCTCGAATCGTAAGCGCACGATGCCCGTGCAACGCCTCGCGACGCTATGCCCTGCAACATGAAGCGTCGAGGCTCAACTTGCGCCTCATATTGGACCACGTTTGACCATTACGCGTCGTCAGCCGGACCAGCCGGATCGACGCGACGCGCAAGTCAGCCGCCCATCAATGGCTATCAGTCGCCCAGATGCGCGCCAAACCAGGCAGCCGCCGACAGATTCAACTCGGCCAGCACGATCGGCGTGAGCGCGCCGAATTCCTCAAGCGACTGGGCGCTCGCCACGGCCGCCGCATCCTGCGCCTCGCCCGCCGCTTCCGCGATGCTCAGCAGCGCACCCATCTGCCCCGCCCGCTCGACGATCGCATCGCGAATCAGCGGCGACAGATCGAGCGGATCGAGTGTGGCGTCCGGCGTCGAATCGACCAGCACATGCACCAGCGAAAACACGCCCGTCAGAAACGCAGCGTCCGCAAACGCCTCGTCGTTCGGGCGAATCCAGCGCGCCGCCAGCTCCATGAAGCGCGCCCGCGTCCCCGCCAGTTGCACGAGGGGATCGGAGCGCCACGGCAGATCGCCGCCGCCCGCGTACAGCAGCAGTTGCGCCCAGCGCGCGATCTGCCGCGTGCCCGTCGCGATGATCGCTTCGCGCAGCGACGCGATATTGCGCCCGAGCCCGAACGCGCTCGAATTGACGAGCCGCAACAGTTGCATCACGACATTCGGATTGCGCTTGAGTTCGTCTTCGAGTTCGACGATGCCCGCGTCACGCGCGAGCAGCGCGAGCAGCCGCAGCAGCGAGGTACGCGACGAGCGCGTGCGGCGCGTCGACAGCACCTGCGGCCGCGCGAAGAAATAACCCTGGAAGAGATCGAAGCCGAGATCGCGGGCAAGCGCGAAGTCTTCGCGCGTCTCGACCTTTTCCGCAATCAACGTCTTGCCGTGACCGGCAAGCGTTTTCGCGAGGCCCGGCAGTTGCGCGCGGTCCGTCTGCAGGAAATCCACCTTGACGATATCCGCGTACGGCAGCGCAGCGAGCAGGTTCGGCGACAGTTCGCATACGTCGTCGAGCGCGACCCGAAAGCCCGCGCGGCGCAGATCGGCGATGCGCGCGATGAGCCGCTCGTCGAACTGCACCGTCTCGAGAATTTCAAGCACGAAGCGCTCAGGCTCCATCAGATGCACGATGTCGTCGAACAGCAGATCGCGGCCGATGTTCACATAGCCGCGGTGCGTGCCGAGCACGGAAGGCACGCCGATGCTGCCGATCGTGCGCACCACCACCTGCGCGGTGGCCTGCGCGTCGTCGGAGACCTGCGCGTAATTTTGCGCGCTGCCGCGAAACAGCAGTTCGTAAGCGTGCAGCGCGCCGTCGCGGTCGAGAATCGGCTGACGCCCGACATAGACGAACTGCGCCGATGAGATCGCCTCGTCCTCTTCGCCTGCTTGCGCAAACGTTTGGGGCCGGCCGGCTTCGTCGTTTTGAAACGGATCAGGCATGTTTAACGGCTGCTTGGATTCGGAAAACGGCTTGCTTGCGGGGTTGCCACCTCGCGCCCCGTAAGGGGAATAACGGAGCGCGTTCGCCGCCACTTTAGCGGAATCCATCGGCGATGCACAGGCGTCCAGGGCACCCGCGAATCCTTACCATTTGTTATGGCGCTTTTTGTGTCTGAAAGCTAAAGATTCTGCCGCAAACGTCGTTATCCCGTTCTGATGGACGGCCTCGCGCCTGCCCCGATCGGTCTGCCGACGGGCATCGCCAGAACGTCCAGCCTCAAGACGAACCGGGTAGTCAGCGACACACATGGAAGCGACCAGGATCACCCCAGCCCGCCGGGGCTTGCTGCGCACGGCAATCGAGCGATTCCGCGCGGCCCGTCAGCCCGCGCGCACGACGGTCGCATCGGGCGCACCGGGCGCGGCTGGCTTGCCAGATGCTTCGCACGGGCTCGAACAGGCCGCGCACGCCGTCGACTTCCTCGCGCACGTGGCGCGCAATCTCACCTTTCTCTATGTTTCCGAGGCGAGCCTGCGCTTCATCGGCTATCACCGCGAATATCTGCAAACCGTCACGCTGCACGAACTCGTCGCGCCCGGCGACGTGGCCCGCCTCGACGCCGCGCTGCGACGCGCCAACGAAAGCGGCGCCGTCGAGAAAATCACGCTGGATCTGATCAAGTCGCTGACCTATCCCGTGCCCGTCGAGTTGCGCATTGCGCGCAACTGTCACGACGGCATCGAAGGATATGCGATCGCGGGCTTCGACGTGTCGAGCTGGCGCGCGACGGAAGCGAGCCTCAAGCATCAACTGCATCACGACAACCTGACGGGCCTCGCGAACGTGCCCGCGCTCGTCGAGGAAATGCGTCACGCGCAGCAGAAGGCGGACGCGACGGGCAAGTCGGCCGCCCTGCTGCTGCTCGATCTCGACGACTACCAGCGCGTGAACCGCGCGCTCGGCTACGACGCCGGCGACGAAATGCTGCGCGACACCGCGCGCCGCCTGTCCAACATGACGACGCAAGGCGAAGTGATCGCGCGCATTTCCAGCGACGAGTTCGCGATCCTGCTGCCGCCCGCGCACGCGCGCGCCGACACCGCGATCGCCGCCGAAGCACTCGCGCGGCGTCTGTTGACGGCGATCCAGCAACCGTACACGTTCAACCGCCAGCCGGTGCACCTGTCGGCGAGCGTCGGCATCGCGCTGTATCCCGACACGCAGCACGCGGGCGAATCGGCCGAACCCGCACCGCGCGACAGCCAGCTATTGCGCTGGGCCGATCATGCGCTGGCGCGCGCGAAAGCCGCGGGCGGCAACACGCTCGCGTTCTACGTGCCCGACGACAGCCCCGCCGACGCCGAGCGCCTGAAGCTCGAATCGGACCTGTACGACGGCGTGCGCAACGGCGAGTTCTCGCTGCACTTCCAGCCCATCACGAGCAGTCAGTCGCACGGCGTGGTCGGCGTCGAGGCGTTGATTCGCTGGCAGCATCCCGTCCACGGGCTCGTGCCGCCGTCGATGTTCATCCCGCTCGCCGAATCCGTCGGCCTCATCAACTACCTGGGCAACTGGGTGCTGAAGGCCGCGTGCATGCAGTTGATCCGCTGGGACATACAGGGCATCCGGCTGCAATACGTCGCGGTCAACGTCTCGCCGCAGCAGTTCCGCGATCCGCGCTTCAAGGAAAGCGTGCGCGAAGCGATCGCGCTCACGGGCATCGATCCGCACCGGCTCGTGTTCGAGATCACGGAAAGCCTGCTGATGCACGACCCGCAGCACGCAACCGCGTTGCTCGAAGAACTCACGGGCCTCGGCATCCGCTTCGCGGTCGACGACTTCGGCACGGGCTATTCGAGCCTCGCCTATCTGCAACGCTTCCCGCTCGCGAAACTGAAAATCGACCGGAGTTTCGTGGAGAATCTGTTAACCTCGCGCAACGATCAGGCGATCGTCAGCGCCGTCGTGGGCCTCGCGCAAACGCTCGATCTCGAACTCGTCGCCGAAGGCGTCGAAACGGAAGCGCAGCGTGAACTGCTCACCGAGATGGGCTGCGGTCACATTCAGGGCTGGCTCGTCTGCAAGGCGCTCCCATCGGAAGAACTCGCACAGCGCTTCGCATCGCGCGCGCTTCACGTGCATGGTGAAGCGTGACAGACATGACGCGTGTTGATACCAGGCACAGTTCTCGTCACGACTTGCCGCTCACTGGAACTTGTATGGCTCTTGCGGGACTCTCATGCTAAAGGCTGCGCTGCTTGACCGGCTCTGGGCTCGCATGAACGAGCGCGGCGACTTCCCGATGCTGCAGCAGTCGCTCCGCTCGACGATGGCCGCGATGAATAACGACGACCTCGATTTCAGCGCCCTCGTGCAGATCGTGCTCTCCGACTTCGCGCTGACACAGAAGGTGCTGCGTCTCGCGAATTCGGCGATGTACATGGCGTTCGGCGGCAACATCACGACGGTTTCGCGGGCACTGATGGTGCTCGGCATGGATGCCGTCGGGCATCTCGTGGTCGGACTGAAGATCGTCGATCACTTTCATCACAGCGCGCCGCGCCGCATCGACGCGAAGCTCGAACTCAACCGCACCATGCTGTCGGGCTGCGTGGCCCGCAAGCTCACCGAGCGCGGCGATCTGCGCGACGGCGAAGAGGCGGTAGTCTGCACGCTGATGCGCCAGATCGGCAAGCTGCTCGTGGTGTTCTACCTGGATGCCGAGTGGGACCATATTCGCCGCCAGATCGATACGGGCATGGGCGAGAACGAAGCCTGCGAAACCGTGCTCGGCGTGACGTTCCATGAAATCGGCCTCGAAGCGGCGTCGCGCTGGCGCTTGCCGGAGATGATCCGCGTCGGCATGACCGAGTTCGACCCGCTGCAGGACGACGAGCCGCGTCAGGTGCAGTGGCTGCGCGCGATCACGAACTACTCGACGGAAGTCGCGAACGTGCTCACGCAGCCGCATCTGCCTCAGGCGCAGCGCGACGTGCGCATCGCCGAGCTGGCGCAGCGCTACGGCCGCACGCTCAACACAGAGCCCGAAGTGCTCGTCGACATGAGCCTGACGCTCGCCGAAGAAGAGACCCGCGACGGCGTGATGCGCGAGATCTTCGAACTGCGCGCGAATGCCGATGCGATCGCGCGCGAAGCGCTCGACCCGGAGTCGTGCATCCGCGCAGGGGTCGGCGAACTGCAGGCGCTGCCGAGCGACAGCGGACTTGCACCCGCGCTGGCGATGGCGTCGGAAACGGTGCTCGCGGGTTTGCAGTTCGAGCGCACCGTCGTATTCGTGCGCCATGGCAGCGGCATCTTCAAGGCGACGATGGGCTTCGGCGCGAAGATCGAAGCCGCGCTGCCGAAGCTCAGCTTCGCAACTGCCTTCGCGCCCGACGTGTTCCATCTCGCGATCGCGAACTCGGTCGGCATCTTCATCGAGAATGCGCGCGATCCGAAGATGTATGCGCGCCTGCCCGACTGGTATCGCCGCGCCTTCGAAGGCGTGCATTCGTTCGTGCTGCTGCCCGTGGTGCTGGAAAACAAGTCGACGGTCGCCCTGCTCTATGGCGACTGGGCGCATCATGACGTGCGGCGCCGCATCTCGCAGCGGGAAATGGCCGCGCTCAACGAACTGGCGCGCGAGTTGGGCCGGTTCTTCGCGCATGCGCCCGTGAGCGAAGTCGAAACGCTCTAACGAAAGACGCGCCCGCTTCCATCGACCTGCGCGGCTCGTGCGTTCGAGCCGCGCGTTCTCCCGTATCAGTCCTCCAGCCGCTCCAGCCCCGTCGCCTCGGCGCTGCGGTCGGCGACGCCCGCCCATGCGGCCGAGACGAGGCCCATTTGCGCGACATCGAGCGCTTGCAAACCGTCGAGCCGCTCGCACGCGCTTTCGACGTCGGCCCATGCGCCGCGTTCGAGCGCCTCGACCACCGTCAGCAACGTGCCCAGCACGCCTTCGCGCAACAGGATCGCGTCGCGGATCGGCTTGGACAGCACCAACACATTGAGCGTGTGTTCGAGCGAACCGCCGAACACCGAGTCGACGAACGAGAACACGCCCGTGAGAAAGGCCGCGTCGGTTTCGTCGCGCCCCGCTTCGGGCAGACGCTGGACGGCCAGTTCCATGAAGCGCGCGCGCGTTGCGGCGAGTTGCAGCAGCGGATCGTCTTCGAGCGCGACCTTGCGGCCGTCCGCGTACAGCAGCAGTTGGGTCCAGCGCGCGATGCGGTTCGTGCCCGTCGCATTGATCGCTTCGCGCAAGGTCGTGACCTTGCGGCCCATCGCGAGGCCGCTCGAATTGGCAAGACGCATCAGATGCATCACCAGCACCGGGTTCAGTTTCAGCTCGGCTTCGAGCTGCGCGACGGTCGGCTCGCCGCCGAGAAGTTGCAGCAGATTCAACAGAGCGTGGCGCGGCGCGCTGACCTTGCGCGCGGCCGCGCCCTGCGGATGCGCGAAGTAATAGCCCTGAAAGCGGTCGAAGCCGAGATCGAGCGCCTGCCCGTACACTTCCTGCGATTCGACGCCCTGCGCGATCAACAGCTTGCCCGCCGATTTCAGCACGCTCGCGAACTTGGGAAGCATGGCTTGCGGGATGCGATGCATGTCGATCTTCACGGCGTCGGCATACGGCAGCAGACGCGCGAAGGTGTCGTTGGCCTGTGCGACGTTGTCGATCACGAAGCGATAGCGGCGGCCATGCAGCTCGACGATGCGGGAGATCAGTTGATCGTCCGCGACGATGTCGGGCGGCAGTTCCAACATCAAGCGCTCGGCGGGCAGGCTGCGGATCGCGTCGTCGAACAACAGGTCGCGCGTGACGGGCAGATAGCCGGGATGATTGGCGAGCGCCGCGCGCACGTCGGGCTGCAGGACCGCGTGGATGATGGATTCGGCCCGGCGGGTTTGCGCTTCTGGCTGTTCGCCGCCCGCTTCCTGATCGCCGGACCCGGCGGCGGGCGCCTCATATAGCTTGAGTTCGAACGCGCACAACATGTTGTCGCGGTTCAGGATGGGCTGACGGGCAAACGAAACGTTTGCGCGCGCGGCCTGCGCAAAGCCCGGAACGTCTTCTGCCTGGCGTTCCTCAGCGACTGCGGTGGTGGTCATTCCGGTCCCCTGTCCGGCCAGCGTTCGCGCTTCGTTGCTTGCGCTGGTCCCATGCAAGTAGTTGCGGCGAAGCATCGTGCTTCGTGCTCTCGTCTGTTGAGTTTCGTACTGGCGGCTTGATCCGGCATGCCTCGCTGCCCCCGGCATGTCGGGCCGTCTTTCCCCGTGGGCAGATTTTAGCGCACGCCGCCATGTGCAGGAGCATGAAGAAGCTAAAAAAGACTGGAAAAACAAGGGCAAAAAAAACGGCCGCATGAAGCGGCCGTTTCGACGTTCGACGCCGGCGCGACAATCCGCGCCGCACGAAATGCATTACTTCAATGTGACCTTGACGTCGAAATACTTCGCTGCGAGCTTGTCGATCGTGCCGTCGGCTTTCAGTTCCTTGAGTGCCTGGTTGACGGCGTCCTTCAGCTGAGCGTCGCCCTTGCGCAGACCGAAGCCCACGCCCGAACCGAGCAGCTTTTCATCCGACACGGCCGGGCCCGCAAATTCGAATCCTGCTCCTTGCGGCTTCTTGAGGAAGCCCTTCGAGGCCGCTTCCGCGTCCTGGAACGACGCGTCGAGACGTCCGGCGACGAGGTCGGCATAGACCTGGTCCTGGGTCTGATACGGAATCACGTCGACGCCTGCGGGCGCCCACTTCGCCTTCGCGTAGGTTTCCTGGATCGTGCCCTGCAGCACGCCGACGTGCTTGCCCTTCAGCGATGCCGCTGTCGGCTGCAGGCCGCTGCCCTTCTTCGCGATCATCTGGTTGGGAATCACGTAGATGGGATCGGTGAAGTCGATGACGGCGCGGCGCTGGTCGGTGATCGACATGTCCGAGTTGATCGCGTTGAACTTGCGGGCCTGGAGCGCGGGAATCAGACCGTCGAACGCATTCTCGACCCATACGCACTTCGCCTTGAGCTTCGCGCAGACGGCGTTGCCGATGTCGATGTCGAAGCCCTGCAACTCGCCGGCGGGCGACTTCGATTCGAACGGCGCATACGACGCCTCGACGCCGAAGCGGATTTCCTTGATCTCCGCCGCGGTTGCGGCCGTTGCCGTCGCTGCCATCAGGGTGCCCGCCACTGCGGCGAGCGCGGCCATCTTTTGCCAACTCATTTTCATCAAAGCTTTCCTCAAGAAGTGCTGGTGGGCGGAATGCCCCGCCTCGGGCATGCCGCGATCATGGGCACGCCAAAAATACGGTTCAAACGCCGTCGTCCGGTTTGGTGCGACGCACAAGGCAACGCGAGCGCGGGATTTTACAGGGTCTTCCCCGGCGGCCCGTCGAGTGCACCGGTTTTGCATTGCGTGGTGCGCTGATCGAGATCGGTTCAAATCAGAAAAATCCTGTCGCAACGACGCAATCCTCCTTAGGAAATTCGCCGGCACACAGGAAACAGCTTGAGGTTTTGATGCGAATCTGTCGACGGATTCAGATAACCGGATGCGGGATTTGCTTGTGGCGCATCAGCCTACCCGGCGACGCAGGATGGCGCAATACGCCTTTAGTCTAATACGTAAGTTACTTCGTATTGCGTATGATATTTTCAATAAGGATTCCGACATTATATTTTTACGAAAATCGTGTCGGCACTCCACGTAATTCAAGCAATTCACGCCTCCGAGCAGACACCGCGAATCTTCGAGCATCGACTGCAATGAAACACAGCACGGCCATTCCGCTGACACCACTAGCGACCAGCTTGGGCGACGTCGACGCGCCGCCATCGGGCCCGCGCTTCAAGCGGCGTTTTCACGTCATGGCCAAGCCAACCGGGTCGGCGTGCAATCTCGATTGCACGTATTGCTTCTATCTGCACAAGGAACAGCTGCTCGACCAGCGCCGCGGTAATTTCATGAACGACCGGACGCTGGAAACGTTCATCCGTCAATACATCGAAGCGCAGGACGGCGAGCAGATCGTCTTTTCGTGGCAAGGCGGCGAGCCGACGCTCATGGGGCTCGAATTCTTTCGCAAGGTCGTCCTTCTGCAGGAGAAGTACAAGAGCGCAGGCCAGCGCATTGAAAACAACCTGCAAACCAACGGCACCGCGCTCGACGACGCGTGGTGCGCGTTTCTCAAGCAGCACGATTTTCTCGTCGGTCTGTCCATCGACGGGCCGCGCGAACTGCACGACGCCTACCGCGTGTCGCGCTCGGGCAAGCCCACGTTCGACAGGGTCATGCGGGGACTCGAATGCATCCACCGTCACGGAGTCGCCTTCAACGCGCTCGCCGTGATCAACCGGCTCAATGCGCGCAGACCGACCGACGTCTATCGCTTCCTCACGCGAGAAGTCGGCGCGACTTACCTGCAGTTCAATCCGTGCGTCGAGGCCAGGACATTCAAGCAGGTCGCGCCGCAATTCTGGGACGAGGCATCGATTCCTGTGGTCGGCACCGAAAGGGCGAAACCGGGCGCGGCGGATTCCGTCGTCACCGACTGGTCCGTCGACCCCGACGACTGGGGCTATTTCCTGAGCCGTACGTTCGACGAGTGGTATCGCGAGGATCTCGGCAGGGTGCTGGTCAACCTTTTCGAAACGGCCGTCGCGCAGACCATGGGCCTGCCCTCGCAGCTTTGCATCACCGCGCCTTTTTGCGGCAAGGGGCTCGCCATGGAGCACGATGGCCGGGTCTACTCCTGCGATCACTACGTCTACCCCGAATACGAACTCGGCGACATCTTCAGCCACCCGCTTCATCACGTTGCGTTTTCCGAGCGCCAGAAAGCCTTCGGCTTCGGCAAGAAGGACACCCTTCCGAAGTACTGCCTGCAATGTCCGCACCTGAACCTGTGCTGGGGCGAATGTCCGAAGAACCGGCTCGTACGCGCGCCGGACGGCGAGCCCGGACTCAACTATCTATGCCCGGGGATCAGGCAGTTTCACGCGCATGCGGGCCCAAGGCTGCGGCAGATCGCCCGGGGCCTGCGCGCCGGATAGCGGGACCCGCCCGTCATCCACGCGTTCAAACAGAAAGCGGATGGAAATTCGTCTGCGTCGCCTCCTGCCAACTCGTCTTCGCAGGAGATTCAAGTGCTGCACCCATAGCCAACAAGAGCAACCAATGAAAAAAAAGACCAGGCCTCTCAGACACATGCTCAAACGCAAGGCCGTCACGGCGCTGTCCGCAGCGGTATCCGGATGGCTGGCGTTGAGCCCCGTCGCGCATGCAGCGGACACGACCCGCCCGCCGAATATTCTCGTCATCTTCGGCGACGACATCGGTCAGACCAACATCAGCGCGTACGGCCAGGGTGTCGTCGGTTATCAGACACCGAACATCGACCGCCTCGCTCACGAAGGGATGATGTTCACCGACTACTACGCGGAGAACAGTTCGACGGCTGGCCGCTCGTCCTTCATCACGGGCCAGTCGCCGCTGCGCACGGGCTTGAGCAAGGTCGGCATTCCCGGCGCAACACAGGGGCTGCAGGCCTCGGATGTCACGATCGCCCAGGCGCTCAAGCCGCTCGGCTATGCGACGGGCCAGTTCGGCAAGAATCACCTGGGTGATCGCAACGAGTATCTGCCGACCGTCCACGGCTTCGATGTGTTCTACGGCAACCTCTATCATCTGAATGCGGAAGAAGAGCCGGAGCGTCCATACTGGCCCAAAGCCGATACGCCACAAGGCAAGGCCTATGCGAAGTATTTCATGCCGCGCGGCGTGCTGGACTGCAAGGCCTCGGACCATGACGATCCCACTGTCGACGCGCGCTTCGGCAAGGTCGGCAGGCAGGTCTGCACGGACACGGGCCCGCTCACGTCCAAACGCATGGAAACCATCGACGACGAGACGACGGGCCGCGCCATCGACTTCATGAAGGAGCAGGCCCGGTCGGACAAACCGTTCTTCGTCTGGATGAACACGACGCGCATGCACGTGTTCACCCACGTGCGCCCGGAGTACAAGGACAAGGGCGGGATGCCCGGCAACATGTACGCGGACGGCATGTGGGAGCACGACCAGGACGTCGGCAAGCTGCTCAAGTCACTCGACGAAATGGGCATCGCCGACAACACGATCGTCGTCTATACGACGGACAACGGCCCGAACCAGTTCACATGGCCGGACGCCGCGACGACGCCGTTCCGCAACGAGAAAGACTCGAACTACGAAGGCGCGTTCCGCGTGCCCGCGCTGGTGCGCTGGCCCGGGCACATCAAGCCGGGACAGATCTCCAAT
The DNA here is from genome assembly GCF_002902945.1 of Paraburkholderia caribensis. NCBI lineage: Bacteria > Pseudomonadati > Pseudomonadota > Betaproteobacteria > Burkholderiales > Burkholderiaceae > Paraburkholderia > Paraburkholderia caribensis. The sequence goes on from NZ_CP026101.1 coordinate 2,203,921, forward strand.
GAACTCGTTTCCGGCATGGACTGGTTCCCCACGCTGCTTGCCGCCGCGGGCGACACGGACATCAAGGAGCGCCTGCTCAAGGGTGCGAGCATCGGCGGGCGAAGCTTCAAGAACCATCTGGACGGCTACAACCAGTTGCCGTACCTCGAAGGCAAGCAGGCCAAAGGCGAGCGCAAGGAGTTCTATTACTTCGACGACGACGGCGTTCTGGTCGACATGCGTTACAACGACTGGAAGTTCGTCTATTGCGAACAGCGCGCGCCCGGCGGCTTCGCGGTATGGAACAACCCGTTGACCTGCCTGCGCGTGCCGAAGATCTTCAATCTGCGCATGGACCCGTACGAGCGCGCTGACGTCGTCTCCGACCAGTACTACGACTGGACGACCAAGAACGTCTACGTCCTGTATGGCGCGATTGCGGAGACGGCGAAGTTCCTCGACTCCTTCGTCGCGTATCCACCCGCGCAGACGCCCGCCAGCTTCACGGTGGATGGCATCCGCGCCGGCGTCGATGCAGAGATCGCGCGCAACAACGCACGCGCCCAGGCGTTGACCAAAAAGTCCGACTGACGCGCCATTCCGTCTCGCGAGGCACGCAGTTCCCGCGTGCCTCGCGGCTGACGGCGCACCAGTCCCCGATTCGCGACGCCTGCCGGCGTCGACATCATTCTTCGAAGGCTATGCCTGTGATTAGACCGATCCTGTTGATCATGCTCAGCATGGCCGCCTCAGGCTGCACGATGCCGCGATCCATTTCCGTGCTTGGCTCGTTCTTTCCGGACTGGCTGTTCTGCGCCATTGCCGGACTCGTACTCGCGCTGATCGTGCGCGGCCTGCTGATCCGGTTCGGACAGGAGCGCGCATTCGGCCCGCCCGCCATGGTGCAGCCCACATTGATGCTGCTCTTTTCGCTGCTGGTCTGGCTGGTCTTCTTTTAACGCTGCAATCTCGACAATCAGAGCCTTCCGATGGCCGTTCGCCCCAACACCTTGAAAAGCAGAAAGTGGCCCGCGCTGCTGCTGGCCGTCGTCACACTGGCCCTGCTCGCCTATGTCATCTGGCGCGTGGATACGTCGCCCGGCACCGACGACGCCTATGCCCAGGCCGACACGATCGACGTCGTGCCCGACGTGAGCGGACGCATCGTCGAAATGGCCGTCAAGGACAATCAGCGGGTCAACAAGGGCGACCTGCTGTTCCGCGTCGATCCGCGCCCGTTCGAGGATGAGCTGGCGCGTGCCAGGGCCACGCTGGTTGCACTCGACAAACAGATCGCCCTCACGCAGCGTGTCGTCACGGCGCAGCAGTACGGCGCCGATTCCGTGCATGCGCTCGTCGAGCGTGCCCGCGTCACGGCGGCGCAAACGGCGCAAACGCTGCGGCGCACGCAGCCGCTGCTGGCGCCGGGCTATGTGTCCGCAGAAGACGTCGACCGCGTCCGCACCGCGCAACGCGCGGCCGAGGCCGACCTGGTCGCCGCGCGGCTCCAGGCCCAGCAGGCCACGGCAGCCGTCACGGGCGTCGACGCGCTGGTCGCGCAACGCGACGTGGTCCTCGCCGATATCGCGCTGATGCAGTTCCGCCTCGACATGACGACAGTGCGCGCGCCGTTCGACGGCCGCGTCGTGTCGCTGAAAACCTCGGTCGGCCAGTTCGCCTCGGCGCTCAAGCCGATCTTTACGCTGATCGATACACGGAACTGGTACATCGTCGCCAACTTCCGCGAAACCGACCTGAAGAACATTCGCCCCGGCACGCCCGCGACCGTTTATCTGATGAGCGATACAGGCAAGCGCTTCAAGGGCACGGTCGATTCGATCGGCTACGGCGTGTTGCCCGACGACGGCGGCCTCGTGCTCGGCGGGCTGCCGCGCGTACAGCGCAGCATCAACTGGGTGCGGGTTGCGCAGCGCTTTCCCGTAAAGATCCGGGTCGAACAGCCCGATGCGGACCTGTTCAGGATCGGCGCGTCGGCCGTCGCGCAGCTGCATCCGCAAGCCGCCGACCAACCCCGCTCCTGAGGTCGCGATGAGCCTGGCCGACTACATGCCGGAGCCGCTGCGCGCTCTGGCGAGCTTTCTCCGCGAGGAACTAACCGAGACGCGTCCGGGGCGCGCTGCTCAGGCCACTCAATTGGGCTCGCTCTGTCTGCTCGTCGTTTTCGTGTCGATGACACTGCGCGTGCCGTTGATCGCGGTGTCGCTGATCGTGCTGTTTTACGGCGTGCAGCAGAACGCCTTTTTCACGAAGGTCGTCGCGGTCGTATTCGTCGTCGCGACCGTGCTCGACGTCGGCTGCCTGTTTCTGGTGCTCAAATACGCTTACGGTTATCCGTTGATCCGCATCGCGGCAGCCGGCCTGATTCTGTTCGGCAGCATGTACCTGATGCGGGTCAACAAGCTCGGGCTGATGTTTTTCGCGGTTGCGCTCGTGGCTGTTTACGGTCAAACCATTCCCGATTCGCTGGATTTTCCCGAGATCGGGGTACGCGCGTTGATGTGGGCGGTCGTCGCCGGCATGTATCCCGTTTTGCTCATGGTGATCGTGTGCGGGTTTCTGTTCCCGTCCCGTCCGGTCGCCCTGTTGCAGCGCGAATTGCATCGTCAGCTCTCCGAGGTATCGGCGCGTCTCGAACAGATGCGCGGCGCGGCGGCGCACATCGATGCGCCCGCGGCATCGCCTGTCACCCGCATCGAAAAGGACACGCTCGCGCTGCAAGGGCTGCACACCTTCGCCAGTTCTGACGACGCCGGCTATCGCGCGTGCGCACCGTACTGGAAAGCGTGCATCGCCGCCGTCGGCTACCTGCGTGCGAGGACGAACGTGCTCGCGGCGCGCAGCCTCCCGCTGGGCGATGCCGGACGCGCGCTGATATGCAGACTAAGGGACGAAGTGGCAGCCTTGCAGGCGTCGGTCGAGCGCGCCGAGCCCTATCGGTGCACATGGACACCGGGCGGCACCGAACGCGCCACCGCTGCGGCGTTCAGCCTGGATGGCCCATGCCGCACCTTGCAAGAACTTGCGCGTTTCGATCCCGCGCAGCCCGCGCCCAAGGCTCCCAAAGATCCATTATTCGTCGCCGATACCCTGACGAACCCCGCGTATTTGCGCTTTGCGCTCAAAGTGACGTTGGCCTCGTTGATCTGCTACGCGTTCTATCACGGCGCGCAGTGGGACGGCATCCATACCAGCATGCTGACCTGCGTGATCGTCGCGTATCCCAGCACGGGCGCGTCATTCCAGAAAATGATGCTGCGCTGTAGCGGCGCACTGATCGGCGCGCTGCTCGCGTTGCTGACGACCATCTTCATCATCCCGCACCTCGACGGCATCGACGGCTTTCTGCTGATGCTCGCCCCGATATTCTTCGCGGGCGCCTGGGTGGCAACGGGTTCCGAACGTTCGTCGTACATCGGCACGCAGTTCGTGTTCACCTTCGCAATGGCCACGCTGGAAAGCGGCTTCGGTCCATCCGCCGACCTCGGCGAGATTCGCGATCGCGCAATCGGCATCCTGATTGGCATCGTTGTGTCGACCGTCGTCTATACGTTCATCTGGCCCGAGAGCGAGGCGGATACGCTCCGTCAGAAACTGGCCGATGCGCTGCGCGAAGCAGCCAGGCTGATTCGCCGTTCCGAGTGCGCCGGCGGTTCCGAACAACTGGGCTACCTGCAACAGCGCGCGGTGTGCTGGAACGCGTTCAAGAACTGCGAAGACATGTACGAGCGCGTCGCACTGGAAGTCAACCTGCGACCCGAAACGCGGCAAGCCCTGTTGCAACGCACGCGCAACGTTCTGGACGGCGGCCGCAAGATGCTCGACCAGTGGGACATCCTGCGCGACAGGCTCGACGCCGAAGGCCACCCACCGGCCGTCGATACGGCATGGGACGCATGGCGCCAGCAGACTGCAGACGCCCTGGACCACTACGCCGACGGCCTGACTGCGCAGCCGCCCACGGCCGCCCCGCCCCGCTCGCTGCCCATCGCCCCATCCGCCGACGCGTCATCCACCCTCGCCGCACAGGCGCGGCAACTGGCCGCGCAGGTTGTCGAACTACCGGACTGGACCACGGATGCTTGCAGCATCGACACAGCCGCTATGCAACCGGAAAAGCGCATTTGACATGACACACTCACTCTCTCGCTTCAGGCTCGACGTACTGATCTGCTGCGCTGCCCTGCTGTCGGGCTGCGCGTTGATCCACAACGATACGGCGCCGCACGCACAGATCGCGCCCGACCAGATCCGGCTCGCCGACGACATCCATCTCGCCCACGACGGCTGGCCCGACGCGCAATGGTGGAAGCGCTACGGCGACCCGCAACTCGACGCGCTGATCCAGCGCGCACTGGCGGGCTCACCGACTATCGCGATGGTGCGCACACGTGTGACCCAGGCGGGTTCCCAGGCGGACGTGCTGCGTGCGGGCATGGGCTTGCAAATGGCTGCGTTCGCGCTCATCAACGAGCAACGCGCATCGGCGAATGGTTTTCTGGGTCCTTATGCGCTGAATCTGCCGCGTCTCGGCATCACGGGTCCCTGGTACACGGAAGGTGCGCTCGGGGTCGTCGCCGATCTCAATATCGACTTGTGGGGCATGCATCGGTCCGCCGTCGAAGCCGCGCTGGGCGTGCAAAACGCGCGGGTCGCCGAAACAGCCGCCGCCGAACTGGATATTTCGGCGGGCCTCGCACAGCTTTACTACAGCATGCAGACCACGTATCAGATGCTCGACCTGCTGCAACAAACGCGGGATACGCTCGACTACGCGGTCGACGCGCATCGGAGCAAGGTTCAGCGTGGGCTGGAAGCGAACACGCCATTGCTCGGCGCGCGTGCACAGGTGCTGGCCGTCGACCGTCAGATCGTCGCCGCGCAAGGACAGGTCAAGGCGTTGCGCGAATCCATGCGGGCGCTGATCGGCGCGGGGCCTGACGATCTGAACATCCAACCCGTGCCGTTGCCGCAAGTGGACGCAAGCCTGCCCCACACGCTCCAATACGACCTGCTCGCCCGGCGCGCCGATCTTCAGGCTCTGCGCTGGTACGTGCAATCGTCGTTCAGCCAGATCGATGCCGCCAAGGCCGCTTTCTATCCCAGTCTGGACATCAAGGCGTTGATCGGTCTCGACTCGCTTCACCTCGACAAGCTGTTTCGCAGCGCCAGCCAGCAGATCAACCTGATACCGGGTCTGTACCTGCCGATCTTCGACGGCGGGCGTCTGAACGCCAATCTGCACGGCACGCGCGCCGCCAGCGACATGTTGATCGAACAGTACAATCAGGCAGTGTTGAACGCCGTGCGCGACGTTGCCGTCAGCAGCAGCCGTCTGCAGGCACTCGACGACGAGCGGGCACTTCAAATGGAAAAGGTCGACGCAACCCGCTTCGCGCAGAAATCAGCCGAGGCGCACTACGAGCGTGGTCTCGTGAGCCGTCAGATCGCCACTGAGACACGCTTGCCCGTGCTGGCTGAACAGATGGCGCTCTTGCTGCTCGACGGCCAGCGGCTTGCGCAAGGTATCGAGTTGACCAAGGCGCTGGGAGGCGGTTATACGAGCGACACCGCCAAACCGTGAGCTTCGCGCCCGTTCCGGCTACGCGAGTTGCGAATGCGTTTGATCCGTCGTCTCGACAACCAGCAGCCCCGCCCGCAATCCGGGTTTCACTGTCGCGTTCGGAAACACGATGCGCTCTTCGTCATGGCGCACGACATAGCGATATTCGCCGTCGCGCGCGAGAACCGTATCGCGTGTGAATGCGGTGAAATTGGCCACATCTTTCGCGAGCAGCAACTCGAATGCATCGCTTTGCTTGGTGATCTGATCGACGACGGTGAAGACACGCGGCAGCGGCAAGGAAGCGTCGCCGGGCTCGCCGGCAATCAGCTGGCGCAGCGCGGCATCGGTGGCGGCAAACCGCGCAAGATCGTTCTGGCCGAAGGGGCGAACCTTCCCTAGCTCCAGCGTGCAGGCATCCGCACCGCAAACCTCGGCGGTGAAATGCGAGTACGTGTTGCCTTTGGTGGTATGCAACAGCACCGCCGCGATCCGCGCATCGCGCAACCATTCGAACATCGCGCGCGACAACGGCGCACCCGTATGCGGCAGCAGCGCGAACTGTTCGAACACGGACGCGCGAATCGCCGTGTGCAAATCGACGTGCCATCGCGCGCCAGGCGCATCGGATGCCTCGGCGAAGAACTGCTGCGCAATGTGCTCCAGCGCCACCGCGCGCGGCGCCTCGTGACTCGCGGACAATTGCGCGTGACGTCCGCTGAACAGCCGGTTCAGATCGTCGTCGATATAACGGCACGATTCGCGCATTGCCTGCACGTTGCCGAGAATCACCAGCAAGCGGCAAGCTAGCGGCACCTGTCCGTGCGCGATATCGCGCACCATAAACGACAGCAGTTCGATCGGCGCCGTCTCGTCGCCATGAATGCCCGCTGACGCCAGCACGCTGCGGCCATCGCCGTCGACAGGCGCGCCGGGCTCGAACTGCAGCACGCCATCGTCGATCCATCTCCAACGCACGCCCTTCGCGCACACGCCTTCGCGCGCCTCGTCGGCGGGGCGATGTCCGGCCAGCGTGAACGCGAGGAAATCGTCGAGCATCGCCGGCACGGACGGATCAGCGCTGGAAGTCATACAGCGAACCCAGACCGAGAATCTGCGTCAACTCATCCAGTGCCGTGCGCGATTCGACCAGCAATTTCGGATCGGCGAGATCGGTCGGCGCGAGGCGATCGCGATAGTGCGTGTCGATCCAGCTATCGAGACGCGTGAAAAGCTTGTCGTCGATCCACACGCCCGGCGTGACCGCACCGCGCTCCGCCTCGTTCAGCACGACCCGCAAGCGCAGGCATGCCGGGCCGCCGCCGTTTTTCATGCTCTCGCGCAGATCGAACACCAGCACGTCGTCGATGGGCGCCGTGCTGGCGACCAGTTCGTCGAGATAAGCCGCTACGCGCGGATTCTCACGGGACTCCTGCGGCACGACCAGCACCTGTTTGCTGCTGGTTCCGTCGTTGAGCAGCAGCAACTGGCTGTTGAACAGATACGACGACACGGCATCGGCGACGCTCACCTGCGCGTCGGGCACTTCGATCACGTTGAACTCGCCGTTGAGCTTCGAGAGCTTCGAGCGCAGTTCGTCGTACACGGCTTTCTGCTCGACGAACGCAAGCTGATGGCAAAACAGCGTGCGCGCATTGCCGACCGCGATCACGTCGTTATGGAACACGCCAGCATCGATGACTTCGGGCGTCTGTTGCGCGTACACGGTCGCGTCGTCGGCAAGGCCGTGACGGTGCGCAACCGCGCGGCTCGCCTCGAACGTCTGGCGCGCGGGATAGCGCTTCGGCTCCGGCCCGCGCCGGTATTCGCTGCGTCCGTATACGAAGAACTCGACGCCCTTCGCGCCATATTCCGCGCAGAAACGCGTGTGGTTGGCCGCGCCTTCGTCGCCGAGCGCGGGCGTGCCGGGCAATGCCTCGTGCACGACGAAGCGCGACGGGTCCGCGAAAATCGCGCGCAGCGTGCGGCGCGTCGCTTCATGCTCGATCGCGCGATGCAGCTTGCTGGTCAGGTTCGCGGGCGTGAAATGCACGCGGCCGTCTTGCGTATCCGCCGAAGGGCTGACCGTCGCGGCATTCGCCGTCCACATCGCCGATGCGGAACTCGCTGCCGCGAGCAGTTCCGGCGCATTCTTCGCGACGCGCTCGATCACGCTCGCGTCGTCGCCGGAAAAGCCGAGCTCGCGCAACAGGCGGATCGACGGCCGCTCTTGCGGCGGCAGCACGCCCTGCCTGAAACCGAGGTCCGCGAGCTGCTTCATCTTGCGCAGGCCCTGCTTGGCAGCGGCCTTCGGATTCGCGATGGACTTCTCGTTGTTCTGCGACGCGACGTTACCGAACGACAGCCCCGCGTAGTTGTGGGTCGGTCCAACAAGTCCGTCGAAATTGGCTTCAGTGGCTTGCATCGTCGATCCTTAGAAATGAAGACCCGGCGACACGCTCGCGGGCATTTGCAGTTGCGCGCTTTCGACGGAGGCCATCGGGTATGCGCAGTAATCGGCCGCGTAGTACGCGCTCGGCCGGTTGTTGCCCGAGCGGCCCGTGCCGCCGAACGGCGCCGCCGAAGAAGCGCCGTTGGTGGGCCGGTTCCAGTTCACGATGCCGGCGCGGATCGCGCGCTGGAAGTGCGTCCACAGCGCTTCGTCGTCGGCGAGCAGGCCGGCTGACAAACCGAACTCCGTGTCGTTCGCACCCGAGATCGCGTCATCGAACGAGCCGTAACGGACGATCTGCGCGAGCGGACCGAAGTGCTCTTCGTCGGGCAGGTTGCTCACGTTCGTGACGTCGAGAATGGCGGGCGAAACGAAACCGAGCTTCGGATCGCGCTGCTCCATCTTCAGCAAAGGTTTTGCGCCGTCCGCGATCAGACGCGACTGCGCTTCGACCAGACGCGCCGCCGCACGCGCCGAAATCACCGCGCCCATGTACGGCTGCGGGTCGGCGTTGTACTCACCGACCGCAATGCGCGAACTCACTTCGACGAGACGCGCGAGGAACTGGTCGCCGAACGCATCGTTCGGCACGAAGATGCGGCGCGCGCACGTGCAGCGCTGCCCGGCCGACAGAAACGCCGATTGAATAGTGTGATGCACGGCGGCATCGAGATCGGCGACTGGCGCGACCACGAGCGGATTGTTGCCGCCCATTTCCAGCGCGAGCACGATCTCGGGACGGCCGCCGAACTGCTTGTGCAGCAGCGTGCCCGTGTCGGAACTGCCCGTGAAAAACAGCCCGTCGATCTGCCGATGATTCGCGAGCGCCACGCCCGTGTCCTTCTCGCCCTGCACGAGATTCAGCACGCCGGCGGGCAGGCCCGCGTCGCGCCACACTTCGACGGTCGCGCGCGCGACGCCTGGCGCAAGCTCCGAGGGCTTGAACACGACCGCGTTACCCGCGATCAGCGCCGGCACGATATGTCCGTTCGGCAGGTGTCCGGGAAAGTTGTACGGCCCGAACACTGCGACGACGCCATGCGGACGGTGCCGCAGCACCGCCGTGCCGTCGGCCATCGCGGCGCGCCGCTCGCCCGTGCGCTCGTTGTACGACTGGACCGAGATATCGACCTTGGCCGCCATCGACGCGACTTCCGTGCGCGCTTCCCACAACGGCTTGCCCGTCTCGCGGCCGATCGCCTCGGCGATCGTTTCCTTGCGCTCGTTGATCAACGCAGCGAAGCGGCGCACCACGGCGACGCGCTCGTCGAGACTCACGGCCGACCACAACGCGAACGCACGGCGCGCGCTCATCACGGCGCGATCGACATCTTCCGCCGACGCGCTGTTGCCTTCCCACACCGTCGCGCCCGTGCCCGGGTTGCGCGATGCGAATGCGTGTCCTGTGCCGGCGACCCATTCGCCGTCGATGAAAAGCTCGCTCATGTCAGTCCTTATTTCTGTTTCAGGGGCAGCACGCGCACCGGCTCGCCTGCCTTCACGTTCAATGCCGCCGCTTCGTCCGCCGTCAGACGGAACACGCCGTTATCGACGACGCCCGCCGCCACGCCCGTACGGAAATCGTCCAGTGACGTATTCGACACGAGCGAACGCGGTCCGCCCTCCTGCGCGGCGACGGCAGCAATCTCGACGGGCACGACGACGCTCTCGCGCACCGTGCGCAGATCGGCAACGTGGCATTCGAGCACGGGGCCCGCGTCGAAAATATCGACGTGGTTCTCATAACGCAGCCCTTCCGCTTCGAGCATCTTGCGGGCAGGCAGCGTGTCGCTATGCGTGAGGCCGATGGCCTGCTGCGCTTCGTCGGGCAGCAGTTCGACGTACACGGGAAAACGCGGCATCAGCTCGGCCAGAAACGACTTGCGGCCGTGCGAGCTGAGATAGTCGGCGGCGTTGAAGTCGATCTGATAGAAATGCGAGCCGACCGCGCGCCAGAACGGCGACGTGCCGTCCGCGTCGAAATGGCCGCGCAGTTCCGCGCAGATACGCTGCGGAAAGCGCTCGCGAAACTGCGCGATGAACATGAAGCGCGAGCGCGACAGCAAGCCGCCCACGCCATGCGCGCGATAACGCGGGCTGAGAAACAGCGAGCACACTTCCGCGTAGCCCGTCAGGTCGTGCGAGATGTTGAGCGCGCGCATGCGCGTCCAGATGCCGAGATCCTGCGACGCATGCACGACCGTGCTCACACGATAGTTGTAGAACGGCTGCTCGAGTCCCACCGCCGTTTCGATCCCGCAGACGCCGGCGATGTCCTTTGTCTGCGAATCCTCCATCACGAAGAAGTAGCCCTTTTCGTGCGGCGCGGCCTTGTCCTCGATCGTGCGGCGCGCGCGCTCGATGCGCGCGGCGAGCGCATCGCGATCCGGCTTGAAGGTCGTGAGACCGGGACCCGTCTCCTGAGCGAGCGCGACGAGCGCGTCCACATCGCCCGTTTGCACGACGCGAACGACGATCATTGTGCTTCTCCCGTGGTATGTGTCGGTTCCTGCTGATGCAACGGCACGCAGCGCACCGTATCGCCGTCCTGCACGTCGAGCGCATGACGCGCGGCAGCCGGCAGCGGCGCGCCGCCGTCCGTCTGCGCGGGCAGATCGGCGAGCACGCAGCGGAATTCGCCCGGCTTGTTGCTGGCGATCAGATAGGTCGCGCCCTGTTGCGCCGATGCTTCGCGCACGGTACGCGTCTCGTTGCGCTTCACGCATGCGCTGCGTTCTATTTGTGCCGTCAGCACGGGGCCCGCATCGAAGATATCGACGTAGCGGTCCGTTTCGAAGCCCTCTTCCATGTGGATGTCGTAGGCGAGCAGCGCCTTTTCGTCGGGCTCGCCGAGCACGCGCTGCGCGGCTTCGGGCAACAGCGGCACATAGATCGGATAGCTCGGCATCACTTCGGCGATGAACGTGCTGCTGCGGCCGCCCGACTGCACTTCGATATCGGCGAAATTGCGGCCGAAGAACTTGCGGCCCACGGCTTCCCAGAAGGGCGACACGCCCGTATCGTCGGTCACGCCGAGCAGCAGCGAGAACACTTCGGACGTGAAGCGCTTGCGGTTCGCGGCGATGTACATCATCCGCGCGCGCGACATCAGATGCGCGGCGGCGTCGCCGCGCATCGCGGGGTCGATATAGAAACCGGCGAGACGGCTTTTGCCCGTCAGTTCATGCGACATCGTCAGCGCATGAATCTTGCGGTTCACATGCAGTTCGCGCGACGCATGAATGAGGGCATCGTTGCGGAACACATAGAACGGCTCCGAATAGCCCGCTGCCGCGACGATGCTCGACGTGCCGTGCAGCTTGCCCGTCTCGCTGTCTTCCAGCACGAAGAGATAGAACTCTTCGCCCGGAAAATCGACTTCCGCGCGAAACGAGTCTTCCGACAACGCGACGCGCGCCTCCAGCGCGCGCCGGTCGTGCGGCAACGAGTGCAGCACGGGCTGCGCGGTGCGCGCCATCTGTTGCAACGCGTCGAGATCGGCCAGGCGGCCAGGGCGGACGAAGAGCATCGTGGTCTCGTGTAATGTGGCTTGACGGATTACTTCGCGAGCGCCGTTGCGCCGACGACTTCCTCGATCGCCTTTTCGAAGCGCGCGAGACCTTCGTTCAGGTCGTCGACGGGGATGATCAGCGACGGCGCGAAGCGCAGCACATCGGGGCCTGCCATCAGCATGATGACGCCATGCTTGCCGGCTGCCGTGACGAAATCTTTCGCGCGGCCCTTGAAGGCGTCCGTGAGTTCCATGCCGAGCAGCAGCCCCTTGCCGCGCACGTCTTTGAAGATGCCGAAGCGTTCGTTGACCTTCGCGAGCGTCGCCTTGAACTGTTCGCTGCGCGAGCGCACGCCTTCCAGCAGTTTCGGGTCGCTGACGAGATCGACCACCTTCAGCGCGATCGCTGTCGCGAGCGGATTACCGCCGTAGGTGGTGCCGTGCACGCCGACCTTGAAGTGGGCGGCGAGTTCGTTGGTGGTCAGCATGGCGCCGATCGGGAAGCCGTTGCCGAGCGCCTTCGCGGTGGTCAGGATGTCGGGCGTGACGCCCGTGTCCTGATATGCATAGAAGAAGCCCGTACGGCCGACACCCGTTTGCACTTCGTCGAAAATCAGCAGTGCGCCGTGCTGGTCGCAGGCTTCGCGCAGCGCCTTCAGGAACGCGGGATCGGCGGGGATCACGCCGCCTTCGCCCTGCACCGGCTCGACGATGACTGCGCAGGTTTTCGGGCCGATCGCGGCGCGCGCCGCTTCGATATCGTTGTAAGGCAGGTGCCTGATGCCGGCGGGCACGGGGCCGAAGCCTTCCGAGTACTTAGGCTGACCGCCGACGCTGACCGTGAAGAACGTGCGGCCGTGGAACGACTGGGTGAACGAGACGATTTCGTCCTTCTGTGGTCCGTGGCGGTCGAAGGCGACGCGGCGCGCGAGTTTGAGGGCGGCTTCATTGGCTTCCGCGCCTGAGTTCGCGAAGAACGCGCGGTCAGCGAAGGTCAGTTCTTCGAGGCGTTTTGCGAGACGCAGGACGGGTTCGTTCGTGTAACCGTTACCGATGTGCCACAGTTTGGCGCCCTGATCGTGCAGAACCTTCAGCAGTTCGGGATGCGCGTGGCCCAGCGCCGTGACGGCGATGCCGCCGGCGAAGTCGATGTAGTCCTTGCCTTGCGTGTCCCATACGCGGGAACCGGCGCCGCGGTCCGGTACGAAGGACGCGGGCGCGAAGACGGGGACCATGACTTCGTCGAAAGTCTGGCGGGTGACATTTTGGTCGTGCATGGCGGGGCCTCGGGGTTTGGTCGCTGTAACGGTACCTAGTTTAGGTGACGGTGGGCGGGGCGTCTTGCGTGGAAGCGACGGGTTCTTTTTTTTATGTCTGCGACGCTGGGTGGGGTTGGTTTTTTTTTGCCTTGCGGCGGTGGGTGGTTTGCTGGTTTTTTTGCTCGCGGCGCGGGGCGGGGCACGGGTGGTTTTTTGGTTGTTCCAACGCTTGCGCTGGCGTCCGCGTGTTGCTTTCGCGCTTCACGCTCCTGTGCGTTTGCCTTGGCGCGCCTTAGCGCTGGCATCCGCGATACGTTAGCTCGCCTCACGCGTCGCCCCTGTGCGGGGCGGCACCTACTTTTCTTTGCCGCCGCAAAGAAAAGTAGGCAAAAGAAAGCGGCTCACACCGCCAATTCTTGACGTTTACCCACGGGCCCCCAACGTCCCCACACTTCACACGCCAGTGCCGTGCTTAGTGCCCGTTGCCAACGCTTCGAATGAACGCCTCACCCGCTTCAAACACCCGTACATGAGCCAGCGGCAGCGAATGGTATGCGCCGCCCAGGTGGCAAACTGTGTGTAGGTTGTCGCGTCGTATAGGGTGGCGCTCTTACCGGGTGGGGCGCGTGCGCAATCGGTCTGGAGTGAAGCGTGTGGAGCACCGAGGGCCGACACACAGTTTGCCACCTGGGCGGCGGTGGAGTGTCTGGCGCGGCGTGCTGAGACGCGGGTGTGTGAAGCGGGTGAGGCGCTCATTCAGAGCGTTGGCAACGAACGTGGGTCATGTGGTTGCCGTGTGAAGCGTAAGACCCTTTGGGGGCCCTCAGGCAAGAATTAGCGCTGGCGGTGTGAGCCGCTTTCTTTTGCCTACTTTTCTTTGCGGCGGCAAAGAAAAGTAGGTGCCGCCCCGCACAGGGGCGACGCGTGAAGCTAGATAACGCATCGCGGATGCCAGCGAAAAAAACAAAACACCCCGCGTCGCAAGACAAAAAAACCACTAACCCCCACGCTCAGGCGGCTCAATCATCGCCGCGGGCCGCGGCTCGCTAATAGCCGCATTAGCACCACTGCCATGCTGCTTCTCGATGAAATTCCGACGCTCTTCCCGCGGCGTAACCCCAAACTTCTCCCGATAAGCATTAGAAAAATGCGCAGCAGAAGAAAACCCACACGCGAGACTAATCTGCACCACCGACTTGCTGGTCCGCTGCAACTGCGTGCGCGCCTTCGCAAGGCGCAAACCCAGGTAATACTTCGAAGGCATCGACCCAAGATACTGCCGAAAGAGCCGCTCCAGTTGCCGGCGCGAAACGCCAACAAGCCCCGCTATCTCATCCGAAGTCAGCGGATCCTCAATATTCGCTTCCATCAACAGCAAAGCGTCATTCAAACGAGGATGCCGCTCGCCAGGCGCGGTCACAAACGGAATACGCTGCCGCTCTTCACCCGACCGCAGCGTGCCAACGCCTAAAGTATCGGCGATACGGTCAGCCAGTTCAGGCCCATGCTCCCGCCCAATCATCGCCAGCATGAAATCGACCGTCGCCTGCCCGCCCGCGCAGGTCGCGCGATCACGATCGATCTCGAAGATCTGCTGCGTAACGATGGACCGCTCGAACTGCTCCGTGAACTGCTGATACGTCTCCCAGTTCACGCTCACGCGATACCCGGACAACTGCCCCGCCATCGCCAGCCACCACACGCCGTGGTGAATGCCCGTCACCAACGGCGTACGCTGCCCAACCCGCGACAGACTGGCAAGAAACAACCGGTAATCCGCAAACTGCTGAAAGCGCTCACTAACGATAATCAGCCAGTCGCACGAAATCGCGTCGCCGAAGGCGGCATCGGCAGGCCACTGCGCGCCGCCCGACAGCGGCACCGGCCGGCCGTCCCACGAGCACACCTGCCAACGGTACAACGCGCGGCCATCGATCTCGTTGGCAAGATTCAACGCATCGACAATAGGCCCCACGCCCGACATCGAAACGGGCGGCAGCGCGACAATCGCGACCTGAGTCGTGCGCGCCGGACTGGACGACGGACGTGCCATCAACGTGTGCTGCGGGTCGCCCGCTTACTTGAGGCTGCCCGACAGGAACTGCTTGAGCCGCTCGCTCTTCGGCGCGGTGAGCACCTCGGACGGCACGCCCTCTTCCTCCGTGCGCCCCTGATGCAGGAACATCACATGGTTCGACACATTGCGCGCAAAACCCATTTCGTGCGTCACGACGATCATCGTGCGGCCTTCTTCGGCGAGCTTCTGCATCACCTTCAATACTTCACCGACCAGCTCGGGGTCGAGCGCGGAAGTCGGCTCGTCGAACAGCATCACGTCCGGGTTCATCGCCAGCGCGCGCGCAATCGCGACACGCTGCTGCTGCCCGCCCGACAGATGCGACGGATACTGCTTCTCCAGACGCGGCGCGAGGCCCACCTTCTCCAGATACTCGCGCGCGCGGTCTTCGGCTTCCTTGCGCGACAGGCCGAGCACGTGAATCGGCGCTTCGACCACGTTTTCCAGCACGTTCATGTGCGCCCACAGGTTGAAATGCTGGAACACCATCGCGAGCTTCGTGCGGATGCGCTGCAGCTGCTTGTGATCCGCGACCTCGAAGTTGCCGTGACGATCGACCTTCGTGCGCACCGCTTCGCCATCGACGACGATCTGCCCGGCGTTCGGCCGCTCGAGAAAATTGATGCAGCGCAGGAACGTACTCTTGCCCGACCCGCTCGCACCGATGATGCTGATCACGTCGCCCTTGTTGGCATTCAGCGAGACGCCCTTCAGCACTTCGTTATCGCCATAGCGCTTGTGGATGTCCTGCACGGCGAGCTTGCAGGCTTCCGTTTGAGTCGTGTGGAGCAAGATGCTCTCCCAGAGTGAAGACGGGTGAAACGGATGCAGACGTGTAGCCGGGTCGCAGCGCGGTCAATGCCCGCGCACGGCCAGATACGCGAGCCAGTGGCGCTCGGCGCGCCGGAACAATGCAACCAGCGCGAACGATACAGCAAGATAAATCAGCGCCGCGAGCCCGAACGCCTCGAACGAGCGGTACGTCGCGGAGTTCGCATCGCGTGCGACCTTCAGCACGTCGGGCACGGTGGCCGTGAAGGCGACGGTGGTCGCGTGCAGCATCAGGATCACTTCGTTACTGTACAACGGCAGCGCGCGGCGCAGCGCGGACGGTATCACAATCCGCCGGTACATCGTGAACCAGCTCATGCCATAGGCGCGCGCGGCTTCGACTTCGCCGTGCGAGGTCGCGCGAATCGCGCCCGCGAAGATCTCCGTCGTGTACGCGCAGGTGTTCAGCGCGAACGCGAGAATCGCGCAGTGGAAGCCGCTGCGGAAAAACGAATCGAGCAGCGTATGCGAGCGCACGAACTCGAGGCTGTACATGCCCGTGTAGATCAGCAGCAGCTGCACATAGAGCGGCGTGCCGCGAAACACGTAGGTGTAGAGGCGCACGGGCGTCGACAGCCAGCGCTTCCTCGATACCCGCGCAACGGCCAGCGGAATCGACGCCACGAAACCGATGCCGATCGATGCGACCAGCAGCCACAACGTGACGGCAAGCCCCGAGATACGTTGCCCGTCCCAGTAAAGGAACGCGCGCCAGAACTGGTTGAGAATGTCGATCATGGTCGTCTCCTGCGCTTGGCGCGAATTAGAGTTCGGCGTGTCGAACGCCGATCGAATAGCGCTTCTCCAGCCAGATCAGCACGAGGTTCGACACGGTCGTGATGGCCAGATAGATCGCCGCGGCAACGAGGATGAAGAAGAACATGTTGAAGGTGCTCTTGCCGGCGTCCTGCGCGGCCTTGACGACATCGGCGAGTCCGATGATCGACACCAGCGCCGTCGCCTTCACGAGCACCTGCCAGTTGTTGCCGATGCCCGGCAGTGCAAAGCGCATCATCTGCGGGAACAGGATGCGCGCGAACACGCGCGCGCCGCTCATGCCGTACGCCGCGCCCGCTTCGAGCTGGCCGCGCGGCACGGCGAGAAACGCGCCGCGAAACGTCTCGGTGAAGTACGCGCCGTAGATGAAGCCAAGTGTCAGCACGCCCGCGACGAACGGGTCGATGTCGAATTGCGGCAGGTTCAACGCGTCGGTCAGGTTGTTGACGGCGATCTGGATGCTGTAGAACAGCAGCAGCATCAGAACCAGATCGGGCACCGAGCGGATCAGCGTCGTGTAGCCCGTCGCGATCGCGCGCATCGGCCGGTTGAGCGACAGCTTCGCCGCCGCGCCGATCAGGCCGAGCACCACGGCCGTCGCCAGAGACAGAACCGACAGCTCGATCGTCTTGATCGTGCCGTCGAGGAGCACCGGGCCAAAGCCATATAAGAACACGCGTGTCTCCTTTGAGGTTATCCGGAAAGCCGCCACGAACTGCGGCATGGCGCGGATACTCGCAAGCAAAAATAATTTGCTCAAACCGGGACATGCGCTTGTTGTGCACCGCAACATCCTGGAAGGCGCTACGTGGCGGGCGTTGGACGCCCGGCGTAGCAGGCGCTATCTGTTTGTAAGCGGATGGCGCGCACGCGGCAGGCGCCGCGAATTCGCAAGTTTGCGGTCGCTTTTTCGATAGACGCGCGAAGCCGCCCACATGCTCGCAAACCCGCGCCGATTGGGGCTTTCCCTGAAAGACAGGCGGGCCCGATGCTGTCAGGCGATCCCCATCGGCGCCGTCCGGATACGCACGCGGTAGACTGGCTTCTCTCTTCCGACACCCGACGCTTCCGCGACAAGGATCGCCGCATGACACTTCGCCCCGACGCCACGACGCTCGACGCCTACACCCAAGGCGCCGCCCGCTATTCGCGCGAGTGGCTCGACCAGCCGCCGCCCGACGATATGTACGCGCTGTGGGCAAACCATCTGCTGCCTGCGGGCAAGACGGCCGATATCGGCTGCGGCAACGGGCGCGATGCCGCATGGCTCGCGGATCATGGGTATCGCGTGACGGGGTTCGACGCGTCGGCGGGCTTGCTCGAAGAGGCGCGGCGGCTTTATCCGCAGATTGCGTTTCGCGTCGCCGTGCTGCCGTGGCTCGTCGAGATCGACGAGCAGTTCGACAACGTGGTCTGCGAAACCGTGCTGATGCATCTGCCCGTCGACGCCATCACCGATGCCGTCGACAACCTCGTGCGCATCCTGCGGCCCAACGGCATGCTGTATCTGTCGTGGCGCGTGACGGAAGGCGCGGACGCGCGCCAGCCGGACGGACGGCTTTACTCGGCGTTCGAGCCGTCGCTCGTCACGGACGCGCTGGCCAGTTGCGTGATCCTGTTCGCCGACGACACGACCAGCGCAAGCTCCGGCAAGCGCGTGTGCCGCGTCATCGCGTCGAAGCGGTCGGAAGACTGAGCGGAGAACCGAGCGCGCCTCGGGTCACGTCTCAGGTGATGCCGAGACACGCGCGGATCGCGGGCAGCATGGCCTCGACGGCCGCGCGCCCTTCCTCTATCGCGGGCCTCGCGCGGTGAAAATCGAAGATGCCCATGCCGGCGAGGCGCGGCTGGATCAGGATGTCGGCGGGCTCGCCCGCAAGGCGGCTGCGCGTGATCCGCACCTGCATGATGTCGATGCTTTGCGCGATCGAACTGAGCATCGACGGCACGCGCGCGCTGGGCGCGGGCGGCACGCGCACGTCGCGCGAATACTGTTCGGGCGACGGCTGCAGCCAGGCGGGAAACGGCCTGCCGTTGCGCCTTAGCAGAACGGGCGGAGCAGGCGTCGCGATAGCGGGTGGCGGCGCATCGGGATCGAGCGGCAGCGGCTCGGATTCCCCGACGGCCCGTTCGATCACGGCCTCGATGGATTCTTCCGTCGGCATGGGCGGCAGATCGACCACCGCGCCGCCGAAGTCACGGCCATTCAGAATGTCGTTGTTCAGGTCCACGGCGATCACGCAATCGGCCCGCATGCCGCGCGCCGCCGACACGGGCACGGGGTTCGACAGCCCGCCGTCGACGAGCCACACGCCCTCGTGCAGCACCGGCGTGAAAATGCCCGGAATCGCAATCGACGCGCGCACCGCGTCCACCACGCCACCGTCCTGCAGCCACGTCTCGCGGCCCGAATCGAGCTCCGTCGCGACGGCGGCGAACGGCATCTGCAACTGACTGATCTCGCGTCCGTTGAAGCGGTTCGCAAACACCTGGATGACCTTCCTGCCGCCCAGCAGGCCGCCCGAGAAACGCAGATCGAGCAGACGCACGACCGACTGCCACGTGAGCCCCGTCACCCACTCTTCGAGCCAGTCGAGATCGCCGTTCGCATAGACAGCGCCGACCAGCGCGCCGATCGACGTGCCCGCCACGAGGTCCGGCTTGATGCCCGCCTCGTGCAGCGCCCGGATCGCCCCGATGTGCGCCCAGCCGCGCGCGGCCCCGCCGCCGAGCACGAGGCCGATGCGCTTGTATCGCCTTCGTGTGGCCATTGTTGTTTTCTCCCTTGTTTGCAGGCGTTTTCTGTTTGGACCGTGGCGTTCTGCTTTCGTTTTCGGCCCTCTTTCGAAGCCCTCGCTTCCTGCCGCCCTGCTCGCCCCGGCTGATCCGCCTCCGTCAGTGCCCGCGCATCACGTCCGAGCGCGAGGTCGTGTAGACGACGTGATTGACGTCGAAATGCACGTTGAAGAAGCCCTCTTCCGTGACGCCGCCCTCGCGCCACTTCCAGCTCCATACCGTCTCGGGCTTGAGCGGATATACGGCCACTTCGCCGGGCTTGCCGAGCAGGCGGCGCACTTCGTCTTCCGTCATGCCGGCGCGGATCTTCGCGAAGTTCGCGGCGGTCAGCACCTGCGTGATCGCCTGCAACGTGCCGTCCGGGCCGATGTCGACCATGTAGGTGTTGAGGCCTTGCGGACCGCGCGGATATTCGAAGCGTTTCGAGCCGTCGGTGAACTGGCGCTCGGTTTCGGGCTTGCCCATCTGGTCGCGGATCTGCGCCTCGGTCGTAATGCCGGGCGTGAGTCCTTTCAGAAGCAGCGCATCCGGTTTGACGGCGTTGAAAAATTCCTTGAGCTTTTGCACGGCTTGCTCGCTCTGCTGGTCGTCGCAGCCGGCGAGCGCGGACAGCGCGCCAGCCATGGCCACGGAAAGCATCATGTTGCGCAACGAGGTGCGATTGACCATCTTCGGTAACTTCAGACACAAACGATGTGAACGACCCAGAGCATAACCCGGTCGACACCCGGATCGCGAACGATGGCTGCGCAGATGTGTATGGAAAGTTAAAGAATTGCTACGCGAGATTTCTGGCGCGCGAAAAACGGAACCTGCGATGAAACCTGGGAGGGCTTGCGATCGGGAACGTGGCGGCGCATGCGGCGACATCGAAAGCGTTTCGGCCAGAGGCCGCATGTGCCTCTGGCCGTGACGCAATTTTCACTGCTATGACGACCGCAAACGGCAGCGGCCGCTGGCCCCTCGACTATCCGGCAAGTGGTGACAATCTAGCGTCAGGTTCGAAAATGCGCGAGAGCGCGTTTACACCGAATCGGCTGACGAATCGCATGCGATCTCGCGCGCGGCGGCCAGCGATTAGCGTCGGCACGCCAGCCACGCCACTACGTGATGCGTATGAAGTCGTCGCGTCGACGCGCCGGCCTGCATACCCGCACCCGGCTGACCCGGCCGGCCCGGTTCGTCCGGGTGTGCACTGCGTAGCCGACCTACGCGTGACGTGAGGGGCCGACCGGCGTCGAGGTCCGTGGAGGCCGCCGCCTCGTCACGCGGGCATGCGTTGCGCAGATTCGCGTCGTTGGCGGCGACGATGACACATTAACGCTCGCGCGCGCGTATTTCCGTGCGACGGCACACGCATCGAACCTTCTCGAAGCAGCCGCCAACGCATTTCGAGCCCTGTTTTCAGGGGTTTTCTGCATCGCTGGCCGCGCAGCGTCGGATTCGCGCACACGCCGACCCTGCTGCCGGCAGGGGCATGATCAGCCCGCCAGCAGGAACGGGAGCGCTTTGGCACAATCGCTGTTTCCCGCACGCCACGCGGACCTGCGCTTCGCCCTTGCAAAGGACGATGGTTGGCCGCACATCAATACCATGACTCCTTTTTCCGTCCTCGACCTTTCTCCCATCACAGCCGGCGCGAGCGCGGCCGATGCGTTCCGCAATTCGCTCGATCTCGCGCAGCACGCCGAGCGCTGGGACTACAAGCGCTTCTGGCTCGCCGAGCATCACAACATGACGGGTATCGCGAGCGCCGCGACGTCGGTCGTGATCGCGCATGTCGCGGGCGGCACGAAGACGATCCGCGTCGGCTCGGGCGGTGTGATGCTGCCGAATCACGCGCCGCTCGTGATCGCCGAGCAGTTCGGCACGCTGGCGTCGCTGTTTCCGGGGCGCATCGATCTGGGCCTGGGCCGCGCGCCCGGCACCGATCAGACCACCGCCCGCGCGTTGCGCCGCGATCTGAACGGCAGCGCCGATTCTTTCCCTGACGACGTCGTCGAACTGCAGCGCTACTTCGCCGATCCCGTGCCGGGTCAGCGCGTGCGTGCCGTGCCGGGCGCGGGCCTGAAGGTGCCGTTGTGGCTGCTGGGTTCGAGCCTGTTCAGCGCGCAGCTGGCGGCCGCGCTCGGTCTGCCGTTCGCGTTCGCGTCGCACTTCGCGCCCGACTACATGACGCAGGCACTGCATGTGTATCGCGCGCAGTTCCGTCCGTCGGAGACGCTCGACAAGCCTTACGCGATGGTCGGCGTGAACCTGTTCGCCGCCGACACCGATGACGAAGCGCGCCGCCTCTTCACGTCGCTTCAGCAGCAGTTCATCAATCTGCGGCGCGGCACGCCGGGCCAGTTGCAGCCGCCCGTCGATCACCTCGCGGTGTCGGAGATGGAATTGAGCAGCGTGCAGCATTCGCTCGCGTGCTCGGTGATCGGCGATCGCGAGACGGTTCGCAACGGACTGCGCTCGATCATCCAGCAAACGGGCGCCGACGAGTTGATGCTCACCGCGCAAATCTACGATCACGCGGCGCGGCTGCGTTCGTTCGAAATCGGCGCGCAGGTGCGCGACGAACTGGGCGAAGCCTGAGGCCGCCGATTCCCGTCAACGGCGCGTGCACGAACGCCCGCGCCTGGCTGAAGCGAAGGCACATGGCTGGCTTCGCTTCCAACCGGCCACCACCGCCCGCTCAATGGTTCGCGGGCACAGCGGCGAGTCCTTCCAGCAACGCTTTGTGAAATGCCGCCGGGTCCTGCATCTGCGGCGCATGACCGAGTTCGGCGAACTCGACCAGCGTCGCGTGCGGAATCGCCTGCGCGGCCGCCTTGCCCAGTTCCGGATAGTGACCGATCTTCGCGCGGACCTGAGGCGGCGCGGCGTCCTTGCCGATCGCGGTGGTGTCCTTCTGACCGATCAGCAGCAGCGTCGGCATGCTCAACTGCCCGAGTTCGTAGACGACAGGCTGCGTGTAGATCATGTCGTACAGCAGCGCCGAATCCCACGCCACTTCCTTCTTGCCCGGCCCGCGATACATGCCCGCGAGCATCTGCACCCACGGCTCGAAATCGCTGCGCCACTGGCCCGAGTAGTAGGTCGCCTGCTCGTAGCGGCGGATGCCGTCGGCCGTGGTCTTCAGTTCGCGCTCGTACCACTGGTCGACGGATAGCGACGGCACGCCCTTCGCCTTCCAGTCCTCCAGCCCGATGGGATTGACGAGCACCAGTTGCTGCGTCTGCGCCGGGTACATCAGCGCGTAGCGGACGGCCAGCATGCCGCCCGTCGAATGTCCGACGATCGTCGCGTTCTTCACACCGATCGATTCGAGCAGCGCATGCGTGTTGCGCGCGAGCTGCTGGAAGCTGAACTGGTAGCGCTGCGGCTTGCTCGACTTGCAAAAGCCGATCTGGTCGGGCGCGATCACGCGATACCCCGCCACCGACAACCGCTCGATCGTGCTTTCCCATGTCGCGCCGCAAAAATTCTTGCCGTGCAGCAACACGACGGTGCGGCCGTTCGGATGCTCGGGCGCGATGTCCATGTAAGCCATATGCAGCGCCTCGCCCTGCGACGTGAACTCGAACTGCCGCACGGGCGCGGGATAGTTGAAGCCCTGCAACTCGGGACCGTACGCAGGCCCGTCGTCAGCGACCGCGCCCGGCGCAGGCGGGGCGGCGGCATTGACGGCATCGGCGGCGCACGCATCGAGGCCCAGCATGGCGACGCAGGCGGACAGGGAAACAGCAACGAGGGATGAACGGATTGTCATAGGGTGGCGGACAAAGGCAAGGACAGGAGCACGGGAACCACAGGTCCGTCATGATGCCCGCGTCGCGGCCCGCTTGCAGCGCCGCGCACACGGCCGCGCCCGAAGCTGCCGCGGCCGTGTGCGCCAAACAGCCGTTTCAGGTTCCGCGTGGTCGGTCCGGCATAATTTGCCCGAACGGCTGACGATCCTGCGCCGCGAGCCCGCCCTTTCTACCGGCCCGCGCGCGGCCTCTCCCGCCTGATCGCGCACGAATGTGGCATGGCGAACGCGGCATGTTGCGCGCGGCAGGCGCATGGTCCAGACTAATCGCTGGCTGGCGGGAACGTGCATGGCGAACGCCAGCCGCCAGGCAGGCGAGAAGCAACGCGCATCAGAACAAGACCACGACGGCAACGCACAGCGCCAGATAAAACAGAAAAACACAGCAACGCCGGGGCAAAGAAAAGCTTCCACCAGGGCTCACCCATAAACGGAGACGCACATGGATTCGCCGGCAAGCCTCAACGATCTGCAACACACGACACTCGCCATCGTCCTCGCAGGCGGACGCGGCACGCGCCTCGGGCCGCTGACCAACAAGCGCGTGAAGCCCGCCGTGCACTTCGGCGGCAAATACCGGATCATCGACTTCGCGCTGTCCAACTGCCTGAACTCGGGCATCCGCCGCATCGCCGTCGTCACGCAGTACAAGGCGCATTCGCTGTTGCGGCATGTGCAGCGCGGCTGGGGCTTCCTGCGCGGCGAGTTCAACGAGTTCATCGACCTGTGGCCGGCGCAGCAGCGTGTGGAAGGCGCGCACTGGTATCGCGGCACGGCCGACGCCGTGTTCCAGAACCTCGACATCATCCGCTCGATCGGCCCGAAATACGTCGTCGTGCTGGCGGGCGATCACATCTACAAGATGGACTACACGCGGATGGTGATGGATCACGTCGAATCGGGCGCCGATTGCACGGTCGGCTGTATCGAGGTGCCGCGCATGGAAGCCACGGCGTTCGGCGTGATGCACGTCGACGAACAGCGCCGCGTGACGGGCTTCGTCGAAAAGCCCGCCGACCCGCCCGCGATGCCCGGCCGCCCAGACATCGCGCTAGCCAGCATGGGCATCTACGTGTTCAGCGCCGATTACCTGTACTCGCTGCTCGAGGAGAACATCAGCAGCGTCGCGACGGATCACGACTTCGGCAAGGACATCATTCCGCGCGTCGTCACGTCGGGGACGGCGATCGCGCATCCGTTCAGCATGTCGTGCGTGTCGTCGGACCCGAGCGTCGAGCCTTACTGGCGCGACGTCGGCACGATCGACGCGTACTGGGCTGCGAATCTGGATCTGGCGTCGACGATTCCCGCGCTCGACCTCTACGACCGCAACTGGCCGATCTGGACGCACCAGGAACAGTTGCCGCCCGCCAAGTTCGTGCGCGACCTGAACGGGCTGCAAGGCTCGGGCACCAACCTGATCGTGTGCGGCGGCTGCGTGATCTCCGGCTCGCAGATTTCGCGCTCGGTGCTGTCGTCGAATGTGGTGGTGAATTCGTTCTGTAACATCGCTGAGGCAGTCTTGTTGCCGCAGGTGTCAATCGGTGCGAGCTGCCGCCTGCGCAAGGTCGTGATCGACCGCGGCTGCCAGATTCCCGACGGCACCGTGATCGGCGAAGACCCGGTGCGCGACGGCGAACGCTTCTACCGGACCGACAGCGGTGTCGTGCTGGTGACGGCCGAGGCGCTCAAGCGGCAGTCGGCGGCTGCACGGTAGCGGCCCGCGGGCGGACCCGGCAGGCGCGGCGATCGCAGGCGGCACGCGACGACGCACGACGCAGTGCGTGGCGCTTCGGCGGGTGCCGCTGCTTGCGGTTGCATGCCGTTGCGCTCCGCCACGCCCGCGCTGCGCGGCGCGGATCGACACCGTGCGACGCACCGAAACGACACTGCCCAATCCACCGCAACCCCGGCGAACAGGACTGAAGCCCATGACGATCCGCGCACTGCATGTCGCTAGCGAGCTGTATCCCCTTCTGAAAACGGGCGGCCTCGCCGATGTCGCGGGCGCGCTGCCGCCCGCGCTGATCGAGCTGGGCGCCGACGTGCGCGTGCTGCTGCCCGGCTTCCCCGCCGTCGTAGCCGGGCTGTCGGACCTGCAGCCCGTCGCGCGGATCGGCGATCGCTTCGGCGCGTCGAACGTCACGCTGGAGCGCGGCACGCTGAGCGCGAACGGCCTCGTCGTCTACGTGATCCGCGCGCAGACGCTGTATGACCGCACCGGCAATCCGTATCTCGACGCCGAACACGTGCCGTACGGCGACAACGCGCAACGCTTCGCGATGCTCGGCTGGACGGCGGCGCAGATCGCGCAGCATCTCGATCCCGCATGGGCGCCGCAGATCGTCCACGCGCACGACTGGCACGCGGGACTCGCGCCCGCCTATCTGAAAGCGGCCGAGCGCGAACGCGGCAAGCCGGTCGCGCGCACCGTCTTCACAGTCCACAACCTCGCGTATCAGGGCGTCTTTCCGTCGCATCAGTTCGGCCAGCTTGGACTGCCCGCGGACTTCTTCAACATGAGCGGCGTCGAATTCTACGGACAGATGTCGTTTCTGAAGGCGGGCCTGTTCTACAGCGACCGCATCACGACCGTCAGCCCGACCTACGCGCGCGAAATCCAGACGCTCGCGCAAGGCGGCGGGCTGGACGGACTGTTGAGCCAGCGCTCGCACGATCTGTCGGGGATTCTGAACGGCGTCGACTACACGATCTGGCGGCCGACCACCGACCAGCTGATCGCCGCGCACTACTCGGACACGCGCCTCGCCGGCAAGCGTGCGTGCAAGACGGCGCTGCAGGAACGCTTCCATCTCGCGCAGAAAAGCGACGCGCTGCTGTTCGGCGTGGTGAGCCGGCTGACTGAACAGAAAGGCCTCGATCTGCTGCTCGCGGCGCTGCCCGAAATCATCAAGCGCGGCGGCCAGCTAGTGGTGTTCGGCACGGGCGACCCGGCGCTCGAAAACGGTTTGCAGCTGGTCGCGCAGGCGCATCCCGAAAGCGTTGCCGTCGAGCTCGGCTTCGACGAAACGCTCGCGCATCAGATCGTAGCGGGCAGCGATGTGATTGCCGTGCCGTCGCGTTTCGAGCCGTGCGGGCTGACGCAGCTCTATGCGCTCGCGTATGGGTCGCTGCCGCTCGTGCATCGCGTGGGCGGCCTTGCCGATACCGTCGTCGACGCGTCGCTGGAAAACATCGCCGACGATCTGGCGACAGGCTTCGTGTTCGAGCGCTTCGAGCCGGAAGCGCTCACGGCGGCGATCCGCCGCGCATTCGCGCTGTACGCGCGGCGCACCGACTGGAAAGCCACGCAGCGCCGCGCGATGCGCCAGGACTTCGGCTGGGGCGCGTCGGCGGAACGCTATCTCGCGCTGTACCGCGAGCTGGTGTGAGCCGCTCAGCGGGCAGACGCGCGCATGATCTTGCGCAACATCGGCTTGCGCATTGATGGTTCGACGCAACACGACGGGGCCGGATCGATTCCGGCGCGCGAAAACTCATGTATCTTGTGATGAACAGAGCGCGACGCGTCCCGTCGGCGACGCGCTGCCGCGCATCTGCGTTCGTTGTCCGCCGCGCCAAAGCGGTGCATCGAAGCAGGACCATCCGTTGCACATTCTTTCTTCCGGCGCCCTTCCCGCGCCGTATCGGTTCGACATGAAAAACGTTCTGAGCATCCAGTCGCACGTCGTATTCGGGCACGCGGGCAACAGCGCCTCGGTGTTCCCGATGCGGCGTCTTGGCGTCAACGTGTGGCCGCTCAACACGGTGCAGTTCTCGAACCATACGCAGTACGGCCATTGGGAAGGCAGCGCGATCGATGCGTCGCAGATGCTCGCGCTCGTCGAAGGGATTGGCGCGATCGGCGTGCTGCCGCGCTGCGACGCTGTGCTGTCGGGCTATCTCGGCACGCCCGAGCAGGCGCAGTCGGTGATCGAGATCGTGCGCGCCGTGAAGGCGGCGAACCCGCATGCGCGCTATTTCTGCGACCCGGTGATGGGCACGTCGACGGGCTGCCGCGTCGAGCCGGGCATCCAGGAGTTTCTGGTCCGGACGATGCCCGAGGTATCCGACGTGATGTGTCCGAACCACAGCGAATTGCAACGGCTCGTCGGGCGCGAGATCGAGACCGTCGAGGAAGCTGTCGCGGCGTGCCGCGAGGTGATGGAGCGCGGGCCGAAGACGATGCTCGTCAAGCATCTGCTCGATCGCAACAGCCTTGCTGACCGCTTCAACATGCTCGTCGTGACGGAGCGCGAAGCGTGGATGGGACAACGGCCGCTCTATCCGTTCGCGCGGCAGCCGGTCGGTGTCGGCGATCTGACGAGCGCCGTGTTCGTCGCGCGCACGCTGCTCGGCGACTCGGTGCGCAGCGCGTTCGAGCATACCGTCGCCGCCGTGAATGCGGTCGTGCGCGCAACATGGGACGCGGGGCGCTATGAGCTGGAGATTATCGCCGCGCAGGATGAAATTGCCCGTCCGCGGGAATGGTTCGATGCGTGGGTGGTGGAGTCGGCCTAGCCAGCGGCGCGATTGACGCAGCGCACACGCTACACGCCTGCGTCGGCCTGACGTCCTATAATGCGTGCCGCGCGTGAAAATGCGCGGCATTTTTTATTGGCACCGGTTGACTGGCAAGAGAGGCACAGATGGACGGCACGATTCGCAGCGAACGTGAAGAGCAGTTTGAAGAGTTGTGCATCAGCGTCGACGCAGACGAGATGCACGAGCAGGAAGCGATCGAATTCTTCGAAGCGCAATTCGGCGAAGCGGATTTCGATGCCGCGCAATGGCTCGATATTGCGCTGTACTATTCGCCCGCCGTCGCGCGTGGCATCGTCGATATGGTGACACCCGACGACAAGGCGCGCAGCAACATCGCCCAGGTGATCGCCGACAATCTCGACATCTCGTATGGCGAAGACGAGTGCCAGCAGTTCGCGGAAACCATCCAGTTCGCGCTGGCCAACGGCGTGCCCGTCGATCTCGACGTGGTGCTCGACGGATGTCACCGCGCAATCGACGACCTCGATACATGGGCCGAAGACGACGTGAAAGAGCCGCTGCTGCGTCTGCGCGAAGAACTGTTGCGCATGCAGGGCGAGCAGTGAACGGTCCGCGCTGACGCGCAACTTCACACACAAGCTCGCACGCACCCTCGCACACAACTTCACACGCATGCTCGCGCAGCGCTTTCGACATCACGCGCTGCGCGCTTCACACTGATCGATGGGCGTGCCGCATGCGCATTCGCGCATGCGGCACGCTAAACCCTCCCCGCTTTCCCCGGCAAGCTTCCCGTTCACCTTCGCAGCCGACGCTTAAAAGCGTGCGGCCGCGCTGTGCTGAAATGCGCATCCAACATGCCGCGAACTGCCAAGACGCACGCATATTGGCTTTCTATATTCGCGCCACGGATCGGCTGCAGCACGCGGGTTGCGCGACATTCCCGGTTCGTCGGCAGACGGCGCGCAGTCGTTTTGGCTTTGGTGTTTTCCAGCATTGCCTTGCACGCTGCATCGTCCGTAATCTCGTCCGTGTTTTTGTCCGTGCATTGTTTGCGTACGTATTGAAGGAGACCTGTCGACACACTGCATCGCGCAATCCGACCGGCAGCGCCGCGCTTTCGAATCATGCGCGGCGCGCGCTGCAAGCCGGCTGTTTCTACCATCCCTGTCTGCCGATGTAAGGAGAAACCATGAGCTTTTGCAAGACGCTGAACCCGTTTGCCGTGATGTTGGGCGCCGTGCTGTCCATCGCGCCGCTCAGCAGTTTCGCCGCTGACGAACTGCCCGTGAAGATCGGCTTTGCCGCGCCGATGACGGGTGCCAACGCGGGCTACGGCAAAGACCTGCAGAACGGCGTGCGGCTTGCCCTCGAGGAAGCCAACGCCCAGAAGATCAAGATTGGCGACAAGGTCGCGCGCTTCGATCTCGTGTCCGAGGACGATCAGGCCGACCCGCGCATCGGCGTGCAGGCTGCGCAGAAACTGGTGGATCAGAACGTGTCGGGCATTGTCGGCCATTTCAATTCGGGCACGACGATCCCGGCTTCGCAAATTTACGAGCAGGCGGGCATACCGATGATCGACCCTGCCGCGACGAACCCGACCATCACGAATCGCGGGTTTGCGAACACGTTCATGGTGATTTCGACGGACGCGCAAAACGCCGGCAACGCGGGCACGTACGCGGTGAAGACCACCAAGGCCAAGCGCATTGCGATCATCGACGACCGCACGGCATTCGGCCAGGGTGAAGCGGACGAATTCGAGAAAGCGGTGAAGGCGGCGGGCGGCAACATCGTCGCGCGCGAGTTCACGAGCAACACGGCTGTCGA
Source organism: Paraburkholderia caribensis (assembly GCF_002902945.1). Classification (NCBI taxonomy): domain Bacteria; kingdom Pseudomonadati; phylum Pseudomonadota; class Betaproteobacteria; order Burkholderiales; family Burkholderiaceae; genus Paraburkholderia; species Paraburkholderia caribensis. Next base: position 2,233,325 of record NZ_CP026101.1, read on the forward strand.
CTTCAGCACGCAGCTCACGAAGATCAAGTCGACCAATGCCGATCTGATTTTCTTCGGCGGGCTCGATACGCAGGCGGCTGCGATTGCGAAGAAGATGAAGCAGCTTGGGATGACGGCGCAGTTGCTGGGTGGCGGCGGTGTCGAAGACCCGGAGTTCATCAAGCTTGCTGGCGATGCGGCGGAAGGCGCGATGGCGTGGGAGTATGGCCGTCCGCTCGCGCAGCTGCCGGGCGGCAAGGACTTCTCGGCGAAGTTCAAGAAGCGGTTTGGCGATGACATTCTGTCGTATGCGCCGTTCGGGTATGACGCGGCGTGGGCCGTGATCAAGGCGATGGAGACGGCGAAGTCGACGGATCCGAAGGTTTATCGCGCTGCGTTGAAGTCGATCAATTTTGAAGGGGTGACGGGGACGATTTCTTTTGATGCCACAGGGGCGTTGAAGAGTGCTGCTTCTACCCTTTATCAGGTTAAGAATGGGGTTTGGGTGCCTGTCGTCACGAAGAGTGGGGTTTAAGGTTTAGGTTTATTGGTTTTGGTTTTTTGGTTTTGGGTTTTTTGGTTTTGCCAGCGGGCGCTATGTTTGGGTTTGCATGGGGCCTTGCTGGCATCCGCGTTTGCGCCGTTTCGTGGCGCGGGCGGTGTGGTGTGGTTTGGTTTGGTTTGGTTTGGTTTGCTTGGGTTTTCGCGGGCATCCGCGATGCGTTAGCTCACTTCACGCGTCGCCCCTGTGCGGGGCGGCACCTACTTTTCTTTGCCGCCGCAAAGAAAAGTAGGCAAAAGAAAGCGGCTCACACCGCCAGCACTTGACCTTTGTCCACGGGCCCCCAGCGTCCCCACACTTCACACGGCAGCGCCCTTGTTCCTGTGCGTTGCCAGCGCGCCGAATAAGCGCCTCACCCGCTTCAAATATCCGTACCCGGTCAAGCGGCAGCGAACGGCATGTGCCGCCCAGGTGGCAAACTGTGTGTAGGTTGTCGCGTCGTATAGGGTGGCGTTCCTACCGGGTGGGGCGCGTGCGCTATCGGTCCGGAGTGGTGCGCGTATGGCGCGAAAGCCTACACACAGTTTGCCACCTGGGCGGCCGCGGACTGTCTGGTGAGGCGTGCTGAAACGCACGTGCGTGAAGCGGGTGAGGCGCTCATTCAGAGCGCTGGCAACCGACATCAGTCACGTGATTGCCGTGTGAAGCGTAAGAACCTTTGGGGGCCCTCAGGCAAGAATTAGCACTGGCGGTGTGAGCCGCTTTCTTTTGCCTACTTTTCTTTGCGGCGGCAAAGAAAAGTAGGTGCCGCCCCGCACAGGGGCGACGCTTGAAGCGAGCTAACGTAACGCGGATGCCAGCGCAAAGGCAAGCGCACAAGGACAACAAAAACACCAGCAAACCACCCAAGCGTCGCAGACAACAACCAACCTCTTACCGTGCTCTCACAACAATCTGCGCCAACGCATCCCTCTCAATCTTAACGAGCGAACCCCGAACCATAGCAAACTCATCAGCACCACACACCTGATGCCCAAACCTCGCGCGCAAGCGCCGCGAAATCTGCACAACCCGCGTAGCGGAATCAAACACATACCGCGATTCATATTCAAAAAACCGATCCCGCACAACAACATCCTGCGGCATATCCGTAACACGCACACTATCAGGCAACCCAATCTGCGCGATCTCATCGAAGTCGCCGCCAATACAGACCCACGGCTGCGTCCGTTCCGGCTCGGCGAGCCATGCCTGCACCTGCGTCGCGATCCCGCCCGACAGGCTCGTCAACGCGGGCAATGCCGTCGTGCCGTCAGGCCAAGTAAAGTGCTCCAGCGAACCCTGCATAAAGGTCGTAAACGGTCCCACGGTAGGCCTCACGTCGCCTGGCTGCATCCGTGCAATCCCATGTAACCCCGTCTGCCGCAAGCGATCAGCGGCAATCAACTGCCAGCGCTGCCGCGTCGCGCGACGAAACACATTGCGCTCCAGCTCGGCCGATACCCCCACGTCCTCGACGCGATACGTGAACGCCGCCGCGCCCGTCCGTTCGATATCAATCTCGAGCCGCGCGCTGCGCCCGCGTTCCTGCGTCGCAGGCGTGCGCGCGAGCACGCCATCGTCGACCAGCAGCACCGGCCGGTCCATCGCGCCCGGCGGCAAATAACCGAAGCCGATACCACCCGCCGTCGTATCCGCATACACGCGCAATGAAGGAATCCACGTGATCGCATGATTGATCGCGCTCGCGCCATAGCCCGGCACATCGGGCAGCACATAGACCGGCCCAAGGTTCAGAAGCACAGCCTGACTGTCGATACCGACGGCCGCAAGCATCGCCCCATACAACGCAACGTGGTCCTTGCAGTCGCCATAGCGGTTGCGCAGGATATCGCTCGCCTTGTGCGGCACGGCCGCCGTCTCGCCCAGAAAGAGCGCGACATAGCGAATGTTCAGGCGCACCCAGTCGTACAGAATCTGCGCCTTCTCGCGCGGATCGTCGGTGCGCGCCGTCAGCGCCTGCGCAAGCTGCGCAATGGCAGGATCGCGCCACGTCGGGTCCAGCGCCGCCGTCCGATAGCGTTCCGCAAACGATGCGAAGTCGCGCGTCGTCGAGACCATCAGACGGTCGCCCCACGTCGCGTAGCCGACGGCGCCCGCTTCGATGGGCGCATACGGCCCATGCCGATACTCGAACGTGTAACGCGTGCGGCCATTCTCCGTCACGGGCGGCAACGCGACGTAGCCGCGCGCGTCGGCGTATAGCGGGACATCGGCGGGCAGGTCGAAGATCAGTTGCTGCAGGTCGACGGGGCCGCGCGTCGGCTCGACGAAATAGGCGAAGGTGCCGCCCTGCAACGGCAGCGCGCGCGTCTTGCGAAACGCCAGATGCACACGCGAACCCGGCTCGACGCCCGGAAAGATCACCGTACGCAGCACGCCGTCCTGAAACGTCGGCGCGCCCGCCGAACGCGGCTCCTGCACGTCGCGAATGCCGTCGGGCCCTACGGGATGCGCAACGCCGTTCGGGTCGATCGTTTCCGCCGCAAGCAGCTGCACCTGCTCGATATCCTTGTTGAACCACACATAGCGCTGCGCGATATCGTCGACGCCGCTCGACGTGTTCGCGCGCAGCACCGTGTCGTCACGCTCCTCGATCGAGCCGTCCTTTTGCACGACGAACAGATGCACGTCGCGCTCGATCGTCGATGGCGGCAGGTCGTCGGCAGCGACGCGCTCCTGCGCATGCACGGCGCCTGCGCCGCATGCGCCGACGATCAGCGGCAACACGGCCGCCGCGCGCAAGCGGTGCGCACGCCGGCTCATGCCTCGCGCACCATGCGGCGACGCCCGACTCTCTCGCGCACGCCGCGCTGCATGCGCCACGCACGCGGGCTCATGCCGAATTCGACGCGAAACGCGTGATTGAAATTGGACACGTCGTTAAAGCCGCTATCGAACGCGATATCGACGATCTTCGTGTCCTCTCCGGCAAGACGCAGCGCCGCATGGCGCAGGCGCGCGCGCAGCACGTATTGATGCGGCGTCACGCCCGTCACGCGCCCGAACGTGCGCAGAAAGTAGAAGTCGGACAGCCCGCACATCTGCGAAAGACTTGCGAGCGTATGCGGTGCATCGGGCGTGTCGTCGATCAGGCGCACGGCCTGCGTGACGCGAGACCATGCGGATGCGCTCGTCGCCGCAGCATGCGGTTTCGTGTCCGCTTGCGTCGCGCGCAGCACGGCCCCGGCCAGTTCGACGGCGAGTTCGTCCCATGCCGTGCCGGACGCGCGCTCGGTCGCCCCGGCGCACGCCCGCGCGACCAGGCCGGAAAACGCGCGCAACGGCGGCATGCGCGCATGCCGGAAGGATGGCGCGGCGCCAGCGAAGCCTGCGTCGGCGGCGAGCCGCTCGAAGTACGCGGGCTGATAGTGAAACGACACGCAGCGGTCGCCGGGCGCATGCCGATGCCCGCATTCGAAGCACTCGCCCGCATTGCCGAGCAGCAGCGATCCCGGCGTGAGCAGTTCGCGCCCCGCCGCCGACCGGTAGCCGAACGCGCCCGCCGCGACGATCGCGATGCACACGCCCCCATGCTGCTCCTCGAACTGCCTGTCACGCGGACCGAAGGTGCACAGCACGTCCGTCACCGACCAGCCGTCGCCTGCGGCAAGCGCACGCATCTGCGTGCTGCCGGACGCGCCGAGCGTGTCGCGGCGCGCCAGCGCGGCTTCGAGATCGACGGCAATTTTTCCCAAGATGTCACCTCGGCAGGTCCGTATGCTCGTTTTATCACAACGGCGGCAGGCGCGGCACAACGCGTTCGCCTCCCCTTTTCAACCAGCTTCAGCATACGGAGCAACCCCAATGAATGCATTGGATCACGGTGCCGCTGCCGGGTTTCACGCAGCACTCGCCGCGCCCGGCCGCGCGGCGGGGATCGCCGCCGCCGACGACCTCTACGGCTGGCTCATCGGCAGTTGGGACATGGACGTGCTGCACTATCGCGCCGACGTGCGCGAGCGGCATCTGACAGGCGAGATTCATTTCGGCTGGGTGCTCGAAGGGCGCGCCGTGCAGGACGTCTGGATCATGCCGCGCCGCGCGGATCGCGGCGCGCGCGATGAGCAACGTTTCGACATGTACGGCACGACGCTGCGCGTATGGGACCCGTCGATCGAAGCGTGGCGCGTCACCTACATCAATCCGGCGAGCGGACAGCGCGACGAACTGATCGGCCGCAAGATTGGCCAGGACATCGTGCAGATCGGCACGCATGCGAACGGTACGCCGATCCGCTGGAACTTCACCGGCATCACCGACGACTCGTTCCGCTGGACAGGCGTCGCGCTCGCCGCCGATGGCGTCACGTGGAATCTGGAAGGCGAATTCGTCGCGCGGCGCAGACGCGGCTAGCGTATCTGCAGCGGGCCGCGCGCACTGATCAGGCTTGCCGCAATTCCGCGCCCTCGTCCTTCGACAGCTTCACGAAGAAGAACAGCGAGCACAGCACCGCTGCGCCGACGACGTAGAACGCGGGCGAGAAATCGCGCGCGGTGAGATGCGCGGCGCTGCCGCCGTGCAGATGCGCGGTCAGCGCGAGCAGCGACGCGCCGAACGCAACGCCGAGGCTCACCGAGAGCTGCTGCGCCATGCCGGAGAGCGCCGTCGCGCGGCTCATCTTCGGCTTCGGCATGTCGGAGTAGCCGAGCGTGTTGAGCGTGACCATCGCGAGCGAATTGAACAGGCCGCCCACCAGCAGCGTGCAGAAGATCAGCAGATGCGGCGTACTGGGCGTGAAAAGCCCATAGCACGCATAGAAGCAGCCCGTCATGCAGGTCGCGACGATCAGCAGCGTGCGAAAGCCGATGCGCTGAATCGCCTGGGTCATCACGCCGCGCACCGCCAGCGAACCGACCGCCGTCGCGACGCTCAGCGAGCCCGAAGTGAGCGGCGACAGGCCGAAGCCCAGTTGCAGCATCAACGGCATCAGGAACGGCGACGCGCCAATGCCGATGCGCAGCGGCATGCCGCCGAGCACGGCCGTCCGGTACGCCTTGTAGCGCAACAGCAAGGGATCGATGATCGCATCGACGTGGCGGCGGCTATACAGCCAATACAGCAGCATCGACAGCGCGCCCGTGCCCGTGAACGCGAGCGTCACCCATTGCGGCACGAGCCCGCGGCCAGCAGTATCCAGCCCGCCGACCAGCCCCACGAGGCCCGTCGACAGCAGCACGAAGCCGGGCAGATCGAAACGCTCGTCGATGCGTTCGTGCGTGTCGTCGATGAACGCAAGCGCGCACAGCACGCCGATCACGCCGAACGGCACGTTCAACAGGAAGATCCAGCGCCACGACGTGAGCGTCACCACGACCCCGCCGAGCAGCGGACCGGCAAGGCGCCCCACCGCACCCGGCACCGTGAACCACACCATCGCGGCGACCATTCGCGCGGGCGGCACGCTGCGCAGCAGGATCAAGCGGCCGACGGGCACCATCATCGCGCCGCCCATGCCCTGCAGCACGCGAAATACGACGAGTTGCGGCAGCGATGTCGCGATCCCGCACAGCGCCGAGGCGAGAGAAAACATCCCGATTGCCGAGCAGAACACGCGGCGCGCGCCGAAGCGGTCGGCAAGCCAGCCGCTCGCCGGCAGGAACACGGCGAGACTCAGCAGATAAGAGGTGATCGCGAGATTCAGATGCAGCGCCTCGACGCCGAGCGAACCCGCGATGGAAGGCAGCGCGGTCGCCATGATGGACGTATCGAGGTTTTGCAGGAACAGCGGACAGGCAACGATCAGCGGAATGATGCGGGCGCGGTCGGTCATCCCGTTCTTTTACCGCAAAACAGCCGCCGATGGCGAGTCTCTAAGCACGCACGGTGTTACGGTTTGTTGCGCCCGCTACGGCCCGATGCAGTACATCTCGTGCGCACGGGGCCGTCAGCGCGCGTCTTCTTCTAGCGCGCGCCGCAACGAAAGCGCGATGCCGCGCGCCGCGAGCGTCACTTCATCGAGCGACGGGAAGGACGGCGCGATGCGCAGGTGCCTGTCTTCGTCGTCGCGTCCATACGGATACGCGGCGCCCGCCGGCGTCAGCACGAGACCGGCCTCCGCCGCCAGCGCGACCGTGCGTTTCGCATAGCCCTTCGGCGCGTACAGGCTGATGAAATAGCCGCCTTCAGGACGATTCCACGACACGCCAGGGACGCCCGCGAGCAGTGCTTCGAACGTGGCCACCACCGCGTCGAACTTCGGACGCAGCAGCGCGCGGTGCTTCGCCATCAGGCGTTCGAGTCCGTCGCGGTCGCGCAGAAAGCGCACGTGGCGCAGCTGGTTCAGCTTGTCCGGGCCGATCGTGCGCACGCTCATATGCTTTTGCCACCAGCCGATATTGCGCTGCGACGCCGCGAGAAACGCGATGCCGCCGCCCGCCACCGTGACCTTCGACAGCGACGCGAACACCAGCGCGCGGTCCGCATGCCCCGCCCGTTCGCACAGTTCGACGATGCCGGGCGTGCTACGCGGCGTGTCCGTCAGATGATGGAAGCGGTATGCGTCGTCCCAGAACAGCCGGAAGTCGCTCGCGGCGGCGGGCAACGCGGCAAGGCGCTCGACGGTTTCACGCGACCAGATCGCGCCGCTCGGGTTACTGTAGAGCGGCATGCACCAGATGCCTTTGATCGACGGATCGCTTTTCACGTGCGCTTCCACGGCGTCCACGTCGGGGCCGTCCTGGGTCATCGGCACGGGGATCATGCGAATGCCGAGCGCCTCGCAGATTGCGAAATGCCGGTCGTAGCCGGGCACCGGGCACAGGAACGCCACTTCGCCCTGCCGGCTCCACGGGGCGTGCCCTGGCATGCCGTGCAGCATCGCGAACGCGAGCGCATCGTGCATCAGTTCGAGGCTCGAATTGCCTGCCGCGACCACTTGCGACGCATCCACGTCCAGCAATTGCGCGCCGAACTCGCGCGCCTCGGGCAAGCCCAGCACATGCCCGTAGTTGCGGCAGTCGATGCCGTCGCGCGACACGTAACCGACCGTGCCCGCTTCGTCGAGCAGTGCGCGCGACAGATCGAGTTGCTCGGGCGACGGCTTGCCGCGCGACATGTCGAGCCGCATCGCAAGCTGCCGGAATTCGTCGTAAGTGGAAGGCGTCGCCATGATGTCCCCGGATGAGCGCGCTCGCACCGGATGTCGAGCGCAGTGTGTGAGGCCAGTATGCCGCTGCCCCTGAGATCAGACAAACGCGTTATATTGAACATTTCGATCAATATTTCTTATACGTATTTCAAGGAGAGGCAAGCGGATGAAAGCCCTCGATCTCGATGTGCTCGCGATGTTCGTCGCCATCGCCGACACCGGCAGCTTCGTGCGCGGCGCGGCGCTCGTGCATCGCTCGCAGTCCGCGCTGAGCATGCAGATCCGTTCGCTCGAAACCGCGCTCGGCAAGCCGCTGTTCGTGCGCGGCCCACGCAGCGTGACGCTCACGCAGGACGGCCAGGTCATGCTCAGCTACGCGCGGCGCATGCTCGCGCTGCGCGACGAAGCGTGGGCATCCGTCGTGCACCCCGACGTGAAAGGCCGCGTCGCGATCGGCGTACCGGACGATTACGCTTCATCGCTGCTGCCGTCCGTGCTGCGCAACTTCTCGGCGACCTATCCGAAGGTCGAGATCCAGGTGGTCGGCCTGCCGAGCAACGCGCTCGCGCCGCTGCTGAAGGACAACAAGATCGACCTCGCATGCGTGACGCGTGTGAAGGGGCTGGCGGGCGAATTCATCCGGCTCGAGCCGATGGTGTGGGCGGGCACGTCCACAGCGGGACGCGAAGTGTGGAAGGAACGCCCGCTGCCTATCGCGCTGTTCGGCGTGGGCAGCGTCGCGCGCGCCAACGCGATTCAGACGCTGGAGCGCGCGAAGATCACCTATCGCACGTCGTATGAAAGCCCGAGCCTGATGGGCCTGTTCAGCATGGTCGACGCGGGTCTCGCCGTCGCGCCGCTCGCGCGTTGCGCGGTGCCCGAGCGCTTCGTCACGCTCGGCCGCCAGCATGGCCTGCCGAAGTTGCCCGAACTGGAGATCATCCTCGCGCGCAGCGCACGCTCGAACCGCCCGCCGTGCGACTATCTGGCCGAGCAGATCCTCAGCGAACTGCGCGACTGAGCAGATTCGCGCGCCGCTGTACGCTTCACATCGTCGCGATCAACCGTTGCCGCGCCGCGCGATAAGCGCCGCTGTGCACGCCCGAATCGCGCGCCGCATCGAGCAGGCCGTCGCGAGCCCGCGCGCTGGGGCCATCGCCGGCAAGCCATGCGTCGATGTCCCTCGTTGCGTCGGGATGGCCGGCCGCGCCCTGGGTGCGCAGATGCGCGTCGGCGAGCATGCGCTCTTCCCACACCATCAGGTACGCGAGCCGCGCGTAGCGGCTAGCGCGCGCTGCGCGCCGCGGTTCGAAGTGCGCCTGCGCGATCCATTCGGGAAATTGCTCGCCCGGCATCGGACGCGCAATCCCATAGCCCTGCGCGAGATCGACGCCGAAGATCCGCAGCGCGTCGAGCAGCGCCGGGTCCTCGACGCCCTCGACCACCACGGCTTTGCCGAGCGCCTGCCCAAGGCGCGTCAGATGATGGAGGAACGGCAGCACATCGGCGGCGTCATGATCCTGCAGATCCGCGATGCTGCGATCGATCTTCACGCAGTCGAACGGCAGCTCGCGCAACCGGCTCAGGCTGCTGTGCCCCGTCCCCAGATCGTCCTGCGCGAGCTCGACGCCGAGCGTCTTGTAGCTCGCGATCTGCGCGTCCAGTTCGACGCCGCATGGCAATGCGCCCGACTCCAGCACTTCCAGCATCAGTTCGCCCGGTGCGCAGCCGAATTCGCGGAACGCGGCGCGCGTCGCGTCGAAGTAGCGCGGATCGCCGAGCGCGGCCGGCGGCAGATTGACCGACGCGACCACATCGATGCCGATACGCCGCCACGCGTTGCGCTGCGTCAGCACCTGTGCGAGACCGCGCCTATACAGCTCGAGATGGCCGTCGCCGCACAGCGAAGGCAGAAACTGGCCTGGTGCGATCAGCGCGTCGCCGTCGCGCAGCCGCGCGAGCGCTTCGACCTTCGTCACGCGGCCGGTGCGCAGGTCGAGCAGCGGCTGATAGTGCATGCGCAACGCGTCCGCGCGCAGCATGTCGCCCCATCGCCGATGCACGGGGCGCGGCGCCGCACCCGAGCCGGTTGAAGTTGATCTGCTCATAAATGGTCTGGCCGAAATGTTGGGGAAGCGTTCGTGCGCGTCGCCACCTATGGGGTGACGATCCGCAAGGCGAGCGTATTGATATGGGATGCCAGGCAATCCTGGATACACACCATCACATGAATGCACTGGCGCGAAGACGCTGACCAATATCAATGCCTTCTGCGGACACAGTGCCGACAATCTCTTCTCGGCTAGCTCCTAGCCGACGGGACGAGCGCGTCACACTCCACGGTGCGCGACGTCTCTTCGGGCTCCGCAGTTCCCCGGCTGCGGAGCCTGTTTTTTCGACGGCTGGCAACGCGCGCGCCAGCACGCTAGCGAAGCGCCTCGTCGAAGTGCGCGACTTCTGCAGCGATTGTCGAGTGATAGCACTCGGGCAAATTGCTCATGCGCGGATCGTTCCACACCTTCTTCATGCGCGCGCCGTACTGGATCAGCGCATCGCTTTGCCGCGACGAAAGCTGCGTGAGCGGATCGACAGACGAACCCGTGCTGTCGCCTTCGTCGTAACACTCGGCGCGATCAGTGGAAGAGGCTTGCATCGAGATTTCCATCACGTTCAGAACGACTCCCAGTCGTCATCGGCAGATACGGTCGCATTTGCCACGCCCGGCTTCGCGGCAGGCGCGGCGCAGCGCACCGCCAGTGCATGCCTTGCCGCGGCGACGGGCGGGCGCACGGCGCGCGGCGACGTCACGGCAGGCGCGGCGTTGTGCGCATCGGCGAGCCTGAAGACGGCGATCGCGCCCGTCATCTGGACCGCCTGCTCGTCGAGCGCCTGCGCTGCCGCTGCCGACTGCTCGACGAGCGCCGCGTTCTGCTGTGTGACCGCGTCGATCTGGCTGATCGCCTGGCTCATCTGCTCGATGCCCTGGCTCTGCTCTTCCGACGCCGCAGAAATTTCACCGACGATATCGGACACCTGCTTGATCGCACGCATCACCTGGCCCATCGTCGAGCCGACTTCTTCTGCCTGGCGCGAACCGTCCTTGACGAGTGCCGTCGAAGACTCGATCAGATCCTTGATCTCCTTCGCCGCCGACGACGAACGTTGCGCGAGCGAGCGCACTTCACCCGCGACGACGGCAAAGCCGCGCCCCTGCTCGCCCGCGCGTGCCGCTTCAACGGCCGCGTTTAGTGCGAGGATATTGGTCTGGAACGCAATGCCTTCGATCAGCGCCGTGATATCGCCGATCTTCGCGGAGCTCTCGCTGATGTTGCCGATCGTGCGCATCATCGCCTGCACCGCGTCGTTGCTCGCATCGGCCATCGAGCGGGCGTTGGCCGACAGCGCATTGGCCTGGCGCGCGTTGTCGGCGTTCTGCTTCACCGTTTCGGCCAGCTCCGTCATCGTCGCGGCCGTCTCTTCGACGGACGCCGCCTGCTCTTCCGTGCGCGACGACAACTCCATGTTGCCCGCCGCGATCTCGTGCGAGGCCACGGTCACCGAGTCGCTCGACGTCTTGATGCGGTGCACGGTGTCCGCGAGCTGCCCGCTCATACGCTTCATCGCGTCGAGCAGCGAGCCGAACTCGCCTTTCGCGTCGACCGCGATCGAACGGTCCAGACGGCCGTCCGCGATATCGTTGGCGATCTCGACAGAGCGGTTCAACGGCCGTGTGATCGCCTTCGACAGATACACCGTCGCGCCGAGACACACGAGCGCGCTCGACGCCAGCATGCCGAGCGCGATCCAGAACATCTGCTTCGACGAGCGCGCGCTGTCGCCCGCGAATTCTTTCGCCTGTGCCTGGTTCAGGTCCATGTCCTGCTGGATCAGCGCATTGAGCGCCTCGGCCGCGCGCACCACGGTATTGCGCTGGAACCCGATAGCGCCCGCCATGTCGCCGCTCTCGATCTGCGCGACCTCCTGATCGATCGCCGACCTGAACATGCCAGCCTGAGCGTGAATCCTGTCAGCAAGCGCCTGCTCATCGGCGCTGCTGATGCCGCCCGAATAGTATTGCGCCCAGCATGAATCCATTGCGGCCAGCAGCTCGCGCACGCGCCGCAGGTTGTCCTTGTCCTGCGTCACGAGTGTCTGCCACAGCAGACGGCGGATTTCGATCTCGTGGATGCGGAACATGGCGAGTTGCGTAACGGGAACCAGATTGCCTGTGTAGGCGACCTGCATGTTGTCGCTGATCGATTTGACGGCACGCATGCCGTACAGCGCATTGCCAACCAGTAACACGGTACAGACGGCAAAGGCCGCGATGATCCTGAAGCGGATCGTTTGAAAAAACTGGGTCATTCCACTCTGCCGGATGGTGGCGCTCGGGCGGCTCACGTGCCGCGCCTCGCGCCTGAAGAAGAAGACGGCTCGCGCGCGCATCGCGCAGCCGTGGCGGAACGCGTCTTCGTCGGGTCGCGTTCCCATGTCGATCGAGCCGCAACGCATCACATGCGTCGTTAGGGGCGACTGTCCATTGAGATCGTAAGGTTGGCCGGGCGTGCGGGCAATGATGGAGGTCAATATCAAGATAGGCGGGAAAATTCTTATATATTTAGGAAACCTTTTCTATATTTCCCGTACGTGTCGCGCATGACAATGGCACGGCATGAAAATAGATCTGTCATCCACGCCCTACACGATATCCCCCTGCCCTACGCGCAATTCAACCGAACACCCATATTATTTTGAGACAACGCGGGCAATACTCTCGCTCGGGAATTCGACGTAAGCGCTACGGACGCATCGCGCGGGTTGATTGCGATGTCATGCCGTTCGGATAGCACCGTCTGATCGTAGCCACGCCGCCTTGCCTGCGAGGAAACCATGAACGCTGACGATGTTTTTTCGGAGATACGCGAAGTCAACCTTGCCTATCTGATGCTGGCTCAAAGCCTCGTGCGCAGGAATTCCGTCGAGGCACAGGTGCGGCTTGGCGTGTCGGCACCGCTCGCAGCGATCATCGGCGGCCTGTCCGCCGCGCAGATCGTGCGGCTCGCCGATTCGGACATGCTGCTGTGCGGCGTCGACCTTCATGAGGGATCTGTGCTGAGCGCGCTCAACGACAGCCTCGCCCGGCACGAGATGCAGCCGATGCACGCCGCGATGCTGCTCGCGCAATTGCCGGCGAGAACCCTGTAATGACCGCGCTTGCTTCGCTGAGGGCCGTGGTCGCGCGCACAGACCCGGGGCAACGTCGCCTTGTCGACGACGTCAACGAGACGCTGCTTGCCATCGAACTGTTCGAACTCGGGGCGCGGCTGCAGGTCACGCAAGCCGAAACGACGTTGTCGCGTGACCGTCTGATTCGCCTCTACAAGGAATTGCACCGAGAATCGCCGCCCAAAGGCATGTTGCCGTTTTCCGCCGACTGGTACGTGACGTGGCTGCCGAACATCCATGCGTCGCTGTTCCATGCGTTGTACCGGTCCGTTTCCGCGCAACGCGACATCAGGCGGATCGCGGCGATCATCGCGGCGTACCGGCTCTATCTGGAACACGTGCCCCAGGGCACCGAACCCATCTTGAGCTTTACCCGCGCGTGGACGCTCGTGAGGTTCGTCGAGAGCGACCTGCTGCATCTGAGAACGTGCGGTTGCTGCAAGGGAGACTTCCTCGCGCTCGCCTATGAGCTGGAACCCGGCTACGTCTGCGGTCTGTGCAAGCCGCCCTCGCGGGCGGGAAAAACAGGCCGCCCCGCCAAAACCGAATAATGGACCCGTCCCGCACAACGGGACGAACCGCGCGCGCCGACACCCACGGCATATCGCGCATGCTTCTAGTCAGGAGATTCAAAGTTGGACCACAACGAAACGCTCAACGAAATCCGGGAGGTGAATCTGTCATTTCTCTTGCTCGCGCAACGGCTAGCGCGCGTCGATAGTCCGATGGCCATGCGTCTGCTCAGGGTCGGCGAGGAATCGTTGAAGGAGATTGCCAGCTTGCCGCCCGAACAGATCGCGAGGCTCGCCGCGACGAACATGCTTTTCTGCCGCTTCGCGCTCGACGACTGCGCGCTGCTTGCGTCGCTCGCTCACGGCGTTCCGCGCGGCGTCGAACGGCAGACAGCCGAGCCGCTCGCGGCTTGAGCAGCCCCCCGGATTGGCGCCCTGCAACATGCATCGAAACCGGATCAACCCGATTCGAATCGACCGTAGAACGCTCTGGCGTTCGCGCGGACTCTCAAATCTGGAAACGTCGTTTCCAGCCGCATGTATTGATAGTTATCCTATTCGACATATGATTTGGCTACGAGCATTCATGAGGATCGTTCGCTGCAGCACGCATGCCACGCAACGGCCGCCTCGCCGCGCGTGATTGCACGCACAGGGCGCCCGCTCGAGCGCCAACGTGACGCAACGGGCAAACCTGGCACAAAACATCGCACACACCAAGACACGACCCGCAACGCGCCTGGGCGGGCACACGCGACGCTGCTGCGCAAGTCCAGGCGCGCCCGCTGCAACCGGACGATCTGAACCAGCACATGAACCCTGCCGCATCGCCATCCTGCCTGAACCTGCGCACGGCATCGATGACGCTCGCCGTCTTCATGGCGGGCGTGCTCGCAGCCTCGGTCACCGCCTCCCTCACGCTGCGATGGACGACGATCGTCGCGGCCGCGACGGGACTCGCGTGCGCGCTCGCGTGCATCGTGTGGTCGCACCGGCAGGAACGGCTCAGCCGCCTCGCCCACGCAAGCCCGTTCGACGACGATGCGCACAACACAGCGCCCGTTCAAACCTTCGACGAGGCCCGCCTGACAGCCATCATCCGCTCGTCGCGCGAGGCAATCGTCACGATCGACGCGATGCAACGCATCGTGCTGATGAACCCGATGGCGGAGGAACTGCTCGGTTGCGAGGCGGCGAAGGTGCTGGGCGGTCCGCTCTCGCGCTTCATCCCCGAACGGTTTCGCATCGCGCATGCGAAGCATGTCGAGCATTTCGGCGCGACGAGCGGGTCCGACCGGCGCATGGGCAGCCAGCGCGTGCTGTATGCGTTGCGCGCCGACGGCCGGGAGTTCCCCATCGAGGCATCCATTTCGCAAAGCCAGTATGACAACGAGAAGCTCTACACCGTGATGCTGCGCGACATCACCGAGCGCGTGCGCGCCGAGGAAGCGCTCAAGCAGTCGCGCGAAGACCTGCGCGAGCTGTCGGCAAACCTGCAGCGTGTGCGCGAGGAAGAGAAGGCGCACATCGCGCGCGAGTTGCACGACGATCTCGGGCAATCGCTGACTGCGCTGAAAATGGACCTGTCGGTGATCGGGCATGCGCTGGAACGCGAAGGAATCGACAACGCGTACGTGCACGAGCGGCTGCATGCGATGACACGCGTGATCGACGCGATGGTGGCGTCCGTGCGGCACATCGCGGCGAACCAGCGGCCCGCGATGCTCGACGATCTCGGCCTCGTCGCGGCGATCGACTGGCTCGCCGACGATTTCTCCCAGCGCTATGGCATACGCGTGGCACGACGGCTCGAGGTTGGCGCGGCGGCGTTTTCGCACGGTGCGGCGACGGCGATTTTTCGCATCGTCCAGGAAGCGCTGACGAATGTCGCGAAGCATGCACGAGCATCGCTCGTCACGCTCGCGATGCGCGTCGACGGCGAGCACTGCACGCTCGACATCGTCGACGACGGCCGCGGGCTGCCCGCCGCCGGACACCCGCGCGATCCACGCACCGGCAGGAATTTCGGGCTGCTCGGCATTCGCGAGCGGGTCCATATGCTCGGCGGCACGCTATCGACGGGCGAGCCCGGCCGCGGCTTCACCCTGTCCATCACGTTTCCGCTCGACGCATTGCAATCTGAAGAGACGCAGCCATGATCCGCATTCTCATCGCCGACGACCACGCGCTGATACGCGAAGGTCTGCGCCACATCCTGAAGGGCTCACCCGAGTTCGAAGTAGCCGGCGAAGCCGCCGACGCGGCCAGCACGATCGCGCTGGTGCGCTCGACGGACGCGCACATCCTGATCCTCGACCTGTCGATGCCGGGGCGCAACGGCGTCGAAATGATCCCGCAGATCAAGGCCACCAATGCCGGCCTCCACATTCTCGTGCTGACGATGCACGGCGAGCACCAGTACGCCGTGCGCGCCTTCAAGGCGGGCGCGTCCGGCTATCTGACGAAGGAAAGCGCGAGCAGCGAGCTGGTGAGCGCGCTGACGAAGATCGCGGGCGGCGGCGTCTACATGAGCCTTTCGATGGCCGAGCGCTTCGCGCGCAACCTGCACGAGCCGCTCGAGATGTTGCCGCATCAACGGCTTAGCGACCGCGAGTTCGACGTGTTCCGCCGCATCACGGCAGGCCAGACGATCGGCGAGATCGCCGCGCAGCTGTGCGTCAGCACCAAGACGATCAGCACCTACAAGGCGCGCATCCTCGACAAGATGCAGATGCCGCATGGCGCCGCGCTGGTGCGTTACGCGATGCGCCACAAGCTGTTCGACGACAGCGAAGAGTCCTGAACGGGTCCGCTGTAGGCGACACCCTACGCGCCCTCCGATCGACTGACCGCAGATTCATTCGCCGCTGATTCAATTTTGAGACAGCACCCAACATACTTTCGGGGTTGACAGTGCGCGCGTTGCCGTCCGACCGCGGCGACGCACGCCGGACAACACCATTTCATCGTGCGTGCATCATGGCCCGCACGCGTGTTCCCGAAGGAGGCCACCATGCTACTTGCCGATGCACCGATGCTCACGCCCTCGCCGTTCACACAGGCAACCGACTTCGTGCGCAGGCTCCAGCCAGGCGGTGCGCAGCATCCCGCGCCGCGCTGTTCGCAATGTGCGATCAGCCCGCTGTGCAATCCCGGCGAGCTGAACGCCGAGGAGCTTGCGCAAGTCGATTCGCTGGTTCAGGAAGTGCGCACCGTGCAGCGCGGCGCGAGCCTGTATCGCGCGAACGACCCGTTTCACAACGTCTACATTCTGCGCAGCGGCTCGTTCAAGACGGTCGTCATGCATCGCGAAGGACGCGAGCAGGTGACGGGCTTTCAGATTGCGGGGGAAATGCTGGGACTCGACGGGATTGTCGGCGAGCAGCATCTGTGCGGCGCGATTGCGCTCGAACGCAGCACCGTCTGCGTGATTCCATTCGAGCTGCTCGAAGACGTGTGCCGCGAAATCAAGCCCATGCAGCGGCATCTGCACAAGGTGATGAGCCGCGAGATTGTCCGCGAATCGAACATGATCATGCTGCTCGGCACGATGCGCGCCGAGCAGCGGGTTGCGGCCTTCCTGCTGAATCTCGCCGAGCGCTACGGCACGCGCGGCTACTCCGCGACGGAGTTCAACATGCGCATGACGCGCAGCGAGATCGGCAGCTACCTGGGCATCACGCTCGAAACGGCGAGCCGCATGTTCTCACGGCTGCAGCAGGAAAGGCTCGTGCAGGCGCGCGGCAAGCAGATTCGCATTCTGGACAGCGGCGCGCTCGCGCGGCTCTGACGCGCGCTGCACGCGTTGTGGCAGCGGCCCTCTGCACGTTCATCCTTCTTCGCCCAATTGCACCAGCAATGCGTGCAGCCGCTCGGTGTGACGCAACAGCATGTGCCGATGCTTGTCGATCTGTTCGAGGCGGCCGGCCAGATCGGCGTGAATGGGATCATCGAGCTCGGCGGCCGACAGCACGTCTTCGACTTTGGTACGCACCGATGCGAACTCGACGGTCGGATGCGTCAGCGAGCGCTCGAAGCGCCGCACTTCCTGCACGGCGAGATCGCGCACCTTGCGGAAATACGCCTGGCGCCGGTGCTGTTCGGCTTCGTGGACTTCGTCCTCCGGACGGCGCGGCGCCTGTTGTCCGAAAATCGGCTCCGGCGGACGCAGCACCGATTTCTTGCGTACCGGGTGCGCCGTGCCGCGGAAACGCGCGAGCGGCGTTTCGTTGTCGATCGCTTCGCGCGCATTGTCGGGCACGTCTGCGGGTTCATGCGGCGCGTCCATCCAGCCGCCGGGCAGTCCCGTCACGGACTCGACGCCGCGCACGAACTCCTCGCTGAAATCGCGCTGCCCGGCGAGCATCAGCTTCAGATACGACGCGGAGAACGTCATCATCCGCGCAAGCCGTGTCACCGCGCCGACCTCCCGCGTCAGCAACGCCAGATTGGCCCGCCAGATGGGAAGCAGGGATTCGTCGGAATATTCCATCGCTGGGTCTTCCTTCATCAGTCTTGCTGCTAAGCCTGCGTTGATCGGGCCATACGCACCGCAACACGCATGCCCGTGCGCCGCGTCCGACAACGATAGTCGCATCGCCATGCGGCGCGCAATCGGATTCGCACCGCGGTTGCTGCGCAAAGGCAACACCGTTACGCGTCGCGGCACATGGGCGTTTCACTGAGCATTGACCCCGGCAGGCGGTCGGCGTTCCGCACCGAGGCACGAGGACGGATGGATTTCGCCATGTGGACTTCGCCACGCGGCAAATCAACGGAGGGAGCGAGACGTCCGGCCGGACGCCTGCGAGGTCGCTGCGCGCGTGGCCCGAAGCCCGCGCGCACGCGCCTTTCAGGCCGCCGCGACGTGCGAGAGCGCCGTCTTCACGAGCTTGTCGAGCAACGGCTCGATTTTGCCTGCGAGCGCTTCGTCGTACGCATAAGGCATCTGTTCCTGCATGTAGGTGATCTGCGAAAGCTCGAGCTGCACTGCATGCACGCCCTGCTCAGGCTGGCCATAGTGGCGCGTGATGTAGCCGCCCTTGAAGCGGCCGTTCGCCACGGCCGTATAGCCGCCATGTCCGTCGACGATTTTCGCGAGCGCTTCCGCGAGCCCCGGCGCCGCGCTCGCGCCGTTCGACGTGCCGAAGTTGAAATCGGGCAAGCGGCCGTCGAAGAAGCGCGGCACATGCGAGCGGATCGAATGCGCTTCCCACAGCAGCACCTTGCCGTGCTGCGCCTTCAGTGCAGCAAGCTCGCCCTGCAGGGCCTCGTGATACGGCTTCCAGTACAGGTCGCGGCGCCGCGCGACTTCGGCGTCGTCGGGCAAGCGGCCGTCGCGATAGAGCGGCTCCTTGTCGAAGGTATCGACGGGCAGCAGGCCCGTCGTGTCCTGCCCCGGATAGAGGTTGGCGCCATCGGGCGGACGGTTCAGATCGATCACGTAGCGCGCATAGGTCGGCGTCAGAATCGACGCGCCCATGCGCTTTGCGAATGCATACAGGCGGTCGAGGTGCCAGTCGCAATCGTCGGTGCGCGCGGCGGCGGGCGTCATCTGCGCGGCGATATCGGCGGGCAGGCGCGTGCCCAGATGCGGGATCGAGATCAGGAACGGCAGGCTTCCCCGATGCAGCGAGAAGACGGGCAAGGTATCGGTGGCGGTCATGTCGTCGGTGCTTCTCAAAGTTGACTCGGGTTCACTTCAGCAGTTCGGCGAGCGCCGCGCGATATTGCGCATACGCGCGCTCTTCGTCGCGATGCTTGCGGTTGTCGACCACTTTGGCGCCGCCCGCGTAGACGTCGCGAATGGGTGTCTCGCCGTGCTCGCAGAATACGACACCGGAAAGCCACGCGTCGTTCGCGTGTTCGGCGATGCTCGCGTGGTCCGCATCGAGCACCATGAAATCGGCCCGCGCGCCCGTGCGCAATGCGCCTGCCGCGCGACCCGTCGCGAGCGCGCCGCCTTCCAGCGACGCCGCGTACAGACGGTCCGCAACGCGCGGCATATCGGCCGACGCAAGCACGTTGCGCTGCCGCCTCGACAGACGTTGACCGTATTCGAGCAGCCGCAGTTCCGCACGCCAGTCGACGCCGATATGGCTGTCGCTGCCGACGCCGATGCGCCCCTTTTGTTCCAGATAGTCGTGCGCCGGAAAGATACCGTCGCCGAGGTTGGCTTCCGTCGTCAGGCACAGGCCCGCGACGGCGCCGCTCTTCGCGAGCGCGGCCGTTTCATCGGCATCGACATGCGTCGCATGCACGAGGCACCAGCGCGCGTCGACATCGAAGCGATCGAGCAGCCATTGCACGGGCCGCGCGCCTTCCGTTGCGACGCATGCGTCGACCTCCGCCGTTTGCTCGGCGATATGGATGTGCACAGGCGCGCCTGGCGACATCGCATCGAGTCCATTCAGCAACTCGCGCAGCGAATCGTTCGACACCGCGCGCAACGAATGCGGCGCGACGCCGTAGCGCAGCGCGCCGTGCTCGGGACGCGCGCGGCGCAGCGTGTCGAGCAACCCAAGCAGACTGTCGGGCGTGTTGATGAAGCGGCGCTGGTCGTCGCGCGGCGGCTGTGCGCCAAAGCCCGCGTACTGATACAGCACCGGCAGCATCGTCATGCCGATACCGCTCGCGCCCGCCGCATCGACCACGCGTTGCGCGAGTTCCGCATCGTTCGCGTAGCGCTTGCCGTCCTGCATGTGATGCACGTAATGGAATTCGCAGACGGACGTGTAGCCCGCCTTCAGCATCTCGATGTAAAGCCATTGCGCGATCGACGCGAGCCCTTCCGGCGTGATGCGCGCAGCGAAGCGATACATCAGGTCGCGCCAGCTCCAGAAGTTATCGGTCGCGTTCGCCCGGTATTCGGTGAGGCCCGCCATCGCGCGCTGGAACGCGTGCGAATGCAGGTTCGGCATGCCGGGCAACACGGGACCGCTGGCTTTGGCGACGCCTGCGGGCGCTTGCGCATCGGCTGTCACCGAGACGAGCGCGCCGTGCGCGTCCCATTGCAGCAGCACGTTGCGCCGCCAGCCTTCGGGCAGATACGCGTGATCGGCGAAAAGCGATTGAGTGGCTTGAGTCATGTTCGATCCCATTCTCGCGTCGCGCTCAGTGCACCCGACGCGTATAGACGGTTTCGCCGCCGCGCACGACGCGTGCGCACAGCGGGCGTCCAATCCAGTAGGCAAGTTCCGCAAGCGACTGCACCGGCCACACCGCGAAATCGGCGTTGCGTCCGACGGCGAGCGCTCCGTGCTTATCCGCCTTGCCGAGCGCCTGCGCCGCGTGGCGCGTCACGCCTTGCAGCACTTCGGGCACGGTCATGCGGAACAGCGTTGTCGCCATGTTCATCATCAACGGCAGCGAGGTCGAGGGCGAGGTGCCCGGATTGCTGTCCGTCGAAATCGCGATGGGCACTTCGTAGCGGCGCAACAGGTCGAGCGGCGGCAATTGCGTCTCGCGAATGAAATAGAACGCGCCCGGCAGCAGCACGGCGACCGTGCCCGCTTCCTTCATCGCGGCGACGCCCGCTTCGTCGAGAAACTCCAGGTGATCCGCCGACAATGCCCCATGCCGCGCGGCAAGCACCGTGCCGCCACCGTTGGACAACTGCTCCGCGTGCATCTTGACGGGCAGCCCGCGGCGCGCAGCGGCATTGAACACCCGCTCGCTCTGTTCGAGCGAGAAGCCGATGCGCTCGCAGAACACATCGACGGCATCGACGAGTCCTTCGTCGGCCAGTGCGGGCAGCATGCGCTCGCAGACTTCGTCGATGTAGTCGTCGGCGCGGCCCGCGAACTCCGGCGGCAACGCATGCGCGCCGAGAAACGTGGTGTACACCGTCACGGGATAACGCTCGCCGAGTTGCCGCGCGACGCGCAGCATCTTGCGTTCGCTTTGCAAGTCGAGCCCGTAGCCGGATTTGATTTCGATGGCCGTGACGCCTTCGGCAAGCATCGCTTCGAGCCGCGCGGCCGACTGCGCGAACAGCGACGCTTCGTCTGCGGCACGCGTGGCGCGCACCGTCGAGACGATGCCACCGCCCTGCTTCGCGATGGCTTCGTAGCTGACGCCCGCGAGCCGCTGCGCGAATTCGTCGGCGCGCTGGCCGCCGTACACGAGATGCGTATGGCAATCGACGAGACCGGGCGTCACCCACGCGCCGCCCAGGTCTTCGCGCGGCCACGCGGCGTATTGCGCGGGCAACTCGCGCGACGCGCCGAGCCACGCGATGCAGCCGTTCTCGACGGCGATCGCGGCGTCGTCGATCGTTTGGTTGGGATCGCCCTGCGCACAGAGCTTCAGATGGTTCCAGACGGTTTGCTTCATGGCAGGGCTGTCTGTGATGTGGGCAAGCGCTCAGGCTTGCGATGTGTCGAGATAGCGGATGCTAATGGCGAGCAGCGCGCCCTTCCCTGTGACTTCGCACGACAACGCGTGTGCATGGTCGATGCGTAACGTGTCCATGGTCACGAGCGTCGTTGTGTTGGCAGCGTTGTCCGTCGCGACGTGCAACTCGCCTTGCGCGCAGAACAACAGCACGACATCGGCATCGAGTTGCGTGCGCGTCGGGTCGCGCCAGATTGCGACGTCGCCCGTTGCCGCGCCACGCCGCACCATCAGGTTGAAATCGCGCGTCGCACCGTCGATCAGTCGCGCGTCGATGGCCGTTTCGCCTTCGAAGCGCGCGATGTCGAGCGGCTTGCGCAGCGTGTGAGTCGCACCGCCAGCTTCGTCGAGCAGCATGCCCGCGCCCGACAGCAGCACGAGCGTCCGGTCGATTCCGGCGAAGCGCGAGAACGGCCCGGCTTGCGCGACGTCGGCGACGCTCACGCGCCACACGAAAGAGTCGAGCGCCGCGCCCTCGGGGAACGCGGCGACCTCGCGCGTGACGCCGCCGCCGTTCTTCCACGGCGACGCCACGAGGTCCGCGCCGCGAATCAGCGACACGCTGGCAGTCGATCGCGTCGCGGTCACGATCAGCGGCCCAGCATCGGCAGCTTGAGACCGGCTTCGCGCGCCGTTTCCTGCGCGAGCTCGTAACCGGCGTCCGCGTGACGCATCACGCCCGTCGCGGGATCGTTGAACAGCACGCGGCCGAGACGCTCATGCGCGGCGTCCGAGCCATCGGCGACGATCACGACGCCCGAGTGCTGGCTGAAGCCCATGCCGACACCGCCGCCATGATGCAGCGACACCCACGATGCGCCGCCTGCCGTGTTCAGCAGTGCGTTGAGCAGCGGCCAGTCGCTGACAGCGTCCGAGCCGTCCTTCATCGATTCCGTCTCGCGGTTCGGGCTCGCAACCGAACCCGTATCCAGATGATCGCGGCCGATGACGATCGGCGCCTTCAGTTCGCCCTTCTTGACCATTTCGTTGAACGCCTGGCCCAGACGATAGCGATCCTTCACGCCGACCCAGCAGATACGCGCCGGCAAGCCCTGGAACGCGATGCGCTCACGCGCCATGTCGAGCCAGTTATGCAGGTGCGGATCGTCGGGGATCAGTTCCTTGACCTTCTGGTCCGTCTTGTAGATGTCTTCGGGATCGCCCGACAGGGCGACCCAGCGGAACGGACCCTTGCCTTCGCAGAAGAGCGGGCGAATGTACGCGGGCACGAAACCGGGGAAATCGAACGCGTTCTGCACGCCCATTTCCAGCGCCATCTGACGGATGTTGTTGCCGTAATCGAGCGTCGCGGCGCCGCGTTCCTGCAGCGTGAGCATGGCTTGCACCTGCTTGGCCATCGACTGCTTGGCGGGCGTCACGATGCTTTGCGGGTCCGTCTTCTGACGCTCGCGCCAGTCCTCGATCTTCCAGCCTTGCGGCAGATAGCCGTGAATCGGGTCGTGCGCGCTGGTCTGGTCGGTCACGCAGTCCGGCGTGATGTTGCGCGCAACCAGTTCGGCGAATACGTCAGCGGCATTGCCGAGCAGGCCGATCGAAACCGGGTTGCCCGTCTTCTTCGCTTCTTCGATCATCGCGAGCGCTTCGTCGAGCGTCATCGCCTTCTTGTCGACATAACGCGTCTTCAGGCGGAAGTCGATGCGCGACTCATCGCATTCGACGGCGATCATCGAGAAGCCCGCCATCGTTGCCGCGAGCGGCTGCGCGCCGCCCATGCCGCCGAGACCGCCCGTCAGGATCCAGCGGCCCTTCGGATCGCCGTTGAAATGCTGGTTCGCCACCGAGAAGAACGTCTCGTACGTGCCCTGCACGATGCCCTGGCTGCCGATATAGATCCAGCTGCCCGCCGTCATCTGGCCGTACATCATCAGGCCCTTGCGGTCGAGTTCGTGAAAGTGGTCCCAGTTCGCCCAGTGCGGCACGAGGTTCGAATTCGCGAGCAGCACGCGCGGTGCGTCAGCATGCGTGCGGAACACGCCAACGGGCTTGCCCGATTGAATCAGCAGCGTCTCGTTTTCTTCGAGGTCTTTCAGCGACGTGAGGATCTGATCGAAGCAATCCCAGTTGCGCGCCGCGCGCCCGATGCCGCCATACACGACGAGCGCATGCGGATGTTCAGCCACTTCCGGGTCCAGATTGTTCTGGATCATCCGGTACGCGGCTTCCGCGATCCAGGTCTTGCAGGTTTTCTCGCTGCCGCGCGGTGCGCGGATCGTGCGGGTCGGGTCGAGACGCGGGTCGATGTGTTTCGGGTTGTTCATGATGCCCTCGGAAGCGCTGATAACTCGGTAACGGAGTCGAAGATTGAACGGAAACGGGAATCTAAAAGTGGCCGGTGAACCGGTAGCGGTTGCCGGGGTGCCACAGGTTGGCCACCGAAGCGACCACACCCTGCGACCACGTGCGCCGGTGCAGCACGAGGCAAGGTTCGGCATCGTCCATCGTCAGATGCCGGCGGGTGTCGGCATCCGGCGCGGCGGCTTCGATGCGGTACTCGACGCGCTGCAGCGGCGCGACGCGTACGAGATACTGGTTAGGCGTCGTGTTCGTAAAGTCCTGCAACGCGTATTCGGGCGCGACGGCCGGGTTGACCCAGCGCTCTTCGAGCTGGACGGGCTCGTCGTTCTCGAAGTGCAGCACGCGCGAATGAAAAATCGGGTTGCCCGCACTCACCTGCATTTCGGCAGCGAGTTCTTCGTCGGCGATCGCGGCGCCCACGTGCAGCACCTTCGCGTGATAACGATGACCACGCGCGACGATCTCGTCGGAGATGCTGCGGATCGCCACCAGCGTCGACTCGTACTTCGGCCGCGCGACGAACGTGCCCGAGCCCTGAACGCGCGTGAGCACCTGATCGGCCGTCAATTCGCGCAATGCGCGGTTGACCGTCATGCGCGCAACGTTGAATTCGCGCGCAAGCTCATTCTCCGATGGAACCTGATGGCCTTCGCTCCATTCGCCCGCGTGAATACGGGCGAGGATGAAGTCCTTGATTCCCTGATAGGCCGGTGCGTTCATGCCGGGCGTCTCGCTGTACGGATGAATTAACGTTGCTCGGAGATGAACGAGAACGGGCTGTGCGCAGCGATCGTGCCGTCCTGCACGAGCTTCGTGCAAGCGGCGATGTCGGGCGCGAAGTAGTGGTCGAGTTCGTAGTGCGCGACCTGTGCGCGGATCGTGTCCATTACTTTTTGCAGCGCCGGGCTGGTCTTGTGCGGCGCGCGCAGATCGACGCCTTGCGCAGCGGCGAGCAGTTCGATCGACAGGATGTTCGCGGTGTTCTCGGCGATGTCGGCGAGCTTGCGCGCGGCGAAGGTCGCCATCGACACGTGGTCCTCCTGATTGGCCGACGTGGGCAGCGAATCGACGGAAGCCGGGTGAGCCAGCGTCTTGTTCTCCGACGCGAGCGCGGCAGCCGTGACGTGCGCGATCATGAAGCCCGAGTTCACGCCGCCATCCTTGACGAGGAAAGGCGGCAGGCCCGACAGCGTCGCGTCGATCAGCAGCGCGATGCGGCGCTCGGCGAGCGCGCCGATTTCCGATGCGGCGAGCGCGAGGTTGTCGGCGGCGAATGCGACGGGTTCCGCGTGGAAGTTGCCGCCCGACAGTACTTCGCCCGTATCCGGGAAGATCAGCGGGTTGTCCGAGACGGCGTTCGCTTCGACGAGCAGCACTTGCGCGGCGGCGCGCATCTGGTCGAGGCACGCGCCCATTACTTGCGGCTGGCAGCGCAGGCTGTACGGGTCTTGCACCTTGTCGCAGTCGGCGTGCGACACGTTGATGGCCGAGCCGTCGAGCAGCGTGCGATACGCTGCCGCTGCATCGATCTGGCCTTGATGGCCGCGCAGCGCGTGAATGCGGTGATCGAACGGCTTGACGGAACCCATCGCCGCGTCCACCGAGAGCGCGCCCGCCACCAGACCCGTGCGATACAGATCCTCGATCGCGAACATGTTGTACAGCGCGAGCGCCGTCGATGCCTGCGTGCCGTTCAGCAGCGCGAGGCCTTCCTTGGCTTGCAGCGTCAGCGGCTTCAGGCCGACGAGACGCAGGCCTTCCGTCGCCGGGACGCGCTCGCCCTTGGCGAACACTTCGCCGACGCCGAGCAGCACGGCCGACATATGCGCGAGCGGTGCGAGATCGCCCGACGCGCCGACCGAGCCCTTCACGGGAATCACGGGCAGCACGTCAGCGTTGAACAGCTTGATGAGCGCCTCCATCACTTCGCGGCGAATGCCCGAGTGACCGCGGCCGAGGCTCGACAGCTTGAGCGCGATCAACAGGCGCACGACCGGCCGCGACATCGGCTCACCGACGCCAACGGCGTGCGAGAGCACCAGATTGCGCTGCAGCAGTTCGAGCTGGTCATGCGGAATGTGCGTGCTCGCGAGACGGCCGAAGCCCGTATTGATGCCGTACGCCGGCTCGCCCTTCGCGGCGATGTCCGCGACGGCTTGAGCGCAGGCGTCGATGGCGGCGAAGCTCGCGGGATCGAGTTCCAACGTGACCTGCTCGCGAGCGATCTGGCGCAGTTGGGACAAAGTCAGGGTGCCGGGCGTAAGGATCATGATGTGAGTTCCTGTCTATACAAATTTTGAGAAAGTGTAGCCGCGTCAGCTTGTATATACAACTCAAATTTTGGGGTTTTGGATAGGGAGTTTCCATTAGGCACAGCGGGGTTGCTGGCATGGTTCTGGCGGTTTGGCCCGCTTGGGTCCGCCTGGGTCCGCGGTGACGCCGGGCGCCGTTCAGTTGCGTTCTCGCCAGAGAAAATCCGATAACTTGTATATACACGTCCAATTTTCGGGTTGGCAAGCGGACAAAAAGCCGGGCTGGCTATGGGCCCAGCGCCTCCCGCCACGTCATTCTTGATTCCAGATCAAGATTGATTTGAGACTGACGCGCTTTTTGCAAAACTCGTCTGCCGCCATACTCAAGTCATTCCCAGTTTTCTCTCGAAGGAGAACGTCTTGAATATCTTCATCACTGGCGCGAGTGGCTTTATCGGCGGATCGATTGCGGCGGGTCTCGTGCGCGCGGGACATCGCGTGACGGGCCTGATCCGCAATCCGGAGCATGCGGCTGAACTGAAGCGCCTCGGCATCGAGCCTGTCGTCGGTACGCTCGACGACCGCGACATGCTGATCGCGCAAGCCAGGGCTGCCGACGCCGTCATCAATGCGGCGAGCAGCGACCATCGCGGCGCGGTGGAAGCGTTGATCGAAGGCCTCGAAGGCTCCGGCAAGCCGTTACTACATACGAGCGGTTCGAGCATCGTCGGCGATGCGTCGGGCGGCGAACGCGGCGACGCGAAGATCTACACGGAAGACGCGCTACCCGAGCCGACGGCGGACAAGGCGCCGCGCGTCGCCATCGACAACCTCGTGCTCGACGCGGCGAAGCGCGGCGTCCGTTCATCCGTGCTGTGCAACACGCTGATTTATGGGCATGGCGCCGTGAAAGGCAGCGCCAGCGTGCAACTGCCGCGCCTCGTGCGGCAGGCGCAAAAGAGCGGCGTCGTGCGGCACGTGGGCAGCGGCGGCAACATCTGGTCGAATGTTTTCATCGACGACGTGGTCGATCTGTATCGGCTCGCGCTCGACAAGAGCCCGGCGGGCACGTTCTATTTCGTCGAAAGCGGCGAAGCGTCGTTCCGCGAGATGACGGAGGCGATCGCCAAGGCAATGCATCTCGGCCCGGCGCAGGACTGGCCGCTCGATCAGGCGATCGACGAATGGGGTTATGAAATGGCGTCGTATGGTCTCGGCTCGAACAGCCGCGTGCGCGGCACTCGTGCGCGTACGTTGCTCGGCTGGCAGCCGAAGCACACGTCGGTGATCGAGTGGATCGGGAACGACATGATGAAAGACGCGTGAAACACGCCTAAAACCGTGCGTAGAACGTTGGCCAGTGCACACGTTGTAAGCCAGGATGTTGCGTATCCGTAAGCTCGAATCGCTAGAATCGGCGATGTTCGATGAGGTTGATGACGACCTCGATCTATCGGCTCGAGCACGGATCATTCAATGTTGCTTGCACTTAATTTCGACTGGCTGACCAATCTGCTCGCGATTCTGTTCGTGGTCGCTTGTTTGTATGACTCTCGTTACGATGAGTATGGGACGCTGACGCTTGCTTCGGGTGCGATGGGGCTTGTGGTGATGGGGATTGAGTTGTTTCTCAGGCCGGCGTTTGAGATGTCGTTGTGAGTTTTGTTTTTTGGTTTTGGTTTTTTTGGTTTTTGGTTTTGTTTCGCGGTCGCGGGGTTGGGGTTTGCTGTGGCATTTGCTATGCGATAGCGTGCTTCACTTTGTTGCCCCTTTGTTGCCCCTGTGCGGGCGGCAATTTCTATTGATCGCCTTTCGACCGTTGGGCGGGTTGTCTGGGTTTGCGTTGGCATCCGCGTTGCGTTAGCTCGCTTCACGCGTCGCCCCTGTGCGGGGCGGCACCTACTTTTCTTTGCCGCCGCAAAGAAAAGTAGGCAAAAGAAAGCGGCTCACACCGCCAGCCCTTGACCTTTTCCCACGGGCCCCCAACGTCCCCACACTTCACACGCCAGCGCCCGTGTTCGTGCGCGTTGCCAGCGCGCCGAATCCGCGCCTCACCCACTTCAAACACCCGTACATGAGCCAGCGTCAGCGAATGGTATGCGCCGCCCAGGTGGCAAACTGTGTGTAGGTTGTCGCGTCGTATAGGGTGGCGCTCTTACAGGGTGGGACGCGTGCGAAATCGGTCCGGAGTGATGCGTGTGAGGTACTACGGCCTACACACAGTTTGCCACCTGGGCGGCGGTGGCCTGTCTGGCGTGGCGTGCTGAAACGCAGGTGTGTGAAGCGGGTGAGGCGCCCGGCAAGAGCGCTAGCAACGAGCAAGAATGATGTGATTGCCGTGTGAAGCGTAAGAACCTTTGGGGGCCCTCAGGCAAGTATTAGCGCTGGCGGTGTGAGCCGCTTTCTTTTGCCTACTTTTCTTTGCGGCGGCAAAGAAAAGTAGGTGCCGCCCCGCACAGGGGCGACGCGTGAAGCGAGATAACGCATCGCGGATGCCAGCGACAAAACCAGCAAACCACCCAGCGTCGCAGACAACCAACGTCAGATCGCCCAACCACCCAAATAAAACACAGCCAGCACAACAGCAATCGCAACCGTCCCAACATTAAGCTTGCGCCATTCCCCACTAACGACACGCCCAATCACCAGCGTACAGAACCCAAGCATAATGCCCGTCACGATATTAGCCGTCAGCACGATAAAAACGGCACACACGAGACCCGACATCGAATCGACCATATCGTCCATATGCAGCTTGCTCACACTGGAGAGCATCAGCAGCCCGACATACATCAAAGCGGGCGCCGTCGCATAAGAAGGCACGAGCGCGGCAAGCGGCGAAAAGAACATCACAACGAGAAACAGCGACCCGACGACAGCCGCAGCCAGTCCCGTCTTCGCGCCCGCAGCAACACCAACCGTCGACTCGATATACGCAGCAGCCGGCGCACCACCCATAAACCCCGAGAAAATCGAACTGAGCGAATCCGCAGTCAACGCGCGACCGCCATTAACGATGCGGCCATTCTCGTCGAGCTGCCCCGCCTGCCCCGCGACGGCGCGGATCGTCCCCGTCGCATCGAACACGGCCGTCATCACGAGAGCCAGCACGCTAGGCAGCACAGCAAGCGACAACGCACCCTTGATATCCATCGCGCCGATCAGCGACGAATGGCCCGGCGCGCTCAACGAAGGCAGCGCGAACACACCATGAAACGCAACAGCAGGATCGAGCAGCAACGCAAGCGCCGAAATCGCGACGATCACGATCAGGATCGATCCCGGCACGCGGCGGCGCACCAGACCGAAGATCGCGGCCAGCCCGCCCACCGACATCAGCACAGGCAACGACGTGATATGCCCCAGCGAGACAGGCAGTCCCGGCCCTGGATTCTTCACGACGAGGCCGACATCGTTCGCAGCGATCAGCAGCAGAAAGAGACCAATGCCGATGCCCGTCCCATGCGCGACGCCCGCAGGCAGATTGCGCAGAATCCAGGAGCGCACGCCCGTTACCGAGATCCCCGTGAACACGAGGCCCATCAGGAACACCGCGCCAAGCGCGACGTTCGGCTGCAAGCCCTTGCCGAGCACGAGGCCGAACGCGGTAAAGGCCGTCAGCGAAATCGCGCAGCCGATCGCGATCGGCAGGCGCGCCCAGATGCCCATCAGCAGCGAGCCGAATGCCGTCGTCAGGCACACGGCGACGAACACCGCGCTGGTGTCGAAGCCCGCCTTGCCGAACATGCCCGGCACGACGAACACGGAATAGACCATCGCCAGAAACGTCGTAATGCCAGCGATGATTTCCTGGCGTCCCGTGCTGCCGCGTGCGGTGATGTCGAAAAAGCGATCAATGAACGCCGCCGGCCGGTCGCGAGTGTTGTCGAATGCCTCGCTCCCGGCTTCCGCGATGCTCTGGGCCTGGGGTTCCATCATGATGAGTGCCTCCTTTATCAGCATGCCGAAACGGCTGCCGTCGCAGGCTCGCCGTCATCAGGTTCGTCTCGTTGAGTAGTAGATGTAGTGCGTGTTGCGCTTTCCGCGTGGCGCGCAGGTGCGCACCGTCCTCGTTACGGCGGGTAATCCGTCGTCGGACGATCGATCGACATCGCGTTCCGTTTTCACCAGTCCACGACCCACTTCGCGCCGTTCTTTTTATGCTGAAGCGAAGGTTAGGCGAATCGCGATATATCTCCCATCGCAATAAAAACATGCCGCGCATGTCGCAACGCGTATATCGCCTGACACACGGCAATGCGGGCTGCGTATCCGGGTGTTAACACCTACGGCTTCAACCCGCATGAGAGGCGCTCGGGAAGCCCCGCTGAAAGGGCTTGGAAGCCTGTGGCCGGGCCCTTCCAACGCAGACAAAACAGGGGCCTTTCGACGTCACGGGTTAAACTCTCGGCAAACCATGCCTTTAACGCATTGCCGGCGAGGCTCTCGATGCCCGCATGAATCGCTGGATCGTCGTTTGCGACAGCACCTGCATCGGCCCGCCGCCCTGGCCACGGAGTCCCACTTGATGATTGGCGGTTTCCTACGTCCAGCCTTCCGTCTTTTGCTGTTGGCCGTTTTTGCGGCCCTTGCCGCCGTGATGTCGGGCTGCAGCCTGTTCGGACCGACCGAGCAGCCGCCTGCGCCCATCACCGAAGCCACGGTGACGCCGCTCGTCGTTCCCGCCCTCGAGCCCGCCTCCGAGCCTGATCAGGCCGAGGCGCCTGAACCCAAGGAACCCAGGAAGCCGCGCCCGCCCGTCGTGCGCCCGCACAAGCCGGAGCCGCCGCCGCCCGTCGTCGCGCCCGCGCCGCCGCCTCCGCCGCCCCCTCCTGCGCCGATCATCGTGACCCGCACGCTCGATCGCAACTCCACGCATGGTTTGCTCGACAGCGAAGTGCAGAAGCTCGACGGCAAGGTGCTGGGCCGCGCCGTCGACATGACGGCTGACGGCAGCGGCACGCCGCGCCAGATGATCGTCAATCTGCAGGGTTTTCTCGGCATCGGCGACCGCAAGGTCGGATTTCCGTGGACTGCGTTCCGCTTTACGCCGAATGCGAAAGGCGCGCCCATCACGATCACGACACCGCCCAACCAGTTGGCCGCGACCAACCGGCCGAAGCCGTCGGCTTCGCTCGCGACGCCGCTTGCGGGCGTAACGGCCGCGCCAGCGGTGCCGCCGGGGCAAATGGAGCTGATCGACGCTGACGTCGAGCGTCCGAACGGCGGCAAGGTCGGCCGCGTGATCGACGTGCTGGTCGATGTGAACGCGCAGCCGCAGGCCGTCGTGCTCGACGTGAGCGGCATCATCAGTCCCGATCGCCGCGCGATTGCCGCGAACTGGTCGGCGCTGCGCTTCGTCGCGAAGGACAAGACGCTGCGTCCCTTGATGGATCTCAATGACGCGCAGATCAAGGCGTCGCCCACTTACGAGGCAGACAAACCGATCCGGGCGGTCTCGCCCGCCCCTGCTCCAGTTTCCGCGACCGCGCCGTCGGCTGGCCCTTCATCGTCCGCTGCGGCGGCCTCAACCGCACGCACTTCACGATGACGAGCCGTCTCATGGTCAACGCACGCAGTCTCCGCGCCCTCGACTGGCTCAACTTTTTCGTTGCCAACGTGCAGACGGGATTCGGGCCGTTCATTGCTTCGTATCTCGCGTCGCATAAGTGGACGCAGGGCGAAATCGGCCTCGCGCTGTCAGTCGGCACGATCAGCGCGATGGTGAGCCAGGTGCCCGGCGGCGCGGCCGTCGATGCGCTGCGCAACAAGAAAGGCGCGGCTGCCTGGGCGATTATCGCGATCATTATCAGCGCCGTGCTGCTTGCGGCGAGCCCGACCGTGCTGCCCGTGATGGCTGCCGAGGTCTTTCACGGCTTTGCGAGCTGCATGCTCGTGCCGGCGATGGCGGCCATCTCGTTCGCGCTCGTCGGCCGACACGATCTGGGCGACCGGCTCGGGCGGAATGCACGCTGGGCGTCGATTGGGAGCGCTGTCGCTGCGGGTTTGATGGGGCTGTTCGGCGAATATTTCTCGGCGCGCGCAGTGTTCTGGCTGACTGCTGTGCTTGCAGCGCCTGCGCTGTTTGCGTTGTCGATGATCACGATGCCGCAGCATCATCCTGTGCCCGCGCATCAACCGGCGAAGAAGGAGCGCGACGACGCGGAAGAAAAGGAATCGATCTTCGAGTTGCTGCGCGACAAGCGGATGTTGATCTTTGCTGCGTGCGTGGTGCTGTTCCATCTGTCGAATGCGGCGATGCTCAATCTCGCTGCGGGTGAAGTGACGGCGGGCATGGGCGACAACGTGCAGCTTGTGATTGCTGCGTGCATTATCGTGCCGCAGGCGATCGTGGCGATGTTGTCGCCCTGGGTTGGGCGCACTGCCGAGCGCTGGGGACGCAGGCCCATTTTGCTGCTTGGGTTTTCTGCGCTGCCGGTGCGGGCATTGTTGTTCGCGGGCGTTAGCAGCCCTTACCTGCTTGTGCCGGTGCAGATGCTCGACGGTATTAGCGCGGCTGTGTTCGGGGTGATGCTGCCGCTGATCGCGGCTGATGTTGCCGGCGGCAAAGGGCGTTATAACCTCACCATTGGGCTGTTTGGACTTGCCGCCGGGATTGGGGCGACGCTTTCTACTGCCGTTGCAGGGTTTATCGCCGATCGCTTCGGTAATGCGGTTAGCTTTTTTGGGCTCGCTGGGGCGGGGGCGCTTGCTGTGTTGCTTGTGTGGGCGGCGATGCCTGAGACTCGCGATGCGAATGGGGATGTGCAGGAGAAGCCTGCACCCGCTGGTGATGGGTCTTTGAAGCGGGCTAAGTGAAGGTCTTTTTTTGGTCTTGCGACGCGGGGGGTTTGCTTGGGTTTTTGCTGGCGTTCGCGGTTTGCCTTCGTGGCGCGGGCTATGCTGTTTGGTGTTCTGGCCTTTGTGCTGGCATCCGCGTTACGTTAGCGTGCTTCACGCGTCGCCCCTGTGCGGGGCGGCACCTACTTTTCTTTGCCGCCGCAAAGAAAAGTAGGCAAAAGAAAGCGGCTCACACCGCCAGGCCATCTTCTTATCCACGGGCCCCCAACGTCCCCATCCTTCACACGGCAATCACGTCATTCGTGTTCGTTGCCAGCGCTCTTGCTGAGCGCCTCACCCGCTTCACGCACCCGCGTTTCAGCATGCCTCACCAGACAGTCCACGGCCGCCCAGGTGGCAAACTGTGTGTCGGCCCTCGGTGCTCCACATGCTTCACTCCAGACCAATTGCGCACGCGCTCCACCCTGTAAGAGCGCTAACGTGTACGTCGGGAAAACCTACACACAGTTTGCCACCTGGGCGGCGCATACCATTCGCTGCCGTTTGCTCGGGTACGGGTAATCGAAGCGGGTGAGGCACCTGTTCGAAGCGTTGGCAACGGGCACCAACCAGGGCCACTGGCGTGTGAAGCGTGGGGACGTTGGGGGCCCGTGGGCAAACGTCAAGAATTGGCGGTGTGAGCCGCTTTCTTTTGCCTACTTTTCTTTGCGGCGGCAAAGAAAAGTAGGTGCCGCCCCGCACAGGGGCGACGTGTGAAGCACGCTAACGCATCGCGGATGCCAGCGCAAAACCCAAAACCCAAAACCGCGGATGCCAGCGCAAACGCAAGCGCCCAGACACAACGCGCAAACCGCGAAAAATCACACCACCCACCATCGAAAAAACAAAAAAAACAAAAAACAAAAAAACCTCAATCAATCGGCCGCCCAGCCGTCTCACGAACAAACGGCAACGCCAACAAAGAAACCAAACCACACCCAATCAGATACCAGGCCGGCGCAAGCGTACTCCCTGACAACTGAATAAGCCACGTAGCAAAGAACTGCGCAAACCCGCCAAAGATCGACACGCCGAGACAATAAACAATTGACATCCCGGTAGCGCGAATCTCACGCGGAAACATCTCAGGCAGCATGACGATATTAGGCACCGCCGTAAACGCAACAAGCACGCCAAGCACGGCAACAACTGAAAGCAGAACGGGCACCGTAGGCACGGCATTGATCACCATAAACGCCGGATAAACACCCACAATCAAGAGCACACGCGAAACCCACAGCACCCGCTTACGCCCATACCGATCCGACAACGCCCCAGCAAACGGCGAACAGATCACCGTCACGAAAGCGGCCGTCCACGAAGCCCACAACGCCAGCGACATCGGCATATGCAGAATCTTGATCGCGTAAGTAGAAAGATAAAACAGCACGATATAGTTCGCGGCCGTGCCGCCAATCGTCGTCACGACACCCGTCGCAATCGAGCCCATATGCGTGCCGAAAATCTCGCGCACAGGCTTCGCAACCGTCGCAGCTTCCAGCGCGGGCGAATGATCTGAAGACGCCGCCGGCATCGGCAACGTTTCATCCAGAT
This sequence comes from Paraburkholderia caribensis, assembly GCF_002902945.1. NCBI lineage: Bacteria > Pseudomonadati > Pseudomonadota > Betaproteobacteria > Burkholderiales > Burkholderiaceae > Paraburkholderia > Paraburkholderia caribensis. The sequence goes on from NZ_CP026101.1 coordinate 2,268,050, forward strand.
GCCGCCGGATATACACGCCAATCGGCCCCATCGCCATACCGATCACGAACGGCACGCGCCAGCCCCAGCTTTCGAGTGCGTGCGTCGACAGCATTGCCGCCAACGCGACGCCAAGCAGCGAACCGACCACCGTGTTCAAGCCCTGACTCACGAACTGCCAGCTGCCATAAAAACCGCGCGTGCGGTCGCTGCCGTACTCCATCAGGAGCGATGTCGAAGCCCCGATCTCGCCGCCCAGCGCAAAGCCCTGAATCAGCCGCGCAAGAATCACAAGCACGGGCGCAGCGAGCCCAATCGACGCATACGTCGGCGCAAACGCAATGATCGCCGAGCCCAGCGTCATCAGCCACAACGTCAGGCTCATCGCCGCCTTGCGGCCCGCACGGTCCGCATACGCGCCGAGCACCACGCCGCCCACCGGCCGCATGATGAAGCCCACACCAAACGTGCCGACCGCGAGCATCAACTGCGCAAGCTGCCCTTCGACAGGAAAGTACAGCTTGCCGATGATCGTCGCGAAGAAACTGTAGATCGTGAAGTCGAAGAACTCGAGGCCGTTGCCAAGCGTGATCGCTGCGATCGCTTTCGCGTGGCTCACGCGCTGCGGCGGCGCATCGCTCGTCGGTACGCTGTCGTCCGGCGTGGAAGTCGTTGTGGCTGTGTAAGTCATATCCGTCTCCCGGATGCGTCAGACGAGAAATGATTGCGCGAGCCGCACCCAATAAGCGGCGCCCGTCGCAAGGCAATCGTCGTTGAAGTCGTAGCCAGGGTTGTGCACCATGCAGCCACCCTCGCCGTCCCCGTTGCCGATGATCAGATAAGCACCCGCGCATCGTTCGAGCATGAACGCGAAGTCCTCGCTGCCCGTCAGCGGCTGCATGTTCGCAATCAACCCGTCGTCGCCGACCCAGTCGCGCGCAACCTGCGTCGCGAATGCCGTCATCTGCGCATCGTTGACGAGCACGGGATAACGGCGCTGATAGTCGACCTCGGCGCGCGCGTTGTACACGGAAGCTTGCCCGTGCACGACCTCGAGAATGCGCGTCTCCAGATAGTCGCGGACCTCGGGCTTTAGCGCGCGCACGGACAAACGCATCTCCGCCGTCTCCGGAATCACGTTGGGCGCTTCGCCCGCGTGAATCGCGCCGACCGTGATGATCGCCATGTCGAGCGGCGCGACGTTGCGCGACACGATGGTCTGCAACGCCAGCACGATCTGAGCGCACACCACGACAGGATCGACAGCCTTGTGCGGCACCGCACCGTGCCCGCCGCGCCCCGTCACCTTGACGACCACGGTATCCGACGACGCCATGAACGAACCCGGCAGAAAGCCGAACTTGCCAGTCGGATGCCCCGGCATGTTGTGCATCGCGAACACGGCGTCGCATGGGAAGCGCTCGAACAGCCCGTCTTCAATCATTTTCTTCGCGCCGGCAAGGCCCTCTTCGGCGGGCTGGAAAATCAGGTTCAGCGTGCCGTCGAACGAACGTTCCTGCGCGAGATGCTTCGCCGCGGCGAGCAGCATCGCCGTGTGGCCGTCGTGGCCGCATGCGTGCATCTTGCCGGGCAGCTTGCTGGCGTAAGGCAGCCCCGTCTGCTCGTGGATGGGCAGCGCATCCATGTCGGCACGCAGGCCGAGCTTGCGCGTACCGCTGCCTACTTTCAGTTGCCCGACGACCCCCGTGCTGCCCAGCCCGCGCGTCACGGTGTAGCCCCACTCGGCGAGCTTGCCGGCGACCAGGTCGCCCGTCACGTGTTCTTCGTATGCAAGCTCGGGATGCGCATGGATGCGGCGTCGCAGCGCAATCATTTCTGCTTCGAGATCGGCGATGCCGGCGGGGATGACCATGGTATTCACGCTGCTGTCTCCATCGATGTCTGTGAACCCAGCATAGCCGCCCGTTTTTTTGACGGGCAGGCGGGAAACGGTTACGGTGGCAACCAATGGTTGCCACCCGCGATGCCACCTTTCACCCGCCCGACATGAAACTGCATCAACTCAGCACGCTCGCCGCCATCGCGGAGACGGGCAGCATCCGCGCCGCGGCGCGGCAATTGGGCCTGTCGCCCGCCGCCGTCACCAAGTCCGTGCGCGAACTCGAAACGGATCTGCGCGCGCCGCTGGTGATACGCGGCACATCAGGAGTCGCGTTCACCGAATACGGACGCGCGCTCGTCGTGCACGCGCGGCTCGTGCTCGGTCAACTCGCGCGCGCCGAGGCCGAACTCGAAGCGATGCGCGGCGCGGCGGCGGGGAAGCTCTCGGTAGGCGTGACGCCGTGGCTCGCGCTGACGTTTCTGCCCGAGACGGTCAACCGCTTCAAGCAGAAAATGCCCGACGTGCAGCTGGAATTCTTCGAAGGATTATTGGCTGTCGTGCAGCCGCGTCTGCGCGACGGCAGTCTCGACTTTTCGATCGGGCGGCCGCCGCCCGCCTCGCCGCAATCGGAGTTTCACAACGTGCCGCTTTTCTCGACGCATTCGGCCGTCGTCGCGCGACGCGGGCATCCGTTGGGCGAATGCCGCACGCTGCACGAACTGCAAGACGCCGAATGGGTGTTGAACTGGGACCCGGCGAGCCGCGAGTCGATGGCCGACAACCTGTTCCGCAAGCGCGGGATGAGAGTGCCGCACACGATCCATCTCGCGCATTCATTTGCGATCGTGCTGGGCCTGCTTCAGCAGACGGATTTCCTCAGCATCTTTCCCTGGCCCCTCGTCGAGGTGAACATCGCAAAGGAGAATCTGCGCGCGCTGCCGTTGCGCGAAGTGGTCGATGAGACGATTGTCAGCATCACGTCGCGGCGCGGCGTGCCCGTCAGTCCGGCGGGCGCGTGTTTTATCGAATGCCTGCGCGAGGTGATCGACGAAGGCGCGCGGTCGCAGGACGCGGACCGCCGCCGTCTGTTTCATTCGATCGAACTGCTTTTCTAGGCTTTTATTTTCCGTAGCCGACGACGCCCTTGATCTCCAGAAAGTCTTCGAGTCCGAACTCTCCATACTCGCGCCCGTTGCCCGACTGACGATAGCCGCCAAACGGCGCTTCCGGCGAGTACTCCGCGTAGTTCAGATAGATCGTGCCGGTGCGCAGCCGCCTGGCGACGGCACGCGCGCGTTCGAGCGACGCCGACTGCACATAGCCCGCGAGGCCGTAGATGCTGTCGTTGGCCATCGCGACGGCTTCGTCTTCCGTGTCGTAGCCGAGAATCGACAGCACGGGTCCGAAAATTTCTTCGCGTGCGATCGTCATGTCGTGCGTCACGTGGCCGAACACGGTCGGGCGTACATAGTAGCCTTCGCCCAGGCCTTCGGGGCGTCCGGGACCGCCCGCTGCGAGCACCGCCCCTTCGCGCAGGCCGGCATCGATCATCGACTGGATCTTGTCGAACTGCTGCTGGCTGATCACGGGGCCCATATCGCTCGACGGCGCGTCCGCCGGACCGACGACGAGCGCATCGGCCACTTCCTTTGCATAGGCCAACGCTTCCTCCATCCGCGCGCGCGGCACGAACATGCGCGTGGGCGCATCGCACGATTGCCCGCTGTTATCGAAGCATGCGCGCGCGCCACGCGTGACGGCGTCGCGCAGATCGGCATCTTCGAGAATCAGGTTCGCGGACTTGCCGCCCAGTTCCTGATGCACGCGCTTGACGGTATCGGCGGCGGCCATCGCGACTTGCACGCCTGCGCGCGTCGAGCCCGTAAACGACATCATGTCGATGTCCTTGTGGCGCGACATGGCATCGCCCACCACCTGCCCTTCGCCGTTGACGAGGTTGAACACGCCTGCGGGCACGCCTGCTTCATGCAGGATTTCTGCATACAGCATCGCGCTCATCGGCGCGAGTTCCGATGGCTTCAGTACCATCGTGCAACCTGCTGCGAGCGCGGGCGCGACCTTCGTCGTGATCTGCAATGCGGGCCAGTTCCATGGCGTGATGAGACCGCATACGCCTACGGGTTCCTTGCGGATCAGCATGCTGCCTTTTAGATGCTCGAAGTCGAAATGCTGCAGCGTGCGGATCATCGTTTCCAGGTGCGCGGTGCCCGTCCATGCTTGCGCGTCGTGTGCGAACTGTTTGGGCGCGCCCATTTCGCGGCTGATTGCATCGGCCATGTCGTCGTAGCGTTTGCGATAGACCTCGAGGATCGCTTGCAGCAGATCGATGCGTTCCTGCACCGTGGTTTGCGAATACGAGGCGAATGCGGTTTTGGCGGCCGCTACTGCGCGATCGACGTCGCCTGCACTGCCGAGCGAAATCGTTGCGAACGGTTTGGCCGTGGATGGGTCGATTACGTCGAGTTTTTTGGCTTCGATCGGGTCGATCCATTTGCCGTCGATATAGAACTGCGTGGCGTGTTGCATGATGTTTTCCTCTAATTGGTCCGGTACGGTTACATCGACTGTTCTCGAACTACATGTCTTCAAATCGAAATTCATTGGCAAGCGTCTTTGGCTCAGACTCGCGTTTCCCAATCAACCGCTTTTTATCTGCGATTCATTCTGGAGACTTTGATATGAGCAACATTACCTTTACCCGTATCGATGCGAAGGGTCCTGGCGCTACTGGCCTGCAGCCGGCATTGCATGATCCTGCTGATGTGATTCTCGATGGCGCTAAAGCGCCGCATGCGTTGACTGCTTTTTCGGATGTCGACAATGTGCTCACGGCTGGGGTCTGGCAATGCGATGCCGGTACGCTCAAGTTGACCGATCTGCCGATTCATGAAGTTTGTGTGCTGATCGAAGGTGAAGTCGTGATCACCAGCGATGATGGGCGTGCCGATCATTACCATGCAGGTGATGCGTTTATTCTTCATAAGGGCTTCTCTGGTACCTGGCATATGCCTGTTGCTACTAAGAAGTACAGTGTTGTTTATTGCGGTTGAGGTTATGGGGTGAATCGGCCGTGCGGCCGGGTTTGCACTGGCATCCGTGTTTTGGTGTTTCGGTGTTTTGGTGTTTTGGCCTCTGCGCTGGCATCCGCGTTACGTTAGCTCGCTTCACGCGTCGCCCCTGTGCGGGGCGGCACCTACTTTTCTTTGCCGCCGCAAAGAAAAGTAGGCAAAAGAAAGCGGCTCACACCGCCAGCGCTTGACCTTTGTCCACGGGCCCCCAACGTCCCCATCCTTCACACGGCAGCGCACCGGTTAGGGTGCGTTGCCAACGCTCTCTCTGTACGCCTCACCCGCTTCGTATACCCGCGTCAACGCACGCCATGCCAGACAGTCCACTGCCGCCCAGGTGGCAAACTGTGTGTCGGCTTTCGCGCCATACGCGCACCACTCCGGACTGGGTAGCAAGATCGGTGTTTCTGGTAAGAGCACTAAGCTGTGCGCTGCGACAACCTACACACAGTTTGCCACCTGGGCGGCACGTACCATTCGCTGCCGCTTGCGCAAGTACGGGTGTCCGAAGCAGGTGAGGCGCCTGTTCAGGGCGCTGGCAACCGACATCAGTCACGTGATTGCCGTGTGAAGCGTAAGAACCTGTGGGGGCCCTCAGGCAAGAATTAGCGCTGGCGGTGTGAGCCGCTTTCTTTTGCCTACTTTTCTTTGCGGCGGCAAAGAAAAGTAGGTGCCGCCCCGCACAGGGGCGACGCCTGAAGCGAGATAACGCATCGCGGATGCCAGCGCAAAACCAAAACCCCCACCCCGCGTCGCAAGACAACAAAAAACCTACATCGGAAACCCAAGCGCCTTAATGGAATTAATCCACCACCTCCTCCATCCACCCCGATCATCCGCCCCATCAAAAGCATTAAAAGTGATCTTGGCAGCGATCCACCGCACGGGTTCGGGCGGAATATACGAAGGCCCCTTCCGCGATATATCGAGCGAAGTGATCAACGTATCGCGATTCCACAGCATCTCAAGCCCCATCCGCGCGCCGAAGCGGCTCCCGGCAACGCCAAAGCCCGTATACCCAGCAACAAAAACAGTCTTCCCCCCGTGGTACTTACGCGCAAAAACAGCCCCACGAGAACAGTAATCAATCGGCCCGCCCCACGCATGCGTGAACTTCACATCATCCAACTGCGGGAACGTCCGATAAAAAGCCTCTGCGAGTTTGTAATAAGTCCGCTCATCACGATCCTGAGCCGGATTATTATCTCCACCAAAGTGATAACTGACGCGCCCGCCAAAAATGATCCGATTGTCCTTCGTGAGACGAAAATAATTGAGCTGCGTGCGCGTGTCATACACGCCCTGGCGGTTCTTCCAGCCAATCCGCACCATCTGCTCTTCCGTCAGCGGACTCGTCGCGATGATGTGATCACGCACCTGCATCACACGCCGGTTGATATCCGTCACGCCAACATTCGCAGTCCCGGTGCCGAGCAACACACGCGGCGTATCAATCCGCCCCGCCTGCGTATGCACAATCATCTTCTTCCCCGCGTCTTCAAGCCGCGTCAAAGGCGAATGCTCATACAGCCGCACGCCAAGCTTCAAGGCAGCCGCCTTGAGCCCCCACGCGAGCTTCGCCGGATGAATCGTCCCGCTGCGATTGCGCGACCACATCGCACCTGCAAACAACGGAGAATCCAGTTGCTCTCGAGCCTTCTTGCTATCGAGCAATACGACATCATGCCCATGCGACACATGCAACTCGAAGTCATTTTGCAAATGGTCGAGATGCTTTTCGTCGACGGCCACCGTCATTTCACCATTCCATTCCACATCGGCTTCGATGCCATAACGCACGAGCGATTCCTTGAACCCGTCGAGGTTCTCCTGCCCCAGACGCTCGAGCACATCGAGATCTTTCGGAAATACCCGCGTCGCATTCGGCAACCCGTGCATCACGGACGTCGAAATGATCCCGCCCGGCCGGCCCGACGCACCATATGCAACCTTGCCCGCTTCGATCAGCACGACATCAAGACGAGGATCGTTCTCCTTCGCCTGAATGGCTGCCCATAATCCCGTAAAGCCGCCGCCGACGATCACGAGATCGGCCGTGGTCGGCCCGATCAGCTCGCGTTCGACGGCAGGCGCCGCCGGATTGTCCAGCCAGAACGGAAACAGCTTGACACCTTCGAAGGCGCGTTTGACCGACTCGCTCATCTTCTCACCTGCTCTATTCCAATCTTTGATAATGATGCCACCCGCGGCATGCTCTCTTTTATTACGCTGCATCCTGCGTGTCGAATACTTCTTCGCGCGGCGCCGTCATCCTGTTGCCCCGCATGCCTTCCGCCGTGCGCGGCTCGACCACCTTGATCCGCGCGTGCGTGGCCTTGTGGCTGCCGCGCAGCCATCGGCGGCCTTGCGGACCATATACGCCGTCCGGTTCAGGGAAGCATTGCAGCAGCGTCACGTACAGCGTGCATGCCATCGTCAACGCGACGGGCAAGCTGATATCGAGGCCGCCCGCGAGCTCGCCGAGCGGGCCGACGAACTGATCCGGCAGATTGACGAAGCACAGGCCCGTCAGCGCGCTCGGAACCCACGCGCCCATCGCGCGCCAGTTCCAGCCGTGCGTGAACCAGTAGTGGCCGCCACGTCCGCCGCGATTGAACACCTGCAGATCGTCGGACAGATAGAAACCGCGGCGCGTCACGTAGCCGATGATCATGATCACCATCCAAGGGCAGCTGCACGTATTGATGAGCACCGAGAACGTCGACACGCTTTCCACGAGGTTGAACACGAAGCGCCCGAGAAAGATGAAGCCGATCGCCGCACAGCCGATCAGGAACGTCGCACGCACGCGGTTGAGCAGCTTCGGGAACATGCTCGACATATCGAGACCGGTGCCGTACAGCGCCGTCGTACCCGTCGACATGCCGCCAATGATCGCGATCAGACACACCGGCAGGAAGAACCAGTTCGGCGAGATCGCCAGCAATCCGCCAACGTAGTTGTTCGAGGCGATAAAGTCGGGCGCCTTTTGCGCGATGATCGTCGCCGTCGCGAGGCCGAAGAAGAACGGCACGAAGGTCGCAATCTGCGCGACGATCACGGCAAGCATCGTGCGATGCCTCGGCGTGTTCTGCGGAATGTAGCGCGCCCAGTCGCCCATCGTCGAAGCGAACGAAACAGGATTGCTCAACGCGACGAGCACCGCACTGACGAACGCCGGCCAGAAGCCCACCGCGCCCATCGCAAACTTGCCCGCGTAGTGGCTGTCGAACGGACCGGCAAACGCGAAGATGCCCGCAATGAACAGCAGACTCGCCGTCCACACTGCAATCTTGTTCACCCACAGCATGAAGCGAAACCCGTAGATACACACGGTCAACACGAGCACCGCGAAGATGCCGTACGCGGCGCTCAGCGTAAAGCCGTTCACAGGCAAACCGAGCAGATGATTCGCGCCGCCCACCAGCGCATCGCCCGAACTCCACACCGCTAGCGAAAAGAACGCGACGGACGTCAGCAGCGCGAGAAACGAGCCGACGATCCGGCCATGAATACCAAAGTGCGCGCCCGACGAAACAGGATCGTTCGTGCCGTTGCGCATGCCGAACAGACTCATCGGCGCAAGAATGCAGGAGCCGACCAGCACGCCGATCACGATCGACGCGACGCCCGCCCAGAACGACAGGCCGAGCAGCACGGGAAAACTGCCGAGCACTGAAGTGGAAAACGTATTGCAGCCGCCGAACAGCAGACGGAACAGATCGATGGGGCGCGCGTAGCGGGATGCGTCGGGAATGCGTTCGAAACCGAAGGTCTCGACGGTCGTGATGCTGCTGTTGTTGCTCTCGGTGGGGCTGCTCATGTCTCCGACTCCTCTGACGGCCAGGGAAATCACGCGGCTCGCGACTGGCTGGCGGCGTCCGCTTTTTAACGAATGTCTGGCCGCCACTGTAAAGAGAAACAATTCGGGCAAAAATATCGTCGGCGCAACCTTTACTTCGATATCGGTCGATGTAAGCGGAACTCCTTATGCAGCAAGGCTTACTGAGCAGATAGGAGCGTCGCTGAAAGTCTCGAAAGCAGCTTGCGGCATGCAAAACGTCGAAAAGAATCGGCAGATTTCAGGTGCTGCGGCGCTTCCTTGCCGCCGCAACGGCAGGCATCGGAATCGGCACGCTGCCCTTCGTGCCCTCTTCGATCAGAAAGTCGCGGAACAGGCTCGCGACATGCGGCAGGCGCTTGTCCGACACATGCATCACATACCAGTCGCGTTCGATCGGGTTGTCGGGCAGCGGCAACAGCGCGAGCAACCCCGCCTGAAATTCCAGCGAGCACGCGTGCAGCGACAGAAACGAAATGCCGAGCCCCGCTTCCACCAGTTGCTTGATTGCCTCGTTGCTCGACAGTTCGGAACCGATATGAAGCTTGTGGCCCGCCTGCCTGAACAGGTTTTCCACCGTCGAGCGCGTGCCTGAACCGCGCTCGCGCACGAACAGGTTCGCCGACTCCAGATCGCCAAGCGTGAGGCGCTTCTTTTTCATCAGCGCATGCGAAGGCGACGCGACGAAAGCCATCGGATGCTTGGCGAACACCGTGGCCACCGTGCGCAATTCACGCGGCGGGCTGCCCATCACGGCGAGATCGATTTCATGTGTCGCGAGCATGCGGATGATGTCCGCGCGATTGCCCACCTTGAATTGCACCTTCACTTGCGGTCGCGCTTCCGTAAAGCGCACGAGAAACGGCGGGATCAGATACTCGGCCGTCGTGATCGCACCGATGCGCAGTGTGCCGCCCTGCTCGCCGTGCAATGCGGCGAGATCGTCGGCGGCGCCGTTCCACAGGTCGAGAATTTCGAGCGCATAGCGCGCGAGTATTTCGCCCGCCGCCGTCAGTTGCACGCCCCGCCCCACGCGCTGCAGCAGCGGTGCGCCCGCTGCATCTTCCAGCAAGCGGATTTGCAGCGATACGGCGGGCTGCGTCAAGCGCAATTCCTCCGCCGCGCCCGACACGCTGCCGAGCTTCGCCACCGTATGAAGCGCCTTCAATTGACGAAATGTCGCTGCCTTTAACATAAGTGAAAACCTATATGTTCTGTACAAACATTAAATTGTGCTGCGGTTTCACCCAATTCTATACTCGACCTCACTGATGATGTTCGCGCATGAATCCGCATTGAAAAACGTTTCAGGAGAGTACGCATCATGACCTCGATCGATCGACACACCGCAAGTAGCACACACACTGCGCCGCACCGAATCGTCGTCGTTGGCGGCGGCGTGGGTGGACTGGGACTCGCCACGCGTCTTGGCGAATCGCTCGGCAAGAGCGGGCATGCGCAAGTCGTTCTCGTCGACCGCTCGCCTACGCACTTCTGGAAGCCGCTGCTGCACGAGGCCGCATCGGGCCAGATCGATCCCGCCACGCATCAGCTGCAATTCGCGGTGCAGGCGCGGCGTCACGGCTTCGAGTTCGAACAGGGTGCGCTGCAATCGCTCGATCGCGCGCAGCGTCACATCACGATCAGCGCAACGTGCGATGACAACGGCCGCGAAGTGCTCCCCGCGCGCCGCATCGCGTTCGATACGCTCGTGTTCGCACTCGGCAGCGTGACCAACTACTTCGGCGTCAAGGGCGCGGAGCAACATGCGCTGCCGCTGGAGTCCGTCACGCATGCGGAATCGTTCCGCCGCAAGCTGCTCGACGCGTGCACGCGGGCGAATCATGTACGGCGCGTGAGCGGCGCGCAGCACGTGCAGCCGGTGTCGATCAACATCGTCGGAGCGGGTGCAACGGGCGTCGAGCTTGCAGCGGCGTTGCGCGACAGCATCCGTTTGATGCATCGCTACAGCCTGTTCGCACTCGATCCGGAGCGCGACTTTCGCATTCGCCTGATTGAAGGCACGGAGCGTGTGTTGCCCGCGTTGTCGCAACGCATTTCAGCGCGTGCGCAGCGGATACTCAGCGGTCTCGGCGTCGAAGTCCTCACGACGACACGCGTGACGGAAGTCCGCGCGGATGCCGTGCTCACGCACGACGGCCAGCATCTGCCAAGCGATATCGCCATCTGGACGGCAGGCATCGCCGGGCCGCCCGTGTTGCGCGTGCTAGATGGTATCGACGTGAACCGCAATGCGCAGGTGCTCGTGACGCGCACGCTGCAGACCACGAACGATGCGAACATCTTCGCGCTCGGCGATTGTGCGGCCTGCCCTTCGCACGCGGACGGCTTTCTCGCGCCGCGCGCCCAGGTCGCGCATCAGCAGGCGATGTTCCTGGCTCGCGCGCTGAAGTGCCGTGTCGGCGGGGAAGCGCTGCCCGAATTCACGTATCGCGATGCGGGCACGCTGGTCGGGTTCGGCGACGTCGGCACGATAGGCAGCCTGAGCGGCCTGCGCGAGCGGACCGTGTTCGTCGACGGCTGGCTCGCCACCGTCGTGTACCGGCTGATCTATCGCCGGCACGTGATGACGGTCACGGGCTTCGCGCGCATGGCGCTCGATACCGCAAGCCAATGGCTGCGGCGCCGCGCCCATCCCGTGATCCGGCTGCATTGAACCGGGGGCACGCGCAGAACGGCAGGCGGTCAGTCGAGAAACTCGGCCGACCGCTTGCGCAACGCGGCCCCGAAGTCGTCGAGCCAACCGATCGACAGCCGCCAGCTCTGCCAATACAGATCGACGTCGAGATGCTTGCCCGGCGCCATGTCGATCAGTTCGCCGCTTTCCAGTTGCGCGGCGATCATCCGCTCCGGGCACATGCCCCAGCCCATTCCCGTCGCGCACGCGCGCAAGAAACCGGATACGTGCGGAATCCAGTGCGTCGGCGCATCGACTTCGCCACGCGTGATCTTCTGCACGAAGCGCTTTTGTAGCTGATCTTTCGGATTGAAGTCGACGCACGGCGCGCCGCGCAGCGCGTCGCGGCCGATGCCCTCGCTGAAATAGCGCTCGTAGAACGCGGGCGTGCAAACGGCACGGTAACGCATGCGCCCCAGACGCGTCGAACGGCACCCCTGCACGGGCTCCGACTGTGTCGTCACCGCGCCCTGCACGCTGCCGTCGCGAATCCGCTGCGCGGTATGGTCCTGATCGTCGATCACCAGGTCGAGCAGCATGCCGCGCTCCGCGCAAAAGTCCGCGACCGCGTCGATGAACCATGTGCCGACACTGTCGTCGTTCACCGCGACGCGCAAGGTCGGCCACGGTTCGAGCAGCGCGCCGGGCAACTCGGGCATGCGGCCATTGAGCTCCGCTTCCAGCAATTGCACGCGCTCCGTATGCCTGCACAGCAGCGCGCCCGAGCGGGTCGCCGTGCACGGCTGCCCGCGCTTGACGAGCACGCTGCCGACGCGCTCCTCCAGCAGTTTCACCCGCTGCGACACGGCGGAAGGCGTCACGTTCAGCGCCGTAGCCGCGCGGTCGAACGAGCCGTGGCGCACGACGGCCGCGAGTGCATCCAGCAAAGCATAGTCCAGCATTAGCGTTCCTTAAGCGGCGTTACCGAAATTAGCTTCTCTTATTCTATCGACGACGGCACACTCACGCCATCCGATCCCCTCTCTCCATCACACCATCATGAACTGGCTGGCTTTTTCGCACGGCGCCGCGTTGTGCGCCTCCCTGATCGTCACTATCGGCGCGCAAAACGCGTTCGTGCTCCGTCAAGGCATCATGCGTTCGCATATCGGCAAGATCGTGCTGCTGTGCACGCTGTCGGATTTCCTGCTGATCGGCGCGGGCGTGGGTGGCGCGTCGGTGCTGGTCGAGCGTTATCCGACCTTTATCCACGCGCTGTTGTATGTGGGTCTCGCCTATCTCGCGTGGTTCGGCATCAGCGCACTGGTACGCGCGGTGCGCCCCGGCCACGCCACCCTCGATGCCGATGCGAAAGCCGACACCGCGCCGCCCGTGCAACGCGCGCTGCCCATCGTGCTGATGACGCTCGCGTTCACGTGGCTCAACCCGCACGTCTATCTGGATACGTTTCTGTTGATCGGCACGGCGGGGGCACGGGAAGCGCAAGGCTCGCGCGCCGCATTCGCGATCGGCGCGATGGCCGTCAGCGCGATCTGGTTCGTCGCATTGGGGTATGGAGCGCGCGCGCTTGCGCCGCTGTTCAAACGTGCTACCGCCTGGCGCGTGCTGGATGGCGCGATCGGCAGCATGGTGTTGCTGCTGGCCGTCACGCAGTTGCGTTGATTCGTTGATACCTCGATGCGCTGATCCGCGAGCCGCCGTTCAGCGCCCGAGCGAGACCTTCGTGAGCGGCTCGGCGTCCTTGATGATCGAGTGGCTCAAGCCGATGGTCTGCAATCCGCCGTCCGCCACATACGGCACGATGCCGAGCGCACTGATCTTCTGCACGATGTCACGGCGGCAGGCATCGTCTTCCGGCGGGCAATAGTCGATCGAGATCACGGGCAGGCGGTAGCGTTCGTGTATCTCACGCGCCTGGGCCAGCAGCCATTCGCGGTCGTTGCCGGGTACTTCGTCGTAACGCTGATTCGCCTGATCCCAGCGCCCGAACAGCGATTCGAATGCGACGGCCGCAACCTGTTCGTGCACCTGCGGCAGGATTTCAAAGCCTCGGTTCAGTATCAGCCGCGCTTGCGGATAGCGGGCCTTCAATTCGCGCAACACCGCGCCAATGCCCGCCTGCTGCTGCGCCCGTTCGGCGTCCGTCTTCGCGACCAACTGATACGAATCCAGCGTATCGAGAAAAAAGCCGCGATAGCCGCGTTCCCACAGCGGCTTGATGATCTGATCGACGAAAAACGCCGGCCATCCAGAAGCCGTCTGATCGACGACCGTCGATGCCCACGCCGCATTGCTGCCCGCGAACCACGTCTTCGGCATCTGCGCGTAGTACGCGCGCTCTTTCGTCACTTCGCCGACGCTCACATACGCGTACCAGTTCGGGCAATGCGCCGTATGCGCGCGCGGGTCGAAACCGCTATCGGGTTCGATCACCACGGTATCGAACGGTTCGAACCGTTCGGCCTGCACGTTCGCGCCGTAGAAAAACGCAACCGCCCCGATTCCCGTCGACGACGCCCGCTTGCACGCGGCCAGCGCGGGCCGCACCCACGCAACCGACAGCAACAGGATGACCACCGCCGCGCAAACGACGACGATCCACGAAACGCCCAGACGGGCGAGCGAACTGGCTGTCATAAAACCGTTCAGTTACGCAGCATGTAAGTTTCGTATTCGAGCTTGCTGAACTTGCGATCCAGCAGTTGCACGGCGGCCGCGACGAGGATCAGCAGCGTCAGCGCGAAGCCATAACCATAATAGTCCGGCTGCATGTACAACGTAATACCCGTGAGGATACCGTTCAACAGCACGAACGCAAGACACAGACGCAACACGGTGCGCCGCGCGTCGAGATAGAAGAACACGTTCAGCAGGCCGAGCAGCAATACCTGCAGGCTCGCGGCGATCACGTCGACCATCATCAGCGGCATATACAGCGACGATATCCCCAGCGCATCGAGCACCAGATGGCCGAACGCGAGAATCAGCAGCAGCACCACCGCCTGAATCTTCACGATCTCATACAGGCCCGCGCGCACGCTGCCGACCATCATGTCGCGCATGTCGTTGATATGGCGCAGCGTCGCGCCGCTGCGCACGGCGTCGTAGAAGCGGTCGTAGTATTCGACGAAATCCGCCTCGATGCGCACGAGGAAGGTCGCCATGCCCGGCATCACACATACGTAAGCGATAAAAACGGGAATATCGTAGATCACGGACGCATGCAGCGGCCCGATCACTTTCGACCCCGTGCCCGGCGCATACCAGAACATGAACTTGTCGAGCCACACGCCGAGATTGAACAGGAAGCCGACCAACGCAAGGCTCGGATACGCGAAGCGCTTCTGGAACACCTCGAACGAAATGAAGCGCGGGCTGCGATAGTTGCGATAGATGAGCCCCGACAATCCCGCGAGCAGCACGACATGCCCGGCGACGAAGCCGCCCAGCAAGCCCGACAGCCCGTGCGTATTGAGCATCAACGCGAACGCGACGGTACAACCGTAGCCGATTGCGAACACGAAGAGAATCTGCCGGTACTGCTTCACGCTCGACAGGAAGATCACCGCGATCCAGATATTGCTGACCACCACGAAGCCCGCCACCATCAGCAGCCGGTACATCAGCGGCTCGCCGCGAAACCCCAACGCGACAGCGATAACACCCAGCACGCCCGACGCCGCCGTCGAAACCAGCACGACGCCGTTGTAGTTCGACAGCACGAGGTCGTCGCGCTTCTCGAAGATCCGGTCGGAAATGAAGCGTGTGAACGACAGTTGCAGCGGCCCCGTGAGGATCAGACTGCACGCAATCAGATACGTCACCGACACCTGGAACTGCACGATCGCGTACTTCGGGATCACGAACGCGAGGCTCATCACGCCGATGATCAGAATGCCGAAGATCGACAGGATCAGCGGACCGGAACTGATCAGCCCCGCATAGGCGTAGGCGCGCGCAACACCCGTCAGCGTCTGGTGCTTGAGAATCTTGCGAAGCTCGAATCCAATGCCAGCCATCAGCGCACTCCTTCTGTCTGTGCCGACTGTGACGACTGTGCCGCTGCGGCCCTGCCCGCATGCATCGGACAGCCGCCGCCCTGCCTGCCTTCAGCGCCCTTGACCTGCGAAGGCGCCGCCATCAAACGCTGATACAGCACACGATATTGATCGATCATCTGCGCCTTCGTATAAAAACGACGCACGCGCGCCAGTCCCGCCTGTTGTGCGGCGAGCCAGCGCGGCTCGTCGCCGAGCAGATCGAGCACCGCCTGCGCGAACGCAGCGGGATTGGCGATCGGCACCACGCTGCCCGCCGCGCCCAGCGCGCGGTCCTCGTCGCCGTAGCCTTCGATCAACTGGCGGCACGAGCCCACGTCCGTCGTGATCGACGGGATGCCCGCCGCGAAGCCTTCCAGCACGACGAGTGGAAGCGCCTCGCTGATCGACGTCAACGCAAGCACATCGACCTGCGGCAGAATTTCGTCGATGCGCTGAAAGCCGAGAAACTTCACGTTGTTCGCAAGACCAAGGCTTTCCGCCAGCGCGCGGCATTCCTGCGCGTACGCCGGATCTTCTTCCTCGGGCCCGACGATCCACCCTTCGATATCCGGCATCGCGCGCGACGCGATGAAGAGCGCGCGAATGAAGGTCTTGATGTCCTTGATGGGCACCACGCGGCCGATTAGCGCGACCACGTTGCGCGGTCGTGCCACGCGTTTGTCGACGAGCGGCGCGAGACCGTCGACGTCCACGCCGTTCGGAATGTTGCGCGTGCGCGCGGCTCGCGCGCCGTCCGCGATCTGCCGCTGACGGTTCGCTTCGTACAGCGCGACGATATCGTCGGCGGCGTCATAGGCGAGCTTGCCAAGAGCCTCGAAGAAACGCACCCACAGTTCGCGAAAGTAGCTGATCTTCGAAATGTCGCGCTCGAATGCACCCCGGTTGTCGCGAATCCATTGGCTTTGCAGCAGATCGATCTTGCGCTCTTTCGTATAGATGCCGTGCTCGGAAACGAGCAGCGGCCGCCCAGTCCGGTAGTGCAGCAAGGCGCCGAGAAAGCCCGCATAACCCGTCGATACCGTGTGATAGACCTTCGCGGGCGGCAACTGCCCGGCGACGCGCGCGAGCTGCCACAACGGCTTGTGCATGATGCGCACGGTCCAGAAGTAATCGGTGAACGACGGGTCCGTGCAATGGCGGTGATACTGGTCGACGATGAAGTCCCACGCTGCACGGCTCGTCAGGAACTGTTCCTCGCTGAGCGGCGCCTTGTCGCCGATCAACTGCACCATGTCGGCCATCATCGCGCCGGCATCGACTTCGCCGCCGTTGCGCCACGCTTCGTGCAGCGCCGCAGATTGCGCGAACGCCTGCGCATCGCCGGGAATTTCGCGCGCCGCCTGATCGTCGGCACTGGACGTTTCGTACAGGTAATGCGCCTCGAAGTGCACGACGTTGTCGGGCAGCGCGTAGGCGGCCGCCTTGTAGTCCTCTTCGCGGCTGCCGATGAACGCAATCGCAAAGCGGATCTCCGGGTACGAGCGGAGCATTTCGTTGACCCAGCTCGACACGCCGCCGCGCACATACGGGAACGTGCCTTCGAGCAGCAGGCAGACATCGGCGTCCGCAGCGCGGCGCATCAGTGACGGTTTCATGTGGACCAGTAACGCGCAACAGGATTGAGCATCGGCAGCGTCGCGGCATTGCCGAGCGACGCGAGCAGTTCGGACACGCGCGCATAATCGCCGCGCAGATATTCGACTTCGGCGAGCCACGGCACCAGACGCTCGCGCGGAAAACCTAGCGATTGCGCACGGTCCATGTGCTGCGCGGCTTCGTCGGCGGCGCCGTTGGTCAGCGCGAGGCGGCCGCGAATCATCCACAATGCAGCGTCGCTTGCGTCGATCTCCAGCGCGGCGCGCGCATGGCGGTCCGCCTGTTCGAGCGTGTGCCGATAGACGACGCCCTGCACGAGGTTTTGATAGATAAGCTCGAAATACAGCTCGGCAAGCTGCCGGTTGATCGCATGACGATCGCCTTCCGACTGGGCCGATTCCAGCGTCTTCGACGCATGGAAAATGCGCTGCATCACATCGTTTTCCGCCTGATCCAGCGTGCCGTACGCGATCAGGCGCACGTCTTCGACCGGGTCCGCGAGCAGATCGCGCAGCAGCGTGCCCGTCGTGCGGGTCGGCATGCTCTGGATCGCGACGAGCGCCGACAGGCGATCGGCGGCCGCGACTTTCGTGTTCACGAGCCGCGCCTGCAAGCGCGCGCCGCCGCCGTGCGAAACACGCGACATCAGATACGTGACGAACTCGGGCGCAGGCACATCGCCCATTTCGTCGTCCGCATGCGAGACCGGATAGCACGCAGCCCAGATGCAGCTCACCAGTACCACGACGCCGCCGAGCAGCGGCACGAACGTGCACGCAAGACCGAGCAGCAGCAAGCTCCACGCGCGCGGCTCGCGATACCGCAGCGGCAGCAGCAGGCGGAACAGCAGCGCCTGAAGCACGCCGCACACCGCATTGAAGGCCACGGCGGGCAGCAGCGGATCGTACGCAGTCGATACGTTCGCGAAGTACACAATGCCCACGCACTGAAGACCGGCAACGATGACAATGCCAGGCGCGGCGAGCACGGCGGCCAGTCCGGCCACGAACCCGCCGCCGCGGGAGCGGTTTGCGGTGGCCTTATCCATCGAGACCACTGCGCAGAAGAAGACGCTTCAACGCCTGGCCCGGCTCGTCGCCGCCCAGATGCAGCGTGTGCACGCCGATGCGCGCGCCTTCGAGGTCGAGGTTGAACTGCGCGCGCAGGCTCGATTCGATCCGCGCGAGGTAGCCGTCGACGCCCGTGGCGTCGGTTGCGGGCATCAGGTTCAGCAGCACCGACTGCCCCGCCGATTTCACCGGCCACATCAGGTCGAGCGACCGGCGGCGGCGCATCACGTGCTCGAAGAACGAATCGCCGGCGTCGTCATGCGGGAACACCAGCGCCACCAGCGACGACGTGATGCCCGCCGAGCGTTCGAGCCGCGTGAGCCGGCTCACGTCGAGTGCGAACTCGTACGGGCAATCGGGCACCGCGTGCAGGATCTCGCGTACCTGCTGCGAGTGCTCGACGCCGTCGGCGTAATAGCCGAGCAGCACGAGCAGCAGTTGCAGGTTGTCGAAATTCAGCGACAGGAACGGCATGCGGCGGATGGCGAGCAGCGCGAGCATCGTGCCGTCGGCGGAAATCAGCGGCGCGCACACCAGCAGATGCGTGTTCGTCACCGGCCGCTCTTCGCTCTTCAGATGCGCGACGGCACGCGTTTCGAGCGCGCGCTGCACGAGTTCGTCGCGCGGATCGAAGTCGAAGGTATCGCCGATATGCGCGAGCGCCTCGCGCCCGACCTTGCCGTCATGCACGGGATACAGCGCGGCCACTTCGATCTGGCAGGCCTGCGCGACGAATTCGAGCAGCTCGCGCGTGCCGGGCATGTCGCCGGAACTGCGCGGCTTCGTGTCGAGACCATGCGCGACGGAGATGCGGCGCAGTTCGGTGATCGAATCGCGCAGCGTGGTCGGCCGTGTCAACAGATCCTTTTCGAGGCGCTCGTGCGACAGGCGCATCAGATAGTGACTGTTCGTGATCGCAACGAGCCGGTCGTTCAGATAGTCGTTGATCGCATTCGCGCGCTGCGCGCGGCTGCCCCACGTGTCGCCGAAGTGACCCGCGACGATGGTCTGCAACACGCCGCCCGTGAAGAACAGCGTCGGCCACGCGGCTGCGCTGCTGCCCTGTATCAGGAACTGATACGCGCCGATCAGCATCGCGCAGCCGAGCAGACCGAGCAGCGTGCCGTAACGCAGCGCGACGATGAGCGGCGCGAACCACAGCCACGGGAAGCCCGTGTGCAACAGGAACGGATCGTTGCGATCGAGCGCATAGGAAACCGCGAACACCACGCCGATGAACACGACCGTCTCCACGATGGAAAACGGACGCGATACCGCGGGCGCGACCAGGCGCCGCCACGCGCTGAGGTTGCCGAACGGGTTCGATTGGCGCGGTTTCGCCGCGGCACTGGCGGCGCTTTGCGCGGTGACGGTATTCACGGCCGACTCCTCATCACGTGTCGAGTTGCACTGGTATTGCAGATTGCCGCGCGCATGTCAGGCAGCACACGACAGACGCGCGACGCCATCAGCCGGGCGTGCGCAGCGGCGACAGCAGGCTGCCGATCAGCGACGACGCGACGCTCGACAGGCTCGAACGCGTCCAGCCGCTCTTCGAACCCGTCGCGCTCCACACGACCTGGCCCGAGGCCACGTCGATCAGCTCGAACGTCACGCCCGCAACGGGCTCGCCGTCCACGCCGACCTTGTAGCGCCACTCTTCGACAGCGCCCGTCAGCACGTACTTCACGCGCTGCTCGCGCGCCCATGCGAGCTTCTTCTCGCCAATATCGCGCTGCGCGGTGTCGAACATCGCGTTCGCCGACGCATCGACGGGTGCGAGGCGCACATCGACAAAACCGTTCTGACGCAACGCGTTCGCCGCGATCGCCGCCGCGCTGCTGCCCGCTGCCGGCGTTTCGGTGAAGTTCGCCATCGTCACGACCGCAACGGAATCCTTCGATTCGATCGCCGGCGACCCCGCCTGGCGGATCGACCCGCACGCGCCCAGCACCAGCGCCGATGCGGCTGCTGCCGCCACCCACTTGATCAAACGTGTCCAGCCGTTGATGTTGCTCATCGAACCACTCCTCAGAAATGTCGTTATCGTCCCAATTCGCCGGATCGGAGAACCCGAGTCAGTAAAACCCGAGTCAGTAAAACCATTTGTAGGTCGCACCCAGCAGCGTGACGGGCGTGCCGATCTTCGACACGCGCTGATGCTGCAGGAACACGGCCAGATGATCGCCACCCAGCACGGTGCCCGCAATACCGAGACTCACGTCCGGGCCCCAGCCCTGGATCGAGTCATGCACGATGCCGACGTCGAAGAACGGACGCCATGCATGCGTGTACTGCTCCCGCAGATCGTTGCCGAAGCCGAAGTAGAAGCCGTATTGCGTGTACGTGTCCGGCATGAAGTCCTGCGGCGTCGCGGGCTGCAGCGCAGTCGGCAACAGGCGCGTCATCAGCGCGTCGGCCTGGCCGCTTGCGCCGTAGCCGCCGTGCGTGATCAGCGCGCGCAACGTGTAGTCCGGGTAACTGGTGCGGATGCGGTAGCTCACTTCCGCTGTAGACAGCACGCCGCTGCCGATATAGTTGCGCGCCTGGCTATAGAAGCGGTCCGCTTCGACGCTGCCCGTGAACGTGATCCGCTCGGTCATGCGATACGTGAGATCGCCGATCACGTTGTCTTTCATGCCGCCGACCAGCAGCGCCTGGTTTTCGTCCGCGACCTGGTTGCGGCCCGCGCGCACGCCGAGCGTGAGCGGCGAGTTGCGCCCCACTTCGCCTGCCAGATCGAGCGTGTAGAACGCGGCCGAGCCGACGCGCCGTCCGCCTGTCACAGTCAACGACGTATCGCGCGTTTGCCGCTCGCCGTAGATGTTGAGCCAGCGGTCGACGGACGGCACATTGACCAGCTGCGTGATGTCGGTCGAATGCTGGAAGTGCTGCACGGCCGTCACGCCGACCAGATAGCGCTCGGCGATCTTGCGGCTGGCCGCGAGCGTGGTTTCGACGTAATCGAGTGGATGCTCGATATGGTTGACCACATCGGCGTCGATCGATTGCGGCCAGTCGAGCGTCGTTTCCGTCACGCGCGTATGCAGGTCGGTGTCTTCCGGCGCGCCGTCGAGCGCGTCGAACGCGAGCTGCTGCGCGCGGTCCGGCCGGTCGACGGCGATCGTCGCGTCGATGCGGTCGTTGACGGGCAGGCGCGAGCGCTCCACCGCGAGCAGGCGCTCCATCTCGGGAATATCGTTCTCGGCGAGCGCGATGGTCAGCTGCGCATCGGCGGGACGCGACAGGCGTTCCGCGTATTGCTGCGCAAGCCAGCGCTTGGCCAGCGGATTGCTTTCCTTCGACAGCGCCCACGCCACCGCCACTTCTTTCGCGACGGCGCCGCGCACGCGCGCATTCTCCGGCAGCCCTGCGCCGTCCAGCGGCGCGCCGCCCGGCAGGCCCTTCGCCGTGCCGATCATGGTGCGGCGTGCGATGGCATTGTCAGCCGTCGCGGGCCGCGCCGACATCAGGCTGTCGAGCAGCGCAGCCGACGTATCGCCCGTTGCATATTCGGCCGAAAGCGTCACGCGCCGGCCGCGCAGATCTTCGAGCGTCTCGGCGTCCTGCGCGGTGCGCCCGCGCATCGCCGCGCGCTGCGCGCCGTGCAGTTTCACGAGCTGCGCTTCGTCCTGCTGCATCTGCAGCCACACCTTCTTGCGGATCGACCACGCGAGTCCGTCGTGCCCCGCCTGTTCCTGCGCGTCGGCATAGGTGAGCAGCCATAGCGGATCGCGCGACATCATCGCCGACTGGCGGCGCAGATATTCGAGCGCCGCGACGGGCCGGTTCAGGCGCATTTCGGCGGCTGCGTATGGCTCCCACAGAGCCGAGCTTTGATCGGCACTGCCGCGCCAACGCTTGAGCGCTTCGCGCAGATCGCCGTCGCTGCCGTAGTCGACCAGCGTCCACAGGTACGCGGCGCGCAGATCGGAACTCGCGCCCGGCAAATCGACGGCGCGCTTCAGATCGGCGAGTGCCTTCTGCGGCTCGTTGATGAGACGGTAGTATTCGGCGCGCACGCCGAGCAGCGCGGGCGAGGCTTCCGCCGCCTTCAGTTCTTCAGGCGAGAGACTCGCGAGCAGAAACGCGATGCGGTCCATCGCCTGCGCGTCGGTGTAGTAGAAGATCGCGTCCTGCAACGCGCGCACCGTGTGATCGCGGCGATAACGCAATTCGGCGACGCGGCCCGCATCGATCGGATACGGATCGTAGAAGTACGTCATGTCGCCGAGGTCTTCTGGCGTCGCCGCGCCGCTCGCGATCAGATGGCGATACGCTTCGTTCGCGTCGTCGTCCCGTTGCAGCAGACGCGCGAGTTCCGCGTAGTTGCGCCAGAAATCTTCGTCGCTATCTTTCGCGCCCGCGCGCGCCGTCTTCAGCGCGGCCAGCGACGCACGATAGTCGCCCTGCCGGTACAGCACGCTCGCGGTGCGCAGCGCCGCATTCGCGTCGTTCGGATGACGCGCCTGCACTGCCCGATAGGTCGCGAGTGCCTGATCGTCATGACCCGCACGCTCGGCAAGCTGGCCGATGCGTTGATCGATCGCATCGGCGTTCGTCGCGCGCGGCAGCGAGCGCAGGAATGCGAGGCCGTCGTCGGGACGGCCGAGGCGTTCGTAGGTTGCCGTGACGTCGTCGATCAGTTTCAGGTCGTTCGGCTTCGCGCGCGCTTCGTGCACGAGTGCCGTCAGATAGGCTTCGTCGTCGTCGAGCATCGGCGCGATGCGCAGCACGTTCTGCCAGCCGACCTGATCGTTCGACAGTTGCGCATAATCGAGCCACGACTTCAGCGCGAGCGACGGATCGCGATTCCATTCGGCGACCTGCGCGAGACGCTTGACCCACTCCACCGAATGCGGATCGCGCTGCACCTGCTGCGCGGCGATTTTCTGCGCGCTCGCGAGATCGCCCGATTCGACGAAGGCCTGAAACACGACATTCGCGACGCTCGGGTCCGAACGGACTGCCGAAGCGTCCACACCATTCACGCTGCTTGCGGCTTGCTGCGCCGGCACGGCTTGCGTGGCGACGCGGATCACGCGCACTTCGCCCTGCTGTTGCGCCGCTGCCTCGCGCATCGCGGCGCGCAGGCTGACGAGCGAGCCGCCATGCCGGTACGCGACGGGACCATCCATATACGCATAGCCCGCTTGCGCCGCGGCGCGCACATGCCCGGCCAGCGGCGACGTCGGCTCGGCGAGCGCGTACTTCGCCAGCAGCTTCGCGTACCGGTCCACCGCATCGGGACGATTCGCCGCGCGGGCGAGATTGAGCATCACGATAAGCGTGGCGGGATCGTCGGCGAGCTTGCCGAGATGCGCGTCGGCGGCTGTCAGCGCGTCGTCGAGCAGATTGCCCGATTGCAGCACGCGCACGCCTGCGACAAAGCAACGGCGTTGCTCGTCGCGCGTCTGCGCCACGGCTTCCTGACGGAACCATGCGTCAGCGGCTGCGTGATAGTCGCCGACCTGCAGTGCGTAGCGCGTGATCTGCGTGTCCCACTTCGTGCGTCCGTCGGGATCGTTGGCCGACAGACGCGCGTACAGACGCGCCGCGACATCGGGCATGCCGACGGCGGCCGAACGTTGCGCGAGCCATTCCAGATCCTTCGGCGCCCACGGCAGCTGCGCGGCCTGGGTCAGGCGCGCGCGCAGATCGTCGAGCGCGGCCACGCGGCGCGGATCGTCTTCGGGAATCGCGAAGGTGCGCTGCTCCGTCACGGACAGATGCAGCATCATCGCGCTGCGCATCATGTCGTCGCTGCCGAGCGCTTCCATGCGCGTGGCGATACGTTCGGCGTCGTCGGTGCGCCCCAGATACAGATACTGCGCGCCCAATAGCGACAGGAATTCCTCGTTGTCGGGCCGCACCCTCGACCACGCTTCCAGATACGCGACACTCAACTCGCTGGGCGCGCCGACGGACGCGACGCGCTGGCGCAAGCCGCCGCGCGGCGACACGCCGTACATGGTCGCGAGCACGACGCCCGTGAGCGTGTAGACGAGCCACGTCGGAACGATACGGGGACGTTTGTCGTTCGTTTTATCGTTCACAGCGGATCTCGACGGGCTGATAGTGGGCTTCGAGGGCATTGAGCGCGGGCGTGTCGAAGCGTACGTAGGCGCCGTCGCGTTGCAGCGGCACCGCGCGGCCCGCTACTGTCGCGCTGCACGTCTGCGCATTCGCGAGCTTCACGAACGGCTGGTAGTAGCTGCCGAACTCGAACGACATGTTCTTGCCGTCGCGTTTGAAATCGCGCACAAAGCCATTCGCTTCGGCGATGTACGGCAGCGCATCCGCTTTCGACAGCGCGCCGGCCGGGTCGAACGACACGCGCGCCGCGCCATCGGCGATATGGATGTACGTGCCGTCCGGTCCCGCCGCATAGCCCGTGACGCCGCGCGACGCGCGCAGATCGGGCGAGCTCGTCAGCGGCCAGTGCAGTTCGCGCACTTCGCCGTTACCGCGCACGATCCAGTCGCTCGACTTCGCATTCGACGCCTCGCTCTGCACCGTGCGCGCGACGGCGAACGAGCGCCAGTCGAGCACCTTGTGCGCGTAGTCCGTCATATGCACGGGCAGCACAGGCTGCTTGAGCACGGCCGCGAAAATCTGGTCGAGCGCGCGCAGCGACGCGACCTTGGTGCCGCTATACATGTGGTAGTAGATGTCGATCGGCTTGAAGCGCAGCGGCTTGTCCGTCATGTCGAAGGTTTCGAGCACGCGCGTGAAACCGTAGAACGGGCCGAGCCAGTCGTTCGTGTAGACGTTCTCGTCCTGGTTCGGCGCGTACACCTGATACGCGCCCGGCCCTTTCAGCACGCCGATGGGCGCGATATTGGTCCAGCTGTTCGCGCTCTTCGTGATCACGGTGTCGCCGCCGTTCACGTTGTCGACCCCTGCTGCATAGACCTTGCGCACGACGATCGCGGGCGGCTCGCAGTTGCCCGGCCATTGCAGGATCGTCGTCTTCTTGCCCGGCGGCGCGAGACGCGAATTGATGTAGTCGATCGAACCCGTCACTTCGCGGTCGATATTGAACGTGTAGTTCGGAATGTTCAGCGAGAACGCGGTGTCGCCGCCGCCGCGATCGATGCGCTCGCCCGTCTTCGCATCGACGTTCTCCCATTCGAACGGATGCGAATACGTGTGCGTGCCGATCGCGACATACGGCAGCGCGAACATCTTGCGCGCGATCTCTTCGAGTCTCGGCGAGATCTGCGGATACAGCCCCTTCGGCCCCACTTCGCCTTCGATCACCGACAGCGTCATCGGCACCTTGTAGCGCGTGAAAATCTGCTGGAACAGCGCTTCGCCCGAATAGTCGGCGCCGGGAAACTCCGCGCGCGACGCGAAGCCGTCGCCGTCCACGTGCGACATGAACAGACGCCGGCCGTTTTCCGTGGTGACGCTCGGCGACGGCATCGGTTGCAGACGCAACGCCTCGCGCAGGAACGCGATCGGCTGGATGGCCCAACGCTCCTGGCCGATGCCGTTGAGCGAGACCACCGTGTACGGGCTCATCGCGAAGCCGCCCCACGGCGTGATCGCAATCTGGTCGAGCGTCGCTTCGCCGCTCTTCACGCGCAGCAGCGACCTGCTCGCGCTGCCGACCTGCACGCCCGTCAGATCGCGCGTGCCGAGCTTGGGATCGACTTCGAAGCCGACCATCGGATCGCGCGAGACAACCTCGATCTTGTCCGCGAACGGCCCAGCCACGGCTTGCAGATCGAGCGCGCGTCCTTCGTCTTCTGCCGCATCGAAACCGAATTGGCCGAGAAACACCATCGGCACGTGCGCCGCGAGGCGCGCATCGACCCACGCGCGCCACGCGCCGCTGTTCGGCGTCTCGTCGCCCTGCAGCCAAGCGACGACGCCCGCATAGCGGTCCGGCGTGATGCCCTCGGGCAGGGGCTCGTGGACGTTCGCGTATTCGACGTCGTAGCCGAGATAGTTGAGCGGCGTCGCGAGGTCGCGCACGCCGGGTGTTTCGTCGAGCGGCAAGTCTTCGTCGCTGTCCTGCACGATCAGCACCTTGCGCGGCAGCACTTCGATTGCGCCGATGCCGACCGCATTCAACGACGCGTTCGTCACATACGGCGTGACGCCCGCAGCGAGCACCTGGGCGGCCGTTGCGCGCGCGCAGGCGCGGTCGTCGGCGGGACAGGTTTCGATCGATACGACGGGCACGCCCGTCGTTTGCGTGAACTGTTGCGCGGCGGCGCTGCGCGCGTCGCGCTCGCCGGCCGCGACATTGCCGCTCGCCGCGTCGCGCACCAGGGACGGGCCGATCACCGCATAGAGCGCTTTCGCATGCGGCAACGCGGCCTGCAACGCCGCGTCCCCGCCGATCACGAGACGCGCGTCGGGATGCGCGGCGCGGATCGCATCGACGGCCGCGATGGCCGTCGGCGTGTCGAGCAGGAAGCCGCGATAGCCGCGCTGCCAGAGCGTTTCGATCTGCGCAGCGACGAATGCGTCGGGCGTGGCTTGTGCGGCATCGGCATGCGTGCGCGCGAGCCACACGGTGTGACGCAACGGGTGCGCGGCAGGATCGAAGCCGCTGGCGGGATCGATCACGACGGCATCGAACGCCTGCAACTCGCCGACGGGCACGCGCGAGCCATAGAAGAATGCGAGATTGACGCGCGGCGCCTGAGCTCCGCCCGACGCTTGCGCGTGCAACTGAGTGGACGCGGGAGCCTGAGCCTGAGCCTGCGTCTGTGCATGCGCGGCCACGCCGTGCAGCGCAAGCGCTGCCGTCGAAGTGAGCGCAACCATGCGGACGAGCGTCAGCGCACGAACGAGCGCGCGCGGCTGCGCCATCGTCGTTCGGACCATTCGCGGCTTATCGCCTTGCATTACCCCGTCGAGCGCCTGTCGCGCTTCGAATATCGATTGAATCCCCACTGGCATACGATTTTTTCTTCGGTTTTATTACTTTTTACCGACCGGTTTTTAAAGCCGGTTTCCCCCGGGATTTATGTCCCTACGGCAGCACTGGATGGCCAATTGTTAAATATCTGGCGGCCGCTGCATGCGGATGAAAATCTGCAGACTGGAAAGATCAGAGGATATGAAGCGCTATCTCTGTGAATCGGCGCGAATTCTAACGCGAACGACGTCGAAAAAAACGGGTGTCGTAAAAATATCACGCGGCTGAAAAGGCTTTAAAGAAGGGCCCGGGCGATAGCGAATTAAACTGAGAAAGGCTCGCAAACGTTAAACAGATAATAGCGAACGGATATTCACTTTTCATTATTTTTCATTTCGGCGACAGTGCAATGCCTGTATTTCATGCAGGGTGTGGCCATTTTAAAATCCCAATATTTCATAATTGAAAGGAACGCAAACGATTTCGCGATTGCAACCCGGCGCAACTCGCGGGCGCGAGCAGGTTTGTGCGATCATCGGGCGCATGAACGATCAACGTTACTGGTGCGATCCGCAGCTGCCGTTCGTCGAAAGCCGGCGCGCCTCCCATTCCCGCGCGTGCTATGTGCCGCATACACACGAGACGCTATCGATCGGCGCCGTCGACAGCGGGCATAGCAATTACGCGTGCGGCGGCGACCGCGCGCGTCTCGGTCCGGGCAGTCTCGTGCTGATTCCGGCCATGCGTGTCCACTCGTGCAATCCCGATGCGCAGAGCGAGTGGAGCTACCAGATGCTTCATCTCGACGTCGCATGGGCGAGCGCGGTGCTGCGCGAGAACGGCAGCGCGGACGCCGACACCGTGCTCGCGTGTCCGTCGATCAACCAGAACCGCGAAGCGTACCTGCGTTACTGCGCGCTCAACCGGCTGTTGTTCTCGAATGCGGACAGCGGCGAGAAGGAAGCGGCGCTGATCCTGTTCGTCGGCGAACGCTCGTGGCTCGGTGAGGCGCGCGACCTGCCTCCTGTGCCGCGTATCGCAGGCGAGCGCCTCGCGCGCATCACCGGCCTTCTGCATGATGCGTACGGCGAGCGCCTGCCCATCGCGCAACTTGCGCAGATGGCGGGCATGAGCCGCTACGCGTTCATTCGCGCGTTCCGCGCCGCGACGGGCATGTCGCCGCACGCCTATCAGCTCGATCTGCGCATCAACGCGGCGCGGCGTCTGTTGCGCCATGGACGCGCGCTCACGGCCATCGCGCATGAACTCGGCTTCGCGGATCAGGCGCATTTCCAGCGCGCCTTCAAGGAGCGTGTCGCGATGACGCCCGGCGCCTACCGTCGCGCCGCCGTGTCGTGAGCGCGCCCTGCCGCTTCGCGTCGCGCACTTTTCTTCAATATCTTCGTTCGCCTGTCCAGCAGACTCCCGGCACACACAAGGAGTCGAGATGGGTCTTTCTCTACAGCAATTCGCGATGGTCGCGGGCGCGCATCTTCTGGCGCTGCTCAGCCCCGGCCCGGATTTTTTTCTGATCGCGCGCAGTGCGCTGTTGCGCGGCTGGCGCAAGACGGGCGCCGTGTGCTTCGGCATCGCCTGCGCGAACGGCGTGTTCATCGTGCTCGCGGTCGGCGGCTTTGCGGCGCTGCATCGACACGGCATCGCCTTCGCGCTCGTGCAGGCCGCGGGATGCGCGTATCTGTTCTATCTCGGCGTATTGATGCTTCGGCATGCAAGGGCGGCATCGATTGCGGCACATGTGCAGGACGATTCGCCTGCGTCGAACACGGGCGCGTGGCCTACGCGTTTCGCGATGGGTTTCGCATCCGCGATTCTCAATCCGAAGAACGCGCTCTTTTACGCGAGCCTGTTTGCGTTGCTCGCGGCCCGCGACGCGCCGTTCAGCGCGCAAATCGTGTATGGCGTATGGATGTTCGCCGCCGTGTTCGGCTGGGATCTGCTCGTCGCGATGGGCGTTGGGCATCCCGCCGTGGTCGCGCGTTTCACGCGGCACGGCGCCGCAATCGAACGCGTCACGGGCGTCGTGCTGCTCGCGATCGCAACGAGTGTGCTGACGATGCTCGCGCGCGAGTGGCTATGAGGTCGTCAAGGTCACGACAGGGCATCATCCGTCGACATTGATCGATGCTGCCAGCTCATCGATCCCGTCAGGCGCGAATACGCGGATGCCGTGCCGTTCGAGCAGCGCGGCTGTCACACCCACTGCCTCGTGCGCGACGCGCGAAAACGTGCCGTCATGGATAAAGCTGCTGCCGCACGATGGACTGCCATCGGCGAGCAGCGCGTAGCGGCAATCATGCGCAAGCGCCTGCTGGAGCGCGTGGCGCGCACCGTCGATGAAAAGCGCGGTGACGTCCGCGCCGGCGTTGTCGCGGATGCGGGCCGTGCCGTCCAGCACATCGTGCCCATTGCGGCGCAACTGGATTTCGGCGGGACGGCGCGGCGTGGCGAAGCCCGCCGCCACTTCCGGACACACGACGACCAGCCGCCCTTCGTCGCGCCATGTCTGCAGCAGCATGCTTGCGAGCGTCTTCGCGGAGCCGTCATATCGCACGGGGAGACCGGCGAGGCACGCGCTAACGAGTATCCTTTTCATAACGCGACTATCGGATTCCGGCGCACAGCCAGATGGGCACGGGTGTTGCTCCATGCCGTGACGGCGGCGCCTGCGTCCGTCAATGCGGTTCCCGCGCGTGGGTCGGTCATCGGATCGATCTGTCCAGCAATCCTTTGGTGGAGACTTCCATGCTTCGATACGCTGCCATCTTTTTCGTCATCGCCATTATCGCGGCCGTCTTCGGCTTCGGCGGCATTGCCGCTGGCGCTGCCGAAATAGCGAAGGTTCTGTTCTTTATCTTTATCGTGATCTTTCTCGTCACGCTGCTCATGGGCGTGATCCGACGTTGACGACGGATGCGACGTGCCAGCGGACGTGCAATTTATAGCGCGTCCGCTTGCAATACTTTCCCTTCGCGCCAGCTGGCAGCCGTCATGCTCCTGCGCGCGACTCCAGCGCGCTGAGCGCCTCGTCCAGCCTGCGCGCGCGGTTCTTTTGAGCGGGAATGCGCGCGGCAGCCGTGACGTCGTCGACACGCTTGCGCCAGTACGACAGCGGCAGGTGATCCGTGCCGGAAATTCGCGCCAAAATGTGCTCGAGATGGTCGAGAGCCGACTCAAGCTGGTGATGGTTCATGTTTTCCCCGATTGCACCGTCCGCGCGGACCGACAGTGCGGCGTCACGGCGGTGTCGAATTGATCTGTCCTTCAGGAAGCCACGACGCGCTCGCCACGGGATGATTCATTGCACCGGCAAGTGCTTGCAGCCCTCGGATGCACAATATGACATCAGGGAAAATTCCCTCGCAAGCCCGTCGTTGCTGCATTGCGTATACGCGAGGAATCCTCATAACTTTCACGCGCTTGTAAAACTGCCACCCTCCGGCGCCAGACGTGGAATGTCGGGATCGAGATCGTAGTTGAGAAAGCCGAGAATCAGGCGGACCATTTCGTCTTCGAACGCATCGGTGCCGAAGTAATGCGGCCGCTCCAGCGCCGTCGCGAGCAGGACGCCGGAGATCGCGCGAAACAGCACGAAGCGCGCTTCGTCGCACGCGATACGTTTGCCCAGATCCGGATTCTCGCGGTTCAGCGTGCCGGCGATCAATTCGAAGTAGCGCCGCATGCCCTCGCCGATTGCCGTGTCGGGCGCAGCGTCCGCCCATTCGGCGCGCAGGATGCTGTAGAGGCGCGGACGGTCGCCGATGAACGCCGCCGTCGCGCGCATCATGCGGCGGGCGTTGAGGCCCGTGCCGAACGGCGCGGGCTGCGTGAGCGCTTCTTTCATCATCGCCGTGAGGCGCTCCAGTTCGCGGCTCGCGAGCGCTTCGACCAAGCCCTCCTTGTTCGGAAAGTACTGGTAGATCGCGCCAATGCTGAAGCCTGCTGTATCGGCGACGCGCTGCGTCGTCAGCCCTGCCTTGCCATGGGATTCGAGCGTGCGGGCGGCGGCTTCGAGAATGCTGTCGAGCGCGAATTCGGCGCGCGCCTGCTTGGGCTGCCGACGCGACGGGTGAGTCGTGGGCAAAGAAACTCCGTGAATCAATGAAGGTTGAAACGTTGGATGTGCAACGTGATGTTCGGCCGAGCCGCTATGCAAGCAGTTTGCATCAACCCTGCCGATGATGAAACGGGCCATGGCGCAAAACGGTGCACGATCCGCCGCAGCGAGGTTATCACGCGCCTCGCCGCCGATCACCGGCGCGGCGCTCTAGACGTGCGCTCGATGAAGTCGAGATCGAGCGCTTCGCACAGGAAGGTCCGCAATGCATCGACGGCGGCTTCCTGCGCGCCCGCCGCCTGCCGCACGAACAGGCCGAGATCGGCGGCGGGCGGCTCCGGCAGGCCGTCGGCGGCGCCGAGCACGCGCATCGTGTCGTAACGGATATTGCCGTCGAGCAGCACCGATACGCCCAGCCCCGCCTCGACGGCCGACTGCACGGCTGGCAGGCTTGTGCTCGTACAGACCACGCGCCACGCAATGCCCGCGCGCCGCAGCGCCGTCATCACCTGCTGCTGCCACAGACACGCTCCGCCGAACGCGACGAGCGGCAACGGCGACTGCGGGTCGGCAAGATAACCGCGCGCGCCGACCCAGAAGAGCGGCTGCGTCCACGTGACGAGCGGTGTCGCGTCGACCATCGCGGGATCGCCGACGAGCACGTCGAGCGCGCCCTCGTTGAGACGTTGCGACAGCGCCGCGCTCGCATCGACGACGATCTCCAGCGCAACCTGCGGATGCGCCGCCGAAAAGCGCCGCAACGCGCGCGGCAGGCGGCCCACGGCCACGTCTTCGAGCATGCCGAGCCGCACCGTGCCCGCCACGTCGCCGACTTCGAGCGCGCGGCGGGCGTCTTCGCCCGCGCCGAGAATCGCGTGCGCGTAGGGCAGCAGCCTGTGTCCGGCGTCCGTCAGCCGCACGCCGCGCGGCGAGCGCTCCAGCAGCCGCTGGCCGATGTCGTCTTCCAGCCGGCGCAGTTGCATGCTGACGGCCGCCTGCGTGCGCGCAAGGCGCACGGCCGCCGCGCTGACCGCGCCCGTTTCTGCGACCGTCACGAAGGCTCGGAGGAGGCTGCTGTCGAAGTCGCGCATTATTAGCGTCCGTGATATCGGCATAAGAAATATCAGCTTATCTTAACGCCCGTTTCGTCGATATGATGGGCCTGTCTGTAGTGCGCCCGTTCAAATCCATGAAAAATTCCACGCTCGCCGAACCGATTGCCTTTGACACCGCGCCTGTGTCTAGCGCCCCTAAGCTCCATGTTGGCATGGCTGCGCTGCTCGGCGTGCTGTCGATGTCGTGCGTGCAGTTCGGCGCCGCCCTCTCCGCGCCGACGATGGCCGCATTCGGCGCGTTCAGCACGACGTGGCTGCGGCTCGCGTGGGCGGCGCTGATCCTCGCGCTGGTGGTGCGTCCGAAGCTGCGCAGCTACTCGCGGGCGCATTGGCTCGCGGCGGGTGTGCTGGGCGTAGCGATGGCGGGCATGACGCTTTGTTTCTTCTCGGCAATCGAGCGGATTCCGCTCGGGCTTGCCGTGGCGATCGACTTTCTCGGGCCGCTGGCCGTCGCGACGCTCGGCGTGCGGCGTCTGCGCGCGCTGCTGTGGCCGCTGCTCGCTGTCGCTGGCGTGCTGCTGCTCGCGCATGACCGTTCGGGTTGGATCGGCGAGCCGGTCGGCATGCTGCTCGCGGCGGGCGCGGCGTGCGGCTGGGGCAGCTATATCGTGTTGATGAAAAAGACGGGGGCGCTGTTCGATGGGCTCGAAGGGCTTTCCGTATCGCTGATCGCGGCTGCGCTTGTCGCGACGCCGTTCGGCCTGGTCGAGCACGGCCTGCACATCGCGCCGATGCAACTGGCGGCCACGGCGGGCCTCGCGGTGCTGGTTCCGCTGCTGCCATATGCGCTCGAAATGATTGCGCTGCGCCACATGCCGGCTGCGTCGTTCGGGATTCTGATGAGCGTCGAGCCGGCCATCGGCGCGGCGGCGGGCTTTATCGTGCTGCATCAGCCGATGACGGCGCTGCAGCTGGCGGGCACGCTGTTCGTCGTGAGCGCGAGTGTGGGTGTGATCGTTACATCGAAGTGATGGGGGTTGTTGGGTCTGAATGATGCTGGAACTGGGCCGTCTACAATCGACGGATCGCATGCCGATCTGCAAGGAACCCATCATGACCGACGACGAACGCGCCATTCGCGAACTGATCGATACGTGGCTCGCCGCAAGCAAGGCTGGCGAGACGGCGACCGTGATGAGTCTGATGACCGACGACGCGGTGTTTATGGTGCCTGGGCAGAAGCCGTTCGGCAAAGCCGCGTTTGGGGTGGCCGCTGAGGGCCAGAAGAATGTCGATATCGATGGTAAGAGCGAGATTCTGGAGCTTCAGGTGCTGGGGGATTGGGCATTTTTGCGTTCGCAGCTTGAGGTCACGATTACGCTGAAAGATGGCTCGGCGCCGCCCGTGCGCCATGCCGGTAATACGCTTACGATTTTGCGTAAGGAAACTGATGGGCGCTGGTTGGTGGCGAGGGATGCGAATTTGCTTGTGAAGGGGTAAGCGTTTTTGGTTTTGGTTTGCTTGGGTTTGCGCTGGCATCCGCGATGCGTTATCTAGCTTCAAGCGTCGCCCCTGTGCGGGGCGGCACCTACTTTTCTTTGCCGCCGCAAAGAAAAGTAGGCAAAAGAAAGCGGCTCACACCGCCAGCGCTAATTCTTGCCTGAGGGCCCCCACAGGTTCTTACGCTTCACACGGCAATCACGTGACTGATGTCGGTTGCCAGCGCCCTGAACAGGCGCCTCACCTGCTTCGGACACCCGTACTTGCGCAAGCGGCAGCGAATGGTACGTGCCGCCCAGGTGGCAAACTGTGTGTAGGTTGTCGCAGCGCACAGCTTAGTGCTCTTACCAGAAACACCGATCTTGCTACCCAGTCCGGAGTGGTGCGCGTATGGCGCGAAAGCCGACACACAGTTTGCCACCTGGGCGGCAGTGGACTGTCTGGCATGGCGTGCGTTGACGCGGGTATATGAAGCGGGTGAGGCGTACAGAGAGAGCGTTGGCAACGCACCCTAACCGGTGCGCTGCCGTGTGAAGGATGGGGACGTTGGGGGCCCGTGGACAAAGGCCAAGCGCTGGCGGTGTGAGCCGCTTTCTTTTGCCTACTTTTCTTTGCGGCGGCAAAGAAAAGTAGGTGCCGCCCCGCACAGGGGCGACGCCTGAAGCACGCTAACGAATCGCGGATGCCAGCGAAGAAAAAACCAAAACCCCGAACAGCGACGCGTGAAGCGAGCTAACGCATCGCGGATGCCAGCGAAAAAACCAAAACCATCACCTTTCCCAAGGCGCCGCCCTGCCATCACGATGACAGCCATACCGCGCCAGCGCCTCCTCAACCACACCGCGCGCAACCGCGCCCTCCTCGGCAAGTGCCTTCAACGCCGCAATCACAATCGACGCACGATCCACCTCGAAGAAAGCCCGCAGTGCCGCACGCGTATCGCTGCGCCCAAACCCATCCGTCCCAAGCGTCACATAACGACGCGACACAAAAGCGCGAATCAGCTCGGGCACGGCCCGCACGTAATCGGTTGCGGCAATCACCGGACCGCGCGATGCGGCCAGCGCAGACGTCACATACGGCGTCCCCGTTCCGTGATCGCCGAACAAACGCTCGGCCCGCTCCGACGCGACGCCATCGCGATGCAACTCGGTGAAACTCGTCACGCTCCACACGGCAGCGTCGATATTCCAGTCGTCCTTCAACATGCGCGCAGCCGCCTGCACTTCGCCGAGTATCGCGCCCGAGCCCAGCAACTGGACCTGCGCGGTCTCCAGCGAAGCGACATCAAGCGCATACATGCCTTTCAGCACACCTTCGCGCACGCGATCAACAGAATCCGCAGGCAATGAAGGCTGCGCGTAGTTCTCGTTCGTGACCGTCAGGTAATAGAACACGTCGCGCTGCCGCCCGATCATCTCCTGCATGCCTTCGTCGACGATCATCGCCACTTCATACGCAAACGCTGGGTCGTACGCCCGGCAGTTCGGCACCGTCGATGCCGCAAGATGGCTCGTGCCGTCCTGATGCTGCAAGCCTTCGCCGCCAAGCGTCGTCTTGCCCGCCGTCGCGCCGATCAGGAAACCCCGCGCGCGCTGATCGGCGGCCGCCCAGATCAGATCGCCGATGCGCTGAAAGCCGAACATCGAGTAGTAGATATAGAACGGCAGCATCGGCAGATCGTGCACGCTGTACGATGTCGCCGCCGCGATCCACGACGACACCGCGCCCGCCTCCGAAATCCCCTCTTCGAGAATCTGCCCGCCCGTGTCCTCGCGGTAGTAGAGCATCGAGCCCATGTCTTCCGGCTCGTACAACTGGCCGAGCGGCGAATAGATGCCGACCTGGCGGAACAGGTTCGCCATGCCGAAGGTGCGCGCCTCGTCGGCGACCACGGGCACGACGCGGGGCCCGAGCGACGCATCCTTCAACAGACTGCCGAGCATCCGCACGATCGCCATCGTCGTCGACATCTCCTTGCCGTTCGCGTCCAGCGCGAATTGCCCCCAGGAAGACAGCGCAGGCACGGTCGGTGTCTGCGATGCCGCTTTCCGCCTTCTGGGCAGATAGCCTCCCAAGGCAGCCCGGCGTGCATGCAGGTACTGCATTTCCGGGCTGTTTTCCGCTGGCTTGTAGAACTTGAGCTGCTCGACGTCGCTATCGGACAACGGCAGACGAAAGCGGTCGCGGAACGCCTTCAACTGTTCGACGTCGAGCTTCTTCTGCTGGTGCGTCGTCATGCGCCCCTGGCCGATCGCGCCCATGCCGAAGCCCTTCATCGTCTTCGCGAGTATCACGGTGGGCTGGCCGATGTGCTTCAGCGCGCGGTCATACGCAGCATGCAGCTTGCGCACGTCGTGGCCGCCGCGCCGCAAGCGGTCGATATCGTCGTTGCTCAGATGCGCGGCGAGCGCGGCCAGCTCCGGGTTCTGCCCGAAGAAGCGCTCGCGGTTGTAGGCGCCGTCGTTGGCCGAGAAGGTCTGGAACTGGCCGTCCACCGTGTGCGCGAACGCGCGCAACAAGGCGCCCGTGCGGTCGCGCGCAAACAGGCCATCCCAGTCCGAGCCCCATACCACCTTGATGACGTTCCAGCCCGCACCCGTGAACTGCGCTTCGAGTTCGTCGATGATGCGGCCGTTGCTGCGCACCGGACCGTCGAGCCGCTGCAGATTGCAGTTGATCACGAACACGAGGTTGTCGAGCCCTTCGCGCGCCGCCAGTGACAAGGCGCCGATCGATTCCGGCTCGTCCATCTCGCCGTCGCCGAAGAAGCCCCACACCTTGCGGCCTTCCGTCTTCTGCAGGCCGCGGTTTTGCAGGTAGCGCATGAAGCGCGCCTGGTAAATCGAGTTGATGGGACCGATGCCCATCGAGCCCGTCGGGAACTGCCAGAAGTCCGGCATCAGCCACGGATGCGGATACGAACACAGCCCCGGCCCCGCGATCTCGCGGCGGTAGTGTTCGAGATGCGTCTCGTCGAGAAAGCCTTCGAGAAAGGCACGCGCATACACACCCGGCGACGAATGCGGCTGGAAATAGACGAGATCGCCGCCATGCCCGCCCGGGCTTTGACTCGCGGCGCGGAAGAAATGATTGAAGCCCACTTCGAACAGATCGGCCGCCGACGCGTAGCTCGCGATATGCCCGCCCAGTTCGCCATACGCGCGATTGGCCCGCACCACCATCGCGAGCGCGTTCCAGCGCAACGCAGCGGCGAGCTTTTCCTCGGTGTCGAGGTCGCCCGGATATGGCGGCTGCTGATCGACGGAAATCGTGTTCGCGTACGGCGTGACGTTCGCGCGCGCCGTCGCGACGCCATTGCCCAGCGCATGCGCGGCCAGCCGGTCGAACAGATATTGCGCGCGTTCGAGGCCGACGTGCTGGACGACGCCATCGAGCGCAGCCAGCCATTCGGCCGTCTCCTGCGGATCGCTGTCGATGCGAGCTTGAGTGAGGGCAAGAACGGGGCGGGCACCGCTCGATAAGTCCGTCATGGCACAACTCCGGCTGAAAACGTGGCGTGAAAACGACTCGGAAACGTGTAATCAGCTTACCCATGTATCCGCAAAATGTGCGTCTCTTTTGCTTGCGCCAGCGCTTTCAGATAGTGTATTTATTCCGGTAAATCGGCCTTACGTGGAATGTTTACACCATGAGCTCAGAAGCAAGACCGGCCGCGCGGCGGCTGGACCGCATCGACATCGCGATCCTGCAGCAGTTGCAGCAGAACGCGCGCATTACCAACGCGGAGCTGGCGCGCGCCGTCAATCTGTCGCCGACGCCCTGCTTCAACCGCGTGCGCGCGCTCGAAAAGCTCGGGCTGTTCCGTCAGCAGGTGACGCTGCTCGACGCCGGGGCGCTCGGGCTGCGCATCAACGTGTTCATTCAGGTGAGCCTCGAAAAGCAGGTCGAAGATGCCCTGCGCCGCTTCGAACAGGAAGTCGGCGAACGCCCCGAGGTGATGGAGTGCTATCTGATGACGGGCGACGCCGACTATCTGCTGCGCGTCGTCGTGCCCGACATGCAGAGCCTGGAACGGTTCATCGTGCAGTGGCTGACCAAGATTCCCGGCGTGTCGAACATCCGTTCGAGCTTCGCGCTCAAGCAGGTACGCTACAAAACGGCGTTGCCGCTGCCTGTCGCAGGCCTGACGCTGCCCACGGAAGATGACACGCCGCGCGAGTGGGCGTGATCTCGACCACCCGCGCGCCGCATTGACTAGCGTGGCGGCGTCACGCGCTCGCGCAGTTCGCGCCGGATGACCTTGCCTGTCGCCGTCATCGGCAACGCGTCGACGAAATGGATCGCGCGCGGATACTCGTGCGCGGCGAGATGCGTTTTCACGTGCAGCTGCAGCGTCTGCACGAGTGCGTCGCTCGCCTGATAGCCGGGGTTCAGCACCACGAACGCGGTGACGATCTCCGTGCGCTGCGCGTCGGGCGCGCCGACCACGGCCGCCATGCGCACGGCCGGATGACGCAGCAGACAGTCTTCGATCGGCGCGGGTCCGATCCGGTAACC
Source organism: Paraburkholderia caribensis (assembly GCF_002902945.1). Lineage (NCBI taxonomy): Bacteria > Pseudomonadati > Pseudomonadota > Betaproteobacteria > Burkholderiales > Burkholderiaceae > Paraburkholderia > Paraburkholderia caribensis. The sequence continues at coordinate 2,306,217 of NZ_CP026101.1, forward strand.
GGCGCTCGTGATCACGTCGTCATCGCGGCCAACGAAGCGGATGAAGCCGTCCGCATCCATCAGTCCCATGTCGCCCGTCAGCAGCCAGTCGCCGCGAAACTTGTCGCGCGTGGCGGACTCGTTGCGCCAGTAGCCGAGGAACATCACCGGGTCCGGCGCATGAATCGCGATGTTGCCGGGCTCGCCGCGCGGCACGGTGTGCCCGGCGTCGTCGACGATGGCTACACGATGGCCCGGCACCACCTTGCCGATCGACCCGAAACACGGGTCGAACAGCGTCGCACATGACGACACGACCACATTGCATTCGGTCTGCCCGTAGAACTCGTTGATCGTCACGCCGAGCGCGCGCCGTCCCCATTCGATCAGCTCCGCGCCGAGCGATTCGCCGCCGCTCGCCACCGCGCGCAGCGAGAGTTTCCAACGCTCGGGATGTTCGACGGCGCGCATCATCTTGAGCGCCGTCGGCGGCAGGAACGTATGCGTGACGGCATGACGCTGCATCAGATCGAACGCGGCCTCGCCGTCGAACTTCTCGAAGCGCCGCGCCAGCACGGCCACGCCGTGATGCCACGACGGCAGCAGTACATCGAACAGCCCGCCGATCCACGCCCAGTCGGCGGGCGTCCACATCAGGCGCGCGTCGTTCGGGAAAAACGCTTGCGGCATCTCCACGCCGGGCAGATGGCCGAGCAGCACGCGATGCGCGTGCAACGCGCCCTTCGGCTTGCCCGTCGTGCCGGACGTGTAGATGATGACGGCGGGGTCGTCGGCGGCCGTCGGTTCCGCGTCGAAGGCAGCGGGCGATTCGTCGAGCGCCGACCAGAACGATTCGACCTGCAACGCGGTATCCGCATGCTCGGCGTCGACGCAGAAGATCGAACGCAATTCGGGCAGGCTCGCACGCACCGAGGCGATTTTCTGCGCACCGCCCAGGTCCGTCACGAGCGCGACGGCGCCGCTATCGGACAGACGGTATTGCAGCGCGTCGGGACCGAACAGCGCGAAGAGCGGCACCGCGATCGCACCGCACTTGTAGACGGCGAGATGCGCAAGCGCCGTCTCCACCGATTGCGCGAGAAAGATGCCGACACGGTCGCCCTTCTTCACGCCGCTGCGGCGCAGAGCATTGGCGAAGCGGTCGGACAGCGACTTGAGCTGGTCGAAGCTGTAGCGCGTTGCTTGCCCGTCGCGCGTCTCGCAGATCAACGCAAGACGGCCGCTGCCGTCGGCCCATTTGTCGCATGCATCGATGCCGATGTTGTACTGCGGCGGAATGCGCCATTCGAACGCGGCGACGAGGCCGTCGTAGGTGTCAGCGGCGGGAAGCATCCGGTGTCTCCTGAGTAGTGGGCATGCGCCGGTACGCGCCCGCCCATGCTACTCCGCAAGCCAGGCCTGCGGCGCGTACGCGCCTCACTCGACGCGCTTCGACGACTCGTCTTGTGCAGGCACGTCGTGCGTGTAAGGCGGCACGAGCGGCTTGATCATCCGCACGCCGCCGAGGATGGCGAGCGCGATCACCGTGCTGAGAATGGCGGTCGCTTCGCGCCCGAGCCCCGCTGCGACGCCGACGCCCGCCGCGAGCCAGAGACTCGCGGCTGTCGTCAGTCCGCGCACTTCCCGCTGCGCACTGAGCTTGATGATGGCGCCCGCGCCGAGAAAGCCGATGCCCGATACCAGGCCCTGCAACACGCGGCTCATGTTGTCCTGCGAAAACCCCGCCTGCAACGGCACGAGCACGAACAGCGCCGAACCCGTGGCGACCAGCATGTGCGTGCGCAGGCCCGCGTCGCGCCCCGCCATTTCGCGCTCGAAGCCCAGCGCGCCACCCAGCAGCAGCGCGAGTCCAAGCCGCATCACGACCTGCGTGATCGCCTTGACGTCGTTCAGATCCGAGAACTCCCGGGCCATCGTCAACCAGACTTCATGCCACCATCCGCCCATGCCCCCCTCCTCTCGGCACGACAACGCTCGTGCTATGCCCTTGCGGGAAAGCATAATGTAATGTCATCGAGTGCCGCCGGATAGCGGGACGGGCACACTGAACCCCACTACAGTTTTTTTCAGTTGCCTGTTGCGGTCCTCGCCCGCGACAATGCGCCAACCGTGGGAGGACTATGAAGAAGTGCATTCTGCTCGCCGGAATTGGCGTGCTTGCCGCGTGTACCGCGGTATCGGGCGTGGACAGAAAGCAGAACGGCTATCTCTCGGTCACGAGTCGCGGGCGCATCAGCCTGATTTCGTGGAATAGCGTCCGCAACGCGGGGATCAAGCATGCAAAGGCGTATTGCCGCGAACAGAACAAGGAACTGCACACCGTCGAGATCCACACGAACGGCGTGCGCAGCGCAGGCACTCAGAGTGTCGAAGTGGTGTTCGAGTGCATCTGATGAAATGATGCAGGGCTCGCCTGATGGTGCGATGCACGGCAACGCTCAGTGCGTGCCGGCTTCGTCCGCGACCGTGTCGCCGAAACGGCTCGCGACGAACGCGCGCATCGCGGCGATCAACGGCGATTCGCCGACCTGCTCGATGGTGCTCGCACCCGCGGGAACCGACCCTGTCCATGACGCGCGATCGCCCGCCGCGGCCGGCACGAGATGGATTCTCGCCCGTTCGATGATCGGGCCGCATTGCGCCCAGTCCGTGGAAGGCGCGAACGCGGCTTCGAGCGCGCCCGCGGGATCGCCGTCGCAGGCGGGCTCCTCGATCCAGCAGAAGCCGTCGTCGACGCGCGGCTTCGGCAGATTGTCCGCCCGGGCGACCCAGTAATCGAGTAACGCGCCTTCCAGCTCTGAAACTCTCATCTCTGCTCCTCGTGGAGATCGTATGTGCTGATCGCAGCATCGATTGTGCATCAAGTTCGTGTTGCGCTTTGTGACGCCGCAAGACCGGCTCGCGGCGCCTGACGTCCAACTCAATTGCGAGGCACCATGACGTTCGACTATCGACAGGCAAGTCCGTGCGCAAAACCATCGCCCAGGCGCTCGCACGCGCTGGCAGCCGTGCTGCTCGGCATTGCCGCGCTGCAGGCCGATGCGGCCGCTGGCCGGACGCGCGCGGCGGCCACGGCGGACCGGCCGGTCATCATCGACGCGCAAGGCGATTCGACGATGTTCGGCTATCAGACGTCGGACGGTTTCAACAAGTCGTGGCAAACGCCGGACAACCCGCCCGCCCTGCTTCAGGCCGCGTTGCAGGCCCGCTTCGGCCCGCGTGTGATCGTGCAGAACAACGGCGTGCCGGGCGCGACGCTCGTCGATCGCGAGAAAGGCATCAACGGCTATAGCCAGCCGTACGCGCAATGGGCCGCGACGTCGCCGGCACATATCGTGATCGTCAACTTCGCGCTCAACGACGCCGACAATCACGTCAAGGAGCCGCCTTCCGCGTTTCGAGCGCATCTGATGCGCTTCATCGAAGAGTCGCAAGGCGCGGGCCGGATCGTCGTGCTCGAAGAGCCGAACCCGGTCGACTATTCCGTGAACAAAAGGATCGTGCCGCGCTATGTCGCTGTCGTCGATGAAATGGCGAAGCATTACCGGCTCGCGTTGATCCGTCAGTATGCGTATATCGGCGCGATGCACGACTGGCGTTCGCTGCTGATCGACGGTGTGCATCCAACGGATGCGCTCTATCGGCTCAAGGCCGAACGGCAGCGCGCAGTCGTCGCGCCGATCGTCGCGAAGCTGGTGGAGTGATCCGCCGACGCTTCACTCGCCTACCGAAAACGTCTGCTGCGAGGCGACCAGCTTGGGCGGCGGCTCGCATTTGCAGATGCAAAGGTCGTCGCTCAACGCGGCATGACGGCCATCGGGCGCCGTCATCACTTCGCGCGGGCCGTCGCATCTGATTTTGCCCGTGGTGTTGCACGCGGGGCAGATCACGTTGTCGCCTTCATGCGCGACGTCGCGGCCTTCGAGTTGGATCGTCGACGACACGGCTTGCACAGTGCCGCTCACCGTCGTCTTGTCGCCGTTCAGGATCAGATAGCGTTTCATGATTGAGCGTCTGTTAGAAGCTGCGTGTCTCGAGCGTGAAAGCAGATAACGCGAACGGCGCGCCCGATTTGAAATGAATGTGCGGATTCTACAAAAAAGCCAATGAATTCACCATCGAATGGATTTAAAGCATACGGCAGGACGCTATATGCATTAAGCATTCGGCATCGTCTTGCTCTTCAATACGACCACAATAGAAAACTAAAAAGCCGTCGAATCGTGTTGAATCCGACGGCTTGCTAAACGCGAAACACGGGATCATTTCCAGTACGCGAACACCCCCAACGCCGCCATCACCGTCAACGCGCCGCCAATGCGCGTCGCAATCTGCGCAAACGGCATCAGTTCCATCCGGTTGGCTGCCGTGAGAATCGCCACGTCCCCCGTTCCGCCGAGACCGCTATGCGTTGCATTGACGATAGCGGCTTCGACGGGATACATGCCGACCAGTCTGCCGACGAAGAAACCCGTCACAGTCAGCGTGAGCACCGTCGAAACCGCGGTAACGATATTGACCCAATGAAACGCTGTCACGATCTCGCCCCACGGCGTCATCGCGACGCTGATCGCGAACATCAGCGGATACGTCACGGCCGTCGAGAAAAAGCCGTACATGAAGCGCGCGCCGCCTCGCACGCGCGGCGACACGAGCTGAAACAGCTGCGCCGCGACGACCAGCACCAGCATCACGACGGGCGCGGGCCAGCCGAACAGTTGATGACTGAGCACGCCAAGCAGATAGAACGCAATGGCCGTCGAACCCGCCGCCGCGACGGAGCCGACGTCGAATTCGAACGATGCGGGGCGTTGCGCGATGTCGTCATCGCTGTCACCCGCCCTCGTCAACCGTCCGTTGCCCGTCCATTCGGGCCGGCGCGTGCCGAGGTAGCTGAGCAGGCCGGCGCAACAGATCGCCGCGATATTGCCGAGCATCACCGCCGACAGCACCTGCGCGAACAGCGGCCCCTGCTCGACGCCCATAATCTGCGCGTAGCCCGCCGACAACGGCAGCGCGCCCTCGCCGACGCCGCCCGCCATGATCGGCACGACGACCATGAACAACGCGTGGCGCGCATCGAGCCCGAGCGCGGTCCCCACAGCGGTGCCGACCAGCGCCGCGGCAACGGAGCCCGCCGCAACGGGAACGAAGATGCGCACGAAGCCTTTGATCAGCATCTGACGGTCCATGCTGAGCACACTGCCGACGATGATCGCCGCGATGAACAGATACAGAAAATTCGAAGTCTTCGTGAAGGTCGTCACTGCCTTGACGACGGGCTCGGGCATCAGCTTGTAGTACACCAGCATCGACGGAATGAAGGCCGCAAAAATCGACGTCGCGCCGATGTGGCGAATCCACGGAATGCGCTTCGCCAGTTCGGCGCACGTGAAGCCGCCCACCGCGACGAGCGCGATGCCCGTCGGCAGATCCGCTGCGAGCTTGCCTTTCGCCGCCATCGCGCCGAGCACGCCCAGCATCAGCACGTAGACGGGCAACGGCAACGAACCGATGCGCAGGTCGAACACCCGCCACCACCATTCGACGACGGCATGCGGCGCTTGCGTCCTGCCGCTCGAAGTAGCGCTCAACGCGGCTTGCGTCGATGATTTCACTGGATGGTCTCCGTTCATTGTTTCGGTGTGCGCCCCGCTCATACGAGCAGCAGCAATGCCGCGCCGTACACGAGCGCGCCGACGATAAACGTCATCACGGTAAAGCCGAGCACGCGCTGCACGCCGATACCCGCCATCGCGACGACGGGCGCGGCCCAGAACGGCTGCATCATGTTCGACACCTGCTCACCCATCGCGACGGCCATCGTCGTCGCGGGGACGGACGCATGCAGCGCGACGGCAGCGGGCACGACGAACGGCCCTTGCACTGCCCAGTGACCGCCGCCGCTCGGAATGAAGAACGTGACGATCAGCGAGCAGACGTAGCTCCAGAACGGCAGCGTATGCGCGTTGGAGATCGCGATGAAGAAATGCGAGATGACGTTCGGCAATCCGGTCGCATCCATCATGCCCATGATCCCGCCGTACAGCGGGTATTGCAGCATCATCGAACCTGTCTGCCGGGCAGCGTTCTTGACGGCATCGGCGTACGCCAGCGGATAGCCGTGCAGGATCACGCCCGCTATGAACATCACGAAAATCACCGCGTTGACGCCGGAAAAGGCGATGTGCTCCGACTGCGCGAGCACCAGCAGCGCAATGCCCGTCGCGCCGATGAATGCCGAGCCGAGCCACGAGTATTCGATCCAGCGCGCAAAGCTCAGCTTGCCCGTGGGCTTTTCGCGCGGCGCCGCATCGGGATGCTTCTGCGTATCGAGCAGCACGGCGTCTTCGTCGCGCGGCTTGAGCCATGCGAGAACGAACGGCATGGCCAGCAGCATCGCGATGGTCGGCACCAGATTGAAACCCGTGAACACCGTCGCGCTGAACGGCAGCACCTCGCCTGTGATCTTCTGCACGACGTTCATCGCGCTGCCCGGCGTCGACTGCGCAAGCGCGATTGAACTGGAAATGCCGCTTGCCCACACGACCCATCCCGAGAAACCCGCCGCGACGATCCACGCGAAGTCGACGCGCATGCGCTTTGCCACTTCACGTGCCAGCAACGCGCTGACGACCAGCCCCAAACCCCAGTTGCAGAACGACGCAACGGCCACGAGCACGAAGGTGAGCGTCGCCGCCTGCACGGGCGTGCGGGCAACGGAAACGAGTGACTTGAACACGCGTTGCACGATGGGCGCGTGAGCGAATGCGTGCCCCGTCACGAGCACCAGCGTGATCTGAAACGCGAACGTGAGAATGTCGAAGAAGCCTTTGTACCAGCCGCCAACCAGCTTGCCCAGCGACGCATGCGGCGCGAACATCGCCGACAGCACCGCGACGATCGCCGTGATCAGGATCGCGAGCACGAAAGGATCCGGAATGGTGCGCTCGAACAGGCCGATCGTCGCCTCGGTGAAGCGGGTCTTGCGCACTGATGTTGGCGCAACGGTGGATTTCATCACGTGTCTCCGGTTTGGAATGTGCCCGCGCGTCGTTGGATCGGGTGTAGCCGGCGGGTCGTCTTTTCAGGGCTGTTTTTCAGGGCTATTCAATGCACGGCGCCCGTTTGCCGAATCCGTACAGCGTTGCAGCGTTGTCGACGAGGATGCGATTGCGCGTGGCCGGGTCGTTCGCCCATTCGCCGAGCAGATCGAGCAACAAGGGATCGTCGGGCTTGTGCGCCTCTGTTACGTGCGGCCAGTCGCTGCCCCACACCAGCCTGTGCGGCACGGCCGAGATCCATGCGCGCGCTGTCGGCGCTGCATCGGCGTAGCGGCGGTCGAGTCCTTCGATCGAATCGAGGTACGGACCCGACAGCTTGATCCACGCGCGCCCGGCGTCGGCGAGACGGCGCACGACAGGAAACGCCGCGTGCGCCGCGCCATCGGGCAGCGGAAGCCGCGCGCAATGATCGAACACGATCGCCGACGGAAGGCGCGCGAGCAGCGCTTCGTGCCCGACGATTTGCGCGGCCGTCCAATGCAACTGCACATGCCAGCCGAGCTCCGCCACGCGCGCTGCCAGCGGCTCGACCATGTCGAAGCCGACCACGGCGTTTGCCGGCGTGTAGAGCGTGAAACGGATGCCGCGAATCCCGCCCGCGTGCAGCGCTTCAAGCTCGGCGTCCGTCACGTCGGGGCGCACGACGGCGACGCCGCGCGCATTCGCAACGCCGAGCTGGCGAATCGCATCGAGCGTCACCGCGTTGTCGGTGCCGTAGATGCGCGGCGTCACGACTACCACGCGCTGCGTGCCGATCCGCGCCTGCACTTGCCGATACGCGGCGACATCCGCCGCGTCGACAAAACCTGCCGCGTCGCGCTGCGCGAGGAACGCGCGGCTGTAGATGTGAATGTGCGAATCGCAAGCGCCCGCTGGCATATGCCGAAGTGCGTCCATGCGTGTCTCCTCCGTTTTGTTGCTGCGCGCTACAGCACTGCGCGCTTCTCGCGCAGACTTTCGATCTGCGCTTCGGAGCATCCCGCGTCGCGCAGCACTGCGTCCGAATGCTCGCCGAACGCGGGAGCCGCGAACGGCTCGGGCAACGGCGTCGCGCCGAAGCGGATCGGATGCTTGAAGCCGCGATACCGGCCCACACCCGGGTACTCGAAGTCGCTCACCATGTCTTCGGCGAGCACCTGGGGATGGTCGAACATGTCTTCGATGCCGCGAGCCGCGGCGCACGGCACGGCGTCGCCGAAATGCACTTCCCATTCGAGCGCCGTGCGAATCTGCAAAGCCGCGCGAAGCTTCGGGACGATTTCGCCGCAATGCAATGCACGCTTGCGCACCGTGTCGTAGCGTTCATTCTGCGCAAGATCCTTGAGGCCCGTTTTCTCGCACAACGCCTGCCAGAAGTGCGGCGTGTTTGCCGACAGATACAGATAACCCTGGCGCGTCGGATGGATGCCCGTGATGCCGCCCGAGCGCATATCGCGGCCTACTTCTTTCGGTTCGTCGTCGGCCCAGATCATGCGGGCCGATTGCATCGCCAGTGCGCTGCGCAGCAACGACACGCCTACGTACTGGCCCGCGCCGCTGCGCTCGCGATCGAACAGCGCGGACGACACGCCCGCCGCGACCAGCGCCGCCGCATAGTAGTCGACCACCGAGCCATAGACGATTTCGGGCGGCCCGCCGTGGCGGCCTTGCAGCGCGCAGATGCCTGTCATCGTTTGCAGGACCTGGTCGTAGCCCGCCTTGTCGCGGTTCGGGCCCGTTTCGCCATACCCTGTCACCGCGCAATAGATCAGCCGGGCATTGACCTCGCGCAACTGCTCGTAACCGATCCCGAGACGCTCCGGCACGCCGGGCCGGAAGTTGTGCACGAGGACATCGGCCGTCTTCACGAGGCGCATCATCACGTCGAGCGCTTCGGGCTGTTTCAGGTCCAGCACCAGACCGCGCTTGCCGCGATTCACGCCGAGAAAGGCGCGGCTTTCGGCTTCGAGCGTCGACGGATACTTGCGCAGGTTGTCGCCCGCGGGCGGCTCGATCTTGATGACCTCGGCGCCCTGATCGGCGAGCAGCGTGCAACCGTACGGCCCCGCGATATAGGCGCTCAGGTCGAGCACGCGCAAGCCGGCAAGCGGTCCCGGCTGTCGTGCGTCGACGGATTGCGATGGTTGTTGCATGTGTTTCTCCGACTCGATTCGATGTGTGTGCAACGAGCGTGCGTTGCTTTACAAAGCTGTGCTACCGACGACGGCGCGCTGCTCGCCCGTCAGCAGTTCGAGACGCGCGGCGTGCTGCACGAGCGCGCGCGCCCGCTCGAAGAACGGCGGATCGATCATCCTGCCGTCGACGACGTACGCGCCCATGCCTTTGCTCTGCGCATCGCGTGCGGCTTCGACGACGCGCACCGCATGCGCGATCTCGGCGTCGGACGGACGGAACACGTCGTTGGCCAGCGCGATCTGGCTCGGGTGGATGCAGCTTTTGCCGAGAAAGCCCATCGCGTGCGCAAGTTGCGCTTCGGCACGGAAGCCCGCTTCGTCCTTGATGTTGGCGAACGCCGAGTCGTACGCGAAGACGTTCGCCTCCCCTGCTGCGATGCGCAGCGTGAACATCGCCTGCTGGATCGCCGCCTGCTCGCGACGCGCGATGCCAAGCGGCTCGAACAGATCGCCCAGCCCGAGCTGCAAGCCGGCAACACGTGGATGCGCGGCGGCCAGTTCCGCAGCGCGGCGCAACGCTTTCGGCGATTCGATGTTGAGCAGCAGGCGCACGGGGACGCTCACGCCATTGGCCCGTTCGGCCTGGTCGAGCGCGGCGGCAGCGGCGCGCACGTCGGCCGCGCTTTCGGGTTTCGGGAGATTCAGGTAGTCGAGGCCGGGCTGCACGACGGCATCGAGATCGGCGGCGAAGAACGGCGTGTCGAGCGCGTTGACGCGCACGATCAACACCTTGCGATGCTCGCGCACCGCGCTCTCGCGCAACAGCTCGCGCAGCGCGAGACGCGCTTGCGGCTTGCGCTCTGGTGCGACGGCATCTTCGAGATCGAATGAGAGGGCATCGGCGGCGCTCGCGAGCGCCTTGGCGAACAACTCCGGGCGCGATGCCGGCACGAACAGCTTGCTTCTCATGTCTGCGTTCCAGTTACTTGGTAGCTGGCAATCAGTCTACGGAGAGACAGGTTTTAGATAAACTATCCGCATCTATCTTCAAACCATAGAATATCTATCGTCATGGACATCCACTTTCTCGGCAATCTGCTGCTGGTCGTCGATACGGGCTCGATGGCCGAGGCGGCGCGGCGGGTCGGCCTGACGCCTGCGGCGATCGCGCAGCAGGTGCAGGCACTCGAACGGGAACTCGGCGTGCGCCTGCTCGTGCGCGCGGGACGCACGGTGATTCCGACGGAGGCGGGTCATCGCGTGATCGCGCGTGCGAGGAATCTGGTGCGCGAGTTTGCGGATCTGAAGGCGTTCGCGCTCGAAGAGGAAGCTGCGGGCGAATTGCGCATCGGCACGATCACGACGGCGCTGCTGTCGCTGCTGCCGGACGTGCTGGCGGCGTTTGCGCGTGACTTCCCGCAGGCCAATGTGCTGATACGCGCGGGGACGTCGATGGAACTGTACGAGACCTTGCAACGCGGCGATCTCGATGTTGCCGTCTGTCTGCATCCCGCGTTTGCCTTGCCCAAGGCGTATGACTGGCATTTGTTGAGGGAAGAACCGATTGTCGTGCTCGCGCCGTCGCGGCTAAAGAATGAGGACCCGCATGAACTGCTGCGGCGCGAGCCGTTCATTCGCTATGACCGCTCGCTCGGCGGCGGCAAGCAGGCGGATCAATATCTGCGCTCGGCGCGTATCGTTCCGCGTGAGCTTTTTGAACTGAATTCGCTGATGGCGATTGCGATGATGGTCGATCGGGGACTGGGCGTGTCGCTGGTGCCCGATATCGTGTCGCCACTGACGGAAACGCTAAACGTCGCGCGGCTTGCGTTGCCGACGCCGACGGAGCCGAGGCGGTTCGGTGTGCTGTGGCAGAAGACGTCGCCGCGTGGGCGGTTGATCAGGGGATTTTTGCAGTGCGCGGATGGGGTGTTGGGGGATGGTGGTGGGGATGCGGGTGGCGGCGGGAAGAAAACGCGGCGCCGTTCGGCGAGTTGAAGCGCTTGCCGTCGCGAACGTGCTGTTTGCAGCCTGTAGCCGTCTCGACAGGAGCATAACGGCCCACCGACAGGGGCCAGAAAACAAAAAATAACCCCGTCAAATCGATGATTTGACGGGGTTATTTGCTGGCAATCTTTTGGCGGAGAGACGGGGATTCGAACCCCGGATAGGTTATTAACCTATACACGCTTTCCAGGCGTGCGACTTAAACCACTCATCCATCTCTCCGGCGGGGAGGCGCATTATAGCAGATTCCATCGCCATTGCCACCTCGTCCGGAAGGACAGCCATCAAGGATGGCGGATATAGTCCACCAGCGCTCGCGTGTAGGCATCCGGCTTCCGGTCCACGAGGCTCACTAGCACCGTCACCAGAAACCCCGCCGGCACACCGAACACGCCCGAGCTGATCGGCTCGATCCCGAACCAGCGCGGCCCGACAAAGCCCGTCAGCTGCGTGAAGAACGGATACGTCGACACGATGTACCAGATGCACACCACCAGCCCCGCCACCATGCCCGCCACCGCGCCCAGACGCGTCGTCCGCTTCCAGAACACCCCGAGCACCAGCACGGGAAACAGACTCGACGCCGCCAGCGAAAACGCCGCGCCCACCAGAAACAGAATATTTCCCGTATTCAGCGACGCCACATAAGAAGCAAACAGCGCCACCCCGAGCAGCAGGATCTTCGAGATCGTCACCCGCTTCTGGCTCGACGCCTCGGGATCGACCATGTGGTAGTACACGTCGTGCGAAAGCGCATTGGCGATCGTCAGCAGCAGGCCATCGGCGGTTGAAAGGGCCGCCGCCAGCGCGCCTGCCGCGATCAGCCCCGACATCACATACGGCAGCCCCGCAATCTCCGGCGCGGCGAGCACGACCATGTCCGGCTGCATCTGGATCTCGCTCCAGCGCACGATGCCGTCGCCGTTCACATCGGCGATGCTCAGCAGGTACGGCTCGACACGCCGCCACTGCATCACCCACTGCGGCAGGTCGGAAAACCGATGCCCGACCAGATTCGACAGGATCTCGTACTTGATCAGCACCGCGAGCACGGGCACCGTCAGATAGAACAGCGCGACGAAGAACAGCGTCCAGCCGACCGAGCGCCGCGCCGACGCCACCGAGGTCGTCGTGTTGTAGCGCGTGAGGATATGCGGCAAGCTCGCCGTTCCCAGCGAAAGGCACAGCAGCAGCGACAGGAAGTTGCGCAAATGCAGCCCCCGGTCTTCCTCGTTCGCGGCGGGAAACGGCTCGTGCATCGGCACGGGCGACGCCGCGCGCTGCATCATCTCGTCGCGTTGCTGCGCCCAGACAATCTGCGCCGTCGCCGGATCACGCGGAAAGCGCGCGATGCGCCGCTCCAGACCGGCGATCTCGCGCAACGGCCCGTTATGCCGCCGCAAATCGTCGAGCTGCGCGGTGAGGCGATCCTTCTCGTCGATATACGACTGAGGCAGACTGTCGATCTGCGTCTGGATCAACGCAGCGCGCATCCGGTAGTCGTCGCGCACCGACTGCTCCGACGGCGCATCGCGCACCTGGCGCTCGAGCGATTCGACGCGCTCCATCAGACGCCCATAGCTGAGTTGCGGCACCCAGCCGAGCCCATCCTTGTGCGCAATCATCGACACAGGTATCAGGAACGCCAGGATCAGGATGATGTACTGCGCAACCTGCGTCCACGTCACCGCGCGCATGCCGCCGAGAAACGAGCACACCAGAATGCCCGCGAGCCCGCAGAAAATGCCGATCGCAAAGTCGACGCCGATAAAGCGCGTCGCGATCAGCCCGACGCCCTGGATCTGCGCAACGAGATAAACGAACGAGCACAGGATCGCCGACAACGCCGCCAGCCCGCGCACCGCGTTGCTCGAAAAGCGCGTGCCGAGAAAATCGGGAATCGTGTAGCGCGCGAGCTTGCGCACGTATGGCGCAAGCAGAAACGCGACGAGGCAATAGCCGCCCGTCCAGCCCATCATGTACGCGAGACCGTCGTAGCCCGTCGCGTACAGGGTGCCCGCGAGGCCGATGAACGAGGCCGCCGACAGCCAGTCCGCCGCCGTCGCCATGCCGTTGAACGCGGACGGCACGCGCCGCCCTGCCACGTAGTATTCGACGAGATCGGAAGTTCGCGACAGCAGGCCGATCACGGCATACACGGCAATCGGCACGAACAGGAACACGTAGCCGATCCATGTGCCCGGCCCGTTGGCCGCCTCGATGCGCCACAGCAGATAGATGAAGACCAGAAAGCCGAGCGTGTAGAGCGAATACGAGCGGATCAGCCGATGCGCGAGCTTCATCGGTCGGCTGCGGGCTCGGCGAAGTCGTCGCTCGGGCTGGCCGCGAGCGCGCGCTGGAGCGCCGCGTCGGCGCGCTGCATCAGCACGATATACACGACGATCAGCGCCACATACACGAGAATCGCCCCTTGCGCGCCCATGTAGAACGGCAGGCTGAAGCCCGCGAAGCGCACGTGCTCCAGGGTTCGCGCGATGAGCGGCACGACGAAGGACACGAAGCAGCCGATCAGCATCAACGCCACGATCAACACGACATTGAAGCGCCAGTAGCGCGCGTGCGCACGCGCCATCGCCGCCGTCACGGGCGGCGGCTCGGGCACGGGATTGATCGTGAATCGCGAGGTGTCGTGTGGCGCGGCCATGCGGCTATTTATCAAAAAGGGGTTGCGTCGGCAATCGGGGTTGTCCGCGCAACGATGTCGCGCCGCGCGCCGGAACAGCATGAGCGCATGAAAAAACGGCGCATCCGCATCGGACGCGCCGTTTGATGCTGCCAGGGCGTTACGCCCTCACAGCCCGCAACATCAGCGCGACTCGCCCAGCTGATCCAGAATGGCCGGGTTCTCCAGCGTCGACACATCCTGCGTGATCTCTTCGCCCTTCGCGAGCGAGCGCAACAGGCGGCGCATGATCTTGCCCGAACGCGTCTTCGGCAGGTTGTCGCCGAAGCGGATGTCCTTCGGCTTTGCAATCGGACCGATTTCCTTGCCGACCCAGTTGCGCAGTTCCGCCGCGATCTTCGCGGCCTCTTCGCCTTCGGGACGCGAGCGCTTCAACACGACGAACGCGCACACCGCTTCGCCCGTCGTCTCGTCGGGGCGCCCGACCACGGCCGCTTCCGCGACCAGCGGATTCGCCACCAGCGCCGACTCGATCTCCATCGTGCCGAGACGGTGGCCCGACACGTTCAGCACGTCGTCAATACGGCCCATGATCGTGAAGTAGCCGGTGTCCTTGTCGCGCACCGAGCCATCGCCCGCGAGATACAGCTTGCCGCCGAGCTCTTCGGGGAAATAGCTCTTCCTGAAACGCTCCGGGTCGCCCCAGATGGTGCGGATCATGGCCGGCCACGGACGCTTGACGACGAGAATGCCGCCCTGCCCGTTCGGCACGTCCTGGCCCGTTTCGTCGACGATCGCGGCCATGATGCCCGGCAGCGGCAGCGTGCACGAACCCGGCACGAGCGGCGTCGCGCCCGGCAGCGGCGTGATCATGTGGCCGCCCGTTTCCGTCTGCCACCATGTATCGACGATCGGGCAACGCGAGCCGCCGACGTTCTCGTAGTACCACACCCATGCTTCCGGATTGATCGGCTCGCCAACCGTGCCGATGATGCGCAGCGTCGACAGGTCGTAGCTCTTCGGATGCACCTTCGCGTCGGCTTCGGCTGCCTTGATCAGCGAACGGATCGCCGTCGGCGCCGTGTAGAACACGCTGACCTTGTGCTTCTGGATCATGTCCCAGAAGCGGCCCGCGTTCGGATACGTCGGCACGCCTTCGAACACGACCTGCGTGCCGCCGAGCGCGAGCGGGCCATATGTGATGTAGCTGTGCCCCGTGACCCAGCCGATGTCGGCCGTGCACCAGAAGACGTCGGTGGGCTTCCAGTCGAAGGTCCACTTCATGGTCTGCGCGGCCCACAGCAGATAGCCGCCCGTGCTGTGCTGCACGCCCTTCGGCTTGCCCGTCGAACCCGACGTGTAAAGAATAAAGAGCGGATGCTCGGCGCTGACCCACTCAGGCGGGCATTGATCCGATTCGTTCGCGGTGATCTCGTGCATCCACAGATCGCGCTTGTCGTCCCAGCCGATCTTGCCGCCCGTGCGCCGGTAGACGATCACGCTCTTGACGGCCTCGCAGCCGCCCATCGCGAGTGCCTCGTCGGCGATGTTCTTCAGCGGCAGCGCCTTGCCGCCGCGCATCTGCTCGTCGGAGGTGATCAGCGCGACCGCGCCGACATCGACGAGACGCTCGTTCAGCGACTTCGACGAAAAACCGCCGAACACCACCGAGTGCGTCGCGCCGATCCGCGCGCAGGCCTGCATCGCGACAATGCCTTCGACCGACATCGGCATATAGATGACGACGCGATCGCCCTTTTTGATGCCGCGCTTCTTCAACGCGTTCGCGAAGCGCGACACGCGTTGCAGCATGTCGTTGTACGTGACGTTGGTGACGGTGCCGTCGTCGGCTTCGAAGATGATCGCGACGCGCTCGCCGTTGCCCGCTTCGACATGCCGGTCGATGCTGTTGTACGACGCGTTCAGTTCGCCGTCTTCGTACCACTTGTAGAAAGGCGCGTTCGATTCGTCGAGCACCTTCGTGAAGGGCTTTTTCCAGCTGAGCGTCTCGCGCGCCAGCCTGCCCCAGAAGCCTTCGTAATCGCGCTCGGCCTCGGCGACGAGCGCCTTGTACGCGTCCATGCCGGACACAGTGGCCTGCGCCGTCACTTCGGCGGAAGGCGGAAACACGCGGCGTTCTTGAAGAACCGATTCAATCGCAGACATCGACTACCCCTTGGTGAAGATGAAACGTCAATCCTTGCGGGTGCGCGCGCGATGCGTGCCAGCCGTGGCCGGCGCAGCGCGTCGCTCCATATCGTCATACCCGTCATCGTGGCGCCGCACATGATGTTGTCGCACGGCGTGTCTCCCACCCTCGTGCGCATCGGCAGCGATGCGCACACAGCGATTCGGCGAATGACCACTGCGGCGTCGCACATCGGGCGCGCCGCATGCCTTCATCAGCTTCGATCACTTCCCACGATAAGCGTTGCTACTTACCGCGTTCTTACGTGAACGACCAGCGCGTGTCAGGATAAACACCAGGTGCGGCGCAGAAAGCAGTCCGCAAGGCGGGTTGGACGGCACAGCCCCGTTTTGCACCCTTGTTAGCGCCCTTTTACAATGCTAACTGATCTCGCCGTCCGGATTCCAGCTTGAACCGCTACTCACTGTTCCTGATCGCCGCGATGCTGCTGGTCGGCAGCAATGTCGGCATCGGCAAGTCGATTGTCGCATTCGTTCCCGTTCCCCTCTTTGCCCTGCTGCGCTTCGTGATCGCCATGGCCGTGCTGTGGCCGCTGTTGCGCGTGAGCAAGCTGCGCCGCGTGAAGGCGGGCGAATGGTTCAATCTCTTCCTGCAAGCGCTGTTCGGCACCTTCGGCTTTACGCTGCTGATGCTCAACGGCGTGCATCGGACCAGCGCGGTTGCGGCGGGCGTCATCACGAGCACGATTCCCGCCGTGGTCGCGCTATTCTCGTGGATCTTCCTCAAGGAAAAGCCCGATCGCCGCGCACTGGCGTCGATTGCGCTGGCGATCGCCGGCGTGGTCGTCATCAATCTCGCGCACGCGGGCGCCGCCACGGGCGCATCCAGTGAAAGCTCCTTCGCCGGCAACCTGATGGTGCTCGGCGCGGTCTGCTGCGAATCGCTCTATGTGATCCTGTCGCGCCGGCTCACGCAGACCCTCGCGCCCATCGACATCTGCGCGTACACGCACCTGTTCGGCCTGTTGCTGATGCTGCCGCTCGGCGCGTCATCGCTGCTCACCTTCCATTACACGAGCGTGCCCGCCGGCATCTGGACCTTGGTGCTGTGGTACGGCCTGTCGGCGAGCATCTTCTCGTTCTGGCTGTGGATGAAAGGCATCCGCCACGTGCCGGGCAGTCTCGCGGGCGTGTTCAGCGCGGTGCTGCCCGTCGCCGCCGCGATCTACGGGATCGTGTTCCTCGAGGAGCGGCCGACGCTCGCGCATGGCGTCGCGCTCGCCTGCGTGGTCGCGGGCATCGCCCTGGCGAGCCTGAAGGCGCGGCGCGTGCCGCCCGTCGCTTCCTAGCGCGAAACCGGCACGAAAACCCGGCACGAAGCAAGGCATGGCGCACGCCCGCTGCGCCACGCTGTCCCGGGCGCCATCTGCCCGGTTGCGCGCCTCGACATGGCTGTCATGGATCACGCTGTACAATATCGCGCCCAACGCGCTTCGCCGGCCGGTT
Organism: Paraburkholderia caribensis; assembly: GCF_002902945.1. Classification (NCBI taxonomy): domain Bacteria; kingdom Pseudomonadati; phylum Pseudomonadota; class Betaproteobacteria; order Burkholderiales; family Burkholderiaceae; genus Paraburkholderia; species Paraburkholderia caribensis. The sequence continues at coordinate 2,323,700 of NZ_CP026101.1, forward strand.
TCACCGCCGGGGCCGCTGACTGCCGGCTGTTCGCTCTTTACGCGATCCGCCGCCGTCGATGCGAGCGCGTCCGTGCCCGCCGTATCCGTCGCCACGATCCGTCACCAAGAAGCGCCAACACTACGCCGACCCTACATGACCGCTCCGCGTCCCACTCTGCCCGGCCAGCCGCGCCGCATGCGCCTTCTGCCCTCCGTGATCTTCATGAGCCGCTGGCTGCAGGTGCCGCTGTATCTGGGCCTGATCATCGCGCAGGGCGTCTATGTCGTGCTGTTCGCGAAGGAAGTCTGGCACCTCGTCACGCACGCCATGACGCTCGACGAAACCAACATCATGCTCGTCGTGCTCGGCCTGATCGACGTGGTGATGATCTCGAACCTGCTGATCATGGTGATCGTCGGCGGGTATGAAACCTTTGTCTCGCGCCTCGGCCTGGAAGGTCATCCTGACGAGCCCGAATGGCTCGACCATGTGAACGCGGGCGTGCTGAAGGTGAAGCTGTCGATGGCGCTGATCGGCATCTCGTCGATTCATCTGCTGAAGACCTTCATCGACCCGGACAAGCACACGCAGCAGGCCGTGATGTGGCAAGTCATCATCCACGTCACGTTCCTCGTGTCCGCGCTGGTGATGGCATTCGTCGACCGCCTGACCACGCATACGCACCCGGAGCATTTTCACGAGCCCGCCGCACGCGGCGCTGCGGCGCACGGCAAGAACACAACGATTTCCAACTCCCCTGAAGGCGCCTGACCGGCCGCATTGTCACGCGGCCGCGATACAAAACGCCACACTGCCCCACTGAGCCTAGCCATGACCGTCATCAAACAGGAAGACCTGATCCAGAGTATTGCGGACTCGCTGCAGTACATCAGCTACTACCATCCGCTCGACTACATCGAGGCGCTCGGCCGCGCGTACGAGCTCGAGGAAAGCCCGGCCGCGAAGGACGCGATCGCGCAGATTCTCACGAACAGCCGCATGTGCGCCGAAGGCAAGCGCCCGATCTGCCAGGACACGGGCATCGTCACTGTGTTCGTGAAGGTCGGCATGGACGTGCGCTGGGACGGGGCGACGATGTCCGTCACCGACATGATCAACGAAGGCGTGCGCCGCGGTTATCTGAACCCGGACAACGTGCTGCGCGCGTCGATCGTGAGCCCGCCCGAAGGCGCGCGCAAGAACACGAAGGACAACACGCCCGCCGTGATCCACTACGAGATCGTGCCGGGCGACAAGGTCGACGTGCAGGTCGCGGCCAAGGGCGGCGGCTCGGAAAACAAGTCCAAGTTCGCCATGCTGAACCCGTCGGATTCGATCGTCGACTGGATTCTGAAAACCGTGCCGACGATGGGCGCGGGCTGGTGCCCGCCCGGCATGCTCGGCATCGGTATCGGCGGCACGGCTGAAAAGGCGATGCTGATGGCGAAGGAATCGCTGATGGACCCGATCGACATTCAGGATGTCATCGCGCGCGGCCCGCAAGACTGGATCGAGGAACTGCGCGTCGAACTGCATGAGAAGGTCAACGCGCTCGGTATCGGCGCGCAGGGCCTGGGCGGCCTCGCAACGGTGCTCGACGTGAAGATCATGGCAGCGCCGACGCACGCGGCGTCAAAGCCCATCGCGATCATCCCGAACTGCGCGGCCACGCGCCACGCGCACTTCACGCTGGACGGCACGGGCGTCGCGAAGCTCGAAGCGCCGTCGCTCGACGCATGGCCCAAGGTGCAGTGGGAGCCCGACACCGAGAAGAGCAAGCGCGTCGACCTGAACACGCTGACGCCGGAAGAAGTCGCGTCGTGGAAGCCGGGCCAGACGCTGCTGCTGTCGGGCAAGATGTTGACGGGCCGCGACGCCGCGCACAAGCGCATCGCCGACATGCTGGCCAAGGGCGAAAAGCTGCCCGTCGATTTCACCAACCGCGTGATCTACTACGTCGGCCCCGTCGACCCGGTGCGCGACGAAGCTGTCGGCCCGGCAGGCCCGACCACGGCCACGCGCATGGACAAGTTCACGGAAACGATGCTCGCGCAAACCGGCCTGATCTCGATGATCGGCAAGGCCGAGCGCGGCCCCGTCGCGATCGAGGCAATCAAGAAGCATAAAGCGGCGTACCTGATGGCTGTGGGTGGCGCGGCGTATCTGGTGTCGAAGGCGATCCGCAGCGCGAAGGTGCTCGCGTTCGAAGACCTCGGCATGGAAGCCATCTATGAATTCGACGTGCAGGACATGCCCGTGACGGTCGCCGTCGATTCGAACGGCACCTCGGTCCACCAGACGGGACCGAAGGAATGGCAGGCGAAGATCGGTAAGATTCCCGTCGCTACCGCTTAAAGATTTCTCATTGTTTTACGGAAGCCGGGACGTTATAGTCCCGGCTTTTTTATTATTCACGCGAAATGCAAATTAAATTGCGTGAATGATTCTCAACAACCATATTCGTCCTTGGCTTTTGGTTTTCAGACGTTTATTGTTGTTGGAAAACCCAGCTCTTGAAGAGGAAACGTCATGCAAGGCGATAAAAAAGTCATTGAATATCTGAACGCCCAGTTGAAGAACGAACTGACCGCGATCAACCAGTATTTCCTGCACGCGCGGATGTACAAGCACTGGGGTCTCGAGAAGCTGGGCAAGCACGAGTACGACGAATCCATCGGCGAAATGAAGCACGCCGACATGCTGATCGAACGCATTTTCATGCTCGACGGCCTGCCGAATCTGCAGGATCTGCACAAGCTGTTGATCGGCGAAGAAACGAAAGAAATTCTCGAATGCGATTTGAAACTCGAATACATCTCGCAAGGCACGTGCAAGGAAGCTATCGCTTATTGCGAGTCGGTACGTGATTTCATCTCGCGCGAAATCTTCACGACGATTCTCGACGACACCGAAGAACATATCGACTGGCTCGAAACGCAGATCGACCTGATCGACAAGGTCGGTATCCAGAACTATCAGCAGTCGGCGATGGGCTCGCAGGAATAAGACGACGCCCGGGCAGGAAGCCCCCTCACTCCTGATACACTTCTGCGGTCCGATCCGCGCAACGTTCGTTCACACGCGCTGCGCGGATTTCCTTATATGGCTTCCGTCGAAACCATGACCGCTTCGTCCCCCGCCTCCGCTACCTCCGCTTCCGTCCCGCCACTCACCTCGCTCGACCCGCGCGCGCCCGTCGGCATTTTCGACTCGGGTCTGGGTGGATTGTCGGTGCTGCGCGCGGTCCGCTCGCAGCTGCCGGACGAAGCGCTCATCTACGTCGCGGATTCGCTGTATGCGCCCTACGGCGAACGCGACGACGATTTCATCGCCGACCGCACGCTCGCAATCGGCGAATGGCTCGTCGCGCAGGGCGCGAAGGCGCTGGTCGTGGCGTGCAACACGGCGACCGCGCAGTCGATCGCACTGGTGCGCGAGAAATTGCCGATTCAGTTGATCGGCGTCGAACCGGGCGTAAAGCCCGCGGCGCTGCAGTCGAAATCGCGCGTGGCGGGCGTGCTCGCGACCCGCGTGACGCTGCGCAGCGCCCGCTTCCAGGGCTTGCTCGAACGCTACGCCAGTGACTGCCGGTTTCTGTGCCAGCCGGGTCTCGGCCTGGTGGAGGCCGTCGAACGCTGCGACATCGGCTCGCCGGAACTGCGCGCGCTGATCGAAAGCTACCTTCAGCCGATGCTCGACGCCGGCGCCGATACGCTGGTGCTCGGCTGCACGCACTACCCGTTTCTCGATGCGGCGATCCGCGATATCGCGGGTGACCGGCTGACGCTGATCGACACCAGCGTCGCGATTGCACGGCAACTGGAGCGCGTGCTCGACCAGCAAGGGCTGCGTTCGCCCGCGCGCGACACCGTGCCGCAGCCGCGCTTCTGTTCGACCAGCGACGGCGCGCATCTCAAACAGCTTGCGGCGACGCTGCTCGATATCGACGCGCCCGTCGAGCGCGTGCACATCCCGTCGCGCCGTACGATCGCGCCGGATTCGCACGCCGCCTGAGGCTCGCGCACGGGGCGGCGGCGCCAGCCGTCTCCACAGCATCAAATGCACACCCGTCGCCCGACGGAAACCGCCCGCATGGCGCCCCGCCGCGACTTGAGCGATCGTGCGGCGCCGGACGAAACCCTTCTAACAGGCTGGTTTTGTTACAAAATTTTGCCCGGGAGGCTTGCCAAACCGACCAAACAAAATGATAATAATTCGCATTAACGTTAGCTATCGCGAGCTGTCATGATTGTCTGCGTGTGCAAGTCAGTGTCCGACCGGAAAATCCGTGCAACGATCGCGGAAGGCGTCGATTCATTCGACGAGCTTCAGTTCGAGCTGGGCGTCGCGATGTGCTGCGGCAAGTGCGAGGAGTCCGTGCGCGACGTGATGGCGCAAAGCGGCGTGTGTGCGAGCCGCTGTGGCGTCGAGCACCACACGCAAACGGCGCCTCTGACGTTCTACGAACGTAAGGCCGCCTGAAGCCGGTTCCAGGCCGGTTTCATTTCCGGCCTTTGATGCGTTTCAACGTAGTGCTTCGAAAAGCGTGCCATTATCGGGCGCTGCATTGTTTTCGTTTCCGCCGTCAGCAAGCCAGTCGGATACCAGCCAGCGACGCCATTCTTCGAGGAGTTCGAGATGGAATTGCTGATCGGTTTTCTGACCACCGTTTGTATTTCGCTGCTGATATTCCGAACATGACGCTGTTTTGCATGACGTGCTGCATTGCCGGCGCGCCGCCACGCTGACCATGCAGGCCACGCCTTCTCTCCCAACCGGCTTCGCGCCGGAAGCTTCCGCTCGAATCAACCCGCGTATCGCCACGGTGACGGGCATCGTCATCGGACTTCACGTCATCGCGCTCGCTATTGCGTTCACGGTACGCACGGTGGCGCCTTTGCCGGTCGAAACTCCACGAACGATTACGGCCGAACTGCTGCCGCCGCCGGCACCTGCCGCCGCGCCCGTCGCGATCGAATCGGCCCCGCCGCCGCCGAAGCCCGTGCCCATCCAGAAGGTCAAGCCGAAGGTGCAGCCGCGCCCGACGCCGAAGCCCACGCCGGCTCCAATGCCCGTCGCACAAGCGCCGTCGCAGCACGAGATCAGCGCGCCCGAACCGGCTCCGCCCGCGCCGCCGGCCCCGGCCGCGCCTGCTGCGCCCGCCGCGCCCGCTGCGAAGCCGGTGATGTCGATCACGGCACCCAAGGACGCGTCGCATCTGAGTTGCAGCATCGTCGAGCCGACTTATCCGGCGATGTCGCGCCGCCGCGGCGAAACCGGCCGCGCGGTCGTGCAGTTCGTTCTGTCGGCGTCGGGCCGGATCGAGAACATCGAACTGAAGAAGAGCAGCGGCTCCGATCGTCTCGATCAGGCCGCGCTCGACGCGATTCGCTCCAGTTCGTGCAAGCCCTATCTGGTGGACGGCGAGCCGACTCGCGTGCCCGCCGTCCAGCCGTTCGACTTCAGCCTGAACAATTGACATTGATCAGCTGACCAGCATTTCAAAGAAAAAAGGAATTGCCATGCAGAACTACGGTATTGCCCACGTCTGGGCACAAGGGGATTTCGTCACACGCGGCATCGCGGTGACGTTGCTGATCATGTCGGTGCTGTCGTGGACCGTGATCGTCGTCAAGAGCTGGAACGTGATGCGCCTGAACCGCCTGACGAGGAACGCCGAAAAAGCCTTCTGGCATTCGGACGATGTCGCCGACGGCATGAAGAAGCTTGGCAGCGGCACGTCGTCGCCGGCCGAGAACCCGTTCCTCGCGCTCGCGCTGTCGGGCCAGGAAGCCGCCGATCACCATCATCAGACGCAACCGCATCTGCACGACCGCATGGACGTGTCGGACTGGATCACGCGCTGCCTGAAGGACACCATGGACGAAAGCGTCGCGCGCATGCAGAGCGGCCTCGCGGTGCTCGCGTCGATCGGCAGCACGGCGCCGTTCGTCGGCCTGTTCGGCACGGTGTGGGGGATCTATCACGCACTGCTGGGCATCGGCGCGTCGGGCCAGTCGTCGATCGATCAGGTCGCGGGCCCCGTCGGCGAAGCGCTCATCATGACGGCCTTCGGTCTGTTTGTCGCCATTCCCGCCGTGCTCGGCTACAACGCGCTGACGCGCGCCAACAAGGGCATCGTCAGCAAGCTGAGCCGCTTTGCGCACGGCCTCCATGCGTTCTTCGTCACGGGCGCCCGCCTGTCGTCGTCGAAACGCGGAGACGGTCTTCGGCTCGCGACCCGCGCCAACTAAATAGCGAGACATAGCGATGGCAATGAGCCCTTTCGCCGGCGACGATGACGACGGCCTCATGAATGAAATCAACATGACGCCGCTCGTCGACGTCATGCTGGTGCTCCTGATCGTATTCATGGTGACGATCCCCGTGATCCGCCATGCGGTGAAGATCGATCTGCCGCATGCGAGCAGCCAGAAGGAAGACACGAAGCCTGCGCAGGTGACGGTTTCGATCGACGCCGACGGCAACGTGTCGTGGGACGACCAGAAGATCTCCGACGACATGCTGCAGGCAAAGATCGCCGCTGCTGCACAGCAGGAGCCGCAGCCGGAGCTGCATCTGAGCGCGGACCGCAAGGTCGCGTACGAAAAGGTGGCGCAGGTGATGTCGGCGGCGCAGGCAGGCGGCCTGACGAAGATCGGTTTCGTCACGGAACCGAAGTCGAAATAGGCGCGCCGCCTACCTCGGTTCGAACAAAAGCCCTGTTTTTCAGGGCTCAAAGTAAAAGGCCTTCATCGTCGGATGAAGGCCTTTTTTCATGCGCACTCGGCGCCTTCGGGCGGCGGGATCATTTACCATCGCTTCTGCTCTGGACCTGATCACCGCATGCGAACGCCGTGGTCGACACGGACACCGCTGTCAGCCCTATCAGGCTCGCTATCAAAGCGGCCGTGATTTTTCGCATAGGACACTCCTTAGCGAAGGGATTTCAATATAAGCCCGTGCGCTTTTCCATTCAAGCCTGCGGCCATTGAAAGTATCCATCGCCGGCCGCGCTTGCATGGCGAAAAGGTATTTCACTTCCTGCGGGCGCGTGAAAGTACGCGCCAGAGGCATCACGCCACAGCTGCTTTCAGCCGCAGATTCTTCGCTTCGCGCTCCGGGCATTCCTGTTGAATATGCTTGCCGGTGTCGGGGTCGAGCATCTCGACGAGATAATCGACGAAGGTCCGCACGGCGGGCACCATGCCCTGCCGCGACAGAAACACGGCGTATAGCTGCGGCGACGGCAGCGTCCAGCCCGGCATCACGGGCGACAGCCGTCCGCTGCGCAGCGCGGCGCCGTACATCATTTCCGGCAACGCCGCGATGCCGACGCCCGCGAGCGCCGCTTCCAGGATCATCATCAGGTCGGCCGTCACGAGGCGCGGCTCATGGTCGTGCGCGTGGCGCGTGCCGTCGGGCGCGATCAGGTTGTAGACGTGGCGGCCGTCGCCCGTCGGCGTATCGAGCGTTTCGAAGCGTTTCAGGTCAGCGGGCTCGAGCGGCGGCGCGTTCTGGCTCAGAAGACTCGGCGCGCCGACCAGCATCTGCTGCGTACGCCACAGCGGCCGCACGACGATATTCGCGTTTTCGGGCGGCTCCGAACGCACGCGCAGCGCCACATCGATCGAATCCTCGAACAGGTCGACCACGCGGTTCGTCACGCGCATCACGACGCGCACTTCGGGGAAACGGTGCATGAACTCCGGCATGATCTGCGACATGATGGTCTGCGAGATCGTCACGGGCACGCTCACGCGCACCGTGCCGCGCGGCGACGAGCGCAACTGCTGGACGACGTTGACGGCCGCCTGCGCCTCCGACAGCATCGCCTGACAGTGCTGGTAGAACAGTTGCCCGGCTTCCGTCAGCGCGAGCTTGCGCGTCGAGCGCTGCAAAAGACGCACGCCCAGCGACGCCTCCAGCTCCGTCAGCCGGCGCGACAGGCGCGACTTCGAAATGCCGAGCACGCGTTCGGCGGCGGAGAATCCGCCATGTTCGACGACCTGCGAAAAGTACATCAGGTCATTCAGGTTATGCGAATCGATCTTCATGTCATCGTTTCACTAGCAGAACAATCCATTGCGATAGACAGCCTGTTACGGCCCAAAACGGTCCATATAATAGCCCTATGTTTCAGAAATAACGCTATTCCCCAATTTTCGAGGTGATTTTGATGAGCGCGACCCGCACGATCGAACGCACGTATCCTTCCGTACGCACGGTTGAAGGCGGCGGTTTCGTCGTCCACCGCCCGTTTCCGACCCGCATGCTGATGGATTTCGACCCATTTCTTCTGCTCGACGAAATGGGCCCCGTCGACTACGCGCCCGGCGAGGCGAAAGGCGCGCCTGATCACCCGCATCGCGGCTTCGAAACGGTGACGTACGTGCTCGAAGGCCAGTTTGGTCACAAGGATTCGGCGGGCCACTCGGGCACGCTGCGCGCGGGCGACGTGCAATGGATGACGGCGGGCGCAGGTGTCGTGCATAGCGAAATGCCCGATCCGTCGTTCGTCGCGACGGGCGGCCGCGTGCATGGCCTGCAACTGTGGGTGAACTTGCCCAGGCGCGACAAGATGATCGCGCCGCGCTATCAGGAAATGCCGTCGGCGGGGATTCCCGTTGCAACATCCGCAGACGGCAAGGTCCGCGTGAAAGTGATTGCGGGCGAGGCGCTCGGCGTGAAGGCCGCGATCGAAACGCGCACGCCGATCCTCTATCAGCATTTCACGCTGCAGCCTGGCGCGCAGATCGTGCACCCCGTGCCGCGCGACTATCGGGTGTTCGCTTATGGGCTGTCGGGAAAAGGCCTCTATAGCGACGAGCGGCTGGAAATCGACGCGCAGCAGATGATCGTCTTCGACAACGACGGCGACACGGTGACGATCGCCGCGGGCGCCGAACCGCTCGACGTGCTGTTGTTCGGCGGCGTGCCGCTGAACGAGCCTGTCGTGCGCTACGGCCCGTTCGTGATGAATACCGAAGACGAAATCCGGCAGGCTGTCATCGACTATCAGGCCGGCCGCATGGGGCAGATCACGCACTAGCCGTCCATACGGCTTTTCGCGGCAGGCGCTCAGCCGCGAATCGCAGCAAATTCGTTCACAATAGCGGTTCGAGCCGCGCGCCGCGTCATGCGCCGCGCGGCGCTATCGTTCCAACCGAGCGTTCCCACTGAACGTTCTGACTCAACGTCCCGCACAGGAGCGCGCATGGCAGACACGAAGGTCACCGCACACATCGGCTCGACGGATTTCCAGGTGCTGTTCGACGACGGCACACACACATGGCTCGCCGACGAACCGGAGTCGCTGGGCGGCGGCGATCGTGGCCCGACGCCGAACTCCCTGCTGCTGTCGAGCCTCGGCGCGTGCACGTCGATTACGCTGAAAATGTACGCACAGCGTAAAGGCTGGCCGCTCGAAGAAGTGCGCGTGACGCTGTCGATGCAGAAAGATGGCGACGGCACGGCGATCGACCGGCAAATTGTCCTGACGGGCAATCTGTCGGACGAACAGCAGGAACGACTCCTGCAAATAGCCAATGCATGCCCCGTGCACAAGATCCTGAGCAATCCGATCTCGATCCGCACGGGCCTGGCCGTTGCCTGATAGTGCGTGAACCTTGAGCTTTAAGAGGAAGCTGTCGTCTTGAACTTCGAACATCTCATTCAGATCAACGATCCGCTCAATCCGCTCGTCGAATCGCTGACGCGCGAACAGTTGTGGGAAGGGCTCGTGCTGCGCGCGGAGCAGCCGCAACTGTTCGTGATGGGCCTCGACAGCTGCTCGATCCTGTCGCGCACGGACAGCACGATGGAGCGCGAGTTGCACTACGGCCAGGCAACCGTGCGCGACCACGTCACGCTCACGCCGCAAAAAAGCGTGCGCTACGACATCAGCGCGACGGCCGATTACGTCGGCGGCTCGCTGACGATGACCATCGAGCAGCCCGACGAACTGCAGCTCTTCCTGCGCTTCGAGTACAAGACGAGCCTGCCATCCGCGGACCAGAACGTCGACCCGGACGCGCATCAAACGGAAGAGATCGTGAAATCGGCGTATCGCGAGTCGGACATCGATACGGTCCGCCTCATCCGCCAGTACGTCAGCGCGCGCAATACGCCTGACCAGTTGCACTGAATCTCGCGCGCCGCCCAAGCCTCCTGGGCGGCGCAAATCCCCTCGCCTATCGAAACACCAAACCGATTAGTTTTGAAACCTTGTAAATGGGAATGGTTATCATTTAGAATCAATCTAACGAATCGACGAACACCAACGGCAAGCATGACGAACATGACACGCTCTTCCACGCTTAGCCTGCGCCGCCCCGCGGCAGCGGCACTGACGACCGGTCGTCCCGCCAAATCGATGACGGCGTCGCCTGCGGAACGCCATGCAGCCAACGGCAACGACGCAGCGCCGGCCACAGCAGAAACGTCGGAGCGCGTGTTGCGCAGCGATGCGCTGCTTCAGGGCCGCAGTCATGTGAGCATCATGCACAACGGCGAGACGTATCAGTTGCGCGCAACGCGACTGGGTAAACTGATTCTGACGAAGTAACGAATGCCGCAGTAAAGATTGATTGAGTACCGGGTATTGTGGGGACCACCTCCCAGAGAGGTGTTGGGCACTAGCCAGCCACGACGGCTTGCACGCGAGATCTAGACCCCTTCGTGCAGACACCAAGCCAGCCGTCGAAGCAAGCCAGGCCGTTTTTTTTGGTTCTCACCGCGACGTATGCGCTTATGAATCGCGCAACGTTCATGAATGATGAAAGCGAAGCCGTGCAGATGACATCGTCTGCGCGGCTTCTGTGTTTTGGGGGCGTACGGAACCGTCAGCGCAATTCGAGCGCGGCAATGCCCGCGCGTGCAATCGCCGTGTCCTGCTCCGACTTCACGCCCGACACGCCGATCGCGCCCACCGTCTCGCCTTCCACGACGATGGGCACACCGCCTTCCACGAAGGCGGCGAGCGGCGCACTCAGAAACGCGATGCGCCCCTGCTTGATGACGTCTTCGTAGACCTTGGTTTCGCGGCGCCCGAGCGCGGCCGTGCGCCCTTTCGCGGTCGCCATGTCGACCGTGCCGGGCGCCGCGCCATCCATACGGTGCAGATGCAGGAGATGACCGCCGTCGTCGAGAATCGCGATCGTCACGGTCCAGTGATTCGCCGCCGCATGCGCTTGCGCAGCGGCGGCTATCTTGCCGATGTCTTCGTCGGTCAATACGGGTTTGGTTCTCACGGGCGCCTCGCTCGGATACGCGGCGCGCCGCCGATCAATGTGCCGGCCAGTACCAGAACATCAGCCACCACGCGCTATCGACGACGGCCAGTGCTGCCATGAACCATACCACCGACAACGCGCGCTGGAAAACCCGCGCCGTGTAGCGGCGCGTCACGAGCCACGCGAGCCACGCGCTCCACGCATTCGAAATCACGAGAATCGCGATGCGCACGTCCGACGCCCAATCGAGCGGCACATGTTCGGCCTTCAGCAGCGACAGCGTCGTCGCCGACAGACCGAGGAACACACCGGTGCCCGCAATCGGAATCAGCGCTTGCGCAAGATGATGCAGGCGCGTCCTGTCGAAGCGCCCCAGCATGCGGGTCGCGCCCGCCAGCAACGCGAGCAGCGCCGTGCCGTAGACCACGCCCGTCGCGAGGATGTAGGCGATGATCATCGTGCCGTCGAGCCACGAGAACACGTCGTTCTGTTCCGGATAATGCGTGAACAGGAACCACGGCGCGTTCGTGTCGAGCGGCCACATGATGTCGTGATCGATAAGCCATGTCGCAAGCGATTGCTTGACGTCGATGAACCACGGCGAGCCCGTCCAGTGGAACGCGCCGATCGCGATGCCCAGCAGGCCATAGAGAATCAGCGCCGTGTCCCAGGCGCTCGCCTGCTTGTCGCCGAGATTCACGACTTCCGACGACGGCTTGCGCCACGTCAACGCAATCGCGTCGCGGTGCCCGCTGCAGCGGCCGCACATATGGCAGGCGGAGGCGCCCTCCATCTTGCGCAACGGCACGAGCGGCGCGCAGTTGATGGGGATCACGCGATGCCCGTGTTCGCCTTCCTTGTACGACCGGCGCCACGCGTCTTCGTCGACCTTGTAGTGGAACGGCGCGAGGCGCGCCAGAAGCGAAAAAACCCCGTTGACGGGGCACAGGTACTTACACCAGACACGCTTCTCTCGACCGTACAACAACCCGATGATCATCGCGGCAAAGGTCGATCCGCCTAACACCAGCAAGACCGCTTTCGGATACTGATAGACGCTGACCATCTGACCGTAGATCGTCGTCAGACCGAAGGCGACGAACGGCCAGCCGCCCCAGCGCATCCAGCGCGGGATCGCCCAGCCTCGTCCGTATTTGCTGGCGAACTCCGCGAGCGCGCCTTCGGGGCACAGCACGCCGCACCAGACGCGCCCGAGCATCACCATCGACAGCAGCACGAACGGCCACCAGATGCCCCAGAAAACGAACTGCGCCGCGAGCGTCAGGTTGTTCCACAGATGCGCGGTGTCGCCCGGCAGTTCGGTGAATGCGGGCACGAGAATCAGGAAAGCGTAGACGGCAACGACGACCCACTGGATGCCGCGGATGGCAGCGCCGTGGCGCTGCATCCAGTTGCCGGCTTCCGCAAGCCGGCTGCGGCGATTTGCGACTACCGTCGTCATGCCGCGCGCCCTGCCGCCTGTTGCGCGGGAACGCGCTTCGAACGGCGGATCAGATACCACACGAAGGCCCAGTAGAGCGCATACGTGATCAGGTTCATCAGCGCCGGATGCGCGCGATAACCCGTCAGCGTCGCGACCAGCGAGCCGAACGTGCTGGAGTCGTCGAGAATCATCGACGTGTTCCATATGCGATCGACGATGGTCGGCAGGATTTCCTTGTCGATCAGCTTGTCGACGCCCGTCTGGAACAGCCCCGCGCCGAGGAACAGCAGCATGATTTCGGTGACGCGGAAGAACAGGCGCCACGAGAAAATCTTGCCGCCCAGCTGCAGCAGGTAAAACGTCACGAATGCGAGACCGAGGCCGAGCAGCACGGCAATGATCTGGTCCATGCCGACGTGGCCCGACTGGCCGAAGCCCAGGCCGTACAGGAAAATGACCGTCTCGCTGCCCTCACGCGCGATCGCCAGCGCGACGAGCACCGCGACACCCCACCAGTTCGCGTTCTGCGTGCTCTTCTTCAGCGACTGTTCCATGTCGCGCTTGAGCGTGCGCCCGTGCGACTTCATCCAGATCACCATCTGCACGATCAGCACGCAGGCGATCAGCACCATCGCAGTCTGGAAATAATCCTGCGCATCGCCGGATAGCACCTCGGTGAAGCCGACCAGCGCCGCGCCCAGGCCGATCGCGGCCAGAATGCCCGCCGCGACGCCCGCCCACAGATACGGCAGACCGTGACGCGCCTGTTCGTCGCCGTTCTTCAGCCACGCGTACAGAATGCCGACGACGAGCAGCGCCTCGACGCTTTCCCGCCAAACGATGAACACTACCTGACCCATCGAAACCTCCAACCACTTCAGTGGACGCCACGCGTCCGTATTACGGCCCGTGCTGCCGCGACGTCACTTGGCGACGATCACGCCCTGCGCCTGCTGATGGAAATCATCAAAGAACTTGTAGGTGCCGGGATCGAGCGGAGCGATCACCACCACCGATTCGGCGCCCGGCGCCAGAACCTTTTCCTTGCGCAACTCGACGCTTTCGAACTCCGCCGCGCCCTTGCCCGTGTTCTTCACTTCGATCCGGATGCGCTTGCCCGCAGGCACTTCGATACGCGCCGGCGTCAGCTTGCCGTCCGTCATTTCGAGCTTGAACGTCACGGCTTCCTCGGCGGCGTGCGCCGCGCCGAAGAACGATGCCGCCATCGCGAGAACGGCAAGCTTCTGATTGACTCTCATGCATCCTTCCTAAAAATGCGGCGCGCTCTCACGCGCCGCTCATTGCCGCTCGTCACGGCATCAGGGATCGCGATGCGATCGACACCGATCAGTAACCGCCCTTCTTGCCGATGCCCGCGAACGTGAAATCGTATTCGAGCGTGAACGGCTTGAACCACGGGCCCACGCCCGTTTCCTTGTCGACGTGACGGCCGAACGCCATGTGGCCTTCCTGCATCGGCGGTTCGACGATCAGCTTCAGGTGATACTTGCCCGGGCCGGCAAGCTTGACGTTGTCGCCATAGTGCGGACCGTCGTCGGCAACCATCGCCATCAGGTCGCCCTTCTGGTCGTAGTTCGAACCCGGCTTCGTCAGTTCGTAGTGCACTTGCAGATAAGGCATCCAGTCACCTTCTGCGAACCCGGTCGGATTCTTCTTCACTGCATGGATGTCCGCTTCGAGGTGCACATCGGAATCCGACGCCTTGCGCATCATGCCTTCCGGATCCATCGTGATCGGCTGCAGATAGACCGCGCCGACTTCCATCCCGCCTCGGATCTGCTGCTTGCCGATCGGATATTCAGCGGCCGACGCCGACATCGCGGCAACGGCAGCGAGGGCAACTACTCCGCCGCTCAAGATTGACGAAACGCGCATTGAAACTCCTTTGGTTTTTTTAGACTGAAGCAACGAAAAGCCGAACTCGGAAAGGCGCGTTGAAGAGGTCTCGCAAGCGCGTGGTCTTCACGTCTTTCACGAATTGTCCGATACCGTCAACGCGATTGCGAAAGCACTAACGAACGGTAATGCGAACCATTCTCAATACTTGAATCAGTTTATCACTGTTCGATGGGAGAGACAAATGCGAAAGCGTCGAAAGCCTTGCTGCAACAGGGTCTTACGGGAAGCTTAAGAGCCGTTTTCGCGGTGTTCCCGGCGGGGCGCCGCAATGGCATTGCGGCTGAACTGGAGCGAGGAGACATGGCACGACATGCGCGGCGGCAAAGCGCCGCGCCCCGTCGCCTTCCCGCAACGGCTGGAACGCGGACGAGAGCTAGTCCGTGCCCGTCAGATGATCACCGACATTCGCGCCGAACACTCGCTCGCGCAGCAACGCGAGCTGGTCGCGCACCTGAGCCGCTTTTTCGAATTCGAGATTTTTCGCGTGCTCCATCATCTGCTTCTCAAGCCGCTTGAGCTCCTTGGCGAGCTGCTTTTCGGACATGTCTTCGAACTTCGCACGAACCTGCTGCTCTTTTAGCTCAGCGCGCGCTTCATCGACGTTGTAGACGCCGTCGATAATGTCCTTGATCCGCTTCACCACGCCGCGCGGCACGATGCCCATCTTCTCATTGAACGCGATCTGTTTCGCGCGCCGCCGCTCGGTTTCGTCGATCGCGCGTTTCATTGAGTCGGTAGTCTTGTCGGCGTAGAGGATCGCCTTGCCGTTCACATTACGTGCAGCCCGGCCGATGGTCTGGATCAGCGAACGCTCGGCGCGCAGGAAACCTTCCTTGTCGGCATCGAGAATCGCGACGAGCGACACCTCGGGAATGTCCAGACCTTCGCGCAGCAGGTTAATCCCGACCAGCACGTCGAAGGTGCCCAGGCGCAGATCGCGAATGATTTCGACACGCTCGACGGTGTCGATGTCGCTGTGCAGATAGCGCACCTTCACGCCGTGATCGGCGAGAAACTCCGTCAACTGCTCGGCCATGCGCTTGGTCAACACCGTGACGAGCACGCGGTCGCCCGCCTTCACGCGCTCGTTGATCTCGGCCAGCACGTCGTCGACCTGCGTGCGCGCCGGCCGCACTTCGATTTCCGGATCGACGAGGCCCGTTGGGCGCACGACCTGCTCGGCCACCTGCCCCGACGTCTTCTTTTCATAATCGGCGGGTGTCGCCGACACGAACACGACCTGCCGCATCTTGCGCTCGAACTCGTTGAACTTGAGCGGGCGATTATCGAGCGCGGACGGCAGCCGGAAACCGTAGTCGACGAGATTCTCCTTGCGTGCGCGGTCGCCGTTGTACATGCCGTTCAACTGGCCGATCAGCACGTGCGATTCGTCGAGGAACATCATGGCGTCGGTGGGCAGATAGTCGACCAGCGTCGGCGGCGGCTCGCCGGGCGCGGCGCCCGAGAAATGCCGCGAGTAGTTTTCGATGCCCTTGCAGAAACCCAGTTCCTGCAGCATTTCCAGATCGAAACGCGTGCGCTGCTCGAGCCGCTGCGCTTCGACGAGCTTGCCATCGCCGTAGAAGAATTCGAGGCGGTCGCGCAACTCGGACTTGATGGTCTCGACGGCGCGCATCACCGTCTCACGCGGCGTCACATAGTGCGACGACGGATAGACGGTGAAACGCGGAATCTTCTGCCGCACGCGGCCCGTGAGCGGATCGAACAACTGCAGCGTATCGATTTCGTCGTCGAACAGTTCGACGCGCACGGCCATTTCCGCATGCTCGGCAGGGAAAATGTCGATCGTGTCGCCGCGCACGCGGAACGAACCACGCGCGAAGTCGGCTTCGTTGCGGTTGTACTGCATGGCGATCAGGCGCGCGATGATGTCGCGCTGCCCCATCTTGTCGCCGGTGCGCAGCGTCAGAATCATCTGGTGATATTCCGACGGATTACCAATACCGTAGATCGCCGATACCGTCGCGACGATCACGACGTCGCGCCGTTCCATCAGGCTCTTGGTGGCCGACAGACGCATCTGCTCGATGTGCTCGTTGATCGACGAGTCCTTTTCGATGAACAGATCGCGCTGCGGGACGTACGCTTCCGGCTGGTAATAGTCGTAGTACGAGACGAAGTACTCGACGGCGTTACGCGGGAAAAACTCGCGAAACTCGGAGTACAGCTGCGCGGCGAGCGTCTTGTTCGGCGCGAAGACGATGGCCGGCCGGCCCAGCCGCGCAATCGTGTTCGCCATCGTGTAAGTCTTGCCGGAGCCCGTCACGCCGAGCAGCGTCTGGAACGACAGACCGTCCTCGACGCCTTCGACCAGCGTGTCGATGGCCGTCGGCTGATCGCCGGCGGGCGGATACGGTTGATAGAGCTGGAACGGGGAGCCCTCGAACGTCACGAATTTGGATTCGTCGAGAGCGTCGTGGACTTCACTCAGATGATGTTCGGACATGGAAGCGGCACCTCGGCCGGGAGCAAACGACTATTCTAGCGGTTTGCGTACAGGCGGGCTGACGCCTCGCCGGACGCCCGGGACGCGGCCGCCGCATGTCCGCTGCTGCGCCCGGATTGATGCGGACGCGGCATGAAAACATCGCCAGATCGCTGTTTTCATTGCAAATTAATCCCCTCGCGGGCCGCGCCGATGTCAAAAAACCCGGTGAGATTCGTTACAATGGCACGTTGCGCGCCAGCGCGGCC
This sequence comes from Paraburkholderia caribensis, assembly GCF_002902945.1. Classification (NCBI taxonomy): domain Bacteria; kingdom Pseudomonadati; phylum Pseudomonadota; class Betaproteobacteria; order Burkholderiales; family Burkholderiaceae; genus Paraburkholderia; species Paraburkholderia caribensis. The sequence continues at coordinate 2,340,995 of NZ_CP026101.1, forward strand.
GTCGGTCGAATGCGTCGCCGGAACCTTAGTTCAGGACTTTCCGCCGCAATTGCCGAACCCGGTCGCCGCACGGCGCATCGGTTCCTGGCTGCATCCCAAGTGTTCCCTCTTTTCACTACTGCCGAATCATCATGTCTCTGTTCTCCGCTGTCGAACTCGCTCCCCGCGACCCGATTCTGGGCCTGAACGAAGCTTTCAACGCAGATACGCGCACGACCAAGGTCAATCTTGGCGTTGGCGTGTATACCAATGAAGAAGGCAAGATTCCTCTGCTGCGCGCCGTGCGCGAAGCAGAAAAGGCACGCATCGAAGCGGCATTGCCGCGCGGCTATCTGCCCATCGAAGGTATTGGCGTCTATGACGCAGCCGTGCAGAAGCTGCTGCTCGGCAACGATTCACCGCTGATCGCTGCTGGCCGCGTCGTCACGGCACAGGCGTTGGGCGGCACGGGCGCGCTGAAGATCGGCGCGGACTTCCTGAAGCGCGTCAACCCCGCATCGAAAGTCGCGATCAGCGATCCGAGCTGGGAAAACCACCGCGCGCTGTTCGAAAGCGCGGGCTTCGAGGTCGTCTCGTATCCGTACTACGACGCGAAGACGCACGGCGTGAATTTCGAGGGCATGCTGTCCGCGCTCAACAGCTACGAGGCGGGCACGGTCGTCGTGCTGCACGCGTGCTGCCACAACCCGACGGGCGTCGATCTGACGGTCGACCAGTGGAAGCAGGTGGTCGAAGTCGTGAAGGCGCGTGCACTCGTGCCGTTCCTCGACATCGCCTACCAGGGCTTCGGCGACGGTATCGATGCCGACGCCGCCGCGGTGCGCCTGTTCGCGCAATCGGAACTGAACGTGTTCGTGTCGTCGTCGTTCTCGAAGTCGTTCTCGCTGTACGGCGAACGCGTCGGCGCGCTGTCGATCATCACGGGCAGCAAGGAAGAAGCGGCGCGCGTGCTGTCGCAACTCAAGCGCGTGATCCGCACGAACTACTCGAACCCGCCGACGCACGGCGGCGCGGTTGTCGCTGCCGTGCTCGGCTCGCCGGAACTGCGCGCGACGTGGGAAACGGAACTGGGCGAAATGCGCGACCGTATTCGCGCGATGCGCAACGGTCTGGTCGAGCGTTTGAAGGCAGCCGGCATCGACCGCGACTTCAGCTTCGTCAACGCGCAACGCGGCATGTTCTCGTACTCGGGCCTGACGGCTGCGCAAGTGGACCGTCTGCGCGAAGAGTTCGGCATCTACGCCGTCAGCACGGGCCGCATCTGCGTGGCTGCGCTGAACACGCGCAACCTGGACGTGGTGGCTAACGCGGTTGCTGCTGTCCTGAAGTAAGCCTTGTCAGCGAGACGGCTTGACGTCGTCTCCTACTGCTTGCAATTGAAAAGGCGCTCGTTTCGAGCGCCTTTTTTCATGTCGTCGACGTGGAGAATGCGCTCAACGCAAGTCGCGATGAATGTCGTGCGTGACGAAGGCTGCATCGTTGTTGGGCATATCGAGCCAGCCCGGCTGCGCAAGCGAATTGCGGATGTCTTCGAGGCCGCTTTCCCAGTGCTGGCGCATCGTCGACAAACCGAACTGAAAGTCCTTGTAGTGGCCTTCGTATTCCTTGTTGCCGTAGATCAGGTGAATGATGTTGTAGCGCTTCGAGCACGATAGCTCTTCGGCGAGCTTGCACCATGGATCATTGCGATGTTCGGGCGACACGCGATCGAGCACTTCGCGCAGCACATGCCGAAAGCGCTGCGTGCGCTGCATCGTGTCCGTGACGAGACGCGTTCGGCTCGAATACTGAATGTCCTTCATCCGGCCCTGGACATCGGTGATGTTGTCCGGCACGGGACCCAGCGCGCTCCACAAGTCCACCTGAAACGCGAGCGTGTCGCGGCGCGGACTGGCTTGCGCGACCTCGTATAACGGCGTGTTCGACATCAGTCCGCCGTCCCAGTAATACTCGCCGTCGATCTCGACGGCTCCGAAACCCGGTGGCAACGCGCCCGATGCCATGAAATGCTCGGGCTTCAGCGTCTGATGCGCATTGCTGAAATAGGCGAAGTTGCCCGTATGCACATTCACGGCGCCAACCGAGACATGCACTTCCTTCGAGTTGATCCGGTCGAAATCGCATAGCTGCTCGAGCGTCGCTTTGAGCGGCGTGGTGTCGTAGTAGCTCGCGAGTTGGGGCGGAACGGAAACCGCCGGCAATGGCGGCGGAAAACGCGGTGTGAAAAAACCCTTCTGCCCGTCGACGAGTGCGCCGACTGCCTGCATCGCGGTGAACGCCTTGCGCACCGTGTCGGTCGAATTGAAGAGAGCCTGCTCGACGGCGGGCGGCATGGGCGGACCAAAGGCCGGCTGACAGATGGTCTCCCAGAACTCGCGCAATTTCTCGACGCGATGCTCGGGCGCATTGCCTGCAATGATCGCCGTGTTCAGCGCGCCAATTGAAATGCCCGCCAGCCAGTTGGGCAGGATGCCAGCCTCGTCGAGCCCCTGATAGACGCCCGCCTGATAGGCGCCGAGCGCGCCGCCGCCTTGCAGCATCAGCGCGATGGTCTCGTACTGGGGCAGCGCCGCGTGATGACTGGCGCGAACGCCGGGCGCCGTGCCCGCCTGCCCGCTTTCGCCCGCGCCGGCGCCGCCTGCGCGTGCCCGCTTCACACTGCGTTGTGAATCGCGTTGCGCCATCATCACCCTCCTCGCTTATTGCGCGCTTGTTGCGGGTTTATTGCGGGTTTATTGCATATACCAGCCGTGACTTACGATGAACGATTGGCCCGTGAGCGCGGCCGTCGGGAACGACGACAGGAACAGCACCGTCTGCGCGACGTCTTCGACCGTAGTGAAAATGCCGTCCACCGTGCCGCCGAGCATCACACGCTTGACCACTTCTTCCTCGCTGATGCCCAGTTCCTTGGACTGTTCCGGAATCTGCTTGTCGACGAGCGGCGTGCGCACGAAGCCCGGACATACGACATGCGAGCGCACGTTATGTTTCGCGCCTTCCTTGGCAAGCACGCGCGCAAGGCCTAGCAGCGCATGCTTGGCCGTCACGTAAGCCGACTTCAGCGGCGAAGCTTCGTGCGAGTGCACGGAGCCCATGTAGATCACGATGCCGCCGCGATCGTCCTTGTACATGTGCTTGAGCGCGGCTTTCGTGGTGAGGAATGCGCCGTCGACGTGGATGGCCTGCATCTTCTTCCAGTCCGAGAACGAGTAGTTCTCGATCGGATTAACGATCTGAATGCCGGCGTTTGAAATCAGGATATCTACTGAGCCGAGCTCGGCCGCCACCTTGTCGATGCCCTGGTTCACGGCGTCTTCATTTGTGACGTCCATCGCGACGCCGAGCGCCTTGCCGCCCGCCTTGTTGATCTCTTCGGCGACGGCGTTCGCGCCGTCCTGGTTCAGGTCCGCAATCGCGACGGCCGCGCCCGCCGCCGACAGCGTCAATGCGATCTGCTTGCCGATGCCGCTCGCCGCGCCCGTGACGACGGCAACCTTGCCTTTCAGACTATCGTTAGATGACGACATCCAGAACCTCCATGCAGTTGATTGAGCAATGACAACATGGCGCGCAGCCACCGTAAAGCTGGCCGAATGGCATATGCCGTCCGGTCTATTGTTGCACTGCGGCCGACTCCGCTATTGTGCATGAAGCAACGCGAACTACACACCCAAAGGCACGTGTTCCCGAATCGGATTAATGTGTGGGGTTCCGGCTATGACATTCACAAAAGGAGATCTGCATGAACTACCGACGTCTCGGCCGTTCCGGCCTGCAAGTCAGCGAGCTGTCCATCGGCTCATGGGTGACTTACGGCAATCAGGTGGACCGGCGCGCCGCGCGGGAATCGCTCGCGGCCGCGCGCGACGCGGGCGTGAATTTCTTCGATAACGCCGAGGTCTACGCGGGCGGCAAGTCCGAGCAGATCATGGGCGAAGCGCTAAAAGAACTGAACTGGCCGCGCGTGAGCTACATCGTCTCGACCAAGTTCTTCTGGGGGCTCAACGAAGCGCCCAACCAGTACCACACGCTCAACCGCAAGTATCTGCTGAACGCGATCGATCACTCGCTCAAGCGCTTACAGCTCGATTATGTCGATCTCGTGTTCTGTCATCGTCCCGACCCGAACACGCCCGTCGAAGAAACCGTGTGGGCGATGAGCGACATGATCACGCGCGGCAAGGCGCTCTACTGGGGCACATCTGAATGGAGCGCCGATGAAATTCGCGCGGCATACGAGATTGCCGAGCGGCATCATCTGCACAAGCCCGTAATGGAGCAGCCACAATACAACCTGTTCCATCGCAAGCGCGTCGAGCAGGAGTATCGCCGGCTGTATGAAGACATCGGCCTCGGCCTCACGACGTGGAGCCCGCTCGCTTCCGGTCTGCTTACAGGCAAGTATCGCAACGGCGTGCCTGCCGGCAGCCGCGCAGAACTGCAAGGCTACGACTGGCTGCGCAAGGAACTGACCGACTCCGGCAAGAACAGCGTGGTCGGCCAGCTTGGCGAAGTCGCTGACGAACTCGGCTGCACCATCGGGCAACTGGCGCTCGCGTGGATCCTGACGAATCCGAACGTCAGCACGATCATTACCGGCGCATCGCGTGTCGAGCAGATCGCGGAAAACATGAAGGCGCAGGACGTCGTCGCGCAGATCACGCCGGAGCTCAAGGAGAAGATCGAAGCCATCGTCGGCGACGGCTATCAGTGACCGTTGGACCCGCTGCGCGGGCCGCACGAACCATGCATGCGGCCTGCCGCGGCGAATGGGCGCCGAGTTGGAGGGCGAGTTGGCGGCGGGCGGGTCGGTCCGCTGGCGTACCTCGCGTACAATACGCAGCCCCGACGTTCGACCCCGCGGCCGCGCGACCGGAAGCCGAGGCACGGCGCTTTGCGCAATGTTTTCATCGGCATTCGTCCCGTGCGGCGACCGCCTAATTCGCTTCTTCACTAGCGCCTTCATCGCCATGCTCAGTTACCGCCACGCTTTCCACGCAGGCAACCACGCCGACGTCCTGAAACACGCTGTCGTCGTGCAGCTGCTGCGCTACCTCGGACAAAAGGACAAGGCGTACTGGTACATCGACACGCACGCGGGCGCAGGTGTCTATTCGCTGAAGGAAGGCTACGCGACCAAGACCGGGGAGTTCGAAACGGGCATTGCGAAACTGTGGAATCGCAAGGATTTGCCGCCCATGCTGGCGGACTATGTCGAGGAAGTGTCCGCGCTGAATGCCGACGGCGAATTGCGCTACTACCCGGGCTCGCCTTATCTCGCGTGGCGCCTGATGCGCGAGCAGGACCGCATGCGTCTGTTCGAATTGCACAGCACCGAGATCGACGTGCTACGTCACAATTTCCGCGACGCAGGCCGTCGCGCGATGCTCTTCGCGGGCGACGGGTTCGATGGCATCAAGCCGCTCCTGCCGCCTGCGCCGCGTCGCGCGCTCGTGCTCGTCGACCCGTCGTATGAAGACAAGCGCGACTACGGACGCACGCTGAATTGCGTCGAAGAAAGTCTGAAGCGGTTTGCGACGGGCACGTATGCGGTCTGGTATCCGCAAGTCGCGCGACCGGAATCACAGCGCTTTCCCGAGCAGTTGAAACGGTTGCAGGACAAGAACTGGCTACATGTTTCGCTGACCGTCAGCAGCCCGCCAAGCGATGGCTTCGGACTCTTCGGCAGCGGCATGTTCATTCTCAATCCGCCTTACACGCTGGCGAAGATGCTGAAGGAAACGCTGCCGTGGCTCGTCGAGGTGCTGGGCCAGGACAAGGCCGCGCAGTTCAAGATCGAGCATCGCGGCGATTGAACTGCTCAACAGGCTGGCCCGTTGGGCGTGCGGCTACTTGACCTGTTCGGCCGCCTTGCGAGCAAAGTCGTTCGTATAGGTCGCCTTCAGGTCGACCTTCGACGCGTCGAGCCGCGTATCGAATGAAGCGAGCGCGCGCAGCGCCGTAGGCGGTCCGTCAGCCGGCATCAGGCCGTCGGGCGAATAGGCTTCACGGACATTGTGGAACGCGTCGATGTATAGCGCCTTGTCGTTGAGCAGATAGGCGGGCGGCACCATCTTCACGATGTCGTCATCGCTCGCCGTCTGAAGCCAGCGGTCCGCGCGCACGATTGCATTCGCCAACGCCTGTATCGTCTTCGGATTCTTCTGTATGAAGCTGTCCGGCGCGTAGAGCGTCGCCGCGGGCATCGTCCCGCCGAACACTTCCTGCGTGCCCTTCACGGTGCGTGTGTCGACCAGCACCTTGATATCGCCCGAGCGTTGCAGCTTCGTCATCATCGGGTCGACATTGGACAGCGCGTCGACCTGCCCGTTGCTCACTGCGGAAATCACCGTCGCGCCGCTGCCTACGCCGATCACCGAGATATCGCTGCGTTGCACGCCGACCTTGCGCAACGCGACGGTCAGCACGAGATCGGTCGATGAACCGGGTGCGCTCACACCCACCTTCGCGCCTTTGAAATCAGCCAGCGACTTCAGCGTGTCAGCTTTGCTTTTCGTCACCGCGACGGCGATCTGCGGCGCGCGCCCCATCAACGCGAATGCGCGGTAGTGCTGGCCTTTTGCCGCCATGAAGATTGTGTGCTCGTATGCGCCCGCGCCGACGTCCGCGCTGCCGCCCACTACTGCTTCGAGCGCCTTTGATCCGCCCGCGAAATCCTCGAGCGTCACGTCCAGCCCTTCGTCCTTGAAGAAGCCCAGTCGAGAGGCCGTCAGTACCGGGAGATAGTAGAGACCCGGCAGGCCGCCGACCGCCATGGTGAGCGCCGGCTTTTCGGGCGTTTCCTTCGCGGTGGCAGGGTGCACTGCAAGTGCCAGCAGCGCCGCGCACGCACTTGCGGCACGACGAAACCAGAGGTCGCGCATTCGTTGTCTCCTGTTTTGTTCGAGTTGTTCGTCTCGCTGCGTGGGACGCGTGCAAAGCACGCCCCGGGCAATGATCGCGCAGCGATTGTCGTCTGAGGACGTAGTGTGCGCCATGCGCCGAAACCCGAATGACGCGAATCGCCGCGCCAGGCTGAACTATTGCGAATGCGGCACGTATCGCGGCCGCGGCTGCGGCGTCGACGGATTCGGATACGGTGGCTGCGTGGCGCCCGGCAACTGGATATACGGCGCCACGATGTAAGGCGGCGCACCGTTGGGCGCGAGTTCCTCGGGCGCGGCAATCGGTTGTGCCTCGACGATGCGGCTGTGCGACAGCGGCCCTGTCGTCAGGATAGTGCCGCTCTGGCCGTCGCTGATGCCACCTTGCGTGTCGAGAACCAGCGGTGGCCGGCTCGTCGGCGAGGCGGCGAATGCCGTCGATGCCGCCCCGAGCAGCGCGACCGCCGCAGCGGATCGCAGAAGATGAATCATGTGGTCTGAAAACATGAGCGCCCCGGAATGTTTGTAGGAATGCCGGTTATCGCGAAAACATCATACCTTACCGCGGCACAGGTATTTGAGCTAGTCGCCGGCGATCAGCGTAGCGCAATCCATCGGCTCCAGATGTGACAAAGCCCCGCATGACGGGGCTTGATCTTGCAAACCGGGGCTCGCCGCGCACGGATGCCGCGCGAGCCGGGGCGAAGGACTTACAGCGAGTAGCCGCTGGTTTCGAGCGCGCGGATACGCTGTTCGAGCTGGACGATATCCGACGATGCTGCCAGGTAAGCCTCACGACGGCTACGTTCAGCCGTTTCAAACCAGTTGCTCAGCTTTTCGATGACAAATGCAAACATGATGAACTCCAAGGATCAGTTAAGAATCCCCGGTGAATTGGGCATCAGGGATTTCCCGTAGAAGGGTTAACCCGGATTATAGTCTTCTGGTGCAACCTTGCCAGTGAATTGCACGAATGACGTGCATTCCGTTTTGGAATGGTGCATGTTAATTTCACAGTCAAACCGTTGATTTCCAGTATATTTTTCGAGATCCGTCGAAAAATCGCCAGATCAATGCACTGTTTTAGCACCACATTAGTGCAAAAATCGAGATTGCTCACAACGTTGCGTCACTGTTTTTCAATGCCCGTGACAATGCGGCGCAGTCGGCGGCGCAGTCGGCGTCGAATCCGCGGCGGCAAGGCTTTCGATAATCGGACAATCCGGACGGTCATCGCCGTGGCAATGATCGGCAAGATGCGCGAGCGTGTCGCGCATCCCGGTCAATTCGGCGATACGGCGGTCCAGTTCTTCAACGTGCTCGAGCGCAATCGACTTCACCTCCGCGCTCGCACGCGACCGATCGTTCCACAGTGCAAGCAGCTTGCGGATGTCCTCGACCAGAAATCCCAGACGCCGCGCCTGCCGGATAAAGCGCAGAGAATGGATCTCCTGCGATCCGTAAACCCGGTATCCCGCCTGCGTACGCTCTCTCGCCGCGATCAGCCCGACGCTCTCGTAATAGCGGATCATTTTCGCCGTCACGCCCGACGCGCGGGCCGCTTCACCAATGTTCATCGCTCGTTCCCCAATCTGCCTTCAAGATATGTTGCATGATTCTTGACCTTCCCACAGTGGGAAGGTCAATCATGTAGTTGCCGGTCGACAGGCATAATTCAACCGTTGCAGGACTTATCAGCTAAAGGACAAGCATGAGCATCGAATTCAAGGTAGAAGGCATGAGCTGCCAGCATTGCGTCGCCGCCGTCACGCGCGCCATCCAGGAGCAGGACGCAGCCGCGCAGGTCCAGGTCGACCTGTCGGCCGGCAAGGTCGCCGTCCAGTCGGGCGCATCCGTCGACACGCTGAAGGCCGCCATCGACGAAGCCGGCTACACGGTGGTCGGCGTCGGCGGCAACTGAGTGGGGAACACGCGCATGTTCAAGGTGGCCGTCATCGGCGCATCGGGTTTGCTGGGACGCGCGATCGTCGGCGAACTGACCCGGCAGCCGGACTGGCGAGTCGTGCAGACGACCTTCAGCCGGCCCTTCGGGCAAAGCGTCACGCTCGACATTCGCGATGCCGGCGCCGTCGCGCAGTTCGTCGATCGCGAGCGGCCTGACGCGCTCGTCATCGCGGCAGCCGAGCGGCGTCCGGACGTGTGCGAGCACGATCCGGCGCTCGCGCGTGCGCTGAACGTGGATGCCGTGCGCGCGATCGCATCGGCGGCGCGGCGGCACGGCGCGTGGGTGCTGTCCATTTCCACCGACTACGTGTTCGACGGCACACAGCCGCCCTATCGTTACGACGCGACGCCGTCGCCGATCAACGCCTACGGACGCAGCAAACTGGAGGGTGAGCAGGCGCTCGCCGAATCGACCGATTTCGGCTGCGTGCTACGTTTGCCGCTGCTGTTCGGACCGATCGTCGACTGGCAGGAGTCGGCTGTGACGAGCCTCGTGCCCGCGATTGCCGCGTCGGCTCGCACGGCTTCGTCCGAAGGGAAAGCCGCCGTGATGGATGCGTGGGCGATCCGCTATCCGACATATACGCCCGACGTGGCCGTCGTCGTGCGTCAATTGCTGGAGTGGCACGCGCGCGACGAAGCGGTGTGCGGCACGGTGCAGTGGTCCGGCGACGAGCCGATGACGAAGTACGACATCGCGCAGCGTCTCGCCAGCGCGCTGCGGATCGACGCGCAACTGACACCGCAGCACACGCCGACGGACGCGACGCCGCGCCCGCACAACTGTCATCTCGATTCGACGCGGCTCGAAACACTCGGCATCGGCCGGCGCACGCCATTCGATACGGCGATTCGCGACGTGCTCGCGCAATTTCCGTGGCGCGGTTAGCGGCGCATCGAGCGCGAGGAAGTCAGTGGAAGTCGCGGCTCATCGATTGCAAACCGCCCAGCAGATGCGACATATCGACGAGCCGTTGCGCCACCAGGTGCCGCACCTCGCCTTCGCATTGCCACGTGCCGTAGACGGCGAGCAGCGATGCGCCGAGCGCTTCTTTCCTTTGTCTTTCCAGCAAACTCGGCCAGATGATCACGTTGACGTTGCCCGTCTCGTCCTCGATCGTCACGAACAGCACGCCCTTCGCCGTTCCCGGCCGCTGTCGCACGGTGACGATGCCACAGCCGCGCGCAAGCCTGCCATTGCGATAGTTTCGCAACGTCGACGCGGGCATCAGACGCTGTTCCAGCAACGCGGGCCGCAGCAGCTCCAGCGGATGACGGCCGAGCGTCAGTCCCACCGAGCGGTAATCGGCGACGATGTCCTGCGCCTCCGACGGCGCGCCGAGTTCGGGCGTCTCGTCCTGAACGCCGGCAACCGACAGCATGTCCTTGTCGGGCACGGCAGCCACCGAATGCCACAACGCTTCGCGCCGGTTGCCTGCCAGTGAAGTCAGCGCGTTTGCATCGGCGAGCACGTGCAGGTCGTGCCGGTTGAGTTGCGCGCGGCGCGCGAGATCGTGAACGCTTGTGAATGGCCGCACAGCGCGGGCATTCTCGATACGCTCCGCTGCGCCGTCTTTCATGCCGCGCAGCAGCGACAGGCCGAGGCGAACGGCGGGACGCGCGCGGCCCTCCACCACTTCGAGCGACGAGTCCCAGCCGCTGATCGTCACATCGACGGGCAACGCGATGACGCCATGGCGTCGCGCGTCCTGCACGAGTTGCGATGGCGAATAGAAACCCATCGGCTGGCTGTTGAGCATCGCGGCGAGAAACGCCTCGGGCTCATGGCATTTCAGCCAGCTGCTCGCATAGACCAATAGCGCGAAACTCGCCGCGTGGCTCTCTGGAAAGCCGTATTCGCCGAAGCCTTTGATCTGCTCGAAAATCGCCTCGGCAAAACTCTGCTCGTAGCCACGCTCGCGCATGCCGTTGACGATGCGGTCGTAGTATTTTTCGAGCCCGCCTTTGCGCTTCCACGCAGCCATCGCGCGACGCAACTGATCGGCCTCGCCCGGCGTGAAGCCCGCCGCGAGAATCGCGACCTGCATCACCTGCTCCTGGAAGATCGGCACACCAAGCGTGCGCTCGAGCGCGACTTTCAGTTGCTCGCTCGGATAGCTGACGGGTTCGAGCTTCTGCCGACGCCGCAAATACGGATGCACTGCGCCGCCCTGAATCGGCCCTGGCCGCACGATCGCGACTTCGATCACCAGGTCGTAGAACGTCTTTGGACGCAGACGCGGCAGCATGCTCATCTGCGCACGCGACTCGATCTGGAACACGCCGACGGTATCGGCGTTCGAGATCATGTCGTAGGTCGCTTTGTCTTCGGGCGGAATGTGCTGCATCTCGAAGCGCTCGCCAATGCGGTCCGATACGAGATCCAGCGTGCGCCGGATCGCCGACAGCATGCCGAGCGCGAGCACATCGACCTTCAGCAGGCCGAGCGATTCGAGATCGTCCTTGTCCCACTCGATCACCGAGCGATCGGCCATCGCCGCATTCTCGACGGGCACGAGCCGCGTGAGCTTGCCGCGGCTGATCACGAAACCGCCCGAATGCTGCGACAGATGGCGCGGAAAGTTGAGCAGTTGCGACGCAAGCCGCGCCCACGCCTGGATCAGCGGCTTTTCCGGATCGAGTCCCGACTCTTCGAAGCGCTTGAGCAGATCGTGACTCGTATCGAACCATTGATGCGACTTCGCGACGGTATCGACGATCTGCGGATCGATGCCGAGCGCCTTGCCCGTTTCGCGCAATGCGCCGCGCGGCCGGTACGTCGACACGGCCGCCGCGATCGCCGCGCGGTCGCGTCCATACTTGCGATAGATGTACTGGATGACCTCTTCGCGCCGTTGATGCTCGAAGTCGACGTCGATGTCGGGCGGCTCGCCGCGCTCCTTCGAGATGAAGCGCTCGAACAACATGTTGCCGCGCGCCGGGTCGACCTCGGTGACGCCGAGGCAATAGCACACGGCCGAGTTGGCCGCCGACCCGCGTCCCTGACACAGAATGTGCTGGCTGCGCGCATAACGCACGATGTCGTAGACAGTGAGAAAGTATGGCTCATAGCCGAGATCCGCGATCAGCGCGAGTTCGTGCTCGATCTGTTCCTGCACGTTGAACGGAATGCCCGAGGGAAAGCGGTACTGCGCGCCGATATAGGTTTCCTGGCGCAGATAGGCAGTCGCCGTGTAGCCTTCCGGCACGAGCTCGTCGGGATATTCATAGCGAAGTTCGTCGAGCGAAAACGCGCACCGCGACAACACGCTGATGGTCTCGCGTATCGTATGTTCGGGATACAGATTCGCGATGCGCAAGCGCGAGCGCAAATGCTGCTCGGCATTCGGCGCAAGCTCGTAGCCGCATTCATGCACCGTCCTGCCGACGCGGATCGCCGTCATCGTGTCCTGCAATGGCTTGCGCGAGCGCACATGCATCACGACGTGACCCAATGCGACGACGGGCACGTTCTGCTTCTCCGCGACATATTCGAGCGCGCCGCGATGAATGTCGTCCATCGCGCGCTGATGCAGCACGAGCCCGGCCCATGCACGGCCGGGAAACGTCTCGTCGAGCCATTCGATCTGCGCTTCGAGCACCGCTTCATTCGCGGGAAAATCAGGCACGAGGATCGCAAGGCAATCGGGCATGCCGCGCAAATGCGCATGCTCGCGATCGGGCCGCGACAGATCATGCGGCGTGAGGCGATATTCACCCTTCGGCGCGCGGGTGCGTGCGAGCGTGATCAGCTCCGAAAGATTGCCGTAGCCCTCGCGATTCTGCGCGAGCAGGATCAGCCCGAACGCGGGGGTACCGTCGGCGTTGCGCAACTGGAAGTACGAACCGATCACGAGCGGCAAGCCCGCTTCCTTTGCCGCGACATGCGCACGCACGACGCCTGCGAGCGAACATTCGTCGGTAACGGCGAGTCCTGAATAGCCGAGCTGAAACGCGCGCTCAGCGAGTTCTTCCGCATGCGACGCCCCATGCAGAAACGTGAAGTTCGAGAAACAGAACAGCTCGGCGTAGGCCGGCAAGGCGTTGAACGTCGTATCCATCGCGCGTCATCCGAACAGACCGTGCAGGAACCAGCGCGGTTCCTCTTCGGCATCGCGGCTGCTGACGCGCTCGTAATAAACCCAATAGCAGCTACGGTCTTCGCCTTGCATGACGAAATAATCACGCGTGACGAGCGCGCCATCGAACCAGCCCGCTTCGATGCGCTCACCCGGCGATACCATCTTCAACGGCGAGCCATAAAACGGCCGATGCTGGCGCATGAGCAGACGCACGGGCGTGGCCAGCATCCATGTCGGGCGCGGCAAGCCTTTGGGCAACTCCATTTTCTTTTCCACGTGATTGATCGACACCCAGCGGTTCGCGATTTCAGGCCGGTAATCGGCCGTCGGCGCGGGACGCAGCACGTTCTCTTCGCCATTGCGCGCGATCAGCAGTTCGATCAGCCGCGCGTGATCCGCCGGTGATCCACCCGGCTGAGGGAACAGTTGATCGGTGGCGGGCATGGCTGCGTCGACCTTCGATGCATCGAGCCGCACCACGATGGCAGGCGCCTCCAGCGTGAGACGATGCAACCGCTCCTTCACAAGACGCAGCAGATGATCTTCGCGCCACGCGGCCTCGCCCAAGGCGATATCGATCGACGTCGGCGCCATGGCTTCGCGGCCGCGCTCATGCTCGAATGACAGCGTGATCGCCGTCACGGCCAGCTGTTTCGCGCACAGCCAGCCGCACAACTGCACGATCAGCCGATGCGCGGCAAACACAGCGCCGTCCGCATGCTCCAGACGATCGGGCAATTCGAGGCGCGCGCTGAACGTGGGCGGCAGCTCGAGCCAGTCGAACAGTTCCGGCGCGGTGCCGAACGCGCGATCGAGCGAATCCAGCAGATGCTCGCCACAGCGCCGCTGCAGGCCCGCGCGCGGCAAACGGCGGACGTCTGCAATCGATTCGCAGCCAAGACCGCTGAACCAGTCGGCAAACGAACGGATTTCCGGTACGGCGAGCATCGGCAGCGGCTCGAGCACGCGCTCGAGCGATGCGAGTTTCAGCACGCGCCGGTTACCGTGTTTCGCCAGCAGCCATGCGCCCTGCCCGGTCGGCGCGGCGCTGATGCGCGCCGTCAGACCGAGCGCGTCGAGAATCGCCTTCGCCTGACGGCACAACGGCAACAGGCCGCCGAAAAGCCGTAGGCTCCCGCCGACTTCGACGAGCACCGTCGCTTCGTCGAGCAGCGCGACGTCGGGCGAAAACTTCATCAGCGCGATGCCGACCTCGCGTTGCGTGGCGTTCTCACGTGCGATGTCGCGTTCGTACAGCAGCGTTTCCGGCGACACCGTCAACACGCCACCGCGCTTCATCCCGAGCCGCACGCCCGCTGCACGGGCCGCGCCGTCGGCGATCGCGACCTTGTCTCTCTCCAATACCGCGCTGCCGTGCCCGGGCTCAGGCGACCACCTCGGTCGAAAAACTTCGAGCGACAACTTCGGCAAGTGGACGGCGAGAAAGACGCGCATGACGGGAAAACAGAACGGGGGTGGGTTGAAGAGGAATCGATAGAGGCTCCGCGCGTGTTGGGCCTCGTCGTTTCACGATGTCGACCATCAGACCATCGGCCGAAGGTCGCAACGCCAGCCGCAGTAAAGCCGGCGATGAGTCCTGAGCCGAGGCGAGCGGCCGGACCATGATGAAAAGCGTCTCGGAAGACTGCGCCGCCAGATGCAGACGACGCAGCGATGACGCCTGCGCATGTTGCGCCCACAAGATGACTGCGCCGCAAGTGCCGGCGCGCAGAATCTGCTCGGCGGACCAGAAGGCATCAGAGCTTTTGGGCGCTTTGACCTGCAACAGCCTGTCGAGCGAGAGCCCGATGTAATCGAGGCCCAGTCCATCTGGAATATGCGGCGGCTGGACCAGCGCGATGGGACGATCACCCAGTGAGCTCAATGCAGGCCGCAGCAGGCGCATCTCACCCACTCCCGGCACCTGAACCAGCAAGTCGACCAGCGCACCGATGGGCCAGCCACCGCCGGGCAACTCGGTAGATAGCGCGGGATAGCCGGTGTCGAGCGTGCGCCGCCCGCCGCGTGCGAGCTGCGAGGCTCGCCATAGCGATGGGTGAATCTCTTCGGCACGCGTGGCTGTGGATGACATCGGCGTAGGAAAATACCTGTATATTTATACAGTATCCTACACGGAAATTGACAAGGGAATGGCGCCCTTTTTGGGAAGAGGGTTTGAGTTTTCTTAGGACTTAAGAGGCTGGTTTGGTGGTAAGTAAGACATTTCGTCGGATGTTTTGTTGGTTTGGTTTTAGCGCAGATTGACAAAACGACGATCGCTGATCGTGCTGCCGATCAACATGTCCAAGGGACGGAAATGGAAGGGATCGATGTGCTGGCGTAGACCCATCAGCAAAACAGCCGATGCGGTCAGATGGAGCAGTGGGTGCTGCGAAGCTACGCAAATGACGCCCGGCGTCAGCGTACGTTTGGCAAGAGGGAATGAGGGGATATCACGAAACCGCTCATTTCGCGAAGGCCTATCGCGGATGCCAGCACAGAGGCAAGCGGCGGACGCCACTCGAAGGCGCAAATTGCGCGCCCCAAACGCCAAGACCCCGCTTTTGAGGGCGGGGTCTTGTCTTGGGTAAGGAGCCTGACGATTACCTACTTTCACACGGGCAATCCGCACTATCATCGGCGTGGAGTCGTTTCACGGTCCTGTTCGGGATGGGAAGGGGTGGTACCGACTCGCTATGGTCATCAGGCATGACGGGTTGCTGCGTCGCGCGGGAGGTTGGGTAACCTGGTCGCGCCACAGCCAATCGGGAAGAAGCGTAAAGAGGGTATGGGGTTGTGTTGTTTCTGGCACAACACCGATCTCAACCTGATGCGTAAAACACACCGGTTATAGGATCAAGCCTTACGGGCAATTAGTATCAGTTAGCTTAACGCATTACTGCGCTTCCACACCTGACCTATCAACGTCCTGGTCTTGAACGACCCTTCAAGGGGCTCGAAGCCCCGGGGATATCTCATCTCAAGGCGAGTTTCCCGCTTAGATGCTTTCAGCGGTTATCTCTTCCGAACATAGCTACCCGGCGATGCCACTGGCGTGACAACCGGTACACCAGAGGTTCGTCCACTCCGGTCCTCTCGTACTAGGAGCAGCCCCCTTCAAATATCCAGCGCCCACGGCAGATAGGGACCAAACTGTCTCACGACGTTTTAAACCCAGCTCACGTACCTCTTTAAATGGCGAACAGCCATACCCTTGGGACCGGCTACAGCCCCAGGATGAGATGAGCCGACATCGAGGTGCCAAACACCGCCGTCGATATGAACTCTTGGGCGGTATCAGCCTGTTATCCCCAGAGTACCTTTTATCCGTTGAGCGATGGCCCTTCCATACAGAACCACCGGATCACTATGACCTGCTTTCGCACCTGCTCGACTTGTCGGTCTCGCAGTTAAGCACGCTTATGCCATTGCACTATCAGCACGATTTCCGACCGTACCTAGCGTACCTTCGTACTCCTCCGTTACACTTTGGGAGGAGACCGCCCCAGTCAAACTGCCCACCATGCACTGTCCCCGACCCGGATCACGGGCCAAGGTTAGAACCTCAAACAAACCAGGGTGGTATTTCAAGGACGGCTCCACTGAAACTAGCGTTCCAGCTTCATAGCCTCCCACCTATCCTACACAGATCGGTTCAAAGTCCAATGCAAAGCTACAGTAAAGGTTCATGGGGTCTTTCCGTCTAGCCGCGGGGAGATTGCATCATCACAAACACTTCAACTTCGCTGAGTCTCGGGAGGAGACAGTGTGGCCATCGTTACGCCATTCGTGCAGGTCGGAACTTACCCGACAAGGAATTTCGCTACCTTAGGACCGTTATAGTTACGGCCGCCGTTTACCGGGACTTCAATCAAGAGCTTGCACCCCATCATTTAATCTTCCGGCACCGGGCAGGCGTCACACCCTATACGTCCACTTTCGTGTTTGCAGAGTGCTGTGTTTTTATTAAACAGTCGCAGCCACCAGTTTATTGCAACCCCTTCACCCTTCGCCCGCAGGGGCGTCAAGCTACAGGGGCGTACCTTATCCCGAAGTTACGGTACCAATTTGCCGAGTTCCTTCTCCCGAGTTCTCTCAAGCGCCTTAGAATACTCATCTCGCCCACCTGTGTCGGTTTGCGGTACGGTCAATGTGAAACTGAAGCTTAGAGGCTTTTCCTGGAACCCCTTCCGATTGCTTCGCTTCCGAAGAAGCTCGCGCCACGCCCTTGAATTCCGTGCCCGGATTTGCCAGAGCACCTTCTCCAACGCAGCGACCGGGACTTCCAACACCCGGACAACCTTCCGCGATCCGTCCCCCCATCGCATTTCACACTGGTGCAGGAATATTGACCTGCTTCCCATCAGCTACGCATTTCTGCCTCGCCTTAGGGGCCGACTCACCCTACGCCGATGAACGTTGCGTAGGAAACCTTGGGCTTACGGCGAGGGGGCCTTTCACCCCCTTTATCGCTACTCATGTCAGCATTCGCACTTCCGATACCTCCAGCACGCTTTTCAACGCACCTTCGCAGGCTTACGGAACGCTCTCCTACCATGCGTGCAATGCACGCATCCGCAGCTTCGGTATATGACTTAGCCCCGTTACATCTTCCGCGCAGGACGACTCGATCAGTGAGCTATTACGCTTTCTTTAAAGGGTGGCTGCTTCTAAGCCAACCTCCTGACTGTTTTAGCCTTCCCACTTCGTTTCCCACTTAGTCATATTTGGGGACCTTAGCTGGCGGTCTGGGTTGTTTCCCTCTTGACACCGGACGTTAGCACCCGATGTCTGTCTCCCGTGATTGCACTCTTCGGTATTCGGAGTTTGCTATGGCGAAGTAATCCGCAATGGACCCTTCAACCATGACAGTGCTCTACCCCCGAAGGTGATACACGAGGCACTACCTAAATAGTTTTCGGAGAGAACCAGCTATTTCCAGGTTTGTTTAGCCTTTCACCCCTATCCACAGCTCATCCCCTAACTTTTCAACGTTAGTGGGTTCGGACCTCCAGTACGTGTTACCGCACCTTCATCCTGGCCATGGATAGATCACCTGGTTTCGGGTCTACACCCAGCGACTGAATCGCCCTGTTCGGACTCGCTTTCGCTACGCCTGCCCTAATCGGTTAAGCTCGCCACTGAATGTAAGTCGCTGACCCATTATACAAAAGGTACGCCGTCACCCCTTGCGAGGCTCCGACTGTTTGTATGCATGCGGTTTCAGGATCTGTTTCACTCCCCTCCCGGGGTTCTTTTCGCCTTTCCCTCACGGTACTGGTTCACTATCGGTCGATCACGAGTATTTAGCCTTGGAGGATGGTCCCCCCATCTTCAGACAGGATTTCACGTGTCCCGCCCTACTTGTCGTACACCTAGTTCTTCCTCACTGTTTTCGCCTACGGGGCTATCACCCACTATGGCCGCACTTTCCAGAGCGTTTGGCTAACAACGAAGATAAAGAGTACAGGCTGGTCCCATTTCGCTCGCCACTACTTTGGGAATCTCGGTTGATTTCTGTTCCTGCGGTTACTTAGATGTTTCAGTTCACCGCGTTCGCTTCACATGGCCTATGTATTCAGCCATGGATACTCCATAAGGAGTGGGTTTCCCCATTCGGATATCGGTGGATCAAAGCTCGTTTGCCAGCTCCCCACCGCTTTTCGCAGGCTACCGCGTCCTTCATCGCCTGTGATCGCCAAGGCATCCACCACATGCACTTGTTCGCTTGACCCTATAACGGGTGTGTCTCGTCGTGTTGCCACGCCAGACTCACTCGCTACAGGTTGAGTATTCGCGTTGTGCCGTATTCCAGGTTCGTCTTTCGATGAACTCAAAAAATACATTGATACAATCACAACCCTGATTCACCTACTCGCGCGCCCATCTCTAAGCACGCTTTCGTGAATCTCTTTACTACTTCTTCCTGATTGTTAAAGAACGACAGCCGATACAAGGCGCTATGCCTTACATCACTCGCTGACTGGCTCAATCGCCAATGCATAAGGCTCAGTTCGCACTGAACACTAGGCATTGAGGATTGGTGGAGGATGACGGGATCGAACCGACGACCCCCTGCTTGCAAAGCAGGTGCTCTCCCAGCTGAGCTAATCCCCCAGTCATACAGCGCACAGGGCATATCCAGCCAGCTACGTCAGCAACCACACCAGACAAGGCAATGGTGGGTCTGGATGGATTCGAACCATCGACCCCCGCCTTATCAAGACGGTGCTCTAACCGACTGAGCTACAGACCCCTGAGCCTGTCTTCAATTAACAGCCGACAAGTGTGAGCGCTCAACTTGTGAAACGCGAAAGCTCTGGAAAGGAGGTGATCCAGCCGCACCTTCCGATACGGCTACCTTGTTACGACTTCACCCCAGTCATGAATCCTACCGTGGTGACCGTCCTCCTTGCGGTTAGACTAGCCACTTCTGGTAAAACCCACTCCCATGGTGTGACGGGCGGTGTGTACAAGACCCGGGAACGTATTCACCGCGGCATGCTGATCCGCGATTACTAGCGATTCCAGCTTCACGCAGTCGAGTTGCAGACTGCGATCCGGACTACGATCGGTTTTCTGGGATTGGCTCCACCTCGCGGCTTGGCAACCCTCTGTTCCGACCATTGTATGACGTGTGAAGCCCTACCCATAAGGGCCATGAGGACTTGACGTCATCCCCACCTTCCTCCGGTTTGTCACCGGCAGTCTCCCTAGAGTGCTCTTGCGTAGCAACTAGGGACAAGGGTTGCGCTCGTTGCGGGACTTAACCCAACATCTCACGACACGAGCTGACGACAGCCATGCAGCACCTGTGTTACGGCTCCCTTTCGGGCACCCTCACCTCTCAGCAAGGTTCCGTACATGTCAAGGGTAGGTAAGGTTTTTCGCGTTGCATCGAATTAATCCACATCATCCACCGCTTGTGCGGGTCCCCGTCAATTCCTTTGAGTTTTAATCTTGCGACCGTACTCCCCAGGCGGTCAACTTCACGCGTTAGCTTCGTTACCAAGTCAATGAAGACCCGACAACTAGTTGACATCGTTTAGGGCGTGGACTACCAGGGTATCTAATCCTGTTTGCTCCCCACGCTTTCGTGCATGAGCGTCAGTATTGGCCCAGGGGGCTGCCTTCGCCATCGGTATTCCTCCACATCTCTACGCATTTCACTGCTACACGTGGAATTCTACCCCCCTCTGCCATACTCTAGCCCGCCAGTCACCAATGCAGTTCCCAGGTTAAGCCCGGGGATTTCACATCGGTCTTAGCGAACCGCCTGCGCACGCTTTACGCCCAGTAATTCCGATTAACGCTTGCACCCTACGTATTACCGCGGCTGCTGGCACGTAGTTAGCCGGTGCTTATTCTTCCGGTACCGTCATCCCGCCCCTGTATTAGAGAAGCGGTTTTCTTTCCGGACAAAAGTGCTTTACAACCCGAAGGCCTTCTTCACACACGCGGCATTGCTGGATCAGGGTTGCCCCCATTGTCCAAAATTCCCCACTGCTGCCTCCCGTAGGAGTCTGGGCCGTGTCTCAGTCCCAGTGTGGCTGGTCGTCCTCTCAGACCAGCTACAGATCGTCGCCTTGGTAGGCCTTTACCCCACCAACTAGCTAATCTGCCATCGGCCGCCCCTTGAGCGCGAGGTCCGAAGATCCCCCGCTTTCCTCCACAGAGCGTATGCGGTATTAATCCGGCTTTCGCCGGGCTATCCCCCACTCCAGGACACGTTCCGATGTATTACTCACCCGTTCGCCACTCGCCGCCAGGGTTGCCCCCGCGCTGCCGTCCGACTTGCATGTGTAAGGCATGCCGCCAGCGTTCAATCTGAGCCAGGATCAAACTCTTCAGTTCAAACCTGTTACTGTTTTTCGGTTCATCTAAGAACCGGTCGCTCACTCAAAATCACTGACGAAAGATCTGCGCTGGGTCTTTCAACCCAGTCAAACCTTCCTCAATTTCTTCCGTGTGAGACTCGATTACTTTCGCTATCAGTGACCCGAAGATCACCGCGCGCCTCGTCATCGAGCGCCCACACTTATCGGCTGTTGATTGTTAAAGAACATTCGCGGGAAGCGCCTTGCTTTCACCACGTTGCTGCGTCAGCAGCAGAGAAACGAGATTATGAAGAACCTTTTTCGTTTCGTCAACCGGTTTTTTTAGCATCGCCTGAAAAACCTTGCTGACTTCACGACCGCGCCGTCTCTGCCGCGGCCCCGTTGTGTCGCATCCAACTGACTGCCGCTCAACGAGGACGCGAATCTTAGGCCATCCCACGCCACGTGACAAGGGTGAGATGCAAAGTTTTTTCTAAAGCGGCCAAAGCAATCATTCCTCCCGCGCCTTCTCGACTTGCGCCACCGCGTCCACCGGCTTTCCACCCGCCTTCGCAGCCAGTTCGCGAGCATCGGGCGAACCGATCGTCCAGTCATGCAACACCGTGTACGCCACGGCGAGCAGCGTCGGACCAATGAACACGCCGAGGAAGCCAAACGCGAACGCGCCGCCCAGGATGCCGAGCATCACGAGAATCAGCGGCATGTCGCTGCTCTTTCCAATCAGGATAGGCTTGACGACGTTATCGGACATCCCCACCACCACCACGCCCCACACCACGAGAAAGATCGCCCATCCCGTTGCGCCGCCGTGATACAGCCAGATCGCGGCGGGCAGCCACACCACCACGGGGCCACCCGGTATCACCGAAAGAAAGAACGTCGCGAGTCCGAGCAACGCCGGCGTCGGCACGCCGGCAATCCAGCAGCCGAAACCAGCCAGCACGCCCTGCACCAGCGCCGTCCCGAGGATGCCATACACCACGCCCTTCACCGTGCTGCCCGCCAGCGCCAGCAGATAGTCGGCGCGCTCGCCGGCAATGCGCCGCATGCCCGCGTTGAGCCACGCCGCAGCGCCTTCGCCGCCCGTATAAAAGAAGAAAGTGAGAATGATGCTGAGCGCGAGCAATCCCAGCCCATGCGTGACAGCAAGTGCCGCCGCGAGAACCCACTTGCCCGCCGGCGCGGCCAGCACACGCAGTTGCGCAACCATCTCGGAATTACTGCTGGTCACGCGCTCCCAGAACGATTCGATGCTCGAGCCCACAAGCGGAATCCGCGCAACCCAACCGGGCAAATCGGGCAAGCCCGAATCCGTCAGCTTTTGCACGAACGCGGTGATGTCCTTGGTATGCGCGCCCAGCGCAAACCCCGCATACACGAAGGGGCCCAGCACGACGACCAGAATGATGAGCACGATCAGCGTCGCCGCCCACTTGCGCCGCCCGCCCAAGGTCTGCGACAGCTTGCAGTACAAGCCCCACGAGCTGTAGCTGAGAATCGCGCCCCACAGCAGCGCGGTCGTGAACGGCGCCAGCACCAGCAGCGAGCCGCCGACCAGCAGCAGCAACGCGAACACAGCCGCCAGCCGCTCGATCAGTTGATCCGACTTCACCATGCATTACCCCCGACACGACCCCAAAGTGACCTGAACGACCGCCGCGCAGACGTCGAAACATCTGCAGAACGAGTATAGGAAAGCTCCGGCGAAAGCCACGAACGCAAGGCCCGACACGGACCAACAGCCTCCGCGAGCGCGCCCTTCACGGACGGACAAGCCCACACCGCGGGCGATTCGCTGCCAGCAGTGCGTGTCGATAATATGTCGACGAAGAAACGACTAGAATATATGGTTCTCTGCACACAACCTCCGGATTTATGCGCTCGCGAATCGCCAAACGTCTCCCTCCCGATGCCGACAAGCTGGTCGGTCTATCGCTCGCGCTCTTCGCGTCGGGCAGCCGCACCGAAGACCGCTTCTGGGAATCCAAGCTCGACGCACTGCTCGCGAAAATAGTCCGCAACGGCAACCAGACCACGCTCGACGCCGCACTCGACCATCTCCAGCAGAATCATCCGGATGCTTACGGCGCCTTGGCCGACATGGCCGAAACGCATAGCGAGTCGCTGCTCGTCGAGCACGACGGCGTCCAGTACGAAGCGTTGCTGATCGCCGCGCCCGTACTGGCCTGGACGCGCTACGCGATTCCGTCGGGCACCCTCAAAGGCGACGCGGCCGACGCGCTGCGCGCCCATCTGCAGGCGCATGTGCTTGCAGCCGGCACGCGTGTCGCGATGGCGCCCTTTATGTATAGCATCGACCAGTTACCGCGTCATCACGTCGAAACCTGGCGCCTCGCGCAGCAGCTGGCGCAGGCAGCCGTGGCTGGCGGAAACGCGAAGATCAATTTTGGCGAACTGCCGGAAACGTCGCCCATTCTCGCCGATCCACGCTTCGTGCTGGCCGTTGTCGCGGCGCCCGTCGGCGCGCCCGTGTTCCGCTGGCAGGAGGAAGAAGGTGGCTCGCGCATCGAGCGCGGCCAATGTCTCGAACAATGGGCGACGCAAGGCGGCGCCAATCTGGCCGTCGTGCTGCCCGGTTGCGAGTTCGAATGCCTGTTGCCGGACGCCTACTACTCGGCCTGCCGCGACGCCGACGAGCGCGTGCGCCCGCACACCGTTCGCACCGCGGTGCGCTATCTGTTCGACACGATCGGCGCGACGCCCGACGAACTGCGCGCGGTCGTCGCCGGCTTCGGCGAGCGGCGCATCGACGAATACCGGATCGGCTTCACGCGCCGCGGCAGCAACGACGTGATCTACGGCGTCGTGTGGCCGCTGTACGGCCGCGAGAACGGCGACCCGGGCATCGACGAGGAACCGCAAGAGGCGATGTCGGCTGAAGGTCCGCTCGAAGATATCGTCGCGTTGCTGAAAGAAACGGGCATCACCGATATCCGCCGTCATGCTGGCCGCTTCGAGCCGGAATATTGTGACGACTGCGGCGTCCCACTTTATGCGGACCCGCTCGGCGAGATCGTTCACGCCGAAATGCCGGAAGATGCCGAGCCCGCTCAGCCACATTTCCACTGATCACTTCAGAGTTTTCTCTGCATCGAATCAAGCCCCGCCGCGTGCGGGGCTTTTTTCATGGCACTCGTCCTATGCCACCTGGACAGGCCGCCACGCGACTGGGAATTTGTCATCATCGACACGATGGTGCATCGCTGCGCGACGACGAAATCGTTGCGTGCATCGCGCCGTCACGACCGATCGATCAGGAGGCAATGCATGCGATTTTCAGTTTTCAACTCGGACGCCGAACGCAGGGAAGGACTCAAGACTCTCTTACGGCAAATCGACCGGCAGGCACGGTTCGGCGAAGCGCAGGACTGGCCGCAGGTCGAGCGCACGCTGCGCCGCCTGCAACCGGACCTGTTGCTGATCGACTGGGAGGACTGGATGTCGCCCCTCGACGCCCGCACGTTGCTCGCCAACCATCCCGGCCTGCCCGTCGCCGTGCTGGTCGACGACATATCGCCCGCCCATGTGCGCGCGTTCGTCGAGAAAGGCGTGCTCGGCGTCATTCCGCGCTCCACCGATCCGCGCGTGATCGTGCGCGCGCTAGAAATGGTTTTGCTGGGCGTTCACTACATTCCTGCGGGCGCCCTGTCGTTCGACGCACCCGTCTCGTCCGGCAAGCTCGCGCGTCAACTGAACGAGGCTCGCTCGCTAGAACTGGTCGCGCCGCCCAAGCGGCCACGCCTGGGCGGCGGCCTTTCGCCGCGGCAAGAACAGATCATGCGCTGCGTGCACATGGGCAGTACGAATAAAATGATTGCTCGCGCGTTAGGCATCAGCGAGGGCACCGTGAAAATCCATCTGGCGACGATCTTCCAGCAACTGGGCGCACCGAACCGCGCCGCCGCCGTCGCGATATACAACGGCTGGCTCACCGCGCAACTCGAAGTGCTGCGCAGCGGACACAATCGCATCCAGCGGCCCGCGCGCGTGACGTCCAACGTTGCGCCACTGCGGCAGCGCAAGCCGCGAACTTTCCGCTATCCGTTGCCTGCCAACGACACCACCGGCGCACTGCCGATGGCCGCCGAAGCGACGACGCCCTACGACATACGGCGCAAACGCCCGGAACGCGACGACGGCGCGATGTAAAGGTGCAAAGGATGTAAAGGTCGAAAGGAATCCACCGTGAATAGACATAAATCATCGCTGGCATGGAATCCGCTCACACGTTTCGCTATTCAACGAGTAATATGAAGACATGGGTTTCCTCTACACACCGCTTCCGTTGTGGGTCGCTGTCGGTGGCTGGATCGCCGCTGTGGCTTTGCTCGCGCTCGCGCTCTGGAAGAATCCGTTCAGGCGCTTGCAGGAACCCGTGCTCCAGCATGTGTGGCTCGCCATCATCGTCGCCGTGTCGGTGCTGTGGGCGACCAACGCCTGGCTCGAAGATGGCACGGTGATTCACCTGCTCGGTGCGACGCTCGTCGTCACGCTATTCGACTGGGGGCTCGCACTCATCGCAATGGCCATCGTGACGGGGCTTGCCGCCGTCGTCTTCGACGCGCCGTGGCAAGGCATCGCACTCACCTTCCTCGTATTCGGCGCCGTTCCCGTCGGCGTATCGACGCTCCTGCAACGTGCATGCGTCGCGTGGCTGCCGCGCAATCTCTTCATGTTCATCTTCGGCCAGGGTTTCGTGTCGCCCGCTATCGCGGTGTCGGTGGCATCGGCCGTTGCGCTGGCAACGCATATCGCGCTCGCCGACGGCTCGATGTCGGTCATCCCGGCCGGCTATGCGTTTAGCGTGTTCCTGCTTGCGTCGGGTGAATCGTGGTTCACGGGTATGTCGACGGCGTTGATCGCCGTCTATCGTCCCGCGTGGGTCACGACGTATGACGTGCGGCGCTATCGTCTCGGCGGTCCGCGCACCTGATCCTTCAACCGCAGTGCAATGGCATCGAGATGAATGCGCCCGTCCGGCGCGATTGCTGATGCATGCAACATCCGCCCATCTATCGCTCGTTGAGATCGGGCACTACGACACGGCAAAATATTTGTGCCAGGATTGAACTCCTTCCTGCGGATGGGCATCTTATGTGCCTGACGTCTTCATAGCATTGATCATAGATAGATGGATCGCACCAACGCACCGCGCCGATTGCCGCGGTTGGTCGGCCGGCTAGCGGTGTGGATTGCGAGCGCGTCGCTCGCATGCTCGCTGCCTGCCCTCGCCGATCAACTCGGGCAGCACAACGACCTCGTCAGCAAATTCATCAACGATATGCACGCCGATCCGCTCGTTGCGGATTGCGCCGCGCATGGCAACTTTGTCGCGAGCACGTCGACGGCTTTCGATCATGTCGAGTTCCCCCCCAGTTCATTCGACAGCGCGCACGCAGCCGTCACGCCCTGGAACGATTCGTTCGACGAAGGCAAGCAGAAGGTCAAGGTCGACAGCGTCGTGACCGTCGAAGGTCTGGGCGTTCCGCAAAGCGGCGGCGACCCGGCGCAGCTCAAGTTCCGCTGCGGCTATGTCGGCGCGCAGATGCTCGCGTTCAGCTGGAACGATCCCGTGCCGCCTCTGCGCTCGCGAAGCACGGCGTCGTCGGGATCGAACACGGCGAAGGGCAAGCACGCTGTCAGCGGCAAGGGTTCGAAGAAAAACTCAGGCAAGTCGACGAAAGGCACGACGAACAAGTCAGGCAACAAGAAGTCGGGCAAATCGTCAGGCAAGGCCGTGACGACCAAGAGCAGCGCCGCGAAGACGAGCGCTAAAACGAGCGCAAAAAAGTCGGCCGCGAAGAAGACACATTGAGCTCGCGCGAGAGCCTGATCTGACCATCCGATCAGACAAACCACGCGAGCAATAAAAAGCGAGGCCACGCATCACGCGTGGCCTCGCTTTTTTACATACCTTTGCGATTCGTCGATACAGCGCGTCAGGCAAACGTCTCCATATGCCAGAGAATCGCCTGCAGCATCGACGCACCGAGCGACGCGCTGCGCTCACCGTTCCAGCCCACGCGTTCGTCGGGCAGATTGGCATTGTCCTTGAACGGCATCTCCAGCGTCAGCGACAGGCAACCGAACTCGTTGCCGACGTACTTCGATGCCAGCTTCAGCGCATCCTGCCGATACTTGCTCGCTTCATAACCGTACTTGTCCTGGAAATCGGGACTCGCGCGCTTGAAGTTTTCGATGAATGCCGTCTGCTCCTGGCGTTGGCGTTCGGTGAAGCTCGGCAGCATCTCCGAGCCCGCGACGAACACATACGGCAGCGCCTCGTCGCCGTGAATGTCGAAGAACAGATCGCAACCCGTCGCATGAATCGCGTCGCGCACGAGCAGCACTTCGGGGCTGCGCGCAGCGTCCGGCTCCATCCATTCGCGATTCAGGTTCGCGCCGGCCGCATTCGTGCGCAGGTTGCCGTGCACGCTGC
The DNA here is from genome assembly GCF_002902945.1 of Paraburkholderia caribensis. NCBI lineage: Bacteria > Pseudomonadati > Pseudomonadota > Betaproteobacteria > Burkholderiales > Burkholderiaceae > Paraburkholderia > Paraburkholderia caribensis. The sequence continues at coordinate 2,368,227 of NZ_CP026101.1, forward strand.
CGTCCGGGTTCATGTTCGGCACGATGTAGAAGTCGGCGTAATCGAAGAGCTTGCGCGCGACGGGGTCTCCCGACCAGTCGCCCCACCCCGCGAGCCGCTTCACCAGACCTTCGACGAACCACTCGGCCATCGTCTCGCCCGGATGCTGGCGCGCGATGATCCAGATGGTCTTCTTCGGCTTCAGCGTGCCGTCTTCGAGCAAGCTCGGCGTGCCGAGCGTGAGCAGCGACATCGGCCGGCCTTCGACCGTCTTGCCCAGTTCCGTCAGCGCCGCATGCGGCATCTGTTGAACTGCGCCGAGAAATTCCGAGTGACGCTCTTCGCTGTACGGCTCGAAGTACGCGTAATAGATGCGGTCGAAATCGGGCGTGTGATCGATGGTCAGCACGCGGCCGTCGTACGAGGTCGGCACGCGAAACCAGTTCACGCGGTCATAGCTCGCGCACGCCTGATAGTTGCGCCAGCCGTCGGCGAATGCACAGTCGGCGGCGTTCTCGAAGGTCATCACGCAGCGCTCGCCGCGCGCGCCCGACAACCGGAAATAGAACCACTGCGCAAAGTCGGCGTGGCTGTCGGCACGCACGCGCAAGCGGATGTTGTCGGCCTGCGCGCAGGACAGGACTTCGATCGCGCCTGCGTCGAAATTGCTCGTAATGGATAGCGTCATGATGGTGTTTCCTGCTGGTTCGGCGCGGCGTCAGTCCGCGATGCGCCGGCGAAAGACGTAGGTGGAATCGTTCGAAGCATCGGCGTCGAAAGCGTAGCCTTCGGCGTCGAAGCCCTTGAGTTGCTCCGGCGTTTCGAAGCGATTCGCCACCAGATAGCGCGCCATCAGGCCGCGCGCGCGTTTCGCGTGAAAGCTGATGATCTTGTAGCGCCCGCCCTTCCAGTCCTCGAACACGGGCGTGATGACGGGCGCGGCGAGTTTCTTCGGTTTGACCGATTTGAAATATTCCGTCGACGCGCAGTTGATCAGCACGCGCGAGCCGTCCTGCTTCTTTTCCAGTTGCCGGTTGAGCGCCTGCGTGATGCGCTCGCCCCAGAACGCGTACAGATCCTTGCCGCGCCGGTTCGCGAAGCGCGTGCCCATTTCTAGCCGATACGGCTGCAGCAGATCGAGCGGACGCAGCAGACCGTAGAGGCCCGACAGCACGCGCACGTGCTGCTGCGCATAGTCGAGATCGGATGCGGACAGCGACTTCGCGTCGAAGCCTTCATACACGTCGCCGTTGAATGCGAGCACGGCTTGCTTCGCATTGGACGTGTCGAATTTCGGCGACCAGTCGGCGTAACGCTGGAAATTCAGATGCGCGAGCTGATCGGAAATGTCCATCAGCGACGCGATGTCTTGCGGCGACAAGCGGCGCAGATCGCCGATCAGCTCGGCGGCGTCATCGACGAAATCGGGGATGGTGTGCTTCTTGACGTGCGGCGGGGTGTCGTAGTCGAGCGATTTGGCCGGCGACAGAACGATTATCATAGAGGCTTTCAGGCACGCCGTGCCTGGCGGTCAAAGACGAAAGCCAGATTGTAACGAATGCCCGAAACCCCTGCCTTGCCCGAACAGAACACGCCTGCCGCAAGAAATGCGGCGGCGCCCGCCGTCGTGCTCGATTCGAACGTGTGGATCGACATTCTCGTGTTCGACGACCCGCACACGCGCCCCATTCTCGCTGCGCTCGAAAGCGGTGCGCTGCGCGCGCTGATCGACGCTCGCTGCCTCGCCGAACTCACTTACGTGCTCGACTATCCGCAGTTCGAAAAGCGCGCTGTCGACAAAACCGCCGCGCTCGCGACGCTCGCGCGGCTATCGACGCTAGTCGAGCCCACGCCCGACGAGAACGCGCCCGCGCTGCCCAAATGCAAGGATCGCGACGACCAGAAGTTTCTCGAACTCGCCTATGCGATGCAGGCGGACTGGCTGGTCTCGAAAGATCGCGCGGTGTTGAAGCTCGCGAAACGGATTGCCCGCGATTTCGGTTTCCGGATCGCGCAGCCCGCGCCGTTCGTCGTCGAATGTGCGCTGACGGCGCAAGCGCCTGTCGAGGCCTGACGCGCGCCGGCGCAGTCCGCAGACGAAACGAAACGAAACGCGACGCGCTGCCGGGCGGCGCCGCCAACCGCCGCGCGGATTTTCCCTACAATCGAGCTTCACGCCTGACCACAACGGCATCAACGACCACGACCGCATCCGGACCGCGACATGAACGCACCGCACGATCTGACGAGCACGCCTATGACCACCCTGCCTCCATCGTTCCCATCCCGTCTGCCGACCGTCGGCACGACGATCTTCACCGTGATGAGCGCGCTCGCCGCCGAAAAGAACGCGGTCAATCTCGGCCAGGGCTTTCCGGATTTCGATTGCGATCCGCGCATCGTCGATGCCGTGGCCGGCGCGATGCGCGAAGGCCACAACCAGTACCCGCCGATGGCAGGCGTCGCGCCGCTGCGCCAGGCGATCTCCGAGAAGATCGCCAACCTGTACGGACGCCGCTACGACGCCACGACCGAAATCACGGTAACGGCGGGCGCGACGCAGGCGCTTCTGACGGCGATCCTGTGCGCTGTCCATCCGGGCGATGAAGTGATCGTGGTCGAGCCGACGTACGACAGCTACCTGCCGTCGATCGAACTGGCGGGCGGCAAGCCCGTGTTCGTCACACTCGAAGCGCCCGACTACGCCATCCCGTTCGACAGGCTGGCCGCCGCAATCACGCCGAAAACGCGCATGATCCTCATCAACACGCCGCACAACCCGACGGGCACCGTCTGGCGCGCGGAGGACATGAAGAAGCTCGAAGAGATCGTACGCGGCACGAATGTGCTGATTCTTTCCGACGAAGTGTACGAGCACATGGTCTACGACGGCGCACCGCACGAAAGCGTGGCGCGCTATCCGGAACTCGCGCAGCGCAGCTTTGTGGTGTCGAGCTTCGGCAAGACCTATCACGTGACGGGCTGGAAGGTCGGCTACGTGGCCGCGCCCGCCGCGCTGACGGCGGAATTCCGCAAGGTCCACCAGTTCAACGTGTTCACCGTCAACACGCCGATGCAACTCGGCCTCGCGCACTATATGCAGGACCCGGCGCCGTATCTGAACCTGCCCGCCTTCTATCAGAAGAAGCGCGATTTCTTCCGCGCCGGCCTCGCGCAATCGCGCTTCAAGCTGTTGCCGTGCACGGGCACGTATTTCCAGTGCGTCGACTATTCGGCCATCAGCGACATGCCCGAAGCCGAATTCGCGCAATGGCTGACGAGCGAGATCGGCGTGGCCGCCATTCCCGTGTCGGCGTTCTATCACGAGTCGCATGAATCGGGCGTCGTGCGCTTCTGCTTCGCGAAGAAAGAAGACACGCTCGCCACCGCGCTCGAACGGCTGGCGCGTCTCTGAGATGGCGCGCGCGATGCTGCGAACGAACCCCGGTTCTTCGTCATCGCGCGCGAAGCGGCGCGGCGCCTGTCGGTCGCCGCATGCGGCGCGCGGTCGTGCCGCGCCCTCACTGCTTCTTTTGCGCTTCCATGTAGGCCTTGCGGTCGTCCGTCACGCGCTGCGCGGCCGGACGTGCATTAATCGCCTTCACGTACGGCTTCCAGTCGATGCCGACATCGAGCAGAAAATCGCGCCCGTACACGGCCCGCGTCGCGATGCCGACGAGCGGCAAGCTCACGAAGCCCGCCACGTCCGCGATGCTGAACTGCTCGCCGCGCAGATACGGCGTGAACTTCGCAAGCCGCCTGAAGCCGCGGATATGATGGATCAGCAGTTTCTCGGTGCGCCCTTTCGTGGCGTCGGTGATCGTGCCGCCGAAGAACGCCTGCTTGTACAGATTGCGCGCCGTCAGTTCGAGATGCACGTCCACGAACGTGATCAATTCGCGCTCCTTCGCGGCTTCCCACGGGTCGCGCGAGAAGATTGCCTTCTCCGGAAAGGCCGCGGCCAGATATTCGATGATCGCCTGCGACTCGCACAGGCTGCCATGCTCAGTCACGATGTACGGCACCTTGCCGAGCGGCGAGTGTTCGAGCACCGCCTCGTCCTGGCTGAACGGAACGCACACTTCCTCGAACGGAATGCCGAATTCGAGCAGCGCAAACTTCACTTTGTTGTAATAGTTGGACAGCGCAAAACCGTGCAGCTTGATCATCCGGTGTCTCCCTGCGGATGGTTGTCGAAAGTCGCTTGCCATTCGTCGCGGACCGCGCACATGCACGCGCACACGACGAATTGAAACGAACGTACTATTTTAGAATAATCATGGAGTGAGTCACATCATGGCACCGAATACCTCTCGCCAGACCAGCATCGAGACCGTCGGCATCGTCGGCACGGGCGCGATGGGACGCGGCATCGCGCAGATCGCCGCACTCGCGGGCCTCAAGGTCAGGCTCTACGACACGAATGCCGCTGCCATCGGCGCGGCGCGCGATTACCTGTCCGACACGTTCTCGAAGCTGGTCGCCAAAGGCAAGCTCGACAATTCGCGCTCGCTTGCCGCGCTCGCGAACGTAACGGGCGCCACGGCGATCGGCGAACTCAAGGACTGCGACCTCGTCGTCGAAGCGATCGTCGAAAAGCTCGATGTGAAGCGCGCGCTTTTCAAGGAGCTCGAAGGCATCGTCAGCGAGCGCTGCATTCTCGCGTCGAATACGTCTTCACTGTCGATCACGGCGATTGCGGCCGCGTGCGCCGATCCATCGCGCGTCGTCGGCTATCACTTCTTCAATCCGGTGCCGCTGATGAAGGTCGTCGAAGTGATCGACGGCCTGCGCAGCGATCCCGCCGCCGGCGACGCGCTGATGGATCTCGCGCGCCGCGTGGGCCACACGCCCGTGCGCGCGAAGGATATGCCCGGCTTCGTCGTCAATCACGCGGGCCGCGGCATGAATACGGAGGGCTTGCGCGTCGCGGACGAAGGCGTCGCGAGCTTCGTCGATATCGACCGCATCATGCGCGAGCAGGCGGGCTTTCGTCTCGGGCCATTCGAGCTGCTCGATCTGACCGCGCTCGACGTGTCGCACCCGGTGATGGAATCGATCTATCACCAGTTCTATGAAGAGCCGCGCTTCACGCCGTCGCCGATCACGGGCACGCGCCTCGCGGGCGGGCTGATCGGGCGCAAGGCTGGCGAGGGCTTTTATGTATATGTCGACGGCAAGCAGCAGGCGCCTGTCGAAGCGCCCGCACCGACCGAGCTGCCGAAGCGCGTATGGGTCAGCGCACGCGTGCCCGCTGCGCGCGACGCCGTGCTCGCGTTGATCGCGAAGGCCCGCGTCGCCGTCGACGAAGGCACCACCCCCGCCGCCGATTCGCTGATCGTCGTCACGCCGCTCGGCTTCGACGCGACCACCGCGGCTGTCGATGAAAACCTCGACGCGAGCCGCGTCGTTGCCATCGATACCCTCTTCCCGCTCGTCGACGCGCAACGCCGCACGCTGATGACCACGCCCGCAACGACGCGCGCCGCGCGCGATACCGCGCACGCTCTCTTCGCACACGACGGCGTGCCCGTCACTGTCATCCGCGATTCGACGGGCTTCGTCGCGCAGCGCGTGGTCGCGACGATCGTCAACATCGGCTGCGATATCGCACAGCGCCAGATTGCGTCGCCGCAGGACATCGACCTCGCCGTGACACTCGGCCTCGGCTATCCGCGCGGGCCGCTCGCCCTCGGCGATGCGCTCGGCGCCCAAACCATCCTGACCATTCTGCGCAACATGTTCAGCGTGCTCGGCGATCCACGCTACCGTCCGTCGCCGTGGCTGGCGCGCCGCGCGCAACTCGGCATCTCGCTCACGCAAGCCGACGCCGCCGATCAGGACAACACGAAGGAGCAAGCGTAATGGCCGCCGAACTGCTCGCCTCCCGCCCAGCCGAAAGCGAATCGACGCTCGTGCTGACGCTGTCGAACCCGGGCGCGCGCAACGCGATGCACCCGGACATGTACGCCGCCGGCATCGAAGCAATCGACACCGCCGAACGCGATCCGTCGATCGGCGCCGTCGTCATCACGGGCGCGGACAACTTCTTCTGCGCGGGCGGCAACCTGAACCGCCTGCTCGAAAACCGCGCGAAAGATCCGTCCGTGCAGGCGCAAAGCATCGATCTGCTCGGCGAATGGATCGCCGCGTTGCAGGCGTCGTCGAAGCCGGTGATCGCGGCCGTCGAGGGCGCGGCGGCAGGCGCGGGCTTTTCGCTTGCGCTCGCGTGCGACCTGATCGTCGCCGGCGACGACGCGAAGTTCGTAATGTCGTATGCACGCGTCGGCCTTACGCCGGATGGCGGCGGCTCGTGGTTCCTCGCGCGCGCGTTGCCGCGTCAGATCGCAACGGAAGTGCTGATTGAAGGCAAGCCGATCGGCGCACAGCGTCTGTACGACCTGGGCGTCGTCAACCGGCTCGTGAAGCCGGGCGCCGCGCGCGATACGGCGATCGCGTGGGCCGACGACCTCGGCAAGGTATCGCCGAATGCGAAGGCACGCATCAAAGGATTGATCGCGGCGGCGGGCGCGCAATCGCTGCCCGAGCATCTCGTTGCGGAGCGCGACAGCTTCGTCGCGTCGCTGCATCATCGCGACGGGCTGGAGGGCATCACCGCGTTCCTCGAAAAGCGCGCACCCAACTACAAATGAGCACGTCGACCGGGTCCGGCTATCAGTTGCCGAAGCGCCGCCGCATCTATCTGATGCGGCACGGCGACGTCACGTACTTCGATGCATCGGGCAGTACGATCGACCCCGAGCGCGTGCCGCTCAACGAAAACGGCCGCGCACAGGCCGATGCCGCCGGCCGCGCGTTTGCCGACCAGAACGTGCGGTTCGATCGCGTGATCGCCAGTGGCTTGCCGCGCACGGTCGAGACGGCACAGCGCGTGCTCGCGCAAATGAGCCAGCACACCGGGATCGACATCGAACCCGCATGGGAAGAAATACGCAGCGGCAAGCCGGGTTCGGTTCCCGCCCACGATCTCGAAGCGGCGTTTATCGGCGCGTTCGACGGCATCGTTGCGGAGGACGTGCAGTTTCTCGGCGGCGAGACGATCGGCGCACTGTTCGACCGTGTGCTGCCGGCGCTGGCCGCGCTGCGCGCCGACTCATCGTGGGATGTCGTATTGCTCGTGCTGCACGGCGGCGTCAATCGCGCGATCCTGTCGCATGCGATCACGGCAGGCGGCCGCACCTTCTTCGGCCATCTCGCGCAGGCGACGGGCTGCGTGAATGCGCTCGACGTCGGGGCCGCGCCGCGCGACTGGGTGGTGAGGATGATCAATCATGCGCCGCCCTCGCCGCTGCATCGTGACGTGCGCAATACGTCGATGGAAATGCTTTACGCACAATTCATTCAGAGCAGGCGCAGCTAGCAGGCCGATCATTCGATCATCCAACGGAGGAGACATGCCGCAAGACGCGACACCTACCGACTACTCCGCTTTTGAAGGCACGCGGCCCGTCAGCGAACGGCAGCGCATCGACACGGGCGCCCTTTCCGCCTGGCTCGCGCAACATGTCGACGGCTTTGCCGGACCTCTGACGCTCGAACAATTCGCGGGCGGCCAGTCGAATCCAACCTTCAAGCTGATTACGCCGACGCGCGCTTATGTGATGCGCGCGAAGCCTGCCCCGTCCGCGAAACTGCTGCCGTCCGCGCATGCGATCGAGCGCGAGTATCGCGTGATGCATGCGCTGCGCGACACCGACGTACCCGTCGCGAAGATGCTCGCGCTATGCGAGGACGAAAGCGTGATCGGCCGGGCGTTCTACGTGATGGAGTTCGTCCAGGGCCGCGTGCTGTGGGACCCGTCGCTGCCCGGCATGACGCCTGCGCAGCGCGGTGCGATCTACGACGAGATGAATCGCGTGATCGCCGCGCTGCATAGCGTCGATGTCGCCAGGGTCGGGCTCGCGGACTACGGCAAGCCCGGCAACTACCTTGCGCGCCAGATCGGCCGATGGAGCAAGCAGTATCAGGCGTCGGAAACGGAGCCGATCGACGCGATGCATCGTCTGATCGAATGGCTGCCGCAACATATGCCCGCCGAAACGGACGAACAAGCGGGCCAGCGCGTGTCCGTCGTGCACGGCGATTACCGGCTCGACAATCTGATCTTTGATCCGCACGAATCGCGCGTGCTAGCCGTGCTCGACTGGGAACTGTCGACGCTCGGCGATCCCCTCGCCGACTTTGCGTATCACTGCATGGCGTGGCATGTCGATCCAGAGCAGTTTCGGGGCATCGCCGGACTCGACTGGGCCGCGCTCGGCATACCCGACGAGGCACGCTACGTGCAACGCTATTGCGAGCGCACCGGCCAGACGATTTGCGGCGACTGGAACTTCTATCTCGCGTACAACATGTTCCGCATCGCGGCGATCTTGCAGGGAATCATGAAGCGCGTGGTCGACGGCACGGCAGCGAGCGAACAGGCCGCCGACGCAGGACGGCGCGCCAGGCCGATGGCCGAACTTGCGTGGCGCTATGCGCAGAAGGTTCGCTGAGTGATGGGCCTGCGACACCGCGTGCTCGATCTGTAGACCGGATTCAACGACATCCACGAGGGCAAGATGAATTTCGACTACACCCCAAAGGTTCAGGCATTGCGCGACAAGTTGCTCGCATTCTTCGACGAGCACATCTATCCGAACGAACAGGCCTACGCTGCAGAAGTGGCGCGCAACCGCCAGGCGGGCAACGCGTGGGTGCCGACGGAACTGATCGAAACGCTGAAGCAGCAGGCGCGCGATGCCGGCCTATGGAACCTGTTTCTACCCGATTCCGAGCGCGGCGCGGGCCTGACGAACCTCGAATATGCGCCGCTGTGCGAGATCATGGGCCGTGTGCCGTGGTCGCCCGAGGTGTTCAACTGCAATGCGCCCGACACCGGCAACATGGAGACGATCGAGCGTTACGGCAACGAGGAGAACCGGCGCGAGTGGCTGGAGCCGCTGCTGCAAGGCCAGATCCGTTCGGCGTTTCTGATGACCGAGCCGGAGGTGGCGTCATCGGATGCGACCAACATTCAGACGAGCATCGTGCGCGACGGCGACGCGTATGTGATCAATGGGCACAAGTGGTGGTCGTCGGGCGCGGGCGATCCGCGCTGCAAGCTCTTCATCGTGATGGGCAAAACGGACCCTGAGGCGCCGCGTCACGCGCAGCAATCGATGATTCTCGTGCCTGCGGAGGCGACGGGGATTACGGTGCATCGACCGTTGAGCGTGTTCGGTTATGACGATGCGCCGCACGGGCATATGGAGATCACGCTGGATAACGTGCGCGTGCCTGCTGTGAATATGTTGCTTGGCGAGGGGCGCGGGTTTGAGATTGCGCAGGGGCGGCTCGGGCCGGGGCGCATTCATAATTGCATGCGGTTGATCGGGCTTGCTGAGCGTGCGCTCGAGTTGATGTGCAGGCGCACGCTGCAGCGTGTGGCGTTTGGCAAGCCGATTGCGGCGCAGACCGTTACGCAGGAGCGGATTGCCGAGGCGAGGTGTCTGATCGAGCAGGCCCGGTTGCTGACGCTGAAGACGGCTTACATGATGGATACCGTCGGGAATAAAGGCGCGCGCGGTGAGATCGCGATGATCAAGGTTGTTGCGCCCAACATGGCGTGTCAGGTGATTGACTGGGCCATTCAGGCGCATGGCGCGGCTGGGATGTGTGATGATTTTCCTCTGGCTTATGCCTATACCACCGCGCGGTGGTTGCGGTTTGCTGATGGGCCAGATGAGGTGCATCGGAATGCTATTGCCAAGATTGAGCTTGGGAAGTATTCGGAGTGATGCGCTGGCATCCGCGATGCGTTGTCTCGCTTCACGCATCGCGGATGCCAGCGCAAAGGCAAACGCACACCGGCGACGCCTGAAGCACGCTAACAATTCGCGGATGCCCGCGCAAAACCCAAAACCGCGGATGCCAGCGCAAAAAACCGCAAACGCCAGCGGCAAAGACGAGACGCGGAAGTGGTGTGTCTGACCGAGCGTCGGGCCGATGCCGCACATCTGGAACATGCCTGCGAGGCGCGGGCGTGCCGGTTGGGGTTTCCGGATGAAAGAGCGAAGCAAATACCGTTCGGCGCGACGCAGTGCGCAAAGCACTGAACATCGCGCAACACCAGCGGGCGCACCTAGAAATAGTGCCGCGTAATGAACTCCGCAATGCACACGGGGCGCTCGCTACCCTGCCGTTCGAGCGTCACATTCCACGTGATCTGCACACCGCCCTCTTCGACATCCGTCACGCCCGCGAGCACGAAGCTCGCCCGCAACCGCGACCCGACAGGTACAGGTGCCGTAAAGCGCACGCGGTTGAGCCCGTAGTTGACGCCCATGCGCTGCTCGAAACGGAACGTATCGACGAGCAACGCAGGTATCAACGACAGCGTCAGAAAACCATGCGCAATCGGTCCGCCGAACGGCGACTCGCGCTTCGCGCGCTCGGGATCGACATGAATCCATTGATGATCGCCCGTTGCCACAGCAAAGCGATCGACGCTCGCCTGATCGACCTCGACCCACGCGCTCAAGCGCGGCGGCTGGCCGACGAGCCCACGTACGTCGGCGGTCGAAGCGAGCGTCAGGTCCGGCGTCATGCCGCCGACCCCGGATTGCGCAGCCCGAAGATCGCCTTCGAGCGCACGGTAATCACGAGTTCGCCGTTCTGATTGAACCCCTGCCATTCCGTCGACACGATGCCGCGATCCGGCTTGCTCGCCGACACGCGCTTGTCGAGCACGCTGTTCATCATGCGGATCGTGTCGCCGACGCGTACCGGCTTGAGCCAGCGCAAATCGTCGATGCCCGGCGATCCCATCGATGTCGAACCCGCCAGCACGTTGCGCACCAGCATGCCCATCATCACCGAGCAGGTATGCCAGCCGCTCGCGATCAGCGTGCCGTACGGCGATGCGGCAGCGCCCGCATCGCTGACGTGAAAGGGCTGCGGATCGAACTGCTCCGCGAACCGGACGATCTCGTCGCGCGTGAAGGTATGCGAGCCGACTTCATACGACTTGCCGACTTCCATGTCCTCGTAACTCAAACCCATCGTTCACCTCGTTTGCATGTGTTGGCGGCGGCGCTCATGCGTCGGCCGTTGCGAAGCCCGGCAGCGCGGCGAAGCGCGCCAGATGATGATCGACATCGCCGAGCGTGGTTTCGATGATAGCGAGACGCTTGAACAGATGCGCGGCCGCGACCTCGTTGGTCACGCCCATGCCGCCATGCAACTGCACTGCCTGCTGTCCGACGAAGCGCGCCGCCTGCCCCACCCGCACTTTTGCCGCCGATACCGCCCGGCGGCGCTCGTCGACATCGTCGCTGCCGTAACGCACGGCCGCCAGATACGTCGCCGAGCGCGCCTGCTCGGTGTGGATCAGCATCTCGACCATCCGGTGCTGCAGCGCCTGGAAGCGCGCAATCGGCACACCGAACTGCTGGCGGGTCTTCGTGTATTCGACGGTTGCGTGATTCAGCGCATCGAGCGCGCCGACCGCTTCCGCACACAGCAACACCACGCCGTAGTCCGCGATGTGCTCCAGCGCGGCGGCGCCCGCGTGCCTGCCGTCCAGCTTGCGCGCCGACGTTGCGTTGAATGCGAGCGTCGCGGCGCGCTGGCCGTCGATCGTCCGATAGTCGGTGATCTGCGCGTTCGCGGCATCGCGCGCGACGACGAACAGCGCAATCTCGCCGTCGAGCCGCGCGGGCACGATCCAGTGATCGGCCTGCGCGCCATGCTGCACGACCGACTTCGTGCCGCTCAACGCGTAGCCGTCGCCGTGGCGCGTCGCGGTCGTGTCGATCGAGAAAAGATCGTAACGTGCGCCCGGTTCATGGAACGCGACGGCCAGCCGGATCTCGCCTTGCGCCGCGCGTTCGAGCAACGCGGCATCGTCGCCGTCACCCGTGCCGGCCAGCTTCAGCGCCTCGATGCCGACAGCCGTCGACCAGTACGGCTCGACGACCATCGCTCGTCCGAGTTCCTGCATCACAACCAGCATGTCGATCGTGCCGCCGTCGAAGCCGCCTTGCGCTTCCGGCACGGGCAACGCGGTCAGGCCCAGTTCGGCAAACGCGGACCAATGCTCGTCCGATACGCCCGCTTCCGTTCGAACGATCGCCTGTCGCGCCTCGAAACCGTATTGCTTGTCGAGATAACGGCGCAGCGCGTCCGCGAATTGCTGCTGTTCGTCGGTGAAATTGAAGTCCATGCGCCGCTCCTCACAGTCCGAGAATCATCTGCGCGATGATGTTCTTTTGAATTTCGTTCGAGCCGCCGTAGATCGACGTCTTACGGTAGTTGAAGTAATACGCGGCGAGCGGCGCGGCATCGTCGTCGCCCGCGATGCTGTGCGCGCGCTCGCCTTCGAGGAACGGCACATCGAACGGCGCGGCGAGCGGTCCCACGGCTTCGAACATCAGTTCCGTCAGCGCCTGCTGCACTTCCGTGCCCTTGATCTTCAGCATCGACGCTTCTGGCCCCGGCCCGCGGCCGCCCGCTTCATTCGCTACCACCCGCTGCACCGTCACTTCGAGCGCCATCAGTTCGATTTCGAGGCTCGCGACCTTCGCCGCGAACAGCGGATCGAGCAGCAACGGCTTGCCGTTCTTCTTCTGATTCAGCGCAATGCGCTTGAGAAAGGCGAGTTCGCGCTTCGACTGCCCGACGCGCGCGATACCCGTACGCTCGTGGCCGAGCAGATACTTCGCGTAAGTCCAGCCGCGGTTCTCGTCGCCGACGAGGTTGTCGACGGGGACTTTCACGTCTTCGAAGAACACTTCGTTGACTTCGTGATCTTCGTCGAGCGTGATGATGGGACGCACGGTGATGCCCGGCGTCTTCATGTCGATCAGCAGGAAGGAAATGCCCTCCTGCTTTTTCGCGCCGCTGTCCGTGCGCACGAGGCAGAACATCATGTCGGCGTGCTGCCCTAGCGTCGTCCAGGTCTTCTGGCCGTTGACGACGTAGTGGTCGCCGACCCGCTCGGCGCGCGTGCGCAGCGATGCCAGATCGGAGCCCGAGCCCGGCTCAGAATAGCCTTGGCACCACCAGTCGGTGCCGTCGAGAATACGCGGCAAGTAGTGGCGCTTCTGCGCTTCGCTGCCGTACTTCATCAGCACGGGCGCGACCATCGATACGCCGAACGGCAGCACCGTCGGCGCGCCGAGCCGGGCGCACTCCTCGTCCCAGATATGACGCTGCGTTGCGTTCCAGTCCGGGCCGCCAAATTCCGCGGGCCATGCAGGCGCCGACCAGCCGCGCCGGCCGAGCAGCTTGTGCCAGTTCGAGAAGTCGTCGCGATTCAGGCGCTTATGATTGAGAACTTTGTCGCGCAGCTCGTCAGGCAGATTCGCTTCGAGCCAGGCGCGGATGTCGGCGCGGAATGCGTCGTCGGCGGGGGAATAGTTCAAGTCCATGCGCAGTGTCTCCTGGCCGCGGCCTTGCGCCGCCAGGAGCACTGCAAGCCACGATTATTGCAGCGGCTCTTTCAGTGCGGCGGGTACAGGCAGCGGCATCACATCGATGCCTTCTTCGACGAGGGCTCGCGCGTCCTCGGGCGTCGTGACGCCCCGGATGCTGCGAGCAGGCGCTTCGTTGTAGTGGATGCGCCGTGCTTCCTCGGCAAAGCGGTCGCCCACGTTCTCGGTCTTTTCCAGCACCTCGCGCAGCACGCGCATCACGTGCGCCTGCAGTTCGCCAACGTTCGCCGCCGCTTTCTCCTTCGATGCGTTCGACGCACTCGTCGCGCCCGACAGATTCAGACGCGGCGCCGACGGCAGACGGCTCACTTCCGTCGCACCGCAGATGGGACATGCGACCAGCTTGCGGGACAACTGCGATTCGAAGTCATCGGCGGAAGCGAACCAGCCTTCGAACCGATGATCGTGCGGGCACTGTAGATCGAGGACCTTCATGTGGAATCAGGGCTTGCGTACGAGTTTAGCGCAAAATTGAGATTTGTGAACGATCGTTCGCTAATGCTTTTGCTTTTTAGCGGTCCGGACGACCCGGCAGCGAACGGTAATCAGGCATTCTAGCGCGTTGGCGCAAGACACGCCGGCGCTCGAATAGCTGCGTGCGGCGAACGCCGGAAATGCAAAACGGCAGCGCAAGGCTGCCGTTTTGCATCGACGCGAGGCCAGTGAAGCTCAGCCCGCCTCGGGCGGATTCTCCGGCCACGCACCCGACAGCAGTTTCTCCAGCCAGAATGTGCCGATGATCGTCTTCACGTCGCTCACCTGCCCGGTACGCACCCATTCCGACACATCCGACAGCTTCGCGATGAACGTCTCCAGGAACTCGCCGTCGTCGAGCTTGCGCTCGCCCGCCGTCAGACCGCGCGCGACGTAGATGTCGATGAACTCCGTCGAGTATGAAATGATGGGATGAACGCGCGTCAGATAGACGTATTCGCGCGCCGTATAGCCCGTTTCTTCGAGCAGTTCGCGCTTTGCACAGGCCAGCGGATCTTCGTTCGGATCGAGCTTGCCCGCCGGATACTCGACCATCACCTTGCCCATCGCATACCGGTACTGGCTTTCCATCAGCACGCGGCCGTCGTCGAACAGCGGGATCACCATCACGGCACCGGGATGCTGCACGTATTCGCGCGTCGCCTGCTTGCCGTCGGGCAAGCGCACGGTGTCGCATTTGACCGTCATGAACGGCCCTTGATAGGCGACTTCGCTCTTGATGCAGGTTTCTTTCAGCGCGGTGTCGTGATCGGGGAGTTCTGCCATATGCGACCTCTTTGCGGCAAGAAGCGCGACGGCTGGAACCGTCAGCGCCGTTTGACGAGATATTGAAACGTGAAGCCCGGGAAGGCGAGCACGATGAACAGGCTGAAGGTGATGGCGTAGAACTGCCATCCCTGCTCGAAGCGGTTGCCGGCGCGGGCTTCGAGCATGAAGCCGAGCGCGCCGACGATGAAATACAGCACGATCAGTTCGCCGATCCTGACCCACGCGCTTTTTTTCGTGGCCTTCAGCGGCATGACACCGAACAGCCGCTGATTCAGGAACGGCAGGTTGGCGCCGACGAGCGCCAACAGCACGATGAACCACCCCGCCGCCGACATTACAGCGGCAGCGTATGCGTAATCGCGTTCAGGCAGAGCGACATCAACGGGCCCGGAACGATGCCGAGCACCAGCACGGCCACGCCGTTGAGCGCCAGCAGCGCGCGCTTGCAGGTGTCGCCCGCGATCGGCGTCGTGTCGACGGGATCGTCGAAGTAAACCAGCTTGACGATGCGCAGGTAGTAGAACGCGCCGAACAGCGACGTAATCACCGCGAGCACAGCGAGCCACGTGAGGCCAGCGTTCATCGTCGCTTCGAGCACGGCGAGCTTCGCGTAGAAGCCGACCGTCGGCGGGATGCCGGCGAGCGAGAACATCAGCACCATCATCACGAATGCGAACACCGGGCTGCGCTGGTTGAGACCCTTGAAGTCGTCCAGCGTTTCGGCTTCGAAATCGCGGCGCGCGAGCAGCATGACCACACCGAACGAGCCGAGCGTCGTCAGCAGATAGACGATGCTGTAGAACATCGCCGAACCGTACGCGCTCGCCGCTGCGCCCGTCTTGCCGTCCACGACGCCAGCCAGCATGCCGAGCAGCACGAAGCCCATGTTCGAGATCGCCGAGTACGCCAGCATCCGCTTGATGTTGCGCTGGACGATACCCGTGATGTTGCCGACGATCATCGACAGCGCGGCCAGAATGACGAGCATTTCCTGCCAGTCGACGGCGAGCGGCAGCAGGCCCATCACCAGGAAGCGCAGACCCCATGCAAACGCGGCAACCTTCGGACCGCCGCCGACCAGCATCGTCATCGCAGTCGGCGCGCCTTGATAGACATCGGGCACCCACATGTGGAACGGCACGGCGCCCATCTTGAACGCGATGCCCGCGACGATGAAGATCACGCCGAACAGCAGCACGACATCATTGATACGACCGGACGCCACGGCCTTCAGCACTTCGTTCAGTTCGAGCGAACCCGTCGCGCCGTAGAGCATCGAAATGCCGTACAGCAGGAAGCCCGAAGCCAGCGCGCCCAGCACGTAGTACTTCATTGCGGCTTCGTTCGACGGTGCATGTTCGCGGCGCAGCGCGATCACGGCGTACAGCGACAGCGACATCAATTCCAGACCGAGGTACAGGGTCAGGAAGTTGTTGCCGGAGATCATCACCAGCTGGCCGAGCAGCGAGAACATGCCGAGCAGGAAGAAGTTGCCCTCGTACAGGCCGCGATCTTCCAGATATTTGCGCGAGTAGACGATCGACACCGCGTAGCCCAGCGACACCACCGCCTTCATCACGTTGGCGAACGGGTCCACCACGTACATGCGCGAGAAGTAGTATTGCGGCCCGGTGCCCGAGAAGGCGTCGACGGCGAACCAGATGCCGGCCACGACCGTGGAAATCAGCGCGATGAAATACGTCGTGCGGCGGCTGTTCGGGCCAACGAACGTGTCGATAAGCCACGCGACGACGATAGCGGTCATCACTAGCGCGTCGGGTAACAAGGCGGTCATAGGTGCGTTTTGCATGATCTTTAAATTCCTCCGCTTCGCATCACTGCGACAGCGGCAGCTTCGACTGCGCAACGTGGGACAGAAGGTTCTCCACCGACACGTGCATTACTTCGGTAAAGGGCTTCGGATAGATGCCCATGTACAGCGTCAACGCGGCGAGCACGGCCAGCATGAAGAACTCGCGACGATTGATGTCGACGAGGTTCTTTACATGGTCGTTCACAACCGCGCCGAAGTACACGCGCTTGTACATCCACAACGTATAGGCCGCGCCGAGAATCAGCGTGACGGCCGCACCGAACGCAATCCAGAAGTTGTACTGGACAGCGGCCATAATCACCATGAACTCGCCGACGAAGCCGGAGGTGCCCGGCAGGCCGCAGTTCGCCATCGAGAACAGCATCACGAGCGCCGCGAACTTCGGCATCGTGTTGACGACGCCGCCGTAATCGGCGATCTGACGCGAGTGCATGCGGTCATACAGCACGCCGATGCAAAGGAACATCGCACCCGACACGAAGCCGTGCGAGATCATCTGCACGATCGCGCCTTCCGTGCCGAGCTGGTTGAAGATGAAGAAGCCGAGCGTGACGAAGCCCATGTGTGCGATCGATGAATACGCGACCAGCTTCTTCATGTCGGCCTGCACCATCGCAACGAGACCGATGTACACGACGGCGATCAGCGACAGCGTGATCACCACGGGCGCCAGCAAATGGCTCGCATCCGGCGCGATGGGCAGCGAGAAGCGCAGGAAACCGTATGCGCCGAGCTTCAGCATGATCGCGGCCAGCACGACCGAGCCGCCCGTCGGCGCTTCCACGTGCGCGTCAGGCAACCACGTGTGGACGGGCCACATCGGCACCTTGACGGCGAACGCGAGGAAGAACGCGATGAACAGCAGCACCTGCGGCGTCATCGACAGCTTCGCGGCGTGCCATGTTGCCAGATCGAACGTGCCCGTCTGCGTGTACAGATACAGCAGGCCGACCAGCATCAGCAGCGAGCCCATCAGCGTGTACAGGAAGAACTTGAACGCCGCATACACGCGGTTCGCCCCGCCCCACACGCCGATGATGATGTACATCGGAATCAGCGTCGCTTCGAAGAACACATAGAACAGCATGCCGTCGGCCGACGAAAACACGCCCACCATGATGCCCGACAGGATCAGGAACGCCGCGAGATACTGCGCGACGTTCTTCGTGATCACTTCCCATGCTGCGATCACGACGATCACCGTGATCAACGCCGTCAACACGACGAACCACATCGCAATACCGTCGATGCCCAGGTGGTACGTGATGTTGAAGCGCTCGATCCAGTTGGCCTTTTCTTCGAACTGCAATGCTGCCGTACTCGTGTCGAAGTCCGTCATCAACGGAATCGTCACGATGAAACTCAACACCGACCCGATCAGCGCAATCCATCGCGCCGGACCGGGATTGCGATCTGATCCGATGGCCAGAACCACCAGGCCGAAAATAATCGGCATCCAGATCGCGATACTCAGAATCGGAAACGTCGTGTGCATGAGAAATGTCTCCAGCCTGTTTTTTATTTGCCGCCGAGCGTTACAAACAGGGTCAGGAGCCCCAGCATGCCGATGATCATGGCGAATGCGTAGTGGTAGATGTAACCCGATTGCAGGAAACGGATCACGCTCGCAAACCAGCCAATAAAGCGTGCGCTACCGTTGACAATGCCGTCAATGACCACGACGTCGCCTTCTTTCCACAGCCCGCGGCCGATGGCCACGGCGCCGCGCGCGAACACGACTTCGTTGATCTTGTCCATGTAGTACTTGTTATCCAGCAGCGTGTAGATCGGGCCGAAACCACGCTTGATCACGGCGGGGAGATCCGGACGCTTCAGGTACAGGAACCAGGAGACCACCACACCAGCCAGCGCCAGCCACACCGGCAAGCCCGACGCAGCGTGCAGGCCCATCGACGCCCAGCCCTGGAATTCTTCGGCCATCTCGTGCAGCGCCGGATGGTTTTCGCCGATGAAGATCACCTTCTCGAACGCGACGCCGTGCTGGAAGAAATCGCCATACAGCATCGGGCCGATTGCGATTGCGCCGATCACGATAGACGGAATGGCGAGCAACACGAGCGGGAGCCAGACGACCCACGGCGTTTCGTGCGGCTCGTGAGCGTGATGGTCGTCGTGACCGTGGCCGTGATCGTCGTGATGACCATGGCCGTGTGCTGCTGCTTCCGCGCCCATCGGCGAATCAGGATGCTTCGGACCGCGGAAGCGCTCTTCGCCGTGGAACACCATGAAGTACATGCGGAACGAGTACAGCGCCGTGACGAACACGCTCGCGACAACCGCGAAGTACGCGAAGCCCGAACCCGGCAGATGCGACAGCTTCACCGCATCGATGATCGAATCTTTCGAGTAGAAGCCCGAGAAGAACGGCGTGCCGATCAGCGCCAGCGAGCCGATCAGCGACGTGATCCACGTAATGGGCATGTACTTGCGCAGGCCGCCCATGTTGCGCATGTCCTGGTCGTGGTGCATGCCGATGATCACCGAACCCGCGCCGAGGAACAGCAGCGCCTTGAAGAACGCGTGCGTCATCAGGTGGAACACGGCGACCGGGTATGCCGACACGCCGAGCGCGACCGTCATGTAGCCGAGCTGCGACAGCGTGGAGTACGCGACGACGCGCTTGATGTCGTTCTGCACGATGCCGAGGAAGCCCATGAACAGCGCCGTGATCGCGCCGATCACCGTGATGAACGACAGCGCCGCATCCGACAGTTCGAACAGCGGCGACATGCGCGTCACCATGAAGATACCGGCCGTCACCATGGTTGCCGCGTGAATCAGCGCGGAGATCGGCGTCGGGCCTTCCATCGAGTCGGGCAGCCACACGTGCAGCGGGAACTGCGCGGACTTACCCATCGCGCCGATGAACAGGCAGATACACGCGACCGTCAGCAGGCCCCAGTCGGTGCCCGGGAAGCTCAGCGAGGCCAGTTCATGGCTCTTCGCGAACACGTCGCCGTAGTTCATCGAGCCGCCGTATGCGAGGATCAGACCGATGCCGAGAATGAAGCCGAAGTCGCCCACGCGGTTGACGATGAACGCCTTCATGTTCGCGTAGATGGCACTTTCACGCTTGAAGTAGAAGCCGATCAGCAGGTACGACACGAGACCCACCGCTTCCCAGCCGAAGAACAGCTGCAGGAAGTTGTTGCTCATCACGAGCATCAGCATCGAGAACGTGAACAGCGAGATGTACGAGAAGAAGCGCTCGTAGCCCGTTTCCTCGTCGGCCATGTAGCCGATCGTGTAGACGTGCACCATCAGCGACACGAAGGTCACCACGCACATCATCATCGCCGTGAGCGTATCGACGAGGAAGCCGACTTCGAACTTCACCTTGCCGACCGTCATCCATTCGTACACGGTCGCGTTGAAGCTCGCGCCATGGAGCACATCGAGAAAGACGATGCACGAGAGCACGAACGAAATGGCGACGCCGAGAATCGTGACCGAGTGCGCACCGGCACGCCCCACCGTCTTGCCGAAGAGCCCCGCAATCAGCGAGCCGGCCAGCGGTGCAAGCGCTACCGCCAGCAACAGGTTTTCATTGAGTGTCGTTGACATAACAGCCTGTGCCTGAAGTTAACCTTTGAGCTGATCGAGATCCTCGACATTGATCGTGTCGAG
The DNA here is from genome assembly GCF_002902945.1 of Paraburkholderia caribensis. Classification (NCBI taxonomy): domain Bacteria; kingdom Pseudomonadati; phylum Pseudomonadota; class Betaproteobacteria; order Burkholderiales; family Burkholderiaceae; genus Paraburkholderia; species Paraburkholderia caribensis. The sequence continues at coordinate 2,388,447 of NZ_CP026101.1, forward strand.
GCTACGGAACAGGGTCACCAGAATTGCAAGACCGATCGCCGCTTCTGCTGCCGCAACCGTCAGCACGAAGAAAACGAAGATCTGGCCATGCACATCGCCGAGATAATGCGAGAACGCGACGAAGTTCGTGTTGACCGCCAGCAGCATCAGTTCAATTGCCATCAGGATGATGATGACGTTGCGACGGTTCAGGAAAATGCCAACGATGCTGATCGCGAACAGGATCGCGCCGAGCACGAGGTAATGAGCAAGGGACAACATGTTTTTCTCCTCCTGAGCTCAGCTGTTCTTGCCGGCGCCAGCGTCGCCGGCAACGGTTTCGGGTTCAGCCGGATGTTCCTTCTCGGCGGCCATCTTGACCACGCGCACGCGGTCCTGGGCCCGCACCTTCACCTGATCCGACACGCGCTGGCGCTTGCTGTCCTTGCCGTGACGCGTGGTCAGCGCAATCGCCGCGATGATCGCGACCAGCAGCACGAGTCCGGCCACTTCGAACGCGAAGATGTAGTCGGTATAAATGATCTTGCCGATCAGGCGCGTGTTCGACCAGTCGGCAGCGCCTGCGACGGCGGCCGTCGTATCGCGCACGGGTTGAACCGTCGCGCCGTAGCCGTGCCAGAGAATCAGCGCCGTTTCGATCACGATGATCGCGCCCACCACGGTCGCCATCGGCACGAAGCGTTTGAAGTCGCGCCGCAGCACGTCGAGATTGATGTCCAGCATCATCACGACGAACAGGAACAGCACCATCACCGCGCCGACATACACCAGCACCAGCAGGATCGCGAGGAATTCCGCCTGCAGCAGCATCCAGATCGCGGCCGCGTTGAAGAACGCGAGCACGAGGAACAACGCGGACGCCACCGGGTTGCGCGAAGTGATCACCTTCAGCCCTGACACCGTCAGGAGTAGCGCGAAGATGTAGAACAGTACGGTCGTGAAGTCCATGATTACCGATTCATCGTTAGGCCATCGTCAGGCTTGGTGCTTTGGCGCGCGTCGTCTTCTGCTTGTGATGCGTGACGCGGCGCCAGAGCGGTCTGGCAGCGTCGCGCGGTCTTGTGCCTGCCGGACCGCGCGCCGTCGAACTGCTGTTTCAACCTATCAACGATAGGGTGCGTCGGCTGCCTTGTTCGCAGCGATTTCCGCTTCGTAGCGGTCGCCGACCGCCAGCAACATGTCCTTCGTGAAGTACAGGTCGCCGCGCTTTTCGCCGTGATACTCGAGGATGTGCGTTTCGACGATCGAATCGACCGGGCAGCTCTCTTCGCAGAAACCGCAGAAGATGCACTTGGTCAGGTCGATGTCGTAGCGCGTCGTGCGGCGCGTGTTGTCCGCGCGCGTTTCCGATTCGATCGTGATCGCGAGCGCCGGACACACTGCTTCGCACAGCTTGCAGGCAATGCAGCGCTCTTCGCCGTTTTCGTAGCGGCGCAGCGCGTGCAGGCCACGGAAACGCGGCGAAATCGGGGTCTTCTCTTCCGGGAACTGCACGGTGATCTTGCGCTGGAACGTGTAGCGTCCCGTCAGCGCGAGGCCCTTGAGCAGCTCGGTCAGAAAGAAGGTCTTGAAGAAGTTTTGGATTGCGGTCATGGTTCGTCCGCCCTTTAATTCCAGATATTCAACGGCGACATGATCCAGAGGCCGACCACGATCACCCAGATCACGGTCACCGGCAGGAACACCTTCCAACCCAGACGCATGATCTGGTCATAGCGGTAGCGCGGGAACGTCGCGCGCACCCAGATGAATACCGACAGCAGGAAGAAGACTTTCAGGACCAGCCAGAAAATGCCCGGGATGAACGACAGAAACTCGAACGGTGCGCTCCATCCGCCCAGGAACAGAATCGACGCCAGTGCCGAGATCACGATCATGTTGATGTACTCGGCGAGGAAGAACAGCGCGAACGCCATACCCGAGTAATCGATCATGTGACCCGCGACGATTTCCGATTCGCCTTCCACCACGTCGAACGGGTGACGGTTGGTTTCAGCGATGCCCGACACGAAGTAGACGACGAAGGCCGGCAGCAGCGGCAACCAGTTCCACGACAGGAACGTCACGCCGTGGCTGGCGAAGATGCCGCGCATCTGCGAGCCGACGATATCGGACAGGTTCATCGTGCCCGCCGTCATCATCACGACGACGAGTGCGAAGCCCATCGACACTTCGTACGACACCATCTGTGCCGCCGCGCGCATCGCGCCGAGGAACGCGTATTTCGAGTTCGACGCCCAGCCCGCCAGAATCACGCCGTACACACCGACCGACGAGATCGAGATCGCGTACAGCAGGCCCGCGTTGATGTCGCCGAGCACGGCGCCCGCCTGGAACGGGATCACCGCCCACACCGCGAATGCCGGGACCACCACCATCACGGGAGCGATCAGGTAGACCCAGCGGCTCGCCTGCGAAGGCTGAATGACTTCTTTCAGCAGCAGCTTGAGCACGTCGGCGATAGGCTGCAGCAAACCGGCGGGACCCACGCGGTTCGGTCCGAGACGCACGTGCATCCAGCCGATCAGCTTACGTTCCCACAGGATCAGGTAAGCCACGCACAGCAGGATCGCGACGGCCACCACCACGATGCGCACCAGCGCCCACACCGTGGGCCATGCCACGCCGAGAATCTCGGTGCCGCCCGCGTTGATCGATTCGAACAAGGTCATTTACGCCTTCTCCACCACCAGTTCACCGAACAGGCTGCCCAGCGCTGCACCGGCAGGCGTAGCCGCCGACACGCGGACGACCGTCTCCGCAAGATTCGCATCACGCACGGCAGGAATCTGCACCGAGCGATCGCCCTGACGAACGCGCACGGCGTCGCCTTCCTTCAAACCCAGCTTGTCGAACAGCGCGGCGGGCAACCCCACCGAATTGGCGGCGCGCGCGGCGGCCGTCAGATGCAGCGACTCCGCACGGCGCACCAGCTGGTCCGCGTGGTAGATCGGTACGTCGGCGATGCGCTCGAACGTGCCTTCCGCCGCCTTCGCGCCGTTGCTGCGTGCAACGCTTGCCGACGTCTTGTTCGACAGGCGCGGCGTGAGGTCGCCGTCGCCCAGTGCCGCGGCGCGCACCTGCTCCGCCGTATCGTAGTCGAAGCCCGACGCGCCGAGCAGGTTGCCCAGCACGCGCAGCACCTTCCATGCGGGACGCGCGTCGCCGAGCGGACGCACGACGCCGTTGAACATCTGCACCGTGCCTTCTGCGTTGACGAAGGTGCCGGCCGTTTCCGTGTACGGCGCGATAGGCAGCAGAACGTCTGCGTATTCGGCGCCCGTCTGGAACGGCGACATCACCACGACCATTTCCGCCTGGTTCAGCGCGGCAAGCGCCTGCGCCGGGTTGGCCGTGTCGAATTCCGGTTCGAGGTTCAGCAGCACGTAACCCTTGCGCGGCTGTTCGAAGACTTCGCGGGCATTCAGACCGCCCTCGCCCGGCAATGCGCCGACGAGATGCGCGCCGACCGTGTTCGCCGCTTCCGTCAGGAAGCCGAGCGTCGCGCCCGTCGATTCGGCGATCCATTGAGCCGCTGCATGGATGCGCGCGAACTCTGGATGCTGGACGGCACCGTTACCGAGCAGCACGACGCGCGTTTCGCCAGCGCCGAGTTCCTTGGCCGTCTGCTTTGCTGCATCCGATGCCGTCACGCCGGCGAATGCTTCCGGCAGTGCAACGCCCTTCGCTTCCGACACGGCAGCAGCGATGCCTGCGAGTTCATTGAGCCACGCCGACGGCGCAGCAGCGATACGCGCGGCCTGCGGGATCAGCGCGTCGTCGCGCGTCGCCTGCAGCAGCGTGATCTTTGCGCCGCCCTTCGCGGCCTGGCGCAGACGCGCGGCAAACAGCGGATGGTCGCGGCGCAGCGACGAGCCGATCACGATCGCGCTGTCGAGCAGCGACAGGTTGGCGATCGACGTGCCGAGCCACGGCGTGCCGTTCGCAGCGGCCGTGAAATCCGTCTGACGCAGACGGAAATCGACGTTCGGCGTACCGACGGCTTGCGCAAGCTGTTTGAGCAGGAACAGCTCTTCGACCGTGCTGTGCGCGCTGCCGAGTGCGGCAATCGCGTTCGCGCCGTGGTCGGCCGAGATGCCCTTCAGACCCTTGACGACGTATTCAAGCGCCGTCTGCCAGTCCGTCTCGATCCACTGGCCGTTTTGCTTGAGCATCGGGCGCGTCAGACGTTCCGGGCTGTTCAGGCCTTCGTACGAGAAACGGTCCTTGTCCGAAATCCAGCATTCGTTGATGGCTTCGTTTTCGAACGGCAGAACGCGCATCACGCGGTTGTTCTTGACCTGCACCACGAGGTTCGCGCCGACGGAATCGTGCGGGCTCACCGACTTGCGGCGCGACAGTTCCCACGTGCGGGCGCTGTAGCGGAAAGGCTTGCTGGTCAGCGCGCCGACCGGGCACAGATCGATCATGTTGCCCGACAGTTCGGAGTCGACCGTCTTGCCGACGAACGACGTGATTTCCGAGTGCTCGCCGCGGCCCAGCATGCCGAGCTCCATCACCCCGGCGACTTCTTCACCGAAGCGCACGCAGCGCGTGCAGTGAATGCAGCGCGACATTTCTTCCATCGAGATCAGCGGGCCGACGTTCTTGTGGAACACGACGCGCTTCTCTTCGCTATAACGCGACGACGACTTGCCGTAACCGACGGCCAGATCCTGCAGCTGGCATTCGCCGCCCTGGTCGCAGATCGGGCAATCGAGCGGGTGATTGATCAGCAGGAATTCCATCACGGATTGCTGACCCTTCACCGCCTTTTCCGACTTCGTGCGCACGATCATGCCCGCCGACACCGGCGTTGCGCATGCAGGCACGGCCTTCGGCATCTTCTCGACATCGACGAGACACATCCGGCAGTTGGCCGCAATCGACAGTTTCTTGTGATAGCAGAAGTGAGGAATGTAGGTGTCGACCTTATGCGCAGCCTGAATGATCATGCTGCCTTCGGCCACCTCTACTTTCTTGCCGTCTATTTCAAGTTCAACCATGATGGTCAATCTTCCTTAACCTGTTACCGCTCAATCGTTCGCCCGCTCGCCGCTGCGTTTTGCGCTAGCGGCGGCTCCCGCGTTTGATTCCCGCTTTACGCGGCGACCGTTTCCGAGGCCGCCGCCGCGCCGGCATGACCGCCGACCACGCAACGCTTGTTGGCGACGTGATACTCGAATTCGTCCCAGTAGTGCTTGAGCATGCCCCGCACCGGCATCGCAGCCGCATCGCCGAGCGCGCAGATCGTGCGACCCATGATGTTCTCGGCGACCGAGTTCAACAGATCCAGATCTTCCTTGCGGCCCAGACCGTGCTCGATGCGATGCACGACGCGATACAGCCAGCCCGTGCCTTCGCGGCACGGCGTGCACTGACCGCACGACTCCTCGTAATAGAAGTACGACAGGCGCAGCAGCGAGCGCACCATGCAGCGCGTCTCGTCCATCACGATGACGGCGCCCGAACCCAGCATCGACCCTTGCTTGGCGATCGAGTCGTAGTCCATGTCGGTTTGCATCATCAGCTCGCCCGGAATCACGGGTGCCGACGAACCGCCGGGAATCACGGCCTTGATCTTCTTGCCGCCGCGCATGCCGCCCGCGAGATCCAGCAGCGTCGCGAACGGCGTGCCAAGCGGGACTTCGTAGTTGCCCGGACGCTCGACGTCGCCCGACACCGAGAAGATCTTCGTGCCGCCGTTGTTCGGCTTGCCCATCTCGAGGTAGTTCTGCGGGCCGACGGCCAGCAGGAACGGCACGGCCGCGAAGGTTTCCGTGTTGTTGATCGTGGTCGGCTTGCCGTACACGCCGAAGCTCGCCGGGAAAGGCGGCTTGAAGCGCGGCTGGCCCTTCTTGCCTTCCAGCGATTCGAGCAGCGCGGTTTCTTCGCCACAGATGTACGCGCCGTAACCGTGATGCGCGTGCAGCTCGAACGAGAAGCCCGAGCCCATGATGTTGTCGCCGAGGAAGCCCGCTGCGCGCGCTTCTTCGAGGGCTGCTTCGAAGCGTCGATAGACTTCGAAGATTTCACCGTGAATGTAGTTGTAGCCGACCGAGATGTTCATCGCGTACGCGCCGATGATCATGCCTTCGATCAGCGAGTGCGGGTTCCAGCGCAGGATGTCGCGATCCTTGAACGTGCCCGGCTCGCCTTCGTCCGAATTGCAGACGAGGTACTTTTGCCCCGGGAACTGGCGCGGCATGAAGCTCCACTTCAGGCCGGTCGGGAAGCCCGCACCGCCGCGGCCACGCAGACCCGAAGCCTTGACGTCGGCGATCACCTGCTCGGGCGGAATCTTCTCTTCGAGGATACGGCGCAGCTGCTTGTAGCCGCCGCGCTCGACGTAGTCCTGAAGATGCCAGTTGTCGCCGTTCAGACCGGCGAGAATCAGCGGCTTGATGTGACGATCGTGTAAAGACGTCATTTCGAAAGTTCCTCGAGGAGCTGGTCGATCTTCTCGCGGCTCATGAAGCTGCACATACGATGGTTGTTCACGAGCAGCACGGGCGCATCACCGCACGAACCCATGCATTCGCCCTCTTTGAGGGTGAATTTGCCGTCCGCGGTGGTTTCGCCGAAGTCGATGCCGAGCTTCTGCTTCAGATATTCGGCGGCGCTGTCCGAACCGCCGTCGGGGCCGAGCTGGCACGGCAGGTTCGTGCAGAGCGTGATCTTGTATTTGCCGACGGGCGACGTCTCATACATCGTGTAGAAGGTCGCAACCTCCTGCACGGCGACGGCCGGCATGCCGAGATAGTCCGCGACGAACTGCATGAGTTCGGGCGACAGCCAGCCAAGCTCTTCCTGACCGACCGCCAACGCCGACATCACGGCAGACTGTTTCTGATCGGCGGGATACTTTGCGATCGCGCGATCGATTTCTTTCAGGCCTTCAGCTGAGATCATTTTCAGACACGACTCTTTCAATTCCTACCGAACGAAAACCTGTCGCGCACTGCGTGTTGCGACAGACCCGGCGTTCCTTTGCTTGACGCGCGCTCCGCTTCTCATGCTTATCGGCCACGTGAGCGCGTGCCTTGATGAAAATCGCTTACGACATCCGCTTAGCGATCCACTTCACCGAACACGATGTCCTGTGTGCCGATGATCGTCACGGCGTCCGCGATCATGTGGCCGCGCGCCATTTCGTCGAGCGCGGACAAATGGGCATAACCCGGCGCACGAATCTTGAGGCGGTACGGCTTGTTCGCGCCGTCCGACACGAGATAGATGCCGAACTCACCCTTCGGATGCTCGACGGCCGCATATGCTTCGCCTTCCGGCACGTGGAAGCCTTCCGTGAAGAGCTTGAAATGGTGAATCAGCTCTTCCATGTTCGACTTCATGCCCACGCGCGACGGCGGTGCGATCTTGTGATTGTCGGTCATCACAGGACCGGGATTCTTGCGCAGCCATTCAATGCACTGTTTCGCAATGCGCGTGGATTGACGCATTTCTTCGACGCGCACCAGATAGCGGTCATAGCAGTCGCCATTCACGCCGACGGGAATGTCGAAATCCATCTGGTCGTACACTTCGTACGGCTGTTTCTTGCGCAGATCCCACTCAATGCCCGAGCCGCGCAGCATCGCGCCCGTCATGCCCAGTTGCAGCGCGCGCTCCGGGCTCACGACGCCGATGCCGACCAGACGCTGCTTCCAGATACGGTTGTCGGTGAGCAGCGTTTCGTACTCGTCGACACACTTCGGGAAGCGGTTGAAGAAGTCCTCGATGAAGTCGAGCAGCGAGCCCTGACGGGTCTCGTTCATCTTCGACAAGGCCTTCGCATTGCGGATCTTCGATGCCTTGTATTGCGGCATCGCGTCCGGCAGATCGCGGTACACGCCGCCCGGACGATAGTAAGCCGCGTGCATCCGTGCGCCGGACACCGCTTCATACACGTCCATCAGGTCTTCGCGCTCGCGGAAGGCGTACAGGAACACAGCCATCGCGCCGACGTCGAGCGCGTGCGCGCCGATCCACATCAGGTGGTTCAGCACGCGCGTGACTTCGTCGAACAGCACGCGGATGTATTTCGCACGGATGGGCACATCGATGCCGAGCAGCTTTTCGATGGCCAACACGTAGCCGTGCTCGTTGACCATCATCGACACGTAGTCGAGACGATCCATGTACGGCACGGACTGAATGAAAGTCTTGTTTTCCGCGAGCTTTTCCGTCGCGCGATGCAGGAGGCCGATGTGCGGATCGGCGCGCTGGATCACTTCGCCGTCGAGTTCGAGCACGAGGCGCAGCACGCCGTGCGCTGCCGGGTGCTGCGGACCGAAGTTGAGCGTGTAGTTCTTGATCTCTGCCATGGCGTTCTCTTAGTGTTTCAGGCCGCCATAGCGATCCTCGCGGATCACGCGCGGCGTGATTTCCCGAGGCTCGATCGTCACCGGCTGATAGACGACGCGCTTCTCTTCCGGGTCGTAACGCATCTCGACATAACCGGAAACAGGGAAATCCTTGCGGAACGGGTGACCGATGAACCCGTAATCGGTCAGGATGCGGCGCAGGTCCGGGTGACCTTCGAAGACGATGCCGTACAGGTCGAACGCTTCGCGCTCGTACCAGTTGGCCGAACTCCAGATGTCGACGACCGACGCGACGAGCGGCACTTCGTCGTCCGGCGCGAACACGCGCACGCGCACGCGCCAGTTGTTCGAGACGGACAGCAGATGCAGGACGGCGGCAAAACGCGGACCTTCGTAAGCGCCTTCACCGTAGGTTTGATAGTCGATACCGCAGAGGTCGATCAACTGCTCGAAACGCAGCGTCGCGTCGTCGCGCAGACGCTTTGCCACTTCGAGGTAATCGTCCGCCTTCACGACGATGGTCAACTCACCGGTCGATTCGGTGATGCTCGTCAGGCGGCCGCCAAAGGCCGCCTCGAGGTTCGCTTTGAGGGTCTCGAGTTTGCTTGCCATATTGTGGGGAGGCTTGGGCTTTTATTGACGGGCGATGGTGCTGGTCCGGCGGATCTTCGCCTGCAACTGGATCACGCCGTACACCAGCGCTTCAGCTGTGGGCGGACAGCCCGGCACATACACATCGACGGGCACGATACGGTCACAGCCACGCACCACCGAATACGAGTAGTGATAATAGCCGCCGCCGTTCGCGCACGAACCCATCGAGATCACCCAACGCGGCTCGGCCATCTGGTCATAGACCTTGCGCAGCGCAGGCGCCATCTTGTTGCACAGCGTGCCGGCGACGATCATCACGTCCGACTGACGCGGACTCGGACGAAACACCACGCCGAAACGGTCAAGGTCATAACGGGCAGCGCCCGCATGCATCATCTCGACCGCACAACACGCGAGACCGAACGTCATCGGCCAGAGCGAGCCGGTACGCGTCCAGTTGATCAGCTTGTCAGCCGTGGTGGTGACAAACCCTTCCTTCAAGACCCCTTCGATACTCATTTGTTTTCCACTCCAGACAGGCGGCGAGCCATCGCCACCTACACACACCGGCGATTAACCCGTCATTCCCAGTCGAGGCCGCCTTTCTTCCAGATATAGGCGAAGCCCAGCAGGAATTCGAGCAGAAAAATCATCATCGAGATGAAGCCCGGCCAGCCGATATCGCGCAGGGCCACGCCCCACGGAAACAGGAATGCCGTTTCAAGGTCGAAGATGATGAAGAGAATGGCGACCAGGTAGTAGCGCACATCGAACTTCATGCGCGCATCTTCGAATGCTTCGAAGCCGCACTCGTACGGTGCGTTCTTTTCGGTGTCCGGTCGATTCGGACCGAGGATCTTGCCAATACTGACCAGTGCTACGCCTAAACCGGTGCCCACGAGGAGAAACAACAAGACGGGGAAATAGGCTGCGAGGTTCAAAGTATCCTCAATCGGTTGGTTCTGAGTGACGTCAGGAGACGTTGACTACGCGGAACAACCCCTGACGCGAAACACTTCGGGATGCTTGATGTTGAAAGCCCACAGCAAACACCACCTCAGAAGTGAAAATGCCAGCCGAAGCTGAAGCAAGCGGCTGGCATTAGATAACATTGGTGCCGACGGCGAGACTCGAACTCGCACAGCTTTCGCCACTACCCCCTCAAGATAGCGTGTCTACCAATTTCACCACGTCGGCACTGTCTGCAATCCGGGAAAACAAACTTGTAAAACCCGCGAATCGCTTCAAGACTTGAATTGTAACCCGGCCTAACAGTTTGTTCAACGCACAAACGTGTTTTTCCCGAAAATTTATTTCGGCACGTCCTGGCCTGGCGCAGAAGCTGCAGACGCAGCAATTGCAGCCGATGCATTAGCCGGTGCCGAAGCACCAGGCGCAACCGAGGCAGCCACAGGCGCCGCTGCCGGCATGCTGCCCAGTACGCCCGCGGAAGGCTTCGAGTGATAAGCGCCGAGGTAGGTCAATGTCAACGTGGTGACGAAGAATACAGCTGCCAGTATCGCAGTGGTACGTGACAGAAAATTAGCAGAACCTGTCGCGCCGAAGAGACTGCCCGACGCGCCACTACCAAAAGCCGCGCCCATGTCGGCACCCTTGCCGTGTTGCAGGAGCACGAGGCCGATGACGCCAAGCGCCGACAGCAACTGCACGACAATGATCAACGTTTTCAAATACAGCATCACACTCACCTGAGTCTTTATTTAACCGCACAGCACGACATGCTGCACGCAATGGGTCATCCTCGCCCAGGCACTCTGCCTTGATGCTCAGCGCGCGGCCGTTGCCGCGACAGCTGCCGTGCAGATTGCCAGGAAATCCTTGTCCTTCAACGACGCACCACCAATCAGGCCGCCATCGATATCCGGCTGGCTGAACAGATCTTCCGCGTTCTCCGGCTTCACGCTGCCGCCATACAGCAGCGGCACGTCGGCGGCCTCGCCGCCCTTGGCAACGAGACGCGCGCGCAGGAACGCGTGAACGTCCTGTGCCTGCTGCGCCGTCGCGCTCTTGCCAGTGCCGATTGCCCACACAGGCTCATACGCGACCACGAGGCGAGCCGCCTCTTCCACCGACAGATTCACGAGCACCGCATCCAGTTGCTCACCGACGATCTGCTCGGTCCTGCCACCCTCGCGCTCTTCAAGCGTTTCGCCGACGCACACGATCGGCGTCAAGCCTGCCTCGAGCGCACGCTGCGTCTTCACGCCGACGACCTCAGGGCTTTCGCGATGATACGCACGACGCTCCGAATGCCCGACGATCGCGTACGACGCGCCAAACTCTGCGGCCATTTCGGCCGCGACCTCGCCGGTAAATGCGCCTTGCGTGTGCGCGGAGATATCCTGCACGCCCCACGCGACGCGACCGCTTTCGAGCAGCGTTTGCGCCTGCGCCAGATAGGGACACGGCACGCACACGCCGACTCGCACATCGTCCGGAAGATCTGCGGCGCCGCGCGATACCGCCTGCAGCAGCACACGGTTATCGGCCAGCCGGCCGTGCATCTTCCAGTTACCGACTACCAGTTTTGCTCGTTGATTCGCCATCGTCTCGCTCGTTTTATCGTGGTACGGGTGATGAACGCGTCCGCTTCGTCGGCGCTCGGTACCCGCTCCGCATGCAAAAACCATGCAGAACGCGCAAAACACGCGATTTTACTGTGTGCTGACAGACTGGGTCAAACTCAATTAAACGACCGCTGTCAAGCACCCGCACCCCAATTCAACACGATCTTGCCGACGTGCGTGCTGCTCTCCATCAGCTCATGCGCCTGCGCGGCTTCGCTGGCGGGGAACACCTTGAAGATCACTGGCTTGATCGTGCCGTCTTCCAGGTGCGGCCATACACGCTCTTTCAGTTGCGCCGCGATCTTCGCCTTGAATTCGACGGGCCGCGGACGCAGCGTCGACCCCGTGACGGTAAGCCGGCGACGCAGAATGTCGTTCAGATTCACTTCCGCCTTCGCGCCGCCCAGCAGCGCGATGATGGCGAGACGGCCGCCGTCGGCGAGCGCCTTCAGTTCCCGCGGCACGTAGCTGCCCGCGACCATGTCGAGGATCACGTCAACCCCGCGGTCGTTCGTGAGCGACTTGATCACCTCGACGAAATCTTCCGTCTTGTAGTTGATCGCCCGCTCAGCGCCGATTTCCTCGCACGCGCGGCACTTCTCGTCGGTGCCGGCCGTCGCGAACACGCGAAAGCCGAGCGCATGAGCAATCTGGATCGCCGTCACGCCGATGCCGCTCGATCCGCCCTGCACCAGAAACGTCTCGTTCTCGCCGCCCTCGCCTCTGCCGAGCATCGCACGGTCAAAAACATTGCTCCAGACGGTGAAAAATGTCTCGGGCAACGCCGCCGCTTCGATATCCGAAAAGCCCTTCGGCACGGGCAGACATTGCAGCAGCGGCACCGTGGCGTATTCCGCATAGCCGCCGCCCGCCATCAGCGCGCACACACGGTCGCCGATCTTCAGACCGAACGGATTGCGCTTCTCGTCGATGTTTCCGCCGACGATTTCGCCCGCCACTTCCAGCCCCGGCAGGTCCGATGCGCCCGGCGGCGGTGCATAGCCGCCCTTGCGCTGGAACACGTCCGGGCGGTTCACGCCCGACGCCGACACCTTGATCAGCACTTCACCCGCTTTTGGTTCAGGCATCGGCCGCTCGGCGAGCTTCAAGACTTCCGGCGCACCGAATTCGGTGATTTCGATTGCGTTCATCGTCGTCTCTCCCAGGTCTGGATTGCGCTGCAAACCGGCCGTGCAAACCCGTTCGCACTGCAATCCACCCTACATGAAAAACGGCCGGCGCGCAGTTGCGCTACCGGCCGCTCCACCTTCACCGCATTATTGCTGCGGCGTCGGCTCCGTTTGTGCTGCTTCGTTCAGGAGCGCCTTCGCCGACAGACGCACACGACCCTTCTCGTCCGTCTGGATGACCTTGACCTTCACTTGCTGGCCTTCCTTCAGATAGTCGTTGATGTCCTTGATACGCTCGTTAGCGATTTCGGAGATGTGCAGCAGACCATCCTTGCCCGGCAGCAAATTGACGATCGCGCCGAAGTCCAGCAGCTTGAGAATCGTGCCTTCGTAGACCTGGCCGACTTCGACTTCCGCCGTGATGTTCTCGATGCGCTTCTTCGCTTCGGCCATGCCTTCGCTGCTCGTGCTCGCGATCGTGACAACGCCGTCGTCGGAGATGTCGATCGTCGTGCCCGTTTCTTCCGTCAGCGCGCGGATCACCGAACCGCCCTTGCCGATCACGTCGCGGATCTTTTCCGGATTGATCTTGATGGTGATCATGCGCGGTGCGTACGCCGACAGTTCCGTGTTCACGCCCGACACCGCCGAGGTCATCTTGCCGAGGATATGCAAGCGGCCTTCCTTCGCCTGCGCGAGGGCGACCTGCATGATTTCCTTCGTGATGCCCTGGATCTTGATGTCCATCTGCAGTGCCGTCACGCCAGCTTCCGTGCCCGCCACCTTGAAGTCCATGTCGCCGAGGTGGTCTTCGTCGCCGAGGATGTCGGTCAGCACCGCGAACTTGTTGCCTTCGAGGATCAGGCCCATTGCGATGCCGGCGACGTGCGCCTTCATCGGCACGCCGGCGTCCATCAGTGCGAGGCAGCCGCCGCACACCGAAGCCATCGACGACGAACCGTTCGATTCCGTGATTTCCGACACGACACGGATCGAGTAGCCGAACTCTTCGGCGCTCGGCAGGCACGCGACCAGCGCGCGCTTCGCGAGACGGCCGTGGCCGATTTCACGGCGCTTCGGCGAGCCGACGCGGCCCGTTTCGCCCGTTGCGAACGGGGGCATGTTGTAGTGGAGCATGAAGCGCTCGCGGTACTCGCCTTCGAGCGCGTCGATGATCTGCTCATCGCCCTTCGTGCCGAGCGTCGCGACGACCAGCGCCTGCGTTTCGCCACGCGTGAACAGCGCCGAACCGTGGGTGCGCGGCAGGACGCCCGTGCGGATTTCGATCGGGCGAACCGTGCGCGTGTCGCGGCCGTCGATACGCGGCTCGCCGTTCAGGATCTGCGAACGGACGATCTTGGCTTCGATGTCGAACAGCACGTTGCCGACGGATGCCTTGTCGGCTGCCACCGTGCCCGCCGCCGCTGCTTCTTCCTCGAGCTTGGCTTGCGTGGCTGCGTAGATTGCCTTCAGCTTGGCCGAGCGAGCCTGCTTGTCGCGCGTCTGATATGCCGACAGCAGTTCGTTGCCCGCGATTTCGTTGACGCGCGCGATCAGCGCTTCGTTCTTCGGCGCCGCTTGCCAGTCCCACTCGGGCTTGCCGCCTTCACGGACCAGTTCGTGGATCGCGTCGATAGCCGTTTGCATCTGCTCGTGACCGAACACGACAGCGCCCAGCATCACGTCTTCCGGCAGTTGATCCGCTTCGGATTCGACCATCAGCACCGCGCGCTCCGTACCGGCGACGACGAGGTCCAGACGCGATTCCTTGACTTGCGAGCGGGTCGGATTCAGCACGTACTCGTTGTTGATGTACGCGACGCGCGCAGCACCGACGGGCCCGTTGAACGGCAGGCCCGAGACCGCGAGCGCCGCCGATGCGCCGATCAGCGCCGGGATGTCGGCGGGGACTTCCGGGTTGATCGACATCACGTGGATGACGACCTGCACTTCGTTGTAGAAGCCTTCCGGGAACAGCGGACGCAGCGGACGGTCGATCAGACGCGAAATCAGCGTTTCGCCTTCCGACGGGCGGCCTTCGCGGCGGAAGAAGCCGCCGGGAATCTTGCCTGCGGAATAGGTTTTTTCGATGTAATCGACGGTCAGCGGGAAAAAGTCCTGGCCCGGCTTTGCCGTCTTCGCGCCGACCACAGTAGCCAGCACGACGGTGTCTTCGACGTCGACCAGCACCGCGCCGCTCGCCTGGCGGGCGATTTCACCCGTTTCCATGCGGACCGTATGCTGGCCCCACTTGAACTCTTTGACGACCTTGTTAAACAGAGACATTTGTCCTCCTTGATCTTTTGGTCATGCCGCGCAAAACCGCGCGCGGCACCGTCAGGACCGAACCTTTCGGGTAGAGGAGTGTTATGCCATTCCAGAGAATCACGTGGCTGCAACTGTTTGCACGCGAACCGCTGGAATGACACAGCGCCCTACCCTGAAGCCCGGCTTTATTTCGTTTTACCCGCGGCGCAACCGGCACGCCTCACGGGCGGTATCAACGGCAAACCTCACACGAAGCGCACCGTTGAAAAACAAAATGCCTGTATCAGCGGAACTGACACAGGCATCTTGCTGACAGAAAGTCCGATGCGCCGGATTACTTACGCAGACCCAGCTTCTCGATCAGAGCGCGGTAACGATCAGCGTCCTTGCCCTTCAGGTAGTCGAGCAGCTTGCGACGACGGCTCACCATGCGCAGCAGACCGCGGCGGCTGTGGTGGTCCTTCGTGTGGGCCTTGAAGTGGACCGTCAGTTCGTTGATGCGCGTGGTCAGCAGAGCGACCTGAACTTCGGGCGAGCCGGTGTCGTTAGCAGCGCGTGCGAATTGCGCGACGACGTCGGATTTCTTGGTGGTTTCAGCTACGGACATGTTGATTTCCTTTGAATCGACAGGCGGTCACGGAAGAAAGGCCGTGCCGTGGGTTACAACAAAACGAGTCGCGTATTGTAGCACAGCGTGTTCATCGGGCGAACCCCGCCGTTTCGGGCCGCGCGCCCGGCCGGCCTGAACCCGGCCACGGCCGGACTTTCACACCGGCTCAGGGCCGCCTCATCCGGCACGTCGCAGGCGGCACCGTGCGCTCGGGCGGCAGCGCCAGCACCGTTCTGAAGCCGTAACCCGAGCCTTCGTTGTCGAAATGGACGCCCGGCGTCCCTGCCTTGTCCATCTCCATCACGTAAAGGGGCTGGATCAGCTGGTGGTCGTCGGCGCGCATCCACGACGCATGAAAACCATTGTCGTATTTCATCCCTTCGAGCGCCTTCGCGACCTTCTCCGGCTGCGCGCTGCCCGCACGGCCCATCGCCGCCGCCAGCATCTCGATCATCAGCGGCATGCGCAGCACCGGGTAATCGTCCGGCGCAGCCGGGAAACGCTGCCGGAACGACGCGTACCACGCGTCCGACGCCGCGCCGCCCGCGTTCGGATGCCAGTCGGCCACGGCGATCACGCGCTTGACGCCCGCGTCGCCGAGTGCGGCCGGCGCGCCCAGACTGTTGCCGTAGAACGTGTAGAACTTCGTGTCGAGGCCTTGCTCGCGCGCCGCCTTCACGAGCAGCGTCAGATCGTTGCCCCAGTTGCCCGTAATCACGGCATCGGCGCCGCTCGCGCGGATTTTCGCGATGTACGGCGCGAAATCCTTCACGCGGCCGATCGGATGAAACTCGTCGCCGACCACTGCGACGTCCGGCCGCTTCGCGACGAGCGCCGCCCGCGCCAGCGTGCTCACGTCATGTCCGAAGCTGTAGTCCTGATTCAGCAGATAGACTTTCTTCACCGACTTGTCGCGCTGGATGACATCGGCGAGCGCGTCCATCCGCATGCCGGCATGCGCGTCGAAGCGGAAATGCCAGAAGCTGCAATTCGCGTTGGTGAGCGCCGGGTCGTCGGCGGAATAGTTCAGAAACAGCTCGCGGTTGTCCGGCTCGCGCGTGTTCTGCCTGTCGATCGCCGTCAGCAAGGCGGCCGCCACGGCCGAGCTGTTGCCTTGCGCGATGAAGCCGATGTGTTTGTCGGCGGCTGCGCGCAGTTGCACGAGCGCCTCTTCCGCGCTGCCCTTGCTGTCGAGCACGACGAGTTCGAGCGGATGCGCGCCGTCCGCGAGCTTCACGCCGCCGCGCGCATTGACCGTTTCGACGCCGAATCGCAGGTTTCGCTCGACAGCCGCGCCCGCGTTCGCGAACGGGCCGGACATGCCTTCGATCATCGCGATACGGATCGGCGCGCCAGCCGGCGCGCTTTGCGCATGCAGATTGGCGGCTGGAACCGTCGCCGCCAGCATCATCGCGGTCGCTATCGCCTTTGCCCACTTTGCTTTCATCAGCGTCTCATCTGTCGATCGAAGCGCGGATCATAGGACGGCGCGCGGGGCTCAAGCAAGCGAATCGCGCGCGAAGGCCCGTTCCGCAGGGCGAATGCCCGAAAATCTTTTGACGTGGCGCGTGTCAAAATATCAGCCTGGAACAACAACCACTCATCGAACACCACCGGAGGTGTCATGTTCAACCGCCTTTCGTTCGGGCGCCCGGCGCGCGGCGCGCTGGCCGTTCTTGCCTGCGCCGTGTTGCTCGCTGGCTGCGCGCAGCCCTGGCAGAACTATCAGGCGGGCGCGGATCAGTCGACGATCGTCGCCCGCCTCGGTCCGCCGCGCGAAGTGTACGACCTGCCCAACGGCGGCAAGCGCCTGATGTGGCCAACGCAGCCGATGGGCGAAACCACCACGGCCGCCGACGTCGACGCCTCGGGCAAGATCGTGAACGTGCGCCAGGTGCTGCAGCCGAACGAGTTCTATCGCGCGGAAATCGGCAAATGGACGCGCGACGACGTGCTCGTCAACTTCGGACGCCCGGTCGAAACGAATTACTTCCCGCTGATGAAGCGCGAGGTGTGGACGTACCGCTATCTGGAAGACAACGTCTGGTACATGATGTACAGCTTCTATTTCGACGATCAGGGCATCCTGCGTCTGACTCAAAAGACGCCCGATCCGCTGCACGATCCGGATCGCCGCAGCTTGTTCTGAGTTGCTTCGGCGCAAATCGGAAAGCCGCCTTGCGAGGCGGCTTTTTCATGACTTTTCCTGTCGCAGTCGCAAAGAAAAACCCCGCCGCAGCGGGGTTTTTCTTACTACGATCAACCGCACAAACGCCGATCAGATTTCCGAGCGTTGCGGATTCAGCTTATCGTGTCCGGCATACAGACGGTTCAGCGCCGAGATATACGCTTTCGCCGATGCGGCGACGATATCCGGGTCAGTGCCCACGCCGTTCACGATGCGCCCCGCCTTCGACAGACGCACGGTCACTTCGCCTTGCGCCTGCGTGCCCGTCGTAATGGCGTTGACCGAGTACAGCAGCAGTTCCGAACCGCTGCCCACTTCCGTTTCGATCGCGTTCAGCGTCGCGTCGACGGGGCCGTTGCCGTTCGCTTCGCCGACCACTTCCTTGCCCGCGACCGAGAACACGATGCGCGCATGCGGCCGCTCGCCCGTTTCCGAGTGCTGCGACAGCGACACGAACTTGTAATGCTCCTTTTCCTGGGCTTCGGCCGATTCTTCCGTGACGATTGCGATGATGTCTTCGTCGAAGATCTCGGACTTGCGGTCGGCGAGTTCCTTGAAGCGCTGGAACGCGAGGTTCAGTTCGCTTTCGCTGTCGAGGGAGATGCCCAGTTCCTGCAGACGCTGCTTGAACGCGTTGCGGCCCGAGAGCTTGCCGAGCACGATCTTGTTCGCGGTCCAGCCCACGTCTTCCGCGCGCATGATTTCGTAGGTGTCGCGCGCCTTCAGCACGCCGTCCTGGTGGATGCCCGATGCGTGCGCAAACGCGTTCGCGCCGACTACTGCCTTGTTCGGCTGCACGACGAAACCCGTGATCTGCGAGACGAGCTTCGATGCCGGCACGATCTGTGTCGTGTCGATGCCGAGGTCGAGGCCGAAGTAGTCCTTGCGCGTGCGCACCGCCATCACGATTTCTTCGAGCGACGTGTTGCCCGCGCGTTCGCCGAGACCGTTGACCGTGCACTCCACCTGACGCGCGCCACCGATCTGCACGCCTGCCAGCGAGTTCGCGACGGCCATGCCGAGGTCGTTATGGCAATGCACCGAGAACACGGCCTTGTCGGAGTTCGGAATGCGTTCGCGCAGCGTCTTCACGAGGTTGCCGTACAGTTCCGGCACGCCGTAGCCGACGGTGTCGGCGATATTGATGGTCGTCGCGCCTTCCGCGATCACGGCTTCGAGCACACGGCACAGGAAGTCCATGTCCGAGCGGCTGCCGTCTTCCGGCGAGAATTCGACGTCATTCGTGAACTTGCGCGCGAAACGCACGGCCAGCTTCGCCTGCTCGAACACCTGGTCGGGCGTCATGCGCAGCTTCTTTTCCATGTGCAGCGGCGACGTCGCGATGAACGTGTGGATGCGGAAGTGGTCGGCGGGCTTCAGGGCGTCGGCGGCGCGCTGGATGTCCTTGTCGTTCGCGCGAGCGAGCGAGCAGATGGTGCTGTCCTTGATCATGCCGGCGATCGTGTGGATCGCGTCGAAGTCGCCGTTCGAGCTGGCGGCGAAGCCTGCTTCGATCACGTCGACTTTCATCCGTTCGAGTTGCTTCGCGATACGGATCTTTTCTTCCTTTGTCATCGACGCACCGGGCGATTGTTCGCCGTCACGCAACGTCGTATCGAAAATGATGAGCTTGTCTGCCATCTCGGGTCTCCAGGGGGATTCGGTCAGTTTGAATTGGAAAACGGAATTCGAGTGTTTGCGCCACCACCGCAGGCGACGCTAAACAACGAACGAGGCAGACGGAGGGCGAAAACGATCAGCGCGGCAGGCGCGCTAGAGCTAGCGAGCGTAGTAGCTTGCCGGCTTGAAGAGACAGGAAGGGGAACTTGGAAAGTGCCATGCCAGAGACTATAGCGGCAATGCCGGAAACGTGCAATTGGGGGCCCTGCGGGACGGGCTTTTTGGGGTTTGGGTCTGGGGGGTTTGGTTTTTGGGGTTTTTGCTGCGTGAGCGGGATGGCGCGGGATGCGCCGTTTGCGTTTTTGGGCTTTGCGCTGGCATCCGCGGTTTCGGGTTTTGCGCTGGCATCGACGGTTTCGGGCTTTGCGCTGGCATCCGCGAATTGTTAGCGCGCTTCACGCGTCGCCCCTGTGCGGGGCGGCACCTACTTTTCTTTGCCGCCGCAAAGAAAAGTAGGCAAAAGAAAGCGGCTCACACCGCCAACATTTCTTCTTGCCGAGCCTGTCCGCATTTTTGTGGGCGAGGCGGTTAAAGGAATCGTTAGCCGCGCGCCTGCGTAAATCGATCGCCAAACAGAATAGCAAACTGGTTCATGGCTGACTTCCAGTCGAAGGCTGAGCGCACGTTTTTGGCCAGGACGTTGCGCAATGCCAGCCAGAGTAGCTTGATTGCAGCCTCGTCATTGGGGAAGTGACCGCGGGTCTTGATGATCTTGCGCAACTGCATGTTCAGACTCTCAATGGCGTTCGTGGTGTACACGACCCGCCGGATCTCGGGTGGAAACACGAAGAACGGCGTGACGTGCTCCCAGGCGCGCTGCCAGGACTGCACGATAGTCGGGTATTTCGCGCCCCATGGCCCATCAGCAAAGGCCTGCAGAGCCTGCTTCGCTGCCTCTTCGCTGGCAGCTGCGTAGATCGGACGCAGCGCCTGGGCGACAGCCTTGCGGTCCTTCCAGCCAGCGTATTCCAGGCTGTTGCGGATCAGATGCACGATGCAGGTCTGCACCGCCGTCTTCGGGTAAGCTGCGCCGATCGCGTCGGTCAGCCCCTTCAGGCCGTCAACGACCGCAATCAGGATGTCCTGGCAGCCGCGGGTCTTGAGTTCGTTGAACACCTTGAGCCAGAACTTCGCGCCCTCGGTCTGCTCAATCCACAGGCCCAGCACATCGCGCTGGCCGTCCGCCTGAATGCCCAGAGCCAGATACACCGCCTTGTTGCTGACCACACCGTCATCGCGGATCTTGACCCGCAACGCGTCGAAGAAGACCACCGGATACATCGTCTCGAGCGGACGGTTCTGCCAGGCCAGCGTTTCGGCCATCACCTCGTCGGTGACCGAGCTGATGAAATCGGGCGACACCTCGGTGCCGTAGCTCTCGGCCAGAAAGGCCTGGATCTCGCGCACGCTCATGCCACGCGCGTACATCGCGATGATGCGCTCGTCAAAGCCGGTGAAGCGGCGTTCGTGTTTGGGGATCAGGATCGGCTCGAAGCTGCCGTCGCGGTCGCGCGGCAACTCGACCCGGACGACGCCACGATCGGTGATGACCGTCTTGCGGCTGGCGCCGTTGCGCTCGTTGGCCTGGCCAGCGGGTTTGGATTCGCCCGGTGGATACCCCAGATGCAGATTCATCTCCGCACCCATCGCGCGTTCGATAATCGCCTTGTTAAACGCCAGCATCAGATCCTGCACCTCGGTCGGCGTCATCGGCCCCTTGACCAGCTCGTCCAGCAGTGCTTTGGGCAGTTCAGGCAGCGGCCCTCGGGCCGCTGCCTGAGACGCCACCGTGCGTTTCTTCTTCATTGGCATATCCATGACTTTTACCTCTCATGATATGCCTCGCCCACAAAATGACGGATAGGCCCTTCTTGCCTGAGGGCCCCCACAGGTTCTTACACTTCACACGGCAACTTTCCTGTTCGCGCTCGTTGCCAACGCTCTTGCGATGCGCCTCACCCGCTTCACGCACCCGCGTCACGGCACGCCGCGCCAGCCAGTCCACGGCCGCCCAGGTGGCAAACTGTGTGTCGGCCCTCGGTGCTCCACACGCTTCACGCCAGACCGATTGCGCACGCGCCCCACCCTGTAAGAGCGCCACCCTATACGACGCGACAACCTACACACAGTTTGCCACCTGGGCGGCGCATACCATTCGCTGCCGCTGGCTCATGTACGGGTGTTTGAAGTGGGTGAGGCGTTCATTCGAAGCGTTGGCAACGAGCAGTAACCGGGCACTCGCGTGTGAAGTGTGGGGACGTTGGGGGCCCGTGGGCAAAGGTCAAGAATTGGCGGTGTGAGCCGCTTTCTTTTGCCTACTTTTCTTTGCGGCGGCAAAGAAAAGTAGGTGCCGCCCCGCACAGGGGCGACGCGTGAAGCACGCTAACAATGCGCGGATGCCAGTGCAAAAGCAAAACACCCCGACCAGCACCGCGCGCAAAGCATCAACGCAAACGCAAGCGCAAGCGCAAGCAAACCACCCCAGCGTCGCAGACAGAAAAAAAACCAAAACCCACCACTAACCAGGCCGCTGCGAGGAACGAGCCGGATTCCCCATCCCTCTCACGACGCGATACGCCCAAAACACATACCCCGACAGGCCATAAAGCACAAACAGCCCAAACAGCATCAAAGGCGGATCAGAAGAAACCAGCACAAACGCGACCACCACGAGCAGAATCGCCGCAAACGGCACGCGATGTCGCACATCCAGCGCCTTGCCGCTGTAGAACGGCGCATTCGACACCATGGTCACGCCCGCGTAGATGGTCAAAGCAAAGGCAACCCAAGGCAACCAGACCAGTTTCAAAGGCACGCGATTATCCGTAGCAAGCCAGACAAAACCAGCGATCAACGCAGCCGCAGCCGGGCTCGGCATACCCTGGAAGAACCGCTTATCGACAACACCAATATTCGTATTGAACCGCGCCAGCCGAAGCGCCGCCCCCGAGCAATAAACGAACGCCGCGAGCCAGCCCCAGCGCCCGAGATCCTTCAGAATCCACTCATACATCACAAGCGCCGGCGCAACGCCGAACGACACCATATCCGACAGACTGTCGAACTGCTCCCCAAATGCGCTCTGCGTATGCGTCATGCGCGCAACGCGCCCGTCCATGCCATCGAGCACCATCGCGACAAAAATCGCAATCGCGGCGACTTCGAAGCGCACGTTCATCGCCTGTACGACGGCGAAGAACCCGCAGAAAAGCGCCGCCGTCGTGAACGCATTGGGCAGCAGGTAAATCCCGCGCTTGCGCAGAAACTGCTGCCGCGCGGCGCGCCGGCTGTCGATCACGGATTCCGTTACCACGGACGGCTTGTTGCGCCTGAACGGTCGCGGCTGCGGCGCACCGCTGCTACGAGGACGACGCGGTTTGAATGCGGCCATCGAACCCTCCCTGTGCCGCTTTATAGTTCAGCCAGAACCGTGGACGAAGCCGAGACCTTCTCGCCGATCGACACACGCGGGCGGCTGCCCACGGGCAGATATACGTCCACGCGTGAACCGAACCGGATGAAGCCGTAGCGCTGGCCGCGCGTGAGCGGCTCGCCCGCCCTGACGTAGCAGAGAATGCGCCGTGCGATCAGGCCCGCGATCTGCACCGACGTCACCGTCGCGCCGCTCGCCGTTTCGATCACGACCGCGTTGCGTTCGTTTTCCGTCGACGCCTTGTCGACCGCAGCGTTCAGATACGCACCCGGAAAATATTCGACCTTCGAGATCGCACCATCGACCGGCGAGCGCTGCGAGTGCACGTTGAACACGTTCATGAACACGCTGATCTTCAGCGCTTCACGGTTTGCGTACGGATCATGCGTGGTTTCGACAGCGACGATGCGGCCGTCGGCCGGGCACAGCACCGCGTTGGCCTGCGTCGGAATGGGCCGCGCAGGGTCGCGGAAGAACTGCACGACGAAGATGAGCAACAGCCAGAAAATCCAGGCAATGCCGAACCCTGCGATGAAGTGGATCAACAACGCAACGACGGCCGCGATGGCAATGAACGGCCAGCCTTCGCGCGCGATGATCGGATGAGGGTAATTCATAAGGTTGGGTTCAGTCTTTTTGAAAACCGTAGGATAGCAAAAGCCGTCCAGGGTTCAGCACACCTGGACGGCTTTTTGACGCTTCCGGCGCATTTCGTGCGCCGGAGGAAGAAAAACAGGCAGATTAGTTCTTCGACTGATCGACCAGCTTGTTCTTCGCGATCCACGGCATCATCGCGCGCAGCTTCGAGCCGACCTGCTCGATCTGGTGCTCGGCCGTGATACGGCGACGCGATTGCAGCGTCGGCGCGCCAGCGCGGTTTTCAATGATGAAGCTCTTCGCGTACTCGCCCGTCTGGATGTCCTTCAGGACTTCCTTCATGACCTTCTTCGTCTCGTCCGTGATGATGCGCGGACCCGTCACGTACTCGCCGTACTCGGCGTTGTTCGAGATTGAATAGTTCATGTTGGCGATGCCGCCTTCGTAGATCAGGTCGACGATCAGCTTCAGTTCGTGCAGGCACTCGAAGTACGCCATTTCCGGCGCGTAACCCGCTTCGACCAGCGTTTCGAAGCCGGCCTTGATCAGGTCGACCGTACCGCCGCACAGGACAGCCTGCTCGCCGAACAGGTCCGTTTCCGTTTCTTCACGGAAGTTGGTTTCGATGATGCCGGCACGGCCACCGCCGTTCGCCGCTGCGTACGACAACGCGATGTCGCGCGCTGCGCCCGACTTGTCTTGCGCGACCGCGATCAGGTGCGGCACGCCGCCACCTTGCGAGTACGTACCGCGCACCGTGTGGCCGGGAGCCTTCGGCGCGATCATGATGACGTCGAGGTCAGCGCGCGGGATCACCTGGCCGTAATGCACGTTGAAGCCGTGCGCGAATGCCAGCGCTGCGCCCTGCTTGGCGTTGCCGTGCACTTCCTTTGCGTAGACTTCGGCGATCTGCTCGTCGGGCAGCAGCATCATGACGACGTCGGCGCCCTTCACGGCTTCCGCCACTTCCTTGACCGTCAGGCCTGCGTTCTCAGCCTTGCTCCACGATGCGCCGCCCTTGCGCAGACCGACCGTGACGTTCACGCCGCTTTCCTTCAGGTTCAGCGCGTGAGCATGGCCTTGCGAGCCATAGCCGATGATGGTGACCTGCTTGCCTTTGATGAGGGAGAGGTCGGCGTCCTTGTCGTAGAAAACTTTCATGTCTGTTCCTTGGCGAAATTCAGAAAAATGTTGCGTGTGTAGTGCTTGGGCCGGGCGCTTGACGCAACGCCCGGCGCGGATCGAACCGATGTTGCCGGGTCGTTAAACCTTCAGGATACGCTCGCCGCGTCCGATGCCCGAACCGCCCGTGCGGACCGTTTCGAGAATCGCGGTGGCGTCGAGCCCTTCGATGAACGCGTCGAGCTTCTCGCTCGCGCCCGTCAGTTCGATCGTGTAGGTCTTTTCGGTGACGTCGATGATGCGGCCGCGGAAAATATCCGACATCCGCTTCATCTCCTCACGTTCCTTGCCGACCGCCCTCACCTTGATCAGCATCAGCTCGCGCTCGATGTGGGCGCCCTCTGTCAGGTCGACCACTTTCACCACCTCGATCAGGCGGTTCAGATGCTTCGTGATCTGTTCGATCACGTCGTCCGAGCCAATGGAAACGATGGTCATGCGCGACAGCGAACGGTCTTCGGTCGGCGCCACCGTCAAGGTTTCGATGTTGTAGCCGCGTGCGGAGAACAGGCCGACCACGCGCGACAGCGCGCCCGGTTCGTTTTCCAGCAGAACGGAAATAATGTGTCTCATGTTCGCTTCTTCCAGATATCGATGTATGCGATGCGTGCGATTTGCACCGCTCCGTCCGCGCTCATCTTTTGTGGAGATGTGCATGACGGAGCCGGCGCCAAAACGCGCTCGTTATAGATCTTCCGATCCGAGGAGCATCTCCGTGATGCCCTTGCCGGCCTGAACCATCGGCCAGACGTTTTCGGTCGGATCGGTCTGGAAGTCGAGAAACACCGTGCGATCTTTCAGGCGCAGTGCTTCTTTCAGCGCCGGTTCCACGTCAGCGGTCTTTTCGATCCGCATGCCGACGTGGCCGTACGCTTCGGCGAGCTTCACGAAGTCGGGCAGCGCATCCATGTACGAATGCGAATAGCGCTTGCTGTATTCGATCTGCTGCCACTGGCGCACCATGCCCAGATAGCGGTTGTTGAGCGAAATGATCTTGACGGGCGTGTCGTACTGCTTGCAGGTGGACAGTTCCTGGATGCACATCTGGATCGAACCTTCGCCCGTGATACAGACGACGTCGTCATCCGGATGCGCCATCTTGACGCCCATTGCTGCCGGCAGGCCGAAGCCCATCGTGCCGAGACCGCCCGAGTTGATCCAGCGGCGCGGCTTGTTGAAACGGTAGAACTGCGCGGCCCACATCTGGTGCTGGCCGACGTCCGAACAGACGAACGCGTTGCCGTCCGTCAGTTCCCACAGCTTTTCGACCACGTATTGCGGCTTGATGATCTCGCTCTTGCGGTCGAACTTGAGACAGTCTTTCGAGCGCCAGCCTTCGATTTCCTTCCACCAGTCGGCAAGCGCCGCGGTGTCGGGGCCATGCTCGGCCGTTTGCAGCTGCTCGATCAGTTCCTTCAGCACTTCCTTCACATCGCCGACGATGGGGATGTCCACCTTCACGCGCTTCGAAATCGACGAAGG
This sequence comes from Paraburkholderia caribensis, assembly GCF_002902945.1. Taxonomy (NCBI): domain Bacteria; kingdom Pseudomonadati; phylum Pseudomonadota; class Betaproteobacteria; order Burkholderiales; family Burkholderiaceae; genus Paraburkholderia; species Paraburkholderia caribensis. Next base: position 2,414,523 of record NZ_CP026101.1, read on the forward strand.
GTCGATGTCGATGTGAATGATCTTGCGCGGACGCGACGAGAAGTGCGCCGGGTCGCCGATCACGCGGTCGTCGAAACGCGCGCCGATCGCGATCAGCACGTCGCAGTGCTGCATCGCCATGTTGGCTTCGTACGTGCCGTGCATGCCGAGCATGCCGAGGAATTTCTTGTCCGACGCGCGATAGCCGCCCAGCCCCATCAACGTGTTCGTGACGGGATAACCGAGCAGATCGGCGAACTGGTTCAGCTCGCGCGATGCATCCGCGAGGATAATGCCGCCGCCCGTGTAGATATACGGGCGCTTCGCCGACAAAAGCAGCGCGACGGCCTTGCGGATCTGCCCCGAGTGCCCCTTCGTGACGGGGTTGTACGAGCGCAGCGACACGCTTTTGAGCGGTTCGTACTGGCAAGCCGCCTTCGACACGTCTTTCGGAATGTCGATCAGCACCGGGCCGGGACGGCCGGTACGGGCGATATAGAAAGCTTTCTTGACGGTGGCGGCGAGATCGCGCACGTCCTTCACGAGGAAGTTGTGCTTCACGCAGGGGCGCGTGATGCCGACGGTATCGCACTCCTGGAACGCATCCTGACCGATCGCAGCAGTCGGCACCTGGCCGCTGATGATCACCATCGGGATCGAGTCCATATAGGCCGTTGCGATGCCCGTCACCGCGTTGGTGACGCCCGGGCCGGAAGTCACGAGGCAGACGCCGACCTTGCCGGTCGAGCGCGCATAGGCGTCGGCGGCGTGAACCGCGGCCTGCTCGTGGCGCACGAGAACGTGCTGGAATTTGTCCTGCTTGTAAAGCTCGTCGTAGATGTAGAGTACCGAGCCGCCGGGATAGCCCCAGACGAATTCGACGTCTTCGTCGGCCAGTGCCTTCATGAGCACGGTGGCGCCGATAGAGTCAGCTTCGTGATGGGGGGTGGTATCCGACGTGGAGAATTCCGCGCTGGGCATATTCATCATTCACCTTTCGAATTTTCGGCAAAAAATTGATCGGGTGCTCTCTGCCGGGCTTGTGGCTCGGGTTCAAGCGGCGCGTCCAGTTTGACAGGAAGGCTTCTTGGGCCAACCTCAAATGAGACAAGTCACTTATGTTGCGAACCGTAGACGATATCTACGATACGTCCGATGGTCAAGCAAATATTTCCATGATTGACGGCGTCCGGCGTTTCATCGTCCATTTTCGACCGTTTTACACATGCGTTACGTACGGCTTGCGGTTGCCTTGACGGAAATGGCATATTTCGCGTTCGAAGCTCGATGCATGGCAAAAGCCTGCCGCGTTTTTCCCCGGCTCGGGTGAAAGTTTGTTAGCATCCGCGAGTTTTACGACATTTTTCGACCGATTCCGCGCACACTCGCTGCGCCGACCCCCAACGGATGGCATCAGACAAGGAACTCGCCGATTTTCTGGCGGGCGTCGAAAGGCGCGCGTTCAAGCAGACGGTCTACGCCGTGCGGGACGACGACGCGTCGCTCGACATCGTGCAGGACGCGATGATCAAGCTCGCCGAAAAATACGGCGACCGTCCTCCTGCTGAACTGCCGCTTTTGTTTCAGCGTATTCTCCAGAATGCGATGCACGACTATTTCCGTCGGCAGAAGGTGCGCAATACCTGGGTGAGCCTGTTCTCATCGCTGGGCAGTGCCGACGACGAAGACTTCGATCCGCTGGAAACATTTGAAAGCCAGGACGGCTCGACGGGCGTGGAGAGCAGCGAGCAGCGGCTCGAACGCGAACAGGTCCTGCAGTTGATCGACGACGAAATCCAAAAGTTGCCGGCTCGTCAACGGGAGGCGTTTCTGATGCGTTACTGGGAAGATATGGATGTCGCTGAGACTGCCGCTGCGATGGGCTGCTCGGAAGGCAGTGTGAAGACGCACTGCTCACGGGCCACGCACACGCTGGCGCAAGCGCTCAGGGCCAAAGGAATCACGCTATGAGCTCCGCTCCCGAAACAAAAGAACTCGAGTTTGCGCTGCAGCTTCGGCGCGCGCTCGACGAAAACGCTGCCCGCATTCCGCCCGCCACGACCGACCGGCTCGCCGCTGCGCGCCGTGCCGCACTCGCTCGCAAGAAGCCTGAAGCCGTGCAGGCGCCTGCTTTCGCGCCCGTGTTCGTCGGCGCGGGGACGCTTGCCCAGATGCCGCAACCGGAACCTTCGCGCCGCCTGCCGCGCCTGCGCAAACTCGCGCTCGCCTGGCCGGTGCTCGCGCTGGTGATCGGACTCGCGGGCGTCGCGTGGTGGGAAGACCACCAGCGCACGGCCGAGCTCGCCGATATCGATGCCGCCATGCTGAGCGACGACCTGCCGCTCAATGCCTATCTCGATCACGGGTTCAACGCGTACCTGACGCGCAACCACTGACCGGGGAGAGTTGACGGGTGAGTTACAAGCGCGGCCTTGCCGTTGTGTCCGGATGCGTGATTGCAGCCCTGGTGTCATTCGCCGCCACCTATCCGCGCTTCTACCCGACGCCCACGCCCGCCGCGGCGCCCGCCAGCGGTGCACCCGCGAAGGCAGCCGCGCCGGCGTTGACCGTCGAACTGCCGGGCTTGCCCATCTCGACCAGTCCGCTGGCGTGGTCGAAACTGTCGAACGCCGAACACGTCGCGCTCGCGCCGTTTGCCGCGCAATGGGACGCTTTCAGCGAGGAGCGCAAGCGCAAATGGCTGAAAATTGCGTCGCGTTATCCGAAGATGACGCCGGAAGCGCAAAAAGTACTGCACGAGCGCATGGCCGAGTGGGTGCGCATGACGCCGGAGCAGCGGCGCGTCGCGCGCGAGAACTATCAGGTCTCGAAAGAACTGCCGCGTGAGGCGCGTCAAAACGCGTGGAAGGCGTACCAGCAGTTGCCTGAAGAGCAGAAGCAAAAGCTCGCCGCAAGCGAGCACAAGCGCCGGCCGACCGTCGTCAGCGCGCCGCCTTCGGGCAAGTCCGAGATCAAAGACATCAACCGGCTGGTGAACGGCAAGGACAAGCTCGCGAGCGTGCCTGTGCCGCCTGCGACGGCAGGTGCGTCCGCCGGCGTCGCGGCGCCGTCACCCGGCGCGCCCGCCATTCCCGGCACCGGCAGCTTCGTGCCGGCCACGCCGACACCTGTTTCGCCCTCCGACGCACCGTCCATCTTCAACGGCTCATAATCCCTCTGCGAGCCTGCGTCGCGGGCTCATCAACGGCAACCGAGGCCTAGCCTGTGTCCACATCCGTCGACTCCGCAGCCGTGCCGCTCCAGCCCGAATCCGCAGAACCCTCGACGCCGACCGTGCGCCGGCGGCTCGCCGCGCTGATGTACGAAGGTGTGCTGCTGTTTGGCGTGGTGTTCCTCGCGGGGTATCTGTTCAGCACGCTCACGCAGCAGCGCAACGGGCTCACACATCACAACTGGCTCGCGGCCTGGGTGGGGCTGGTGGTCGGCGTGTACTTCGTCTGGTTCTGGACACACGGCGGGCAGACCCTGCCGATGAAGACGTGGCGCTTACGGGTGGTGGCCGCCAAGGATGGCGGGAGGCTTTCCGTGACGCGTGCTGTGTTGCGTTATGTGCTTGCCTGGTTGTGGTTTTTGCCGCCTTTGGCGGTGCATCCGATTTTTGGTCTTAAGGTGCCGCAGACGCTGGTTGTTGCTGGGGTTTGGTTCGTTTTTTATGCGGCCGTCGGCAGGGTTGGGGTGAGCCGGCAGTTTCTGCATGACCGGATCGCGGGGACTAAGGTCGTTTCGATTTCGAAGTGATTTTTTTGCCTTCGGCGGTTTTTTTCGCTGTCGATTGTTGCGTTGTGGTTTGGTGTTTTTGGGTTTTTGCGCTGGCATCCGCGATTTGCCTTTTCGCTGGCATCCGCGATTCGTTAGCTCGCTTCAAGCGTCGCCCCTGTGCGGGGCGGCACCTACTTTTCTTTGCCGCCGCAAAGAAAAGTAGGCAAAAGAAAGCGGCTCACACCGCCAACATTTCTTCTTGCCTGAGGGCCCCCACAGGTTCTTACACTTCACACGGCAATCACGTGACCCACGTCCGTTGCCAACGCTCTGAATGAGCGCCTCACCCGCTTCATATCCCCGCGTTTCAGCATGCCTCACCAGACAGTCCGCGGCCGCCCAAGTGGCAAACTGTGTGTCGGCTTTCGCGCCATACGCGCACCACTCCGGACCGATAGCGCACGCGCCCCACCCTGTAAGAACGCCACCCTATACGACGCGACAACCTACACACAGTTTGCCACCTGGGCGGCACATGCCGTTCGCTGCCGCTGGCTCATGTACGGGTGCCTGAAGCGGGTGAGGCATCTGTTTGAAGCGTTGGCAACGGGCAGCAACCAGGGCACTGCCGCATGAGGCGTGGGGACGTTGGGGGCCCGTGGGTAAACGTCAAGAATTGGCGGTGTGAGCCGCTTTCTTTTGCCTACTTTTCTTTGCGGCGGCAAAGAAAAGTAGGTGCCGCCCCGCACAGGGGCGACGCCTGAAGCACGCTAACAAATCGCGGATGCCCGCGAAAGCAAAAGCAAACACCCCGACCAACGAAGCGCGAAATCAACTCGCGGATGCCAGCGCAAAAGCCAGAACACCAAACGCCGCATCCCGCGCCACTAACCCGACAACTTCCGTAATAAGAACTTCCCGTGAATGTCACGGCCAGGTCACACAGCAATGGCGCAATGCGAGTACTGCAACTCGACGCGTGAGCCATGGACAACAACACGTCCGCGACTTCCCTCTTCCGCCAGAATGGCCCGAGCGTCGATCCCGTCGCTTTCGACCCCCGCTCCCCCTCCGCTGGCCTGCCATCGCTCCCGCATCTGCCGGTGACGCCAACACCTACCGAAAGCGATCACGACGACGGTCACGAGAATTCGCACCGCTATCGCACCATCTGGCTCTCCGACATTCATCTCGGTTCCGGCGGCTGCCAGGCGAACTATCTGCTCGACTTTCTTCGCCACAACGAATCGGAGTACCTGTATCTCGTCGGCGACATCATCGACGGATGGCAGCTGAAGAAAGGCTGGTACTGGCCCCAGGCGCACAACGATGTCGTGCAGAAAATCCTGCGCAAGGCACGCAAGGGCACGCAGGTCGTGTACATCCCCGGCAATCACGACGAAGGCGCGCGCCAGTTCTGCGATCTCGCCTTCGGCGACATCCACGTGCGCGGCGAAGCGTTCCACACGACGCTGGAGGGCAAGCGCCTGTGGATCGTGCACGGCGATCTGTTCGACGGCGTGATCCAGCACGCGAAGTGGCTCGCGTATCTCGGCGACACGCTCTACACGATGATTCTCGTGCTGAACCGCTGGTTCAACCGCATCCGCATCAAGCTCGGCTTTCAGTACTGGTCGCTGTCGCAGTACCTGAAGCATCAGGTGAAGAACGCAGTGAACTTCATCTCGGCGTTCGAGAACGTCATGACGGATGAAGCGCGCCGCCGCGGCTGCGACGGCGTCGTGTGCGGGCACATTCACAAGGCCGAGATCCGCGAGATCGACGGCGTGCTGTATTGCAACGACGGCGACTGGGTCGAGAGCCTGTCGGCGCTCGTCGAGACCTACGAAGGCGAACTGAAGGTCGTCTACTGGACCGTGATGCGCTCGCCCGAAGCGAACCCGACGAAAGCCCGCGCCACCGCGTGAGCGCACACCACCACTACAAGAGGGTCAATCGCATGAAGATCATGATCGTCACCGATGCGTGGGAACCGCAGGTCAACGGCGTCGTTCGCACGCTGAAGAACACGACACGCGAGCTGACGGCGATCGGCCACAAGGTCGATCTGCTGACGCCGCTCGAGTTCAAGACGATTCCCTGCCCGACGTATCCGGAGATCCGTCTGTCGCTGATGCCGCGACGCCATCTGCGCAAGCGCATCGACGAATTCCAGCCGGACGCGCTGCACATCGCCACGGAAGGCCCGCTCGGGCTCGCTGCGCGCGCGTACGCGATCCAGCACAAGTTGCCGTTCACGACGGCCTATCACACGCGCTTTCCAGAATACGTGGAGGCGCGCTTTGGCGTGCCCGTCGCGTGGACGTACCGCTTCCTGCACTGGTTTCATAAGGCGTCGCTTGCCGTGATGGCGCCCACGCCCGTCGTCAAGAGCGACCTGGAAAAGTTCGGCTTCACGAACGTCGTGTTATGGACGCGCGGCGTCGATCTCGACATCTTCCGGCAGATGGAGTCGAAAGTGCTGAACACCGCGCGGCCGATTTTCCTGTACGTCGGGCGCGTCGCCGTCGAGAAGAATGTCGAGGCATTCCTGAAGCTCGACCTGCCCGGCTCGAAGTGGGTCTGCGGCGAAGGCCCGGCGCTCGCGGAACTGAAGTCGCGCTATCCGGCCGCCAACTATCTCGGCGTGCTGACGCAGGCCGAACTCGCGAAGGTCTACGCGGCCGCCGACGTGTTCGTATTCCCGAGCAGGACCGACACGTTCGGTCTCGTGCTGCTCGAAGCGCTTGCGTGCGGCACGCCCGTTGCGGCGTATCCTGTGACGGGTCCGATCGATGTGCTCGGCGATGGTGGCGCGGGCGCGATGCACGAAGACTTACGCGAGGCGTGCCTGCAGGCGCTGAAAATCGATCGCAACGATGCGCGCGCGTGGGCCGAGCGTTTCTCGTGGACGGCTGCGTCGGAGCAGTTTGCTGCGCATCTGAAGCCGCTGTCGCGTTCCGCTTATCGCGAGGAAAGCGCTGCCGCCTGATCCGCCCCGACGCGCAAGCGCCCTCACTTCTCGCCACGCCTATGCAAACGAGACAATCGAACGCATTGCGCGATCCGCAGAAATCGCTGCGCGACGCGAAGACGGCCGTGTCGGACGGGAAGCCGTATGGCGAACCGTTCGACGAAGTGCATGACATGCACGAGGACGGCGCGCCGCGAGCGCGGTATGCTGGAGAGCCCGGGTTTGCTGCTGTTTCTGTTTCTGCCATGTCATCTACTACGCGCGATGCCGCGCCGGACGGTAAAGACACGCTGAATGGCGCGCCGACCGATGCGCCGGAATCACTTGAGCCATTGGGTCCCGATGATCCGCTTGCACCGCTGCCCTTCAATCCGTACAAGGGCAATCGCGGGATCACTCGTGCGTGGCATGCGATGAAGAATTCGTTTGCCGGGTTTCGGGTGGCGATTCGTGAGGAGAGTGCGTTTCGGCAGGAGCTGACGTTGGCTGCGATTCTTTTGCCTTGCGGGGTTTTGGTGCCTGTTGAGCCGGTGTCTCGTGTTCTGTTGCTCGGATCTGTGTTTCTTGTGCTGATTGTCGAGTTGCTCAACTCGAGCGTTGAGGCGGCTATTGATCGGATTTCGCTTGAACGCCATGAACTGTCGCGGCGGGCCAAGGATCTTGGGAGTGCTGCTGTTATGGTTGCGCTTTTTATCTGCGTGATGACGTGGGGTTTGCTTGTTGGGCCGCTTGTTGTGCGTTGGGTGAGTGGGTGGGTTCGGGCTATGTAATCGCGGTTAGTCTTTTCTTTTTATGTCTGCGACGCTGGGGCGTTTGCTCCTGGTTTTCGCTGGTATTCGCGTTATGACTTTGTCTTGGCATCTGCGATTTGCCTTCGTGGCGCGGGCTGTGCTGTTTGGTGTTCTGGGCTTTGCGCTGGCATCCGCGAGTTGACTTCGCGCTTCGTTGGGCGGGGTGTTTGCCTTTTCGCTGGCATCCGCGTTACGTTAGCTCGCTTCACGCGTCGCCCCTGTGCGGGGCGGCACCTACTCTTTGGTTGTCGGCGACGCCGGATCGTTTGCCCGTGTTTGCGCTGGCATCCGCGTGTTGTTAGCGTGCTTCACGCGTTGCCCCTGTGCGGGGCGGCACCTACTTTTCTTTGCCGCCGCAAAGAAAAGTAGGCAAAAGAAAGCGGCTCACACCGCCAGCCCATGTTCTTGCCTGAGGGCCCCTTCAGGTTCTTACACTTCACACGGCAACCACGTGACCCACGTCCGTTGCTAACGCTCGTGCGGTGCGCCTCACCCGCTTCACGTTCCCGCGTCACGGCAAGCCTTGCCGGGCAGTCCACAGCCGCCCAGGTGGCAAACTGTGTGTAGGCCTTCGCGCCATACGCGCACCACTCCGGACCGATAGCACACGTGTTCCACCCTGTAAGAGCGCTACCCTATACGACGCTACAACCTACACACAGTTTGCCACCTGGGCGGCACATACGATTCGCTGCCGCTTGCCCGAGTACGGGTATTTGAAGCGGGTGAGGCGTTCATTCGAAGCGTTGGCAACGGGCACCAACCAGGGCCACTGGTGTGTGAAGTGCGGGGCCGTTGGGGGCCCGTGGGTAAACGTCAAGAATTGGCGGTGTGAGCCGCTTTCTTTTGCCTACTTTTCTTTGCGGCGGTGTACAGACTGGAGACATCGCTGACAGGTGTACAGGGACATCGTTGACACTTTCGGGTAATCAAACGCCCGGATTTTCAACCATGCCCTGGGATGTAAAAGACATCATGAATCGCCGCGAAGATTTCGTCCGTGAGGCCGCCACACAGGCGCTCGCGTTCAGCGAACTGTGCCGCAAATACACGATCACCCGCCAGACCGGCTACAAGTGGCTGGCCCGTCACAGGGCGGAAGGCATCAAGGGCCTGGCCGACCGCTCCCGCCGCCCGCATCACAGTCCCAAACGCTCAGCGCAGACCATCGAGGCGCGGGTGCTCGAAATGCGCCAGGCGCACGGCTGGGGCGGGCGCAAGATCGCCCAGCGCCTGCGCGATCTGGGCGAAACACAGATTCCCGCGCCCGCCACGATCACTGAGATCCTGCGCCGTCACGGGCTCATCGATGAACAGGCGTCGCGCCAGCGCCAGCACTGGCAGCGCTTCGAGCACGAGTATCCGAACTCGCTGTGGCAGATGGACTTCAAGGGTGACTTCCCGACCCTGGAGAGCGGACGCTGCGCGCCATTGACGGTCATCGATGACCACTCGCGCTACAACGTCGTGCTGAGCGCCTGCTCGCGCACCACCACGCAGGTCGTGCAGGAAGCGCTGGAGCGGGCGTTCCGCTGCTACGGGCTGCCTTCGTGCATCAACACCGACAACGGCGCGCCATGGGGCTCGCCCAGCGCGCCGGGCCAGCTCACCGAGCTCGCGGTCTGGCTGATCCGGCTGGGCATCCATGTGAGCTATAGCCGGCCGTATCACCCGCAGACCAACGGCAAGGATGAACGGTTTCACCGCTCGCTGAAGGCCGAAGTGTTGCAGCGGCATGCGTTCACCACGCACGAGCACGTGCAGCGGGAACTGGATCGCTGGCGGCAGGTGTACAACACCGAGCGTCCGCACGAGGCACTGGGAATGGCGGTGCCGCTCACCCGCTACGCGTGCAGCCTGCGCAGGATGCCTGGGCGGCTGCCAGAGCCCGAATACCGCTGCGGCGACGCGGTTTTACGGGTCAACTCAAGCGGCGTGGTGCGCGTGCGCGGCGAGAAACTGAAGCTCTCGATCGCACTCAAGGGGCTGCAGGTGGCCGCCCGCCCGAGCGAGGACGAAGACGGTGTGATTGACATCTGGTTCGCCCATCAGCGGGTCGCAAAACTTGACCTGAAGGCAGCAAAACCCTGACCATCATGTGTCAGCGATGTCTCTGTACATGTGTCAACCATGTCTCCAGTCTGTACACGGCGGCAAAGAAAAGTAGGTGCCGCCCCGCACAGGGGCGACGCGTGAAGCACGCTAACAATTCGCGGATGCCAGCGCATAGACAAACACCCCGCCCAGCGAAGCGCGAAGTCAAACCGCGGATGCCAGCGCAAACACAAGCAAACCAAACGATCGTCGCAAGACAAAAAAAAACACCAAATAGCCAGCCACATCGAGAACCAAAACCCATCGAACGGTCGGTTTATAATCCAGAAGATAGTCTCAAAAACCCGAAAACCCCAGCCCGGGCAGCGCAGCAAGCCCGCCAAGGACGATATGGAAGCCAAACCTCCCCGCCGCACGCGCGAACGGATTCTCGAGCTATCGTTGAAGCTCTTCAACGAGATCGGCGAGCCGAACGTCACGACGACGACGATCGCCGAGGAAATGGAAATCAGTCCAGGCAACCTGTACTACCACTTCCGCAACAAAGACGACATCATCAACAGTATCTTCAGCCAGTTCGAGCAGGAGATCGAAAAGCGTCTGCGTTTCCCGGACGACCACCGCGCAACCATCGACGAAATGTGGTCCTATCTGCAGTACATGGTCGATTTCACATGGCGCTACCGCTTCCTGTATCGCGACCTCAACGACCTGCTAGCACGCAACCGCACGCTGGAAACACACTTCAAGCAGATCATCAGCCACAAGGTGCGCTTCGCGAGCCAGTTCTGCGAGCAACTCGTGGCCGACAACGAAATGGTCGCGACACCCGAAGAACTCAAGGTCATCGCGACCAATATCGGCGTGATCGCGACCTACTGGCTGTCGTATCAGTTCGTCATGAATCCGCGCAAGTACAACGAACAGGAAGCAATCCAGGCCGAACTGCATCAGGTCAGCGTGCAGATCGTGTCGCTGATGGCGCCGTATCTGCGTGGCCGCTCGCGCGAACTGTTCGACGACCTCGTGTCGGGCAAGCATCCGCAGCGCGAGTTCTACGACTATCTGCCCCCGCGCGAACCTCGCAACGAATCGAAGGACCGGTAACGATGAAGGCAGTCTGTGTCTATTGCGGCTCCTCCAACGGAGCCAAACCGCTGTACCGCGACGCCGCCAAAGCATTCGGACGCGCGCTCGTCGCGGCAAACCTGTCGCTCGTCTACGGCGGCGGCAAGGTCGGTCTGATGGGCGTGATCGCCGACGAAGTGATGGCCGCCGGCGGCCGCGCGATCGGCGTGATTCCAGAACTGCTGGTCAACAAGGAAGTCGGCCACAACGGCCTGTCGGAACTGCACGTCGTGCCCGACATGCATCAGCGCAAGAAGATGATGGCCGATCTCTCCGACGCGTTCGTCGCGATGCCGGGCGGTGCAGGCACGCTCGAAGAGCTGTTCGAGGTCTACACGTGGGCACAGCTTGGCTATCATCAGAAAGCTGTGGCCGTGCTGAACATCGACGGTTTCTACGATCCGTTGATCGCGATGCTCGAACACACCGTGCAGGAGGGCTTCATGCGCCAGACCTACTTCGACATCCTGCAGGTCGACAGCGATCCCGCCGCTCTGATCCAGAAGCTGCAGCGCTACCAGCCGCCCGCAAGCGACAAGTGGGCGGACAACCGCGAGCGCGTGTGATGCGCGTCGAGCGCTTTCCTGCTGCATAGCGAGAGGCAAGCATGACGAAAGTGGTTCTGATCACGGGCGCGAGCCGCGGCATCGGCCGCGCGACGGCCCGCATGCTCGGTGCACACGGCTGGTCGGTCGGCGTGAACTATGCCACCAATGAAGCGGCCGCCAGACAGACGGCCGCCGAAGTCGGACGCGCAGGCGGCCACGCGCGCCTGATCGCGGGCGACGTCGCCGACGAAGCCCAGGTCATCGCGATGTTCGATGCAGTGGAGCATGCGTTTGGCCGCATCGACGCGCTCGTCAACAACGCGGGTATCGTCGCGCCTTCCATGCCGCTCGCCAACATGGACGCCACGCGCCTGAAGCGCATGTTCGACGTCAACGTATACGGCGCGTATCTGTGCGCGCGCGAGGCGGCGCGGCGCATGTCGAAAGATCGCGGCGGACATGGCGGCGTGATCGTGAATGTGTCGTCGGCGGCGTCGCGGCTCGGCTCGCCGAACGAATACGTCGATTACGCCGGCTCGAAAGGCGCAGTCGACACAATGACGATCGGCCTCGCGAAAGAACTCGGCCCGCAGGGCATCCGCGTGAACGCGGTGCGCCCCGGACTGATCGACACCGACATCCACGCGAGCGGCGGCCGTCCCGACCGCGCCGCGGTGCTCGGCGTGCAGACGCCGCTCGGCCGCCCGGGCACGGCCGACGAAGTCGCCGAAGCGATCGTCTGGTTGTTGAGCGATGCGTCGTCGTATGTGACGGGCGCGCTGCTGGATGTCAGCGCCGGCCGCTGAGCCGATCTAGAACGACGACCCGGGCTCACGCAAAAACGCGACCTCTTCCTCGCTCGACGAACGCCCGAGCAACGCATTGCGATGCGGAAAGCGCCCGAAGCGCTCGACAATCTGTGCATGTCGCACAGCCGAGCGCGCATACGAAGGGTCCAGCCCCTGTGCTTCGAGCAGCGTGTAAAGCCGCACGCCTTCGCGCTGGCCTTCCACCGTCTCGACGTGCTCGAACGGAATGTACGCGAACGCGCGGTGATAGACGGTCGGCAGCAGGACGTCGCTGCCCTCTTCGATCATGCGGCGCGTGATGCTCAACGCCTGCGCGTCGCCGTCGTACATGCGCGCCGTGCGCCGATGACAGTTGCGCGTGAACTGGTCGAGCACGATCACGAGCGCCAGCGAGCCGAGCGGCGTCGCGAGCCATGCGTCGAGTTCATGCGCCAGCGCCGCTTCGATCGACGCACCGAAACGCTCGCGCAGCATCGCGTCGAACGCGTCGCTGCGTTTGAACCAGCGCTTCTGGTCCTTGCCATAGCCGTCCGAACCCGGCGTGCCGAACCAGCAATCCAGCACGTCGCGCGCGGTCGGATCGAGTGCCGCGTAGTCCGCTTCCGGCGAATACGCCGCCGCGTCGAAGCGCACGCTCATGCGAATTCCAGCACGAGCCGCCGCGTGCGCGCGCTTTTCTTTTCCAGCTTCGCGACGCGCAGCGCACCGATCTCTTCCGTGTTGTGCACATGCGTCCCGCCGCACGGCTGCAGATCGACGCCTTCGATGCGCAGCAGCCGCACGCGCCCGAGGCCCATCGGCGGCTTCACGCTCATCGTGCGGACCAGTTCGGGGCGCGCCGCCATTTCATCGTCGGTGATCCATTGCGTCGCCACGGCATGCGCGCCGCCCACCAGCTCCGCGAGCCGCGTTTCGACGAGTTCGCGCCCGATCGGCTCGACAGTCGCGAAGTCGAGGCGCGCGTAGTCGGACGTGATGCTGCAGCCATCGACGGGATACGGCAGCACCGCGCACATCAGGTGGCTCGCCGTGTGCAGGCGCATGTGCCGGTAGCGGCGCGTCCAGTCGATCTGCGCCGTCACCTTCCGGCCAACGGCAAGCTGCGCGAGCAGCGCCTCCTGGCCAGGCGCGGGAACGTGGACGGCGTCGTCAGGCGTCGCGCCTTCGAACTTCGCCTTACGTGTGTCAGCGATCTCGATACGCGTGCCGTCGGCGAGCGTCAACACGCCCGCGTCGCCCGCCTGGCCGCCGCCAAGGGGATAGAACACGGTTTGATCGAGATGGATGCCCTGCTCGTCGAGCGCGGTGATGGTCGCGTCGCAGTGGGTCAGATAGGCGTCGTCGCGAAACAGCGCGCGCGTCGTCATGGGGAGTCTCCTTTGTGCCTGTGTCGAGCCAGCGGACATTATGCCGATGCCGCCATCGCCCGCCGCGTTCAGATCGAAGCGCTCCCGACCGAACTGTACCGGTCGCTCTGGCACGACGCTTTTACGACGCGCGACACTTCCGCTCGCGGTCGCGCAGCATGTCAGCCGGGATGATTGCGCATCCAGTCGGCCGTATCGAAGAACGAATGCAGCAGGCGCTCTCGCAGCGGCTCGGGCAGGCCGACGTCTTCCATCGCCCACGCCATGCAGCGCAGCCACTGATCGCGTTCCACCGACGCAATCTGGAACGGCAGATGCCGCGCGCGCAGACGCGGATGGCCGAAGCGGCTGATGTAATGATCCGGGCCGCCGAGCCAGCCGCACAGGAACCAGAACAGCTTGTCACGCGAGCCGTCGAGCGTCGGCGGATGCAGCTTGCGGATACCGGCGAAGTCGGCTTCGAGGTCCATCAGGTCGTAGAAACGGTCGACGATCTCGCGCACGCGCGCTTCGCCGCCCACCAGTTCGAAGGCGGTCGGCTGCGACGGCGCTTCGTCAATCGGATCAGTCATACGGGCAACTACACAGTCAAAGGAATGTCACGGCGGCGGACGCTGCCGCACGGATCACGCGTCGCGCAACGATTGCAGCGCGGGCCGCGTCAGCACATGCCGCAGGCTGAGCCAGCCGCCGACGGCGGCGCACACCACGCCCGCCGCAACGCCCGCTGGCAGGAGCCACGGGTTGAAATTGATCGAAAAATCGAACACGCGCGAGGCGAGCACGAAACCGATCAGCTGCGAGCCGATCGCCGCCATCAGCCCCGACAGAGCGCCGACCACGACGAACTCCGCGACCTGCACCGCACGCACCTGCGCGTGCGACGCGCCGAGCGCGCGCAGCAGCGCGGATTCTCGCATACGCTCGTCGCGCGTGCCCGCGAGCGCGGCGTACAGCACCAGCACGCCCGCGAACAGCGTGAAGCCGAACAGGAACTGCACGGCGCCGATCACCTGGCCGATCACGCGCTGCACCTGCGCGAGAATGGGCGCGGTGTCGATCGCGGTGAGATTCGGATACTGGCCGATCAGCCCGTCGATCACGGCGCGTTGCCCCGGCGGCACATGGAAGCTCGTGATGAAGGTGGCCGGATAGTCCTTCAGCGCGGCAGGCGGCATCACGACGAAGAAGTTGACCTTGAACGAACCCCAGTCGAGCTTGCGCACGCTCGTCACGGGCGCGTCGACCTGCAGGCCCGTCACGTCGAAGCGCAGCGTGTCGCCGACCTTCACCTTGAGAATCTTCGCGAGGCCCTGTTCGATCGAAATCTGCGGCGTGGTCGCGTTGCCGTACCACGCGCCCGATACGATCCGGTTGTCGTCCGGCAACTGCGTCGTGTACGACAGGTTGAACTCGCGATCCACCAGCCGCCGCGCATCCTCGCTCTTGAAGTCGTCGGGATTGACGGGCTTGCCGTTGATCGCGATCAGGCGGCCGCGCACCATCGGCGCAAGCTCGACGCCGGGAAAACCGTGCGCCGACAGATAGTGCGTGACGAGATCGCGCTGATCGGGCTGGATGTCGATGATGAACTCGTTCGGCGCGTCGGGCGGCGTCGAGCGTTGCCAGCCTTCGATCAGATCGTTGCGCGTCATCGCGATCAGCAGCAGGCACATCAGGCCGATCGCGAGCGCGGTGATCTGCAGCGCGCTCGAATTCGCGCGGCGCTCCAGCGACGCAAGCGCATAGCGCCAGCCAATGCCGATATGAAACCGCTCGCTGCGCACGACGCGCGCGGCGCCCCACAGCGCCAGACGCGCGATCAGTGCGAACAGCAGCAGCCCGCCCGCGAAGCCCCCCGCGACAATCCCGCCGAGCTTCAGTTCACCCGCGGCGAGAATCAACAGCCCCGCGAACAGCACGATGCCGAGCGCGTACGCCGCCCACGCGGTGCGCCCTTCCTCGCCCCACTCGCGGCGCAGCACGCGCACGGGCGGCACACGCGTCAACGGCAACAGCGGCGGCAGCGCGAAACCGACCAGCAGCACCAGACCAGCGGCGATGCCCTCGAGCGCGGGCCAGACAGTCGGATACGGCAACGACACGTCGATCAGACTGCCAAGCCACCAGAACAGCGCGAGATGCCCGCCGAAGCCGAGCACCACGCCCGCCATCCCGCCGACCAGACCCAGTCCCGCGAATTCGAACAGGAACAGCGCGCGCAAGGTGCGCTGGCTTGCGCCGAGGCAGCGCATCGCCGCGCAGCTGTCCAGATGCCGCCGCATGTAGCGATGCGCGGCCATCGCGATCGCGACGGCGGCAAGCAGCGCCGTCAGCAGCGACACGAGCGTGAGGAAGTGGCTCGCACGGTCGAGCGTCTGACGCACCTGCGGCTGGCCGTCCTGCAACGACTCCAGCGCGTAGCCGCGCATCTTGCCGTTGTCGACGCGCTCGTGCGCCCACTTCGCAAATTCCGCGACCGGCTCGTCGCCGCCCGCCACCAGCAGCCGGTACGTGACGCGGCTGCCGTAGCCCGTCAGTCCCGTCGACGCGAGATCGTCGGCGCGCATCATCAGGCGCGGCGAGAAATTGACGAACGCGAAGCCGCGATCCAGCTCGCGTGTGATCAAGGCGCCGATCGTGAAATCGCGCCCACCCACTTTCACCTTGTCGCCGATGCGCGCTTTCAGCGCATCGAGCATCTGCTGGTCGACCCACACCTCGCCGGGCGGCGGGATGCCGCGCACCTCGCGATCGGGTGCGCCCGCCGCCAGCGCGATCTTCAGTTCGCCGCGCAGCGGATAGCCCGCCGACACCGCCTTCACCGCCGCGAGCCGGGAGACGGGGGTAGGTACGGTCGAGTTGACCATGCTGGGGAAGATCGCCGTCGTCGCCGTGTCGAGGCCGAGCGCTTTGGCCTTGTCAGCGAATTGCGGATCGACGGGATGGTCGGAGCGGACGATGAAATCGGCGGCGATCATGCGCCGCGCATCGCGCTCGAGTCCCTGATGCAACCTGTCGGCCAGAAAGCCGACGCTAGACAGCGCCGCGACGGCCAGTACCAGCGCGAGCAGCAACATGGTCAGCTCGCCCGCGCGCCAGTCGCGCGCCGTCATGCGCAGCGACTGATGCAGCAGATGACCCAGCGACAGCCGGTGTGCGGGCGCGCGCCGCGCATGGCGCTCACGCGGGGATTCGGGCGGAAGCTCGGGCGGAGCCTCGGTGGTGACGCGTTCGGCTTCGCTCAATCGTGACGGCTCCGCGCGAGTCGCGACACCATATGCGTCGCCATGCCGCGGAAGCCGCCCTGCACGCCGCGCCACAGACGCGGCAGCGCCCAGCTCGCGAGCACGAGAAAGCCGACCAGCAAGACGAGAAACAGCACGGGTACGAACAGCGCGAGCAGCAATCCGCCGAACACGAGCCCGTCCTCCGCCGACGACGTGACGACATTGGACACCGGTTCCGGCGACAGATTGATCAGGGCCCGCGTGCCCGCCTTCGTCAGATGCGACGCGCCGGCGAGCGTGCCGCCAGCCAGCGCCGCGACCGTCATCAGCGCCGGATCGGCGTGGCCGAGCGCGCCGACGGCCAGCATGGCGCCCGCCGGAATGCGGATGAAGGTGTGGACGGCATCCCACAGCGAATCGAACGCGGGAATCTTGTCGGCGAGGAATTCGGCGAGCGTCAGGACGGCTGCCGCGCCGATCACCCACGGCGACTGCAGCACGGACAGCGTATCGGGAAGATGGATGAAACCGGCGCGCCCGAACACGCCCGCGATCAGCACGGTCAGATAAAGGCGCAAGCCACTGCCCCAGGAGAGGCCGGCTGCAAGCGAAAGAGGTTCAAGCATGGCCGCCTCCGAGGCGCGCATAGCGTGCCGTCAGTTCCGGCGGCTGTGCCATGAGACGGTGGGAAGCGCCAGTGGCTCCGCCCGCCGAAGCCGCCGGACCCGCGCATCAAGGCCGCGCGGAGCAATTTCAGGGTGATTTCCGTCTCATTATAGCCACGTCAATCCGCCGACCGCACGGCGGCGCCGCGGTTTGTAGCGTGATTGCGGCAATTTTCAGACGAATGGCGCGCTTTGACGGCCCCGGCGGCCGCCCCGTCAATGCCCAGACGACAGCTTCAGTCCGATCAGGCCGACGACGATCAGCAGGGCGCTGCCGACGCGCGCCGCCGTCACCGCCTCGCCCATCATCACGATGCCGAAAATGAATGCGCCGACCGCGCCGATGCCCGTCCAGACGGCGTAGGCCGTGCCGAGCGGCAACTGGCGCATGGCCATCGCAAGCAGCACGAAGCTGCCGAGCGCCGTCACGATGGTGAAGACAGACGGCCAGAAGCGGGTGAAACCTTCGGATGTCTTGAGACCGGCCGCCCACGCGACTTCCAGCAAACCGGCGATAAAAAGGAGAATCCAGGACATGAGACGAACTCCCAATGAAGATGGGGCCGTCCCCGTTGAAAGCGGATGCAGCAAGGTCGTCCTTGCCGTGCGTCATCATATCAAAATGGACCGGTTTTCGCCGCTCCTTCATACCTGATCCGATATAACGCGACGCCATGCCGCGCCCTGTCGCGCCGAATCGTCAGGCGACGCCGACCAGCCGGTAGCCGACGCCCGTTTCGGTGACGATATGCTCGGGCTGCGCCGGATCGCGCTCCAGCTTCTGCCGCAAATGCGCCATATAGATGCGCAGATAGTGATGGCTTTCCACATGCGACGGCCCCCACACGTCGCGCAGCAACTGCCGGTGCGTGAGCACGCGGCCCGCGTGGCGCACGAGCGTGGCGAGCAGCCGGTATTCGAGCGGCGTCAGATGGACGGGCTCGCCGTCGCGGGATACCTGGCGCAACGCCAGATCGACGGTCACACCGCCGAAATGCACCTGCGGCGTCTCGTTGGCGCCGCCCTGGTTGCGCCGGCGCAGATGCGCGCGAATCCGCGCGAGCAGTTCGGACACGCCGAACGGCTTGGTGAGATAGTCGTCGGCGCCCGCGTCGAGCGCGGCCACCTTCTCGCTCTCCTGTGTGCGCGCCGACAGCACGATCACGGGCAGTTCGCTCCAGCCGCGCAGTTCGCGGATCACGTCGAGGCCGTCGGTATCGGGCAGGCCTAGATCGACGATCACGAGATCGGGCTTGCGCGTCGCCGCTTCGATCAGCCCCTGCTTGCCCGTGGACGCGTCGTACACGACCATGCCCTCGCCTTCCAGCGACGCTCGCACGAAGCGGCGAATCTGTTGTTCGTCTTCGATCAGTACGACAGTGATGCTCAGGTCGCTCATGAGTGGGTATTCGGATGCGTGTCGGCTTGTTGTCGGTGAAGCGAAGGGGCGTCCGGGTTTGCGTCCACTTCGGGGTCCGCTTCGGGGTCCACCTCGCCCGCAGCGTCGTCGTCGAGGACGTCGGGCACGGGCGGCGGCGTTTCGATGGGCAGCGTGAACCAGAAGCGCGCGCCTTCGACGCGGCCATCGGCGGCGACGCGGTTGGCCGCGCCGATTCTACCGCCATGCGCCTCGGCGATCGCGCGGCAGATCGCAAGTCCGAGGCCGATGCCCGGCTTCGCCGATTCCTTTTCGCCGCGCGTGAACTTCTCGAAGATGCGCGCTTCCATGCCAGGCGGCAAGCCCGGTCCGGTGTCGTCGACGGTCACGCGCACGAACGGCTTGCCGTTCTCGTCGATACGCTGCGCGCCGATCGTCAACGGCGTGTCGGGCGGCACGTACTTCGCCGCGTTCTCGAACAGGTTCGCGAAGAGCCGCTCGAGCAGCACGGCGTCGAGCTGCAGCAACGGCAGATCGGCGGGCAGCGATACCTGCACGGGATGACGCGCAAGCGTGCGCCGGCAGTCGCGCAGCGCCGAGCCGACCGTCTCTTCGAGCAGCGACCATTGCCGGTTCAGCTTCAGGCTGCCCGCCTGCAGGCGCGCCATGTCGAGCAGATTCGTGACGATGCCCGTCATGCGCAGCGCTTCTTCATGGATCGCGTCGACGAGTTCGCCTTGCGCCGCGTTGCCCGCCTCGCGCGGCTGGCCGGCGAGCATCGACGAAAAGCCGACGATCGCCGTGAGCGGCGTGCGCAGATCGTGCGAGATCGCGGACAGCAGCGAGTTGCGCAGCCGCTCGGACTCCATGTTAACGAGCGCATCGCGGGCGATGTCGACGTAATGCACGCGCTCCAGGGCGAGCGCGATTTGCGCGGCGAACGCGTCGAGCATGCGCTGCTGCTCGGGCACGTCGAGTTCGCGCTCGTCCCGCATCGCGACGGCCAGCACGCCGCGTGTGCGCATCGGCGCGCGCAGCGGCAGATAGAGCGCCTTCGCGGCGGGCAGCGTGTCGGTGCCGTGGCCCGCGGGCTTCTGCTGGTCATACACCCACTGGCCGACATCGACGTCGAGCGCGGCGGCTTCGAGCATGATGGTTTCGTCGGGATCGTCGACCTTCTGCTTCACCTGGTCCGCGCTGTCGGGCAACAACACCGCGACGCGCGCGCGAAACACCTCGCTCACATGACGGCTGCCGATGCCGACGATCTGCTCCGTCGTCAGCGCCGCCGCCAGTTCGCGCGCCATTGCGTACATCGCGCTGGTGCGCTGCTCGCGCCTGCGCGCGACGCTGGCTTCGCGGCGCAGGCTCGACGTCAGATGGCCGATCACGAGCGATGTCAGCAGCATGCCGATGAAGGTCAACAGGTATTGCGTGTCCGACACCGACAACGACATGCGCGGCGGCACGAAGAAGAAATCGAACGCGGCGACGGACAGGAACGACAGCATCACGCCAGGCCCGCGTCCCAGCTTCACGGCCGTGAAGATCACGCCGAGCAGATACAGCATCACGAGGTTCGCGAGATCGATGCGGTCGATCAGCTGGCTTGCGATCAGCGTCACGCCCGCGCAGATCGCGACCGCCCATGCGTAATTGCGCGGCGGCGAACGACGCTCGCGCGCCGCGACCAGCGCGTCGCGCCACGCGCGCCCTTCTTCGTCGGCGTGGCGTTCGCGGGTCGCTCCTGCTTCGTCGCTGCTGGCGCGGATCAGCGTGAGATCGAGGTCGCTCGCGCGTTCCGCGAGGCGCTCGCCGAACGGGCGGCGTAACCAGCGCGCGAGGCCGGTGGCGGATGAGCCGCCTGCTATCAGCTTCGAGACGTTGCGCACGCGGGCGTAGCCGATCAAGGTCGAGACGGCGTCGGCGCCCGCGAGCGTCGCCGTTTCCGCGCCGAGGTCGGCGGCGAGCTTGAGCGCGTCGAGCGTGCGTTCGCGGCGAGCGTCGGAGAGCCGTTGCAGCCTGGGTGTTTCGACGTAGACGGCGATCCAGTCCGCCTTCAGGCTCGCCGCGAGACGTGCGGCTGCGCGCACCAGCAGTGGCGCCTCGGGGCCGGGCCCTACGCACACGAGGAGCCGTTCGCGGGCCTGCCAGATGCGCTGGATCGAGCGATCGGCGCGGTATTCACGCATTTGCGCATCGACGCGGTCGGCCGTGCGGCGCAGCGCCAGTTCGCGCAACGCGATCAGATTGCCCTTGCGGAAGAAGTTGCGCACGGCGCGCTCGGCCTGTTGCGGCATATAGACCTTGCCGTCGCGCAGGCGGTCGAGCAGTTCTTCGGCGGGCAGGTCGACGAGCGTGACTTCGTCGGCGCGGTCGAAGACGCGGTCAGGGACTGTCTCCCATACGCGGATGCCGGTGATCTGGCCGACTACGTCGTTGAGGCTTTCGAGGTGCTGGACGTTGACGGTGGTGTAGACGTCGATGCCGGCATCGAGGAGTTCGTAGACGTCCTGCCAGCGTTTGGCGTGGCGTGCGCCCGGGACGTTCGAGTGGGCGAGTTCGTCGACGAGGATCAGTTGCGGTTTGCGCGCGAGCGCGGCGTCTAGGTCGAATTCGCCTAGCAGGCGGCCGCGGTATTCGATGCGCGCGAGCGGCAGCACGTCGAGGTCTTCGAGCAGCGCTGCTGTTTCGTTGCGGCCATGGGTTTCCGCTATTCCTACGACTACGTCGATGTGTTCTTCTTTTCGGCGACGTGCTGCTTGAAGCATTGCATATGTCTTGCCGACGCCGGCCGATGCGCCGAAAAAAATCTTCAGCTTGCCACGTTGGCGTTTTTCTTCTTCGCGCTGGAGTTTGTCGAGGAGTTCGTCGGGGTCGGGGCGGGGCATGGTGTTGGGTTTGGGGGTTTTGCACTTCCGTGCGGGTATGGTGACATGGTTTTTTTGTTTTTTGTCTGCGACGCTCGTGGTGGTTGGCTTGGGTTTGGCGCTGGCATCCGCGATTTGCCTTTGTGGCGCGGGCTATGCCGTTTGGTGTTCTGGCCTTTGCGCTGGCATCCGCGTTTCGTTAGCTCGCTTCAAGCGTCGCCCCTGTGCGGGGCGGCACCTACTTTTCTTTGCCGCCGCAAAGAAAAGTAGGCAAAAGAAAGCGGCTCACACCGCCAGCCTTTGTTCTTGCCTGAGGGCCCCCAAAGGTTCTTACGCTTCACACGGCAATCACGTGACCCACGTTCGTTGCCAACGCTCTGAATGAGCGCCTCACCCGCTTCACGCACCCGCGTTTCAGCATGCCTCACCAGACAGTCCACCGCCGCCCAGGTGGCAAACTGTGTGTCGGCCCTCGGTGCTCCACATGCTTCACTCCAGACCAACAGCGCACGCGTACCACCCGGTAAGAGCGCTACCCTATACGACGCGACAACCTGCACACAGTTTGCCACCTGGGCGGCATATACCATTCGTTGCCGCTTGCCCGGCTACGGGAATTCGAAGCGGGTGAGGCGTTCATTCGAAGCGTTGGCAACGGGCACTAAGCACGGCACTGGCGTGTGAAGCGTGGGGACGTTGGGGGCCCGTGGACAAAGGTCAAGGGCTGGCGGTGTGAGCCGCTTTCTTTTGCCTACTTTTCTTTGCGGCGGCAAAGAAAAGTAGGTGCCGCCCCGCACAGGGGCGACGCCTGAAGTGAGCTAACGTAAAGCGGATGCCAGCGCAAACACCGGCAAACCGCCCGGCGTCGCAGACAAACCAAAACCAAAACCAAAACCAAAAAACCCCGGGGCTACGCCATCACCAAAACCGCCCACCCCGGGAAACGGTCACAACCCCTTACGTACGCTGCGCGTCATCCAACGCGATATTCAGCTCAAGCACATTCACCCGCGCCTCGCCAAACAGCCCAAACTGCCGACCATGCGTATAGCGATCAACAAGAGCAGCCACGTCATTGGCATTCATCTTCCGCGCAGCGGCAACCCGCTCAACCTGAAAAGCCGCCGCCGCAGGCGAAATCTCCGGATCGAGACCACTCCCCGACGAAGTCACCAGATCAACAGGAACAGCCGTATCGGCAGGCATATGCCCAGCAGCCTTCAGCGCATCGAGACGACCTTTAACCTCATCGGCGAGAGCCGGATTAATCGGCCCGAGATTCGAGCCGCTCGACCCCTGCGCGTTATACGGCATCGGCGCCGTCGCCGACAGCCGTCCCCAGAAGTACTGCGGCGCATCGAACTGCTGCCCGATCAACCGCGAGCCCACTACCTTGCCGTCCTTCTCGATCATGCTGCCATTGGCCTGATCGTGAAAAACAGCCTGGCCGAACGCCGTCATCACGGCAGGATACGCAAGCCCGGTCACAGCCGTCAGCACGGCAAAGATCACCACCATCGGGCGAAAAAGCGATTTCATGATTCAGATTCCTTTTTATCTGTCGACAGACGTGCATCGCACAGCCATCAAACCCAACCGCACGCGGCCAGCACCATGTCGATCAGCTTGATGAACGGGAACGGCAGCAAAATCCCACCCAGCCCATAGACCAGCAAATTACGGCGCAACAGCGACGCGGCGCCGAGCGGACGATACGTCACACCCTTCAGCGCAAGCGGGATCAACGCCACGATGATCAGCGCATTGAATATCACCGCCGACATAATCGCCGACGACGGCGAGCTCAGATGCATCACATCCAGCACGCGCAGCTGCGGATACGTGGTCGCGAACGCAGCCGGAATGATCGCGAAATACTTGGCGACGTCATTCGCAATCGAGAACGTCGTCAACGATCCGCGCGTCATCAGCATCTGCTTGCCGATCTCGACGATCTCGATCAGCTTGGTCGGATTCGAATCGAGATCGACCATGTTGCCCGCTTCCTTCGCGGCCTGCGTGCCCGTGTTCATCGCGACGGCAACGTCGGCCTGCGCGAGCGCCGGCGCATCGTTGGTGCCGTCGCCCGTCATCGCGACCAGCCGCCCTTCCGCCTGGTGCGCGCGGATCGTCGCGAGCTTCGTTTCCGGCGTGGCTTCGGCGAGGAAGTCGTCGACGCCCGCTTCCGCTGCGATGGCCGCCGCCGTCAGACGGTTGTCGCCCGTCACCATCACGGTCTTGATGCCCATCTTGCGCAGTTCGGCAAAGCGCTCCTTGATGCCGCCCTTCACCACGTCCTTCAGTTCGATCACGCCGAGCACACGCGCAATGCCCGCGCCTTTCTCCGCCACCACCAGCGGCGTGCTGCCGCGCCGCGCGACTTCCGAAACGGCCGCTGTCATTTCGGAGGGGAAGTGGCCACCATGCGCTTCGACGTAGTGCTTCACCGCATCGGCGGCGCCCTTGCGGATTTCGCGGTCCGGCAGATCGACGCCGCTCATGCGCGTCTGCGCACTGAACGCGATGAACACGGGATGCAGCGCCGCCATGTCGCGCTGGCGGATGTTGAAGCGCTGCTTCGCCAGCACCACGATGCTGCGGCCTTCGGGCGTTTCGTCCGACAGCGACGACAGTTGCGCAGCATCCGCGAGCGTTTCTTCCGCAATGCCCGCTACGGGAATGAACGCCGATGCCTGGCGGTTGCCAAGCGTGATCGTGCCCGTCTTGTCGAGCAACAGCACGTCGACGTCGCCAGCGGCTTCGACGGCGCGGCCCGATGTCGCGATGACGTTCGCCTGCATCATGCGGCTCATGCCCGCCACGCCGATCGCCGACAACAGCCCGCCGATCGTC
The DNA here is from genome assembly GCF_002902945.1 of Paraburkholderia caribensis. Lineage (NCBI taxonomy): Bacteria > Pseudomonadati > Pseudomonadota > Betaproteobacteria > Burkholderiales > Burkholderiaceae > Paraburkholderia > Paraburkholderia caribensis. Next base: position 2,438,890 of record NZ_CP026101.1, read on the forward strand.
GTCGGAATCAGGCACACGAGCAGCGCGACGAGCGCGGTGATCGTCACCACGTGCCCCGCCTTCGCGGCTTCGACGGAGAACATCGAGAACGGCAGCAGCGTCGCGGTGGCGAGCAGCAGCACGATGGTCAGTGCGACGAGCAGAATGGTCAGCGCGATTTCGTTCGGCGTCTTCTGACGCTTCGCGCCTTCGACCATCGCGATCATGCGGTCGAGGAACGCCTCGCCTGGATTAGCCGTCACTTTCACGACGATCCAGTCCGACAGCACGCGCGTGCCACCCGTCACCGACGAAAAATCTCCGCCCGACTCGCGGATCACAGGCGCGGATTCGCCCGTGATGGCCGACTCGTCGACGGACGCCACGCCTTCGATGACTTCGCCGTCAGCGGGAATCACGTCGCCCGTTTCGACCAGCACGACGTCGCCGCGGCGCAGGTCGGAAGCCGTCATGATGCGGATCGGCGACTTCGGATGCGGCTCGTTGAGCTTCTTCGCCATCACGTCTTTCTTCGCGCTGCGCAGCGATGCCGCCTGCGCTTTCGAGCGCCCTTCCGCGAGCGCTTCAGCGAAGTTCGCGAACAGCACCGTGAACCACAGCCACAGCGACACCGCGAGAATGAAGCCCGCGGGCGCCTCGGCCTGGCCCAGCAGCGCGGCGACCCAGAGGATCGTCGTCAGGATGCTGCCGACGTACACGCAGAACATCACCGGGTTGCGGAACTGCGTGTGCGGCTTGAGTTTCTTGAACGAGTCCACGATCGCCGGGCGCAAGAGCGCCGGATCGAACATGGACCGGGTAGCGGAATGGTCAGTCATTTCTTCCTCTATTTGCTTCGCCGTTTTTTTCGCGTGGCGTATCAATGGCCCGCGATCATCATCAGATGTTCGACGCCGGGGCCGAGCGCGAGCGCGGGCACATACGTGAGCGCGCCGACCAGCAGCACCGTGCCGAGCAGCAGCACGACGAACAGCGGTCCGTGCGTCGGCAGCGTGCCGCCCGTCACCGCGATGCGCTTCTTCGCCGCCAGCGAGCCGGCAATCGCGAGCACCGGGACGATCGTGCCGAAACGGCCGAACCACATCGCCACGGCAGTCAGCCAGTTGTAGAACGGCGTGCTCACCGTCAGACCCGCGAACGCGCTGCCGTTGTTGTTCGCGGCCGAGCTGAACGCGTACAGGATTTCGGAGAAGCCATGCGCGCCCGGATTCAGGATGCCCGCCTTGCCCGCGTCGGTGAGCACGGCAATCGACGTCGCGACCAGCACGAGCAGCGGTGTGAGCAGCACGACGATCGACACCATCTTCATCTCGTACGCTTCGATCTTCTTGCCGACGTATTCAGGCGTGCGGCCGATCATCAGCCCCGCGACGAACACCGCGAGCATCGCGAACACCAGCATCCCGTACAGACCCGAACCCACGCCGCCGAGGATCACTTCGCCGAGTTGCATCAGCAGCATCGGCACGAGACCGCCGAGCGGCGTCAGCGAGTCGTGCGTGTTGGCCACGGCGCCGCACGATGCGGCCGTCGTCGCGACCGTGAAGATGCCGGACTGCGCGATGCCGAAGCGTGTTTCCTTGCCTTCCATGTTGCCGCCCGGCTGCAGCGCGCTCGCCGACTGATCGACATGCAGCGACGCGAAGAGCGGATTGCCGGCTTGCTCCGCGCCGATCTCGCCCGCGATGCACACGGCGAAGGCGATCGTCATCACTGCGAGCACGGCCACGCCTTGCCGCCCGTCGCCGATCATGCGGCCGAACACGAGGGCCAGCGCGGCGGGGATGATCAGGATCGAGAACATCTGCACGAAGTTCGAGAACGGCGTCGGGTTCTCGTACGGATGCGCGGAGTTGCCGTTGAAGAAGCCGCCGCCGTTCGTGCCGAGCATCTTGATCGCTTCCTGCGTGGCGACGGGGCCCATCGCGATGGTCTGCGTCTTGACAGGCGTATCGACCATCACAGGGTTGCCCTTCGCGTCCTTCACGGGGTTGCCCTGGGCATCCGTCTTCGGCGCGGAATACGTGGTGGTCTGCAGCGTGGGCACGTCCTCGTACGACTTGAAGTTCTGGATCACGCCCTGGCTCATCAGCAGCGCTGCGACGATCGCCGACATCGGCAGCAGCACGTAGAGCGTCACGCGCGTCATATCGACCCAGAAATTGCCGATGGTCTTCGCAGTGTGGCGCGCAAAGCCGCGCACCAGTGCGATCACGACGACGATGCCTGTCGCCGCCGACAGGAAGTTCTGCACCGTCAGGCCGAGCATCTGCGTCAGATAGCTCAACGTCTGCTCGCCCGAATAATCCTGCCAGTTCGTGTTGGTGACGAAGCTGATGGCCGTGTTGAACGCGCCGTCGACCGTCATCGCGCTGAACTGCTGCGGATTGCCGGGCAACAGGCCTTGCACGCGCAGCAGCACGTACAGAAACACGACGCCGAGCAGGTTGAACGCGAGCGTGGCGATCGCGTAGTGCTTCCAGCCCATTTCCTGCTCGGGGTCGACGCCTGCGAGACGGTACAGCAGACGCTCGACGGGCCCGCCCAGTTTGACGACGCGCGACGTGCCGTCCATCACGCGCGACAGATAGCGCGAAACGGGCACGGCAGCCGCGAGCAGCACGACGATGAAGAAGGCCGGCTGCAAGACATTATTGAGGTTCATTCAATGTCCTCCGCGCGCAGCAGCGCATAGACGAGATAGGCGAACAGCAGCGCGGTCGCCGCGCCCGACAGCCAGAGGATCCAGTTCATGAGCGCGCTCCCTGACCACGGCCGTAGCGCGTCAACTTCTCGCATCCGGCGATCAACCCAAAGGTCAGCGCAGCAAAAAGCGCGATGCCCCCGACATACAGCACATCCATTTCATCTTCTCCATTTGTTTGGCGATGGATGGCCGCAACGTTATGCCGATCGACGTAAAGGGCAGGTCAAAGATGCATCGGGGAGTGTAAAAAAGGTGTAAACGGAAAAGGCCGCTTCACGTCGCGCGTGAAGCGGCCTTCCTGATTGCAGCGAGCGTTGCTTACGGCAGCAAAACCGTCGATCCCGTCGTCCTGCGCGCCTCCAGATCCGCATGCGCCTTGCCGACGTCGGCGAGTGCATAGCGCTGATTGATGCTCGTCTTCACCTTGCCGGACACGATCACGTCGAACAGTTCAGCCGACATCGCGTCGTAATCGCTGCGCTTGCCCATATACGTGAACAGCGTCGGACGCGTGAAAAACAGCGAGCCGCGCCCGGCGAATTCCGACGAATCGATGGGCGGCAGCGGGCCCGACGCATTGCCGAAGCTCACGAACATGCCGAGCGGCGCCAGGCAATCGAGCGACGCCGTAAACGTATCCTTGCCGATCGAGTCATACACGACGGGCACGCCTGCCCCGTTCGTGATCTCGCGCACGCGTTTCGTGAAGTTCTCGCGTGTGTACACGATGGGATGGTCGCAGCCATGCGCCTTCGCGATCTCCGCCTTCTCGTCCGAACCGACCGTGCCGATCACCGTCGCGCCCAGCGCCTTCGCCCACTGGCACACGAGCAGCCCCACGCCGCCCGCGGCCGCCTGGATCAGGATCGTGTCGCCCGGCTTCACGGGATACGTGCGGCGCAGCAGATATTGCGCGGTCAGCCCTTGCAGCATTACTGAAGCGGCTTGTTCGTAGCCGATCGCATCGGGCAGTTTCACCACCTGCGCCGCGGGCAGCACGCGCTCTTGCGCGTACGCGCCCGGCGGCCGCGCGACGTATGCGACGCGGTCGCCCGCCTTCAGCTCCGTCACGCCCGCGCCGACCGCGATCACCTCGCCCGCCGCCTCCATCCCGAGGCCGCCCGGCAACGGCAGCGGATACAGCCCGGTACGGAAATACACGTCGATATAGTTCAGGCCGACGGCATGCTGTTTGATGCGGATTTCGCCGTTACCCGGCTCGCCCACTTCGACGTCGACCCACTTCATCACTTCCGGGCCGCCTGTCTTGTCGAATCGAATTGCCTTCGTCATGTCATCTCCAGATTGATTCGTTGCCTGATTCGCGTCGATTGCCCGCTTGAAACGAACGACGCCGTCAGACCTGATGCGTCAGACGCAGTGTCAGCACGTCGAGGATCATCCGCGCTGTCGAGATGTTGGTCGCGCACGGCACGTTGTGGACATCGCACGCCCGCACTAGCGCGTTGATGTCCGGCTCGTGCGGCTGAGGCGTCATCGGGTCGCGCAGGAAAATCACCATGTCGACTTTGCCTTCGGCCAGTTGCGCGCCGATCTGCAGGTCGCCGCCGTGCGGGCCGGACAGCATCCGCTCGACTTTCAGGCCATGCGCGTCGCTAATGCGCGAGCCCGTCGTGCCCGTCGCGATCAACTCGCAGCGCGACAGCGTGTCGACGTATTCGCCCGCCAGCCTGACGATGTCATCCTTCTTGTGGTCGTGCGCGATCAGCGCGACGCGTGTTGTCATGTCGTTGCTCCTCTTGTGTTGTCGTTATCGTGTTCGCGATGTGCCGCGAAGGGCCGTGCAACGGCCGTCCATCATCAAAACGTGCCGGGGTACGCGCCGCCGTCGATCAGCCAGTTCTGCCCGGTGATATAGCCCGCGTGCACGCTGCACAGGAACGCGCAGGCGCGGCCGAACTCGTCGGGCGTGCCGAAGCGGCGCGCGGGAATCGTCGCCATGCGCTGCTTGCGCGCTTCGTCGACGGAGATGTTCTGCGATTTCGCCGCTGCCTCGAACGTCACGGCGATGCGGTCGGTGTCGAACAGGCCCGGCAGCAGGTTGTTGATGGTCACGCCGTCGGGTGCGACCTTGCGCGCGACGCCCGCGACGAAGCCTGTCAGGCCCGAGCGCGCGCCGTTCGACAGACCGAGCACATCGATAGGCGCCTTCACCGACGAACTGGTGATGTTCACCACCCGTCCGAAGCCGCGCGAGATCATGCCGTCGATGGTTGCGCGGATCAGTTCGATCGGCGTGAGCATGTTCGCTTCGAGCGCGCGAATCCAGTCTTCGTGCGTGAAGTTGCGGAAATCGCCGGGCGGCGGGCCGCCCGCGTTGTTGACGAGGATGTCCGGCTGCGGACACGCGGCGAGCGCCGCGGCGCGGCCTTCGGGGGTGGTGATGTCGCAGGCCACCGCTTTCACGTCGACGCCCGTCTTCGAGCGGATCGCGGCCGCCGTGGCTTCGAGCGTGTCGGCCGTGCGGGCGACGATCGTCACGTTCACGCCTTCGGCCGCCAGCGCCTCGGCGCAGCCGCGCCCCAGTCCCTTGCTTGCCGCGCACACCAGCGCGGTCTTTCCTGCGATGCCCAGATCCATGTGTATTTTCCTGTTTTTGCGCGCGCAACGAGCGGGACATGCCTGCGCGTTACGCTCGGGGGTGGTCGGCCAACTGTCCCCCGATTCTAGAAGAATCGACGCGGCGCTGCCGGACCTTGCCGATATACCTTTCATCAGCATCCGTCTTTTTGCGCTGCCCTTCCGGTAAACTCGCAGCCATGGCGCAGCCGCGCGCCGCCGCCCGTCACGGGGCACGGGCGCCGCGCCAAATTCATCGTCAGCCAGCTCAACTTCGCCGCGAGGCGCCCCGTCATGACCCAGGACAGCCGTTTTCCCAATCTTTTCATCCTCGATCACCCGCTGATCCAGCACAAGCTGTCGCACATGCGCGACCGCGACACGTCCACGCGGACGTTCCGCGAACTGCTGCGCGAGATCACGCTGCTGATGGGCTATGAAATCACCCGCAACCTGCCGATGACGACGCGTCGCGTGAGCACGCCGCTCGTCGATATCGACGCGCCTGTGATTGCTGGCAAGAAGCTTGCAATCGTGCCCGTGCTGCGCGCGGGCGTGGGCATGTCGGACGGGCTGCTGGAGCTGATTCCGTCGGCGCGTGTCGGGCATATTGGTGTGTATCGCGATGACGATCATCGCCCTGTCGAGTACCTGGTGCGGTTGCCGGATCTCGAAGATCGCATTTTTATTCTTTGCGATCCGATGGTTGCGACGGGGTATTCGGCCGTGCATGCGATCGATGTGCTGAAGCGGCGCGGTGTCGCGGGGGAGAATATTTCCTTCCTCGCGCTCGTGGCCGCGCCTGAAGGCGTGCAGGTGTTTCAGGATGCGCATCCGGATGTGAAGCTGTATGTTGCTTCGCTCGATGCACATCTGAATGAGCATGCTTACATTATTCCTGGGCTTGGGGATGCTGGGGATCGGTTGTTCGGGACGAAGAACTGATCGTTTTTTTTGCCCTTCGGGGGTGGGGGTTGTGGTGCCGGGCTATGCCGTTTGGTGTTTGTTCTGGCCTTTGCGCTTGCCTTCGTGGCGCGGGCTACGCCGTTTGGTGTGCTGGCCTTTGCGCTGGCATCCGCGTTTCGTTAGCTCGCTTCAAGCGTCGCCCCTGTGCGGGGCGGCACCTACTTTTCTTTGCCGCCGCAAAGAAAAGTAGGCAAAAGAAAGCGGCTCACACCGCCAGCGCTAATTCTTGCCTGAGGGCCCCCAAAGGTTCTTACGCTTCACGCGGCAACCATATGACCCACGTTCGTTGCCAACGCTCTAAATGAGCGCCTCACCCGCTTCACACACCCGTGTTTGAGCATGCCGCGCCAGACAGTCCGCCGCCGCCCAGGTGGCAAACTGTGTGTAGGCCGTAGTGCTTCGCATGCCTCACTCCGGACCGATAGCGCACGCGCCCCACCCGGTAAGAACGCGAAGCTATACGACGCGACAACCTACACACAGTTTGCCACCTGGGCGGCACATACCATTCGCTGCCGCTTGGCCGGGTACGGGTATTTGAAGCGGGTGAGGCATTTGTTTGAAGCGTTGGCAACGGACATCGACGGGTATGTTGCCGTGTGAAGTGTGGGGACGTTGGGGGCCCGTGGGCAAGCGTCAAAGGCTGGCGGTGTGAGCCGCTTTCTTTTGCCTACTTTTCTTTGCGGCGGTGTACAGACTGGAGACATGGTTGACACATGTACAGAGACATCGCTGACACATGATGGTCAGGGTTTTGCTGCCTTCAGGTCAAGTTTTGCGACCCGCTGATGGGCGAACCAGATGTCAATCACACCGTCTTCGTCCTCGCTCGGGCGGGCGGCCACCTGCAGCCCCTTGAGTGCGATCGAGAGCTTCAGTTTCTCGCCGCGCACGCGCACCACGCCGCTTGAGTTGACCCGTAAAACCGCGTCGCCGCAGCGGTATTCGGGCTCTGGCAGCCGCCCAGGCATCCTGCGCAGGCTGCACGCGTAGCGGGTGAGCGGCACCGCCATTCCCAGTGCCTCGTGCGGACGCTCGGTGTTGTACACCTGCCGCCAGCGATCCAGTTCCCGCTGCACGTGCTCGTGCGTGGTGAACGCATGCCGCTGCAACACTTCGGCCTTCAGCGAGCGGTGAAACCGTTCATCCTTGCCGTTGGTCTGCGGGTGATACGGCCGGCTATAGCTCACATGGATGCCCAGCCGGATCAGCCAGACCGCGAGCTCGGTGAGCTGGCCCGGCGCGCTGGGCGAGCCCCATGGCGCGCCGTTGTCGGTGTTGATGCACGAAGGCAGCCCGTAGCAGCGGAACGCCCGCTCCAGCGCTTCCTGCACGACCTGCGTGGTGGTGCGCGAGCAGGCGCTCAGCACGACGTTGTAGCGCGAGTGGTCATCGATGACCGTCAATGGCGCGCAGCGTCCGCTCTCCAGGGTCGGGAAGTCACCCTTGAAGTCCATCTGCCACAGCGAGTTCGGATACTCGTGCTCGAAGCGCTGCCAGTGCTGGCGCTGGCGCGACGCCTGTTCATCGATGAGCCCGTGACGGCGCAGGATCTCAGTGATCGTGGCGGGCGCGGGAATCTGTGTTTCGCCCAGATCGCGCAGGCGCTGGGCGATCTTGCGCCCGCCCCAGCCGTGCGCCTGGCGCATTTCGAGCACCCGCGCCTCGATGGTCTGCGCTGAGCGTTTGGGACTGTGATGCGGGCGGCGGGAGCGGTCGGCCAGGCCCTTGATGCCTTCCGCCCTGTGACGGGCCAGCCACTTGTAGCCGGTCTGGCGGGTGATCGTGTATTTGCGGCACAGTTCGCTGAACGCGAGCGCCTGTGTGGCGGCCTCACGGACGAAATCTTCGCGGCGATTCATGATGTCTTTTACATCCCAGGGCATGGTTGAAAATCCGGGCGTTTGATTACCCGAAAGTGTCAACGATGTCCCTGTACACCTGTCAGCGATGTCTCCAGTCTGTACACGGCGGCAAAGAAAAGTAGGTGCCGCCCCGCACAGGGGCGACGCGTGAAGCACGCTAACAATTCGCGGATGCCAGCGAAAGCAAAAGCAAACCCCGGATGCCAGCGCAAAGCAAAACCAAAACCAAAACCAAAACCAAAACCAAAACCAAAAAACCAAACCCGAACCCCATGGCCCCTGCGGCCACCCCCGCCCATGATAAAATCTCGGTCTGCCCACCGAACGGGCGGCACACCCACCACCGGCATTGCGATGGCCGATTCCGTCGATCTTTCGACGCTTGCACAGCGTCATTCCCGACGCGCCGCCGAACAGGCGCGCAAGCCACAGCATTCCAGGGTGCGACCAGACTGACATCGGGGCGCGAGCGCACATCCGCCACGCCCGACAAACGCAACGACAATTGCACAATGCGTGCGCCCCGCTGGCGCGCGCGACGGAGAAAGGTATGGCGGGTCATTCGAAATGGGCCAACATCAAGCATAAGAAAGCAGCGGCCGATGCCAAGAAAGGCAAGGTCTGGACGCGGCTCATCAAGGAAATCCAGGTCGCGGCCCGCATGGGCGGCGGCGATATCGACTCGAACCCGCGCCTGCGGCTCGCCGTCGACAAGGCGTACGACGCCAACATGCCGAAGGACAACATCAACCGCGCGATCCAGCGCGGCGTTGGCGGCGTAGATGGCGCGAACTACGAGGAAATCCGCTACGAAGGCTACGGCATCGGCGGCGCGGCCATCATCGTCGACACGATGACCGACAACCGCACCCGCACCGTCGCGGAAGTGCGCCACGCGTTCTCGAAGTTCGGCGGCAACATGGGCACGGACGGCTCGGTGTCGTTCATGTTCGATCACGTCGGCCAGTTCCTGTTCGCGCCCGGCACGCCGGAAGACAAGCTGATGGAAGCCGCCCTCGAAGCGGGCGCCGACGACGTCGTCACGAACGAAGACGGCAGCATCGAAGTAGTCTGCCCGCCGAACGACTTCCCGAAGGTCAAGTCCGCGCTCGAAGCCGCTGGCTTCAAGGCGGAAGTCGCGGAAGTGACGATGAAGCCGCAAACGGAAGTCGAATTCACGGGCGACGACGCCGTCAAGATGCAAAAGCTGCTCGACGCGCTGGAAAATCTGGACGACGTGCAAGAGGTCTACACGAACGCGGCCATCGCCGACGAGTGAGGCGGCAAGTGAGCGCGCCGCCCCGATCAGGGTTCCCATCCCGGTTCCCTTCAAAGACGGGGCAGTCGCTGCGCTCCTTCCCGCGCTCGCCGCACGGGCGTTCGGGCATTCACACGGGCGCGTCGTTCGCGGCGTATTTCTCTGCTTTTCCCGCCACATGGCCCGGCTTTGTGGCCTGTCTCACAGGCAACGCGTTCGCGTTGTGCGAAGGTAGATATCCACGGCTCGCGCCGCTGCGCGGGCCGTTCACGGTTTTTAGCATTCGGGGAATCACATGAAGTTACTCGTCGTCGGTTCCGGCGGTCGCGAGCATGCGCTCGCATGGAAGCTCGCGCAGTCGCCACGCGTGCAGCTCGTCTATGTCGCGCCTGGCAACGGCGGCACCGCGCAGGACGACCGTCTGCTCAATATCGGCATCACCGATCCGAACGCGCTCGCCGACTTCGTCGAGAAAGAGCAGATCGCGTTCACGCTGGTCGGGCCGGAGCAGCCGCTCGCGGCGGGCATCGTCAACATCTTCCGCGCGCGTGGCCTGAAAATTTTCGGCCCGACGAAGGAAGCGGCGCAGCTCGAAAGCTCCAAGGACTTCGCGAAGGCGTTCATGAAGCGCCACGCTATCCCGACAGCGGAATACGAAACCTTTTCGGACGTGGCTGCCGCGCACGCCTACATCGACGCCAAGGGTGCACCCATCGTCATCAAGGCCGACGGCCTTGCGGCCGGCAAGGGCGTGGTCGTCGCGCAAACGCTCGAAGAAGCGCATCACGCCGTCGACATGATGTTATCGGACAACAAGCTCGGCGATGCCGGCGCGCGTGTCGTGATCGAAGAGTTCCTGGCGGGCGAGGAAGCGAGCTTCATCGTGATGGTGGACGGCATGAACGTGCTGCCGCTGGCGTCGAGCCAGGACCACAAGCGGCTGCTGGACGGCGATCAGGGCCCGAACACGGGCGGCATGGGCGCCTACTCGCCCGCGCCCATCGTCACGCCGCAACTGCACGCACGCGTGATGCGCGAAATCATCCTGCCGACCGTGCGCGGCATGGAGAAAGAAGGCATCCGCTTCACCGGCTTCCTGTACGCCGGCCTGATGATCGACGCGCAAGGCAACCCGAAAACGCTCGAATTCAACTGCCGGATGGGCGACCCGGAAACGCAGCCGATCATGGCGCGCCTGAAGGGCGACTTCTCGAAGGTCGTCGAGCAGGCAATCGCGGGCACGCTGGACACGGTGGAACTGGAATGGGACCGTCGCACGGCGCTCGGCGTCGTGCTCGCCGCGCACAATTATCCGGACGCGCCGCGCAAGGGCGACTTCATCAGCGGCATTCCCGTCGAAACGGCAGACGCGGTGACGTTCCATGCGGGCACGGCGCTGGTGGACGGCAAGCTGACGACGACGGGCGGACGCGTGCTGTGCGTGGTCGGGCTGGCTGACTCGGTGCGCAGCGCGCAGTCGGTTGCGTATGAGGCGATCAACCATATTTCGTTCGACGGCATGCAGTATCGCCGCGACATCGGTTATCGGGCGGCCAACCGCAAGCACGGCCAGAGCTGACGCTTTCCGCGCGAAAGCGCTTTCCGGCGCGGCGTTCGGGCCCCCGTCCCGAACACGCGACACGGCCCTTCGGGGCCAGTTGGCCGCGCCGGCGCTACACTTGGATTTGCCGGCAGAGATGCGCGGTTGCGGGCAGCGGAGCGCGCCCGGCCGCTCGCGGACGGCGGCAGCCGCGCAGACGCAAGCCGCCCACTCCCCCGCCGACATCGCAGCACGCCTTATCTGTCCCATCGAGACCCGACCGCGCCAGTGTTCCAAACCTGCCGCGCCCCACACACCATGACCGATTCGATTCACGACGCCAACGATACCCAGACGGTCCGCAGCTGGATGCAAGGCCTGCAGACGCGGATCGCCGACGCGCTCGGCGCATTCGACGGCACGCCGCTCGCCACCGACAGCTGGCAGCGCGCGCCCGGTGAAAAGCTGCGTGGCGGCGGCTGCACGCGCATTCTGGAAGACGGCCAGTTCTTCGAGCGCGCGGGCATCGGCTTCTCGGATGTGCAAGGCGACGCGCTGCCCGGCTCGGCCAGCGCGCTGCGCCCGCAACTGGCGGGGCGCGGATTCGAGGCGATGGGCGTGTCGCTGGTGCTGCACCCGCGCAACCCGTACTGCCCGACGGTCCACATGAACGTGCGGCTGCTCGTCGCGACGAAAGCAGGCGAAGCGCCCGTGTTCTGGTTCGGCGGCGGCATGGATCTGACGCCCTACTACGGCTTCGAAGAGGACGCGCAGCATTTTCACCGCGTCTGCCGCGATGCGCTGCAACCATACGGCGACGATCTGTACCCGCGCTTCAAGCGCTGGTGCGACGACTATTTTTTCCTGAAACACCGCAACGAGCCGCGCGGCATCGGCGGGATTTTCTTCGACGACTACGCGGAGCCTGGCTTCGAGCAGTCGTTCGCGATGGTCAAGAGCGTCGGCGACGCGTTTCTGGACGCCTATCTGCCCATCGTCGAAAAACGCCGCAACATGCCGTACGGCGAGGCCCAGCGCGACTTCCAGGCCTACCGGCGCGGCCGGTACGTCGAGTTCAACCTCGTCTTCGACCGTGGCACACTGTTCGGGCTGCAAAGCGGCGGCCGCACGGAATCGATCCTGATGTCGATGCCGCCTGTCGTAAACTGGCGCTACAACTGGCAGCCCGAACCGGGCACGCCGGAGGCGCGCCTGACCAGCGACTTTCTCGTTCCGCGCGAGTGGGTCTGACGCGACCCGTCGCGCGCTACCCGCTTTTACTGACAGGCAAAGGAACCGCAACTGAATCCGACCGCTCAATCCGTCGCACCTCAACGGGCATTGCGCCGACGCATCGGCATACTCGGCGGCACGTTCGACCCGATCCACGACGGCCACCTCGCGCTCGCGCGACGTTTCGCCGAGGCGCTCGATCTGACCGAACTCGTGCTGATGCCGGCTGGCCAGCCGTGGCAGAAGGCGGATGTATCGGCGGCCGAAGACCGGCTCGCCATGACGCGCGCGGCCGCTGCGTCGTTGACGCTGCCGGGCGTGACCGTCAGCGTCGCCACGGATGAAATCGAGCACGACGGCCCCACTTATACGGTCGAAACACTGCGGCGCTGGCGCGAGCGCGAAGGCGCGGACGCGTCGATCTCGCTTCTGATCGGCGCCGACCAGCTCGTGCGGCTCGACACGTGGCGAGACTGGCAGCGTCTGTTCGACTATGCGCATATCGCCGCCGCGACACGCCCGGGTTTCGACGTAACGGCCGTGCCGGCTCCCGTCGCGGCAGCCATCGCGCAGCGCGCGGCGCAAGCCGGCACGCTGCGGGCGACACCCGCCGGGCATTTGCTGATCGACACGTCGCTTGCGTTGGACGTGTCGGCCACCGACATCCGCGCGCATCTGCGCGCGTGGTTCGAAAACGATGCGGACGCCTCTGCAAGCGGCGCTGCCGTGCAAGTGCAGTCCGCACCAGATCATGTCCCCACTGCTGTGTGGGACTATATTGTTCAACATCATCTGTACCAACATCGGTAACCATGGATATACGCAAGCTGCAACGCGCGATCGTCGACGGACTCGAAGACGTCAAGGCGCAAGACATCAGGGTGTTCAACACCAGCCACCTCACCGAACTGTTCGACCGCGTGATCGTCGCGAGCGGCACGTCGAACCGCCAGACCAAGGCGCTTGCGTCCAGCGTGCGCGAAAAGGTCAAGGAAGCGGGCGGCGACATCATCAGCACCGAGGGCGAAGACATCGGCGAATGGGTGCTGGTGGACTGCGGCGATGCCGTCGTGCACATCCTTCAGCCGGCCCTGCGCCAGTACTACAACCTCGAAGAGATCTGGGGCGACAAGCCGGTGCGCGTGAAGCTGTCGACGCCGAACCCGTTCGGCGGCGCCCGTCCGTCAGAGCCGTTCGACGACGAGGACGAAGAGGAAGATGCACCCGTCGCGCGTCCCGCGCGCAAGGCACCTGCCCGCCGCCGCTCGTGAGCGTGCCGCTGTCCATCAAGGGATTCGCGCTTGCCACTGCGGGCGGTGCTGACCAGGCGCGAGGCTGACGATGAAACTGCATATCGTCGCGGTTGGCCACAAGATGCCCGACTGGATCGCCACGGGCTTCGACGAGTACGCGAAGCGCATGCCGCCCGAGCTGCGCATCGAATTGCGCGAACTCAAGCCGGAGCAGCGTTCGTCTGGCCGCTCGGCCGAAAGCGTGATGGCCGCCGAGCGCCAGAAAATCGAAGCCGCGTTGCCGAAGAACGCGCGCATCGTCGCGCTCGATGAACGCGGCAAGGACTGGACCACGATGCAGCTCGCCAACGCCCTGCCCTCGTGGCAACAGGATGGGCGCGACGTCGCGTTTCTGATCGGCGGTGCAGACGGGCTCGACCCCGAACTGAAGGCGCGCGCGGACATGCTGCTGCGTCTGTCGAGCCTGACGCTGCCGCACGCGATGGTCCGTGTGCTGCTTGCCGAACAACTGTATCGCGCGTGGACCATCACGCAGAATCATCCGTATCATCGGGCCTGAACTCCGGGTCTGAACACACTTCATCTTCCCGCTGTCCCTCGCCCTGCACAACCTGGCCGAATGGCCAGGTTGAACCGTCTGCGTCATCTGTTACGCTCAACGCTTTCGTTGGCTTGCGCCTTTGCCGAGCCGCGTCTCCCGTTTCTTTAAAGCCGATCCATGTCCAATCAGTCCGCTGTCTTTCCGTTCGTCTATCTCGCGTCGCAAAGCCCGCGCCGCCAGGAGTTGCTCACGCAATTGGGCGTGCGTTTCGAACTGCTGCTGCCGCGCCCCGACGAAGACGCGGAAGCGCTCGAGGCCGAGTTGCCCGGCGAGCGCGCGCACGACTACGTGATGCGCGTGTGCGTCGCGAAGGCGCATGCGGCGCGCGCGCGGCTGGTCGCGGGCGGCCACGCGAATGCGCCCATCCTCGTTGCCGACACAACCGTCACGATCGACGACGCGATTCTCGGCAAGCCGATCGATGCCGACGACGCCGTCGCGATGCTGACTCGGCTCGCGGGCCGCGATCATGAAGTGCTGACGTCCGTGGCCGTCGTCGATGCAGATGGCGAACTGCTCGCGCCCGCGCTATCGGTATCGCGCGTGCGCTTTGCTGCAGTGCAAAGCGATGCGCTGCGCCGTTACGCAGCAAGCGGCGAGCCGCTCGGCAAGGCGGGCGCGTATGGCATTCAGGGGCGCGCAGCGGAGTTTATCGAGCATATCGACGGGTCCTATTCAGGTATCATGGGTTTGCCATTGTTTGAAACCGCTGCTCTTCTACGTGCGGCGAGCATCGACTTCTAAAACAACACCATGAACGAAGAAATCCTGATTAACGTTACGCCACAGGAGACGCGCGTAGCGTTGGTCCAGCAGGGCGCAGTGCAGGAGCTTCACGTCGAGCGCACGCTGTCACGCGGGCGCGTCGGCAATGTCTATCTCGGCAAGGTGGTGCGGGTGCTGCCGGGCATGCAGTCCGCGTTTATCGATATCGGTCTGGAACGCGCCGCGTTTCTACATGTTGCCGATATCTGGCATCCGCGGCTCGCGGGCGACACGCAACAGCAGGTGCCGCATCAGCCCATCGAGAAGATCGTCTTCGAAGGGCAAACGCTGATGGTCCAGGTCGTCAAGGACCCGATCGGCACGAAAGGCGCGCGGCTGTCCACGCAGGTGAGCATCGCCGGGCGCACGCTCGTCTATCTGCCGCAGGAACCGCATATCGGCATTTCGCAAAAGATCGAAAGCGAAGCCGAGCGCGAAGCCGTGCGTGCGCGTCTGACATCGGTGTTGCCCGTCGACGAGAAAGGCGGCTACATCGTACGCACCATCGCCGAAGACTCGTCGAGCGAAGAGCTTGCTGCTGACGTCGCCTATCTGCGCAAGACATGGACAACGATACTCTCGCAAGGGCAGCGCATGCCGCCCACGAGTCTGCTTTATCAGGACCTGAATCTCGCGCAGCGCGTGCTGCGCGACTTCGTCAATGACGAGACCACGCGCATTCAGGTGGATTCGCGCGAGACGTATCAGATGCTCGCGGAGTTCGCGGCCGAGTTCACGCCTGCGGTGTCGTCGAAGCTCCATCACTACACGGGCGAGCGTCCGCTCTTCGATCTGTACAACATCGAGACGGAAATCCAGCGCGCGTTGTCGAGGCGTGTCGATCTGAAGTCGGGCGGCTATCTGGTGATCGACCAGACGGAAGCGATGACGACCATCGATGTCAACACGGGCGGCTACGTCGGCGCGCGCAATTTCGACGACACGATCTTCAAGACCAATCTCGAAGCGGCGCATACCATCGCGCGTCAGTTGCGGCTGCGCAATCTGGGCGGCGTGATCATCATCGACTTCATCGATATGGAAAACGTCGAGCATCGCGATCAGGTGCTCAACGAACTCAAGAAGGCACTTTCACGCGACCGCACCCGCGTGACGGTGAACGGGTTCTCGCAGCTCGGGCTCGTCGAGATGACGCGAAAGCGTACGCGTGAGTCGCTTGCGCATGTATTGTGCGAGCCTTGCCCTGTTTGCCAGGGCAAGGGGCAGGTGAAGACGGCGCGTACCGTGTGCTATGACGTGCTGCGGGAAATTCTGCGTGAGTCCCGCCAGTTCAATCCGCGCGAGTTTCGCGTGGTCGCGTCGCAGCAGGTGATCGATCTGTTTCTCGAAGAAGAATCCCAACATCTGGCCATGCTGATTGATTTCATCGGCAAGCCGGTTTCATTGCAGGTCGAGTCGAATCTGAGTCAGGAGCAGTACGACATCGTGCTGATGTGATTCGCCACCTCTTCCGCGCACCTCTGATGGCACGCCGTTTGCTGTCAGAGGATCACACCGCACGCGGGAGGCGACATGCGCTCCGAACAATACGAATACAACGATGACCAGACAGCTCTACCTAACCCTTGCTACGACGGGCTTTACCGCCCCGCGTCTCACGAGAAAAGCACGTTACGGAAGCGCTCGGCGGGGGGCCTGCTGACCTTCGGCATTGCGTGGCTTTTCGGGCTCGAAGCGCTGCTTTCCGACGACGAAAACTGACTCATCAATGCATCCCGCATCGCGAAGCGATACGAAATTTCAATCACTTCCGAGTAGAGGTTACAGAGATTGATCGGGCGTGGCGTCGGGCCATCCGCCGTCCGCCCTGTTCCGGCAAATCAGCTAGACTTTCGATATGCAGTTGCAATAGACGGAGGCAGCCATGGCTGAATCAATGGTTGGCATCGTGGTCGGCATCGTCGTGCTGGCGGTCATCGCGACGCTGCTGTCGCATCAATTGCGGCGCGAGCATCACCTTCATCACATCCGCGACGCAATGTCGGGCCGTTACGACGGGCATCGATGGTGGGAGCGCCTGCGCCACCGGCACTGAATCCCGGCACTGAATCCCTTTTCACCTCGTCTCGAATCGCGCCGCGCGCCGCGGCGCACGACACACGGCAAGCGTCGACGTCGCCCATCATCGTCAGGCCGCCGACGGCGCCGTCCGCACGGAGGCAATCATGCCCGACGAAGCCGCAACCCTGAACTGGCAAAAAGTCGACTATGAAGGCTTCGAGATTCACGTCGCGCCGTCACTGAAAGACGGTAGCGAACGCTACACGTATATCGGCTACGTGTGCCATCCTGGCGCCGACCCGAAAGCGCCCGGCCACACGGTGACATTTCACGCGGATGGAGAAGAATCGTTTAAGACACTCGACGACGCGACCTATGAAGCCGTGCACGTCGGCAAGAGCATTATTGAAGGCACGCATCCGGATCTGTCGGTGCTGTCGCTGGTGACGAGCGGCGTCTGAGCCGGGTCGAATCAGTCTTACCTGCCGAGGCGCTCTTCCGTCTGCGAAGGCGTGCCTCGACGACAACTCAAGAAAATGCCGATGAGGAAGATAAACAGATTCCCTTCGGTAAAGTTGAGCAACAGCGAGTTCGCAAAGCAGCCGATCGTAAAAGCGAATAGATAAGCGAACACGATCGTGCGCGCCGGCTCGCGCAATTCGATCGCGGTCCGACCGATCTGCACGAGCAGAAACACGAATAGCGCAATGCCGACCGCGCCCAACTGAACGCCCATCAGCAGAAATTCATTGTGCGGATTGCCTGCCGTGGCCGCGGCGGCACCCGTGTTGTTGCGCGCGTATGCGTCGAACTCGTCCTGCACCGTGCCCACGCCGTGGCCGATGATCGGGCGCTCAGCCAGTAATTCAAGGCTGCGCCGGTAGAACACGATGCGTACGCCCATCGACGTGTTCTTGTTGGACGTTTCGTATGCGCTGATTTCGTCGTTCGTTTCCGCGAGCCGCGAACCGTGCGAATGCAGCGCCGCGTACACGAGACTACCCGCAATGGCCACCAGCACGGCGCCGCTCCCCCACCGGACCCACGGCTTCACGCCGCGTAGCGAGGTGAAGTACGTCACGACGTAAATCAGGATGAAAAGAATCGCGATGATCTGGCCCGTGCGCCCCTGCATCATCAGCAGCACGTTGACGATGGCCAGCAGCGCGACGACGTAGAGCGCCACCTTCGCGGCCCGCGCGCGCGACTGCTTCGCGAAGCTCAGCGCCAGGTAAAACAGCAGCGCCATCATGATGCCCGCGGCGATATGGTCCTTGAAGACCCACGCCCTGCGGATCGGATCGGTATTCGAATGCCACGAGCCAATGGACGTCCAGCCGAAGTAATTCGAGCATGACAGCAGCAGCAAAAGCGTCAGCGCGCTAAATAGCGCCCACTTCGCGACCGTCGTCCACGCGGTCGTGCGGCAATCGCGGAACGTCAGGATCAGCAGCGGCAAATAGATCAGCTTGCGGTACTTCATCAGGAAGTCCAGCGCGTGCACGCGGTCCGCCGTCGTCCATGCAAGGCTCAGCGTCAGCGCGGCAGCGAGCAGCAGCGCTGCGACGCACACACGGTCGGTGAACAGCGAGCGCCAGTTGCGCCACACTTCGGGCGACAGCAGCGCGCACACCGCAAACAGGGTCGCCGCGATATTGACGCCGGCCGTCGACAACGGCACGGCAAACAGCGCGATGAGCGCGAAACTTCGCGCAAGGATCAGGGGATACGAATCTCTTGTAGCGTGTTGCATGTATGCTTCAACTCTCATTGACGAAATGCGCTCGCGTAGCCTCGGACCAAGGGCTCGCTGCGTCGATGGCCCGGTTTCTTCAGCCGGTGCCTTTAGTTGATCTTGTTGATCCTGCTGATCCTGCCTGTTTCTACCTGTTTCTACCGGTTTCTACCCGCTGCTGCCTGCGTCCGGGCCCCGTCGACGGGTCACGCCATCGCCATCATCTCATGGCCGCCATGCGATTTGGTTTCACGCCCGCGCGCCACGCAAGCGGCCGTAAGGCGCGGAAGGTCATCGCGTGGCGCCGCGCAGATAGAACGCGCTGCGGGCATCGAGCGCCGCTGGGGAATACAGTTCCTCGACGGTCCGGCGCGCGGCAGCACCGATCTTCGCGCGCAACGCCGGCTGCGCAACGAGTTCGGCAAGTATCGCCAGCGCTTCTTCGGATGTATCGAACAGATACCCGTTCTCGCCATGCCGCACAACATCGGCGTAGCCGCCGTGCCGGTGGCACACGACGGGCAAACCGCACGCCATCGCCTCGAGCACCACGCGGCCGAACGTCTCGACGTGCTCGCCCGTGCGGTAGTAGAAGATATCGAGCTCGTGCAGAAAGTCCGGCGCGGCCATCGCGCCCTCGGGCAACAGACGGATCGCGTCGTCTTGCGGCAATGCCGCCGCCAGCGTCGTCGCGCCTTGCAGCAGCAGCTTGCAGCCGCGCTCAGCAAGGGTCCTGTACACGGCGATGTCGTCGGGATGATGCTTGTCAGCCGTATCGCGGCTCAGACGGCCGATTACCGGTTGCGCGCGAGTGTCACGCACGCGCGGCGCAAAGCGGCCGATATCGATCGGCGACGGCTGGATCTCGCCCTTCACGCCCAACAGCCGGGACTGAAACGCGGAAATCAGCACGAATTCGGTCGCGGGCCAGCGCAACAGCGGCGGCGGCGTCGACGTCAGCGCGAGCAGCTTCGGATGAAACGTATTGAACACGTACACGAGCCGCTCGGGGCGGGCCGCGAAATACGGCCACGCCCGGTTGCGCCAATGGGCGCCGACGAACACATACGTGCCGCCGCGCGGCACGCTGCCCTTGAGCGGAGCGAGCCGGCGGATCGGAAAGGCCGCCGACAGTTCCTCGGACGTCCGCGACGACGTGCTCCAGAGCTGCACGTCGCCCCTGCCGTGCAGCAGCTCGTACAGGCGCAGTGCCTCCTGCTCGCTGCCGCCGTTCGGATTGTGAAAGCCGTTGAAGATGTGAATCATGCCAACTGTCTGAGTGGTCGCCGGCTGCATCGCACGCATCGCAGCGGCGGGCGCGCCCGCGTGCGGCACAGGGCCGCGCGGGC